>JAJXZW010000002.1 GCA_021779855.1 Actinomycetes bacterium
GCACAACGTCGGCGAGTGGCGCTTGGCGAGTGAGGCGATGACGGTGTCGTGATCTTTCACCTCGGCGTTGAGGAACTCCCAGCGCTTGGCCAGAGCCCTGAGGGCGTGCTTCGACGCCGAGATCTGGTCATCGATCACGCCGGGACGAAAGCCCGAGCACCGTTGGATCAGCGCCTTGTCACGGAGCGTGTTGAGCTGCTCTCGCAACTCGGGTGGCGTATTCACGACGACTGCTTTGAGGGCGATGATCGCGCTGGTGCGGTTCTTGCAGGCGATGTCACGCGCCACCTTGATCTTGCGAATCATCTCGACCGCCCCATCGGCGCTCTTGGGGATCGCCGTCGCGGTGCCGGCGAGCACGCTGCGAGCCGCCAGCTCGGCGTCCAAGGTGTCGCTCTTGCCGTTGGCACGACGAGCCCGACGATCACCACGGTTCACCTCGATCACCCGCAGACCTTGGCGGCGCAGGTGACTCGCGAGGCCGACGCCGTAGCTGCCGGTGCCCTCGACGCCGAAAGCGACCGGTCGACCCAGGGACTTCGCCCAGCGCTCAAGCTCGCCGTAGCCGGCCGCGTCGGCGGGGACTCGGACGTCGCCGAGACGTTGACCCTCGATGTCCACGGTGACCGCTACGTGGACGTATTTGTGAGTGTCGACACCCACGACGACCTTGCTCGACGGTTCTGGTGGTGAGATGCTGGCCATGACTGTTCTCCTTGAACGGTTGGTGCCAGCGGGTCGAGTGGGCGGACAGGACTGTGAAGAGTCAGAAGACGAAAGGCCCCTATTGGGTCACTCCCGCCCGACTCGCTGGCGTCGGCATTGATCGTCGCCTGGCCGGGACCGACAGATCAACGCCAAGGCACATCGGCCAGTCGTAAGCACGAGTCAGGTCCCGGTCGGGCGACCTCCCCAGTTAACTCACAGTCGAACGCGTCGCCGACCGATCCGAAGGAGGGCATCAGCCCGGCTGACCTCACCCGCTCGATGAAGGACCACGACGTGAACTGGACCCCGTGGTCAACGTGGACGATGCCACCGCGGCGAACCTTGCGCTGCGTGATGGCCCTGTCGAGGGCGTTCACGACGAGCTGACGCCTGGACGGAGTCGATGGACCAGCCCACGATTCTCCGGCTGCACGTGTCCATGACGCAGCAGCAGAAGACCTTTCGCTCGCGCGTGCGATGTTCCGTGATGTCGCTGACCCAGAGCTCGTCGAGAGCGCTGCGGGCGAACTGGCGCTCGACGAGGTCGTCGCTCGTGGGGATGCCCTTGATGCGCTTGACCTTCGCCGGGCCCGGAAGTCCAGCAATCCCCGCGTTGTGCATGAGGATCCCGACCAGGTTGACGCTGACCTCGATGCCGCGGCCCTTGGTCAGCTCGGCGTGGACACGCCGAGATCCGTAGGTGCCGCGCGAGGCGACGTGGACCTCTCGAATGAGAGCCGTCAGCCACTCGCGACGCATCATGGTGGGCGACATCGGTCGGTTGCGATAGGCGTAGTAGCCCGGGGAGGAGACGTTGAGCACCCGACAGCACTGCTGGACGCTGAACCCGGCGTCGACCAGGATGTCGATCACCGGGTGGACCCTTGTGGGCGGCGGGATCCCTCTCCCAGCAGTTCGTTCGCGCGTCGCAGGATCTCGACCTCGGCCTCGAGTTCGCGGATCCTCTTCCTCGCCCGGCGAAGGTCCCTCGACTCGGTCGTCGTGCGGCCAGGAACCAACCCCCGGTCGACCTTGTCCTGCTTGACCCAGTTGTAGAGCGTCGTCTGGGTGACGCCGAGATCACTGGCGGTCTTGGCGACGCTCTGACCGGCCTCGACGAGAGCAATCGCTCGTCGACGAAACTCGGAGGGATACGCGGTGGGCATTGGTTGAGCCATTCATCAAGGCCCGAACTCAACAAGTGAAGTGGAAACCATTCCTGGGGCAGGTCAAGATGTCAACTAAAGCGACAGCAGTCCCGCCCGCCCCTCGCCCTCTGGCGTTTCCATCGGCGCGGAACGGAAATCTGGACCCACACTCGCAGTGTAACGAGCAGCAGCTTGATGCTTGCCGACGGCTCATCTAGGGTATCCACACCACGAACGACGCCCCGCAGGCGTGGATGAAGGTTCTGACGTGTACGCACACGAGATGCGAATCCAAGGTTTCCGCTCGATCTCTCTCATCGACCCGATACCACTCGGACCGATAACAGTTTTCGTCGGACCGAACAATTCTGGAAAGAGCGCGATTCTCCGTGCCCTCACGATGCTCCAGGAGCCAGTCGCCTTTAACACCGAGGACTACCACCACGGCTCGGATCCAGACTTCGCCGTCGAACTGAAAGTGTCAAAGGAGAACGCGTTTCCAGTCCTTCGACTTAAGGACTCCCCCGACGGCACTGTTGTCACCATAACAACGACAAACAACAGAAACAGGATTAGGACATTTCGCACCCTGTCAACGGAGGGCCAGGAGCAAGAGATCCCTCGCTTCGGCCCAACACGGAGTGAAGCGCTCATGGCTGGGTATTTCCACGACCGCCGCACCTTGAATTTCAATCCTTCGGTTAACGGGGCGATTGAGCAGACAATCGCTGGGGGCGACTACAACCTCACCTCACGAATTGACGGAGCAATGTCCGGCCCCTCAGGAACTGTCTACCGTGAGCTCTGCCGCCGCGTCTTCGGAGTAGAAGTTGGGACGATATTCCAAAGCGACGGGAAGAACCCCGGCAGAACAATCGCAGACGAATTTGATGTATCGCTCTTGAGAATGGGTGAAGGCATTCGCAACTCGGTCGACATCCTTCAGGAACTATCTCGAAACAGAAACCATATCTACCTTATTGAAGAGCCGGAGTCGAATCTCCATCCTTCGGCTCTGAGGGAGTTTCTCCGCGTGCTCATTGAGTATTCCGGATCGAACCAATTCATTGTTTCAACACACTCCGACGTCGTAGTCAGGTATTTGGGATCAGAGGACTCCACCAAGATCCACCGCGTATCCCTCGACCAACTCTCGGTCGTGCCCCACACGGTTGTCGTACCATCATTAGACACCTTCGAGCGACGCGAAGCATTGGAGGATCTTGGCTTTCACTCCGAGCTGCCCATGGCGTGGATCGTCTTCGAAGAGAGTTCCGCCGAATCCGTCATTCGCGACTTTCTCATTCCCCAATTCTGTCCCCAACTTGCGGCCGTCCAAACCATTTCTTGTGGTGGGTTACGAAAGGTTCGCGCACTAGTTGAAGATCTCGGCCGCACGATTCTGTGCCTATACGTGGCGCGCACAGGGGTGCCCGTATGGACAATTGTCGATGGTGGCGAAGAGGAGGCGACAGTCGTACAACAGCTTCAAAGGGACTTCGCACAATTCGGCATCCATAAATTCATTCAGTGGAAGGCTCACGACTTTGAGGAGTACCTACCAGCGAGATTCGCTGAAAACGTCAATCGGGTCAGGACCGAAGCCGATTCGACTAAGAGGCGAGAATTGAAGGGAGAGTTGATTCACCAAGTACTTGACTGGGCGCTGGGCAACGTACCCGAGGCGCGGAGTGAGTTCCAGGAGTCAGCGACTGAGGTGCTCCTGGTACTGAGCGAGATTGCAGGCTCGCTAAGGCTCATTGAACCGTGAACCAGGCGGCTCTCGTGCAGTTGGAGGGTGCTGCGATAGAGAGTGCGCACTCTCCCACAACGCGAAACGAGTGCCACCGTCAGACGTGAGAGTGGTAAGTTGCGCTTGCCACCGAGTCCGCAATCCCTCAATGTGAGGAGTCCCACCTTGCAGTTGGTGCTCGTCAACTCAGAAGACGACAGAGAGCACGTCCACTATCGGCGAGACGGCGCACGGACTGATGACCATGAGGGGGTGACTTGGTGCGGTTTAGCTGTCACTGAAAATGCCCAAAGGGAGGGGCCTCTCTGCGGGAGGTGCGACACTGCGAGTGCCCTCAGTACATACACGAAGGCGGGTAACCCAAGGGCCTAGAGGCGACGAATCCGCTCCGACAAAGGTGTCACCTGGCGACAGGGTGGCGATGTAATGGCAAGCCCTTGTGGCGACGTCGTCCCGCGATCAACCCCGGCTGCTCTTCGCTGAGCCCTCTGTCTCCAATCGCAGATTCTCCACTCGGAGTTTGCGAAGAGCCGCTTTCCGACACCAACAGCGCGGAGTTATCCCGCGAGCCGCCAGTGCGTGGTAGTGGACCCGTCTACTCGCGTCTCCGGCAGTGACAACCCGAAGCCGTGCTTCGTGAACTCCGACTTATGCTGACGCCCCATCGAGGTCCGCGCTCCGCACGATGTGCTGTGGGTGCGGCCGACTACTCCAACTCAATCGCCTAGTCATTCGGTGCTTGAACGCAGACCCACCAGCGCAGCTTCGAGTGCTTGTCGAACGCTTGCCGCACGACTGAATGTCACAAAGTGGAACACTTCATCGGGATTAGTGCAGGCAACACGCACGTACATTTCGTCTGCCTTTCGCTTGTTATGGATGGCGTTGGCGAGAGAGCCGGCCGGACCAGCGATGAGCCACCAAGCCAGACGGCCCGAGTCTCGTGTCCGATCCGGTTCTACGAGGCCATAGGCGATAGAACGAACGGACTCCCATTCGATGCGCAGTTCACCTCGTCCATTCGTCCACACAAGGCCCTGACTGGAAACGACTAGCGGACCGCGACTACCTGGAGCACCTTCCAGCTTCACCTCAAATATTCGACTTGTCGGCAACGTCCGCCACCAAGGTGTTGTCACACGAGCATTATGACTCTGGGACTGGCAACCTGGCAATGCTGGCACTGGCTGGTCAGCGCCTTCATCGCTGGCTGAGGGTCGTTTTGTCGGGCCCCTGTTGCATGTGGCCCTTTTTCAATCAGTCAGTCGCCAGTGCGAAGTGGCAGACTTATCGTTTCGCGTCTCCGCCACCAACAGGGTGAGGTTATCTAGCACGCGGCCAGGGGGTTGTTGCGGAATCGTCACCGTGCGTCTCCGACACCATGCAGTGGGAAGGATTCCACGAATCCGCGCCCTCGGGAGCGGCTCCCCGACACGGGAGTCGGGTTCGCGGCGGGCACCACCTGGCCGAAGCGGGCGCTCGATTCCGATCCCGACACGGATCGCTTGTACGGGGTGCACTGCGGGTGCGGCGCTTCGGCCGGCTGTAGCATCGCCAACGTGGCCCTTGACACTGGCCAGACCGCCCCACTCCACGACGATGAGAGCTGGGGGGCGGTGGCACCCGTCGTCCGAGTGGAGCGAAGCGTCCGCCGTGTCGGCCGCTGCCCCGACAGCCGGTATCCGCTCGACACCCAGTTCGGTCCGCCGGGTGCCGGGTACGGCATCGCCGACGGCGACATCCACCAGCCACCCGAAGTCAGCGGTCACGACACCGAGGCGCTCCACCTGCCCGTCAAAGGGGACCACCACACCCCACTAACACCGCCGGGAACCGGTGCCGCGGCCCGACTGGCCCGGCGCGCGTCGGGCGCCGCCAGCGTCGGGCGCGACGGCGCACATGTGCACAGCGAAAGAGGAGTCATCATGACAAACCAATCGTGGCCGCTCAAACGGGTGCTGTTCGCCTTGGCCGGCACGGTAATCCGGGCCAGCCTGGGCCCCGAGCGCCGCTCATCTCGCCGGCGGCTCGCCAGCGGGACGCTCGGCGTCAGCCCGATGCGGTACTCACGTACCGGGTGGTGCCCGGCCGGCCTGCTGCCCCGCCCCCTCGGGCTCCGCCCGACATGCGAGCCGGGAGTCGTGCGGTGAGCGGCCCCGCTCGTGCGAGGGTGGTGGTGCTCGGCAGCAGCTTCGCCGGGCTTACTACCGCCCGGTTCATCCGGGCCCGCTGCGGCGACGCCGTCGACCTCACCGTGGTGGACCGCAACCCGTACCTGATCTTTGTGCCCAACATCCCGATGGAGGTCTTCGCCAATCACGATCCGCTCGTGTCAATGCACATGGAGACGGTCCGCTTCCACGACCACGACGGCAACAGGTTCTTCAACGCCGCGGTCACCGCCATCGATCCGGACCACAAGACGGTGAGTTTCGTGCCGACCGACCGGGCGGGATCGGCGTCCGAGACCATCGGCTACGACTACCTGGTGATCGCCCTCGGCAACCAGCTGGCCTACGACCGCATTGACGGCTTCGGAGAATACGGCGATACCGTGTCGAGCGGGTACTACGGCGACAAACTGCGCCGCAAGTTGCACCACGGCTACCGGGGCGGGCCAATCGCTATCGGTTCGGCCCACTTCCATCAAGGCCTCGAGCGAAAGCCCGACTGGATGCCGGTCGCCGCTGCGGCCTGCGAAGGTCCGCCCTTGGAGTTGGCGCTGTCGATGGCCCACTGGCTCGAGGAGCGCCAGATGGGCGACGCTCGGAAGGTCATCTTGTTCACGCCGGGCAAGGTCATCGCCGAGGACGCCGGCGAGGCGATCGTCACCGAGTTCTTGGATCTCGCGACCTCGATGGGCTTTGGCTACAAGGCCGGCACCGAGGACGTCGTTCGCGTCGGCGCCGACGGGATCGACCTGGCGAACGGGGAGAGCATCGAAGCCGAGATCAAGATCGTGCTGCCCGACTGGGTGCCCCACGCCTTCCTCCGAGAACTGCCGATCACCGACGAGCAAGGGTTCGTGGTTACCGGCACCGACATGGCTAACCCGGACCACCCCGAGATCTTCGCGGTGGGTGACGCGGCCGCGCTCACCGTGCCCAAGCTAGGCTCGCTCGGCCATCAGCAGGCCGAGATCGTCGCCCGGCACATCGCCGCGGCCGTCGGCCGCCTCGACGGGGACAAGATCGGTGATCGCTACCGGCCGGAGGTCGTCTGCTTCGGTGACATGGGTGGCCACAAGGGGTTTTACATCCACTCGGACACCTGGTACGGGGGCAAGACCAGTGTGTTCAAGATGGGCTACGCGCCCTGGGCGATGAAGATGGCGTTCAAGGAGATGTACTTCCGCTCCGGCGGCAGACCCGCGTCGTGGGGCGAGCCCGCCGCCGAGGCGACCATGGACCATCTACCCCTGCCGTGAGCGGCCCGTCCGGAAGGATGAGATGAACGAGACGGCCTCTCCGCCTACATCTTCCCGACCAGCTTTTGCACCATTGTGAAGACACCGCGGGCGGCTCCCCTCCAAGGGTGGGAGGAGGTACCGGTTCAGCACTCGGCGCGTCCCGGAGCAGTGAGCGGCGAACATACCCGAGGACGCCTCGACCGTTCGTGCCCACTGGTCGGCCACCTTCACACCCGACCCGCCCGCGGATCGCTGTCACGCGATCCTCGAAGCGACTAGCCACGGGCGATCGGCGTGCGGGGAAGGAATGGCCCTACACGAATTGAGTTCCTCGACTGTGTTGCCACGCTCTTTGCCGGCGACATCCACCGGGCCGACGAGCTCGCGTAGTCCCCGCCGCGCCGCGGAGCACGGAGGTATCCACCTTCGTTCGGTAGCCCTCTCCAGCGCTCGCCGGCATCGGCGCTGAGCTGACGGCACCCGGTCCACGGGAGGCGGTAAAACCCAAGCCGGCGCGCTCACCCGTCTTCTACTCAATCGTCACCATCAGGGCTCCGGCTGGGTGGTAGTCGGCGACCCTGGTGGGAGGCGAACGCGGTGGACCCGGGGGCTGCTCGCGGCCCGACGGGCGAATCGCTTGGGGCCGGCCGGTTCCAGGGCGCCGTCGGAGGAGGCGACGGCGTCTCAGGATCGGCCCGTAGGAGAGAGCCGGGGCCGCAGCATCCCGTGTCGGCGTCACCTCGACCGTCCGCAGTGGCCTGTCCATCGGGCCGAGCCCCTGAGTGTGCTGGAGTCAACGGAGCCCCACGGGTTGCGGGCTCGGCTTCGTGTGTGGGCGTGGGGGCGAGGTCTCGTGATGGACCAGTGGCACGGACCGACGCCATAGTACACGAACCACGTACCGTCGCTCGAACGCCCGTGTCCCGTTTCTGGCCCAGACACCCGGCCCCAGCGGCACCGAGCCCGGTTCTGGCCGAGCGGGCTGTCACACTTGGTCGGTGCGGGCACCGAGGTGGCATACGAGGATGACCGTGGTAGGGCTTACGCTCGCCGCGGCCGCGGGACTGGCGTCGTGTACCGGCTCGCGGGTGTCCGGCTCGCACCGCGCGTCGCCGCAAGGTGCCGACGTGCTCGCGGCGAGGCGCGATCCGAAGAGCGCCCATCGGCTTCTCCTCGTCGCTCGGGCCTTCAACGACGCCTTCCAAGTGAATCGAGACGCTGCGGTCTACGGGCGATGGGACGCCGCGAGCCGCGCGATCATCTCAGGGCCGGCGTACGTGCGTCGTCATCGTGAGTGCCCGAACGACCCGCGCACTCCCGTCGACACCTGGGGTGTGTCGCGCGGTCCCGGCGGGGCGTGGCTAGTTCACTACGCCCTGGGCGGTCAGCAGTTGACCGACTGGTGGTACTACGTCGATGGACGGTTCGTGTTCGACCTCGCCCGGTCGAATCCCGCGGCGGTCGCCCTCTACCGGGCGTCCCCCGCCCGCTACCTCCAGCTGGCGGGCTGTGGATCCTGAGGGGGTCGACTCGTGCCCTCGCCGTGCGCATGACGCGTGCCGAGCTTTGCCGGGCTGGTCTTCACGCCCGCCCGTCAACCCGATTCGTCGGGTCGGGCGGGCGCGGCGTGGTCCTGGCCCCGGAGCGTCGCCCGGTGCCTGCGGGACTCGGGTGTTGGCTGTGCTTCACTGGCTCTCGGAGCCAGGCGAAGGGAGGCCGCGCGACGTGGGAGTAACCGGTGCCGAGCGCTACGCGTACGGCGAGGACCCGTCTCAGTACGGGGACCTGTACCGGCCTCAGGGTCGGGCCCGTCCCGGGACGCTCGTCGTGCTCCACGGGGGGTTCTGGAGGGCGGCCTTCGGCGCTGACCACCTGGCCGGGGTCTCCGCGGACCTCTCCGCGCGCGGGTGGACCGTCTGGAACGTGGAGTACCGCCGGTTGGGCAACGGCGGAGGGGCCACGACGACGCTGGCTGACGTGTCGGCGGCGATCGATCATCTCCGCGGGATCTCCGACGTGGACGCCGGGCGGGTCGTCGCCGTGGGCCACAGCGCCGGGGGCCACCTCGCGGTCTGGGCGGCGGGACGCCGGGAGCTGGCGGCCGCCGGCCTGTGGCCGGCGCCCACGGTCGAGGTGCACGCCGTCGTGAGCCTCGCCGGGGTCCTCGACCTCGCTGCGGCGGTTCGCGAGGGGATCGGCGGCGGGGCGGCGGTGGAGTTCCTCGGCGGAATCCCCGAGGAGCGCCCGGAGCCCTTCGCGCTCGCCGACCCGCTCGCGCGGATCCCGCTCTCCGCGGTGGTGCGCTGCGTGCACGCGCGCCCCGACGACCGCGTGCCCTTCGCCCAGAGCGAGACGTACGTGGCGCGCGCCCGGGCGGCCGGGATGGACGCGGCGCTCGTCGAGGCCGTGGGGGACCACTTCTCGGTGGCCGACGCCGGCTCATCCGACTGGCCCGTCGTCCTCGGCGCGCTCGAGGAGATGGGGGTGCCCCGTCCGGTGAGCGGCGACGAGTCGGCCTCCGGCGACGGGGTGGGTGCGACCGTTGTGCGGCGCCTCTCTCGCGGCGAGGCCGATCTCTCCGAGCGGGTGGCCTCGCTCATCGCCCGCGCCTACCAGGGCGCCCAGGAGGAGCTCTTCACGAGCCCGGTGCCGCGCACGAGCGCCGAGGCGGTCGCCCGCCTCATCCGGGCGGGTGAAATGGTCGTCGCCGAGAACGGCCGCGGCATCGTCGGGGTCGTCGTCACCCGTGCAGTCGACACCCGCGTGGGGTACGTCGAGATGCTCGCGGTCGCCCCCGAGGCGACGTCCCGGGGGGTCGCCCGCCAGATCCTCGACGCGGTCGAGGCGACGGGAGCCGCCCGGGGCCTGGAGACCATGGAGCTCGACCTCCTGGTGCCCGAGACCCCGACGCCCCACCAGTCGCGGCTGCGGGCGTGGTACGAGCGGCGCGGGTACGTGCCCGTGCGCGAGCGGCCCTTCGAGGACGTCGAGCCCACGGCTGCCGCCTTCCTGCGCCACCCGACGCGACTCGTACGGCTCGCGAAGGCCCTCGGGCGACGCGGGTAGCGCGCGGGCGGGGCCTCCTCGCCGGCCGCGCCGGTGTGCGGGGCTCGGGGACCCGTTCGACTCAGCGCCGCGGGCGTCGGGGGCGCTGGCCGTTCAGGCGCGCGATGATCGCGACGGCCTCGTCGAGGCTGAGCTCCATCGTGGCCCGCCCGACCTGGAACTCGTAGCGCTGGAGCCGGTGCCCTTCCGATACGAAGGGGCGAGTGAAGGTCCAGACCGACGTGGACTCGGCGACCTCGGCGACGCGCGCGTCCATCTCGTCACGGGTCGCACGGATGCGCAGGTGCATCATCGGGCTGCGCACGCGCTCGGGCAGGACATCGGGCCCGTCGAGGGCCCGGATCTCCCTAGCGATCGCCTGGGCTCGGCGGTAGTAGGCGAACATGTCCCGCGGTCGCTCACGCACGACCGAGAGGGCCGACGCGGCGTAGGGCCACATCATGTAGGGCCGGGCCCCGTGGCGCACGCGCCAGACCTCGAGTTCGTCGATGACCTCACGCGTCCCCGCCACGCAGCAGCCCGCAATCGCACCCAGCCCCTTGTAGAAGGAGACGTACACGGTATCGAAGAGCGCGCTGATCGCGGCCAGGTCCTTCTTCGCGCCGGTCGCGTAGTACGGGGCGGCCTCCCAGAGGCGCGCCCCGTCGAGATGCACCGCGGCACCGCGCTCCCGCGCCCACTCCACGATCGCGACGAGTTCGTTCCACGTGGGCAGGTGCCCTCCGAGGTCGCGCTGGGGGAGCTCGACGAGCAGCGCGCCGACCGGCTCCTTGATCGAGGCGAGGGAGACCGCGTCGAGCGGGGCCATGGGTTCCCACGGCACCCCGGCGAGGGCATCGCTGAGACCGTGGAGTCGGGTGAGGGCCCCCTCCTCGTGTTGGCGGAGGTGGCAGAAGCGGTGCATGGCCACGGTGTGGCACGAGCGCCGGTCGCAGTGCACGCGCAGGGTCGCCTGTTGGGCCATCGTCCCGGTGGGGATGAAGAGGGCGGCCTCCTTGCCGAGGAGACGCGCGATCTCAACCTCCAGCTTCTCCACGACGCCGCCGTGGCCGTAGACGTCGGGCGCGGTGTCGTCGGGGATCTGGTCCAGGAGGCCGGGCACGCTACGGGGCCCGTCCCCCGAGAGGAAGCGAGAACAGTTCGCCGCGAGGGCCTCGAGTCGGCGGGCGGAGGCGGCGGTCATCACGCGATGCTACAAGTCGCCCTTCCTCGCGTGGGGGGTCGCGCCCGCGTCGTCGGGCAGCGGGGATGCCCTAGTCGCGCACGGCGTCGGCCAGCCACGCAACGACCGAGGGGGTGCCGCGACCCGGGTTGATGCTGAAGCTGACTCGGGTGAGGCCCTCGATGCGCCAACCCGAGGCGAAGGCGTCGCGAAGCTCGTGCTCACTGACTCGGCGCGGTCCCCAGTCGCCCGGCTCGTCGTCGCTGAAGCACAGGAGGTGGAGGTGGCCGCCGGCGTGCAGAATCGAATGGAGTGACGCGACGTAGCGAGCCCGATCCGGGTCGTCAAAGACGTGGAAGAGGCCGGAGTCGATGACGGTGTCGAAGGTCTCGTCCAGCCGATCGAGAGCAAGGGCGTCGTGGACCCGGAAGCGGGCCTCCACGCCTCGCTCGGCCGCCTTGGCCCGGGCCGTGGCGACGGCGCGCGGCGAGAGGTCCACTCCCAGGGCGCGGGCCCCGTGGCGCGCGGCGAGGATGGTGTGCTCGCCGGTGCCACAGCCCACGTCGAGGAGGTCCCCGGTCAAGGCGCCGGCGTCGGCCAGGCGGGCGACGGCCCCCTGGGGCCGGCCGATGTCCCACGGGGGCGGGGGGCCGCCGTAGGCGTCGTCCCACCCGTTCGAGCCCTCGGCGATGGTCACGGCGCAGTCTCTCACGGCGCGACCGGGCCCGCGCACTCGTCGACCCCCTCGACAGGGACCGTCGCGCCGAGGGGTCCTCCGGGGAAGGTGAAGGTGAGGTGGCACGGATCGACGGATGGTTACGGCCCCGGGCCCGGCGCTGGCCGCAGCGACCCCGCTCTCCGAACACTCGGGCGCAGTGACCGAGTGGGCCTGGGCCACCGATGGACGGCTAGGCGGGTCTCGGGGTCGGGCCGGCGTGGATGGTCGGCCGTTGATGACCCGGCCGGCCGGTTCAACGTGGTCGTGACCGCGCACCGGTGCGTCCGCGCGCTCGCGGTCACCGACGAGCACGCGCGCACGGGCGGCTAGTCGCTGCGCCGCGGTGGGGACGATGGTCCCTTCGGGCACCGGGTGGGGTGCGACCCGGGAGGACGCGACCGTCCTCCCCTCCCACATCTGACCTTTTTCCCTACGGGACCGACGGGCGCGGCAGTGAGACTGACGACGGCCCGAAGCATAAGAGCCAGATAAGTGAGGAAAGCACACAATGAAAGCCTCCCCAGCCAGCAAGCTCCTCGTCGCGGTCGCTCTCGCGGGCACCGTGGGCCTCGTCGCGGCCGGCGCCGGCGCGGCCGTCACGACGCCTACCCGCTCCAGCGCGCAGCCGGGCGCTCTGGCCAAGCCCAAGGTCGTCGCCTTCCGCGCGACCTACCACGGCACGATGTCGCTGCTGTGGAGCAGCTCGTCGGTGAAGGTGACCTCCCTCGTGGGCACCGGCGCGGCCCCCGGCGTGGGCACGACCACCCTCAAGGGCACGGGCGTCTCGTCGCCCTCGGGATCCTGTGACCCGTTCTCGGGCGCCGCGACGATCACCGGCGCCAAGGGCGGGCTCGTCTTGAAGGTCGTCTCCTCGGCCAAGCAGTCGGCCTGCGCCGCCGGGACCGCCGCGCCCACCACGGTCACCGTGAGGGGAGTGGCCACCGTCGTCAACGGTCAAGGCGTCTACCTGGCCGCCAAGGGGAGCCTCGCGATCAGCGGGTCGTTCTCCATCCAGTCCACGGCCGCGGGCTCCAAGGAGAGCGACCAGTTCACCGCGACCCTCGTCGGCAAGCTCACCGTCAAGTGATGACGGTGGAAAGAGAAAGGCACACAATGAGGAGAGTCATAGGTAGCGCCCTCGCGGGCGTCTTCTGCTTGGGATCGGTGGTGCTCGTGGGGGCGGGCACGGCCGGCGCCCAGGGCACGACGACCACCACGACGACCACGCCGACCACGACCACGACGGCCGCCCCCTTCGTGAGCGGTAACAAGTTCATGGCGGTGAACGTGGACACGGTCGTGGGCTCGGGCAGCCCGACGGGATCGGTGACCTCGGGCGGGTGCGGGCTCGAGAACGTCTTCGGCCAGGGGGCGACCGTGGTCTTCCGGATGTGGGGCATCGCCAACGCCACCGGACAGCCGCTCGTCACCTCCAACGTGAAGAGCGTCGTCATCCAGGACCTGCCGGGCGTCACCACACCCCCCGCGATGGCCTACGCGTCGCGTGACGGGTACTGGACCTACGGCTGGAAGACTTCGTCCTCGACCCCGATCGGCGTCGTGCCCTTCAAGGTCGTGGTGACCCTCAACCCGATCGGCGCGGTCTACAAGACGGTGCGCGTCACCTACCGCGCCAAGGTCAACGGCGTGACCAAGGTGCTGCGCAAGACGGTCAAGGTCCTCGTCTCGGCCACGGTGCCCGCGGCGACCTACACCTTCACCCAGACCGGACTGGCCGCCACGTCCCAGCTCACGATCCAGCAGTCCGTCTGAACGTCGGTAACCGCGGGACGCCCTAACGCAGTGCCCGGGTCCGGTCCGTCGCTCGGCGGGCTCGGACCCGGGTCACCCCAAAGGAGAGAACCATGAGGATCGCACACGGGTCGACCCGGAGGGGCCGGGCGCTCACCACCCTGGCCGGCCTCTCGCTCGCGACCGCCCTGCTCGCCACGGGCGGTCCCGGCGGGGCCGCCCCGACCTCGCTCACCGCCCCCCAGGCCTCGCCGGCCCAGGTCGCCGAGGCCCAGAACGCCGACGCCCTCACGGCGCCGGCCAACCTCCCCGACGTCCCGGCCCTGCCGGGCCCGGTGAGCCCCGCCTTCACCCTGGGCAGCACGCTCGGGGTCCTCACCACCCGCTCCTCGGGCACCCAGTACGGGGTCTCGGGCTCGGGCACCGAGGGCCAGCCCCTCACGATCTCGGGCACGAAGCTGCCCGCCCACGCGAGCGTCGCGATCGAGTGGGCGACCGCGAACGAAACCTGGGTCACGGACGTCGAGCCGTCGACGGTTAACTACCTCGGCACGGCGGTGAAGAACTTCAACGTGACCCTGGGGACCGCCACGACCGACGCCGCGGGGTCCTTCAGCTACGCGACGACGGTTCCGGCCGACTTCGGGGGCCAGCACACGATCTACGCGGTCGTGCGCGGCCAGGAAGTCGCCCAGGGCGGCTTCACGACGATGCGGACCTTCACGATCTCGCCGACGCGCGGCCCGATCGGCACGATGATCCACGTCACCTACACCGGCCTCGGGGCGACGGCCTACACGCTGGGCTCGGCCCTGGACTGGGACAACCACTTCGTCGGTGAGTTCCAGGCCGCCTGGACCCGCGGGACCGCGTCCTTCGACATCCGCGCCGCCGGCCCGGTGGGCCGACACGTGCTCGAGACCGGCGCGGCCGTGGGCACGCTCTACATGAACTCCGACCAGTCGCCGATCCCCTACGCCAACCTGCTGAAGGCCTACTTCACGACCACCCCGGGCGGGACCCTGCCCGCGACCCAGGTCGACTGGCCGGCCTCGGTCACCCCGACGGTGAGCCAGTTCACCACGGCCGACTCGACGGGCGTCGACCCGGCCAGCACCGCGACGGCCACGCTGTCGAGCTCGAGCGGCCCCGTCGGCTCGAAGGTGGCGGTGACCGTCACCGGTCTCTCGGGCAGCGGCCCCGACCAGTTGGTGTGGTCGTCGGTCGTGGGCAGCCGGGTGAACTGCCCGAACGGGGCGACCACCTGCTGGGCCTACGCCAGCACCCCGCTCGGCTCGGCCCCGGTCAGCGGCGGCCAGCTGCGCGCGAACGTCACCGTCCCGGTGACGACCGCCGGCGAGCCCGGCGCCGGACTCGGCGGCTGGCACGTCATCCAGGTGGTGAGCGGCTCGGCCATCGAGGCCCAGGTCCCCTACTACGTCAAAGAGAGCGTGGTCGTCTACCGCGGCGCGGGTGGCCGGGTCATCTCCGACGGTGTCGCGGCCGCGGCGCCGGTGCCCACCGACGTCACGAGTCCGACGCTGACCCAGGTGGCCGGCGTGGGTCGACCCACCTACACGTTCAAAGAAGGCGAGGAGTTCACCATCGCCCTCGACGGCGTCGGATGGACCGAGATCGACAACACCCTGGCGGTCGACTACGACAACAGCCTGGTCGGCTACGGGTGCGGGTTCAACTCGAACGGCTACACCGCCATCCACCTCTACGCGACCGGTGGTCCGGGCGTGCACCTCATCGACCTCTACCCCGAGCTCTACACGCTGAACCCGGACTACGCGACGACGGTCTACGGCATGCTCCCGGTCCTCTCCTACGCGCGCGACTTCCCGGGGCTGGCCCTCGGCTACCAGGTGCCGGCCTTCCGCTTCGCGATCCGGATCGTCAAGTAGCCGGCGCCCGCCCGGCCCCCCGTCCGCCCTCCTTCCCCGGGGCGGGCGGGGGACCGGGCACGCGCGCGCGAGCGAGGGCGCGCCGCCCGAGCAACCCGAGGGCGCTCGGCAGTACCACCGCGCGCACCACCGCCACGTCGACGAGGACCCCCGCGGCGAGGCCGAGGCCCAGCTCGGCGAGGCCGGCCACCCGCCCGATCGCGAGCCCGCCGAGCGCCCCGACCATGACGAGGGCCGCGGCGCTCACCACCGCCCCGGTGCGCGACAGTGCCTCAACGATCGCGCGCTCGGCGTCGCCGTGGCGGTCGAACGCCTCGCGCGCGCGAGCGAGGATGAACACCTGGTAGTCGGTGGAGAGCCCGAGCAGGAGCGCGAAGAGGAAGACGGGCACCCACCCGTCGACCTGGCCGCCGGCCGGGGTGCCGAGGCCGAGGCGCACGACGGCCACGGTGGCCCCGAGGGCGACGGCCTGGCTGGCCAGGGCGAGGGCCCCCGAGAGGAGGGCCAGCACCCACGACGAGAGGGCCAGGCCGACGAGGAGGGACGTGAGCCCGAGCGCGACCGCGGCGACGAGGGGCGCGGCGGCGTAGACGCGCGCGAGGAAGTCCACGCCCTGGGCCGGCGCCCCGCCGACCTCGACGGTGGTGCCCGCGGGGAAGCGGGCCGCCGGCACGAGGACCCCGCGCACGCGCTCGACGAGGGCCTGGGCGGCGGGCGAGCCGAAGGCGTCGCGGGCGACGGCGTCGACCTGGGCGTAGCGCCCGGACCCGGCGACGAAGGGCGCGGCGGTGCCCACGGCCGCGATCTCGACCTCGGGGTCGCGCGAGAGCGCGCTCGCCAGGCGCATCCGTGCGGCGGCCTCGCCCGGTGCCGCGTCGCCGCCCACCCGGTGCGTGTCGACGACCACGGTGAGAGGGGTGGCGACGCCCGGGCCGAGCCGGGTGCCCACGAGCTCGAGGGCGCGCACCGAGGCCATGGACCGGGGCAGGGCGGCGAGGGTGAGGGGCGTGAGGCGCAGCGCCACGAGGGGGCTCGCGAGCGCGAGGAGCACTACGAGCGACCCGGCCAGGGCCCGGCGGCGCCGGGCGAGCACCGCACGGGCCAGCCGTCCCCAGGCATCGCGGGCGACGCGCGAGGGTCGTGGAGCCCGTGCACGGGGCCCGAGGAGCGAGAGCACCGCCGGGGCGAGGCTCAGTGCCGAGGCCACGGCGGCCAGCGCCACCACGAGTCCGGCGACCCCCAGGGAGCGGACGAAGTCGACCGGCTCGAGGAGCAGGGCCGCGAGCCCGGCCGCCACGACGAGCCCGGAGAGCACGACGGTGCGTCCGGCGCTCGCCATCGTGGCGACGACCGCGGCGGTGGGGTCGGCCGCCCCCCGGTCCTCCTCGCGCAGGCGGTGCACGAGCAGGAGGGCGTAGTCGACGGCGAGGCCGAGCCCGACCAGCTCGACGAGGTTGGGCGCGTAGAGCGAGATCGTGAGGTGGCGCGCGAGGAGCTCGAGGACCGCGAGGGAGGTCCCGACGGTGGCCAGGGCGATGGCGAAGGGCACCACCAGCGCGGCGCCCACCCCGAGGGCGAGGCCGAGCAGGACGAGCGCCGCGACGAGCGCGACGGCGAGTCCCCGGTCGAGGTCGGCGCGCAGCACGGGACCCAAGTCGCTCTGCAGGGCCGGGGGGCCCGTGAGGAGCGCCCCGGCGGGCCCGTCGACGGCGAGGCGGCGGCGCAGGGTCCCGGTGAGGGCGGCCGCCCGGGTGAGATCGAGGGGCGTGCTCACGACTGCGTACCAGACTCCGCCGACGGCCCGGCTCTCAACGATGCGGGCGTCGCCCACTCCGCGCAGCGCCGCCGCGAGCTCGGCGCGCAGGGTCCGCTCTCGGGCCGCATCCAGGCGCCGGCGGGCCACCACGACGGTGAACGACCCGTCGACGTTCTCGTGGAAGGCCCGCGCGAGGGTCGCGTCGGCGGCGGCCGAGGGCGTCCCGGGGACGTCGAGAGACGTCGAGAGCCGGCTCGAGAGGGACCCCGCGCCGCTGAACCCGAGGGTCGCGGCCACGGCCCAGAGGAGGAGGACGGCCACGCGGGCGCGCACCACGGCGCGGACCCAGCCCTCGGACACCGGCGCAGTGTACAGAGCGCCCGGATGCGAGCGGGAGGGACCGAAGGCCCCGGTGGTCGCCCGACGGTGCCATCCACCCCGTCGAGCCCCCGCCTCGCTAGCCTGGTGGCAGCGCAGTTTTGGAGGTCAACATGGGCGATCTTCACGAGGCGGCGGCCATCCACTGGGCTGAACGCTCAGGTCGGACGCGCCAGCCCGCGTCGGGGCCTTGCGGGTGCTCGAGGCACTCCTGTTGGCACCACACGCACTGCCGCTCGACCGGGGTCGTGCGCGTGTACCGGGAGCCTCAGCCCAACCGGGAGTTCCCGCCGTCGGTCATCCTGTGTCGGGAGTGCGCCGCGCCGACCCAGCGCACGCGAGTGGCCTGAACCCGGGTTCGACGACTCCTTGACCGGGCGGGCCGGGTCAACGCGACGGCGTGGATGATCACCGGGAACCGGGGTGACGCGCACGGCGCTCGGGCGGGTGCCGGGGTCTAACGGCACCTCGATCGCGCGGAAGCCCCCGACACCGGGGGGCGTGAGCGCCGGGCGTTACGGGCCGTCTGCTTCAGGGCGGGCCAGGGTGACGGCGGGGTGCTGCCGAGGGCGCGCGGACGCGGAGGCGGCACGCGCCCGCCACGGCGTCGAGGGTCGCCCTGGCGGGCGCGCCCCGACGGTGATGCCCCTAGCCGCCGAGAGCCTGCGGCCGCGGCGCGAGCCGCTCGATCGGCGCGCAGCGCCAACGGTGGACCCCGAGTCAGGCGAGTCCGTCCTTCGACGGGACGCCACGCACCCGTCGCGGACGCTCGAGCGGCCCCGCCGGCGCTCGGCGCTCCAAGAGCACGTGCTGCCTGATGGCCGGGAGTGTCCGCCGTTGGCTAGGTTGGCCGTCGTGCGCCGCCTCGTAACCCCGCTCGCCCTCTCGCTCGTGCTCCTCGGCCTCCTCGCGGGACCCGCGGGCGCCTCGGGCACGACCACCTCGACGACGTCGACGACCGCCCCGCCCTCCACCACGACGACGGCCAAGCCCGTCTACGTCGACCCGCTGACCGGCCTGCCCGACCCCCACCACCTCACGCTGCACCGCTCGGCCCTCACCATAAAGATCGACAACACCCCGGAGGCCATGCCCCAGTACGGCGTACAGGACGCCGACGTCGTCTACGAGGAGATCGTCGAGGGCGGCATCACGCGTCTGGCCGCGATCTTCGACTCCCAGCTGCCCACGGTGGTCGGGCCCGTGCGCTCGGTCCGGCGCACCGATCGCGAGATCGTCTTCCCGATCGGGGGGATCTTCGCCTTCAGCGGCGGGGCGGAGTACGCCCTGCGCAGCATCGCCACGGCCCCCGTGAAGCTCTACGACGAGTCCAACAGCGGCGCCGCGATGTTCCGCGATCCCAACCGGGTCGTGCCCCACAACCTCTTCGCGAACGCCGAGCTCTTGATGCGCAAGGACGGCGTGCCCCGCCCCACCCGGCCGCTGTTCACGTACCTCGCCCCGGGTCAGTTCGCGCACGGGCCCAAGGTGCAGGCGTTCACCGTCGGCTTCGCGGCCGGCTACGCCGTCACCTACACGTGGAACCCGACGACGCGGCACTGGGACCGGTCGCTCTTCGGCGCCCCGGAGAAGTCGGCCAACGGGGTGCAGCTCGCCCCGAAGAACGTGATCGTGATGTCGGTCGACTACGTCGGGGGCGTGGGCGTGATCGACTCCTACGCGCAGCTGGTCGGCTCGGGGCCGGCCGAGGTCTTCACGGGAGGCGTCGTCCAGCACGGCCACTGGTCACGGTCGAACCTCTACCACCGCACCGTCTTCACCAACGACCAGGGGAAGGTCATCAAGCTCGCCCCCGGCCAGACCTGGGTCGAGCTGCTCTCGAACACCGAGAACGTGACGATCGTCCCGCGCTGACTAGAGGTCGGCGCAGCCAGCCGCGCCGGCGAGGGTCTGGTGGCCGTGGGGGCCGCCCACCGGTCGCACGCCGACGCTCGTCCCGGTCCACTCCAGGGTGAACGACCCGTCCCCCGAGGGCCAGCGCTGGCCGGCCAGGGGCCCGCCCGGCCCCGTGGCCCAGGCGATGCCCGCCGGCGGGGGCGCGCCGTGGAGGGTCTCGTAGGCGGCGACGGCCGACTCGATCGCCGCGACGTCGGCCACGCACGCCGCGCGGGCGGCCGCCGGTGGGGCGCTCGACAGAGCCGAGACCGCTGTCGTGCCCCCCGGTCGCGTCGCGGGGCCGTGGCCAGGCGCCGGGCTCCCCCCGATCGTCTGGGAGAGGACGATCGAGCCCAGTACGAGCACGATGACCACGCCGGCGAGCGCCGAGACGACCGAGACCCCGGCCTCGTGGGGGCCCCTCATGGACGTCGCGCGCCGAGGGCGCTCGAGTGAGGCTCGACCGGGTCGATACGGTGGTGGGCCGTCCAGGGGTCCTCGGGCGTCGTCGCCCCGCGGCCCCGCGCCACCCGCTCCCCGCCGCCGACGGGCCGCCCGACGGCGATCACGTACGCCACCGGGTCGTGCCCGACGCGCGCTCTGACCACCCGGACTGACTCCCAACGCGCCCGTCGTGGGACCCGGCGCACCCGTGCGACGGTGGGCGAGGAGGGGGGCGACACGCCCTCCGGCCTAGCACGCCCCGATCACGGCTCGCCCGCGAGCCGGAAGGACCGGGTCCTCGCGTAGGGCGCACCGGCCCTCGGGCGGGTGAAGAGCCCGAGGTCGGTGACGAGGAACGGGCGACGCACTCGGGCAGGGATGGCTCGGGCGTCGACCTCGGGGAGCGGACGATCCCGTCGGGCCCGCGCCAGGGTCAGGTGGGGGACGAAGGTGTACGCCCGCGGGGCTAGCCCGAGGGCCGCCTCGAGCGCACCGCGCAGCGCGGTGACGCCGTCGCCCTCCACCGTGAGGTACCGCACGCGCTCGTCGAAGGAGGCCACCTCGCCGAGGCGGACGGGGAACGGGGCGGTCCTGGCCGCGACCGCCCGAACCGCGTCGAGCCACGCGTCGTCGGCCGGGAGCTCGGGTGGGGCGACCATGGTCACGTGGGGCCCGACGTCGCGCATCCCCAGGTCGGCCAGGACCCCCGCGAGTTCGCGACGGACTCGAGGCGGCGGCTGGAGCGCGAGGTAGCGCGACACCCGGGCCGCGGGGGGATCGCGCGAGACCACGCCGCGAGCCTACGGTCGAGGGCTCGCCGGTGTCGCGAGGGCCGCGCCGGGCACCGGGGACGCGTCGGCCAGGGGTGATGAGCGGACCGGCCCGCGACGACGCCCGTCCGTGGCCGGAGGCCCTCGTCGACCTTCCGATCTCGCCCCCGCCACCACGGGACTCGCCGTCACGAGCGCCGCGGGGTCGGCGACGGCGGCGGACCGCCGACGGAGCGCCGCTCGAGCGCGGGCGTCCCCGGGGGCGACCCTCGCGGGGACGGCCTACTGGCAGGTGAAGGACAGGTCGCGCGTGGTGACCCGACGCGCGTCGCCCGCCACCACGACCACCTCGGCCTTTCCCGAGGCCGTGCCGCCCGGCGGCACCGGGGCGGTCGTGAGGGGCTCGGGGGGCGTCTGGATCGGTGACGAGCCGGCCGACGTCGGGAGGCTCACCGTGACCTGGCACAGGCCGAGGCTCGCGCGGCCGCCCACGTTGGTGAAGGTGGCGCGGACCTCGACGAGGTCGGCGTTGAGCGGGGTGACCGAGGTCACTCGCGCCTCCAGTCGGGCCCCCGTGATCATCGCCTCGCTCACCACGACCCAGCCCACGAGGACCAGCACGATGAGCGCCGCCACGACGAGCGCACGGCGCCGGTTGCGCCGCCGCCGCGCGGAGAGGGGCTCGGCGGGCTCGGTCTCGGCGGCGACGCGGGCCCGCTCGGGGTGGGCGAGCAGGTCGGCCTTGGCCGCCCGGAACTCCTCGTCGGTGAGCTCGCCGGCGTCGCGGTGGGCGATCAGTCGGGCGAGCTCGTCGGCGACGCCCACGTCGGGTCAGTCGACGCGGACCAGCTCGACCACCGGGATGGCCCGGGACGTCTGGCGCTGGTACTCCGCGAACTGGGGGTACGCGTCGCTCTGGAGGCCGTAGACGCGCGCCCGTTCGTCCTCCCCGAGCACTTCGGCCCGCGCCGTGTAGGTCTGGCCGTCGCGCTCGACGGTCACCGAGGGATCGGCCACGAGGTTGAGGTACCAGTCGGGGTGCTCGGGGTGGCCCCCTCGCGAGGCGAACACGTAGACGTGGCCGTCGAGCTCGAGGTACATCATCGGGTTCTCGTAGGTGCGCCCGGTACGGCGTCCGCGGGTGTGCAGCACCAGCAGCGGGGCACCGGCGAAGGGCCCCTCGTGCAGCACGCCGCCGCTCGCGCGCAGGGCGTCGATCACCTGGCGATTGAAGTCGTTGGGCTCGGGTCGGGTCGTGGTGTCGGTCATGGTCGCTCGCCTCAGACTACCGAGCCCCGCGCGCCGCGTCAGGAACCCGCCGGCGCGACCGAGGCCAGGTTGTTGCGCGACGGCGCGTAGCGCCCGGCGGGACCCCGACCGACCAGGCGCAGGATGTTGTTGGTCATCGTCGTCATGAGCGGGGCCGGACAGCCCGGGTCGCTCGGGGGGCACGGCCGCAGGTCGCCGATCCACACGTTGTTGCCGGTGTCCACGACGCCCGCCAGGCTGTGGGGATCGGTGAAGTAGACGAAGTCGGCGTAGGTGTAGCCGGCCCAGGTCGTCGAGCTGAAGGTCCCGGTCGAGGTCGGGACGGGTGAGTGCGAGAGGACCTCGAGGTTGGTGGGGTTGGCCGCAGACGGGATGACCCGGTCGATGTCCGAGGCGATGACTCCGGGGATGGTCGAGCCGTCGTGCAGCCCGGTCCCGCGGTAGAGCCAGGACCCGGCGTCGGTGACGACCATGGGCGCGCTCGCCCCCGGGGCCAGGTAGCCCACGTACTCCTCGCCGATCTGGGGCACCGGGGACCAGTCGGCCGGCGGGTCCTCCCAGGTGTTGCCGGTGACCTGGCCGGGCGGCCCGTGGCCGAAGAGGGGGTCCTCGGCGCCGTTGCGGTAGTCGACCTCCTGGCGGTCGGGACCGAGCGGCGAGGGCTGCAGGCGGGCGTGGCGCACCATCGCCGCCGCGCCGAAGTAGACGACGTTGACCCCGCGCGCGGTCGCGCGCAGCACGGCCATGCGCTCTTGGTAGGTCCAGGTCTCGTCGTGGTCGAGGGTGAGCAGCGCCCGGTGGGCGAGGAGGAGGGTCGGGTGCTCGTCGAGGGTGATGTCGGTGATGTAGGTCACGTCGAGTCCCTCCTTCTCGGCCAGGCGCACGAGGGGGTACTCGTTGGTGAGGAAGTCCGAGGAGCCGGCGCCCGTGTCGTAGGGGCGGTCGAAGGACACCACGCGGGCCCGGTTGCACGGGGGGTAGGAGCTGTTGTCCAGGATGCACGGCCCCACCCCGGCGTAGTAGGAGAAGCCGCCGTAGGTGTTCCAGCCCTGCTCGACGAGTGAGCGGTTCATGATGACGTAGGTCGCGTGGCTCTGCGGGTCCCAGATCGTGAGCGGGACGTAGCTCGCGGCGCGGGGGCCGGCCACGAGCTTCAAGAGGTAGTCGCCCGGCACGAACGCCGGGGTGACGACGAAGGTGAGCGACGGAGCCCAGTTGGCGCAGCTGACCATGTTCGTCGAGGGGTCGACCGGGCAGGCCGGTTGGCGCTGACCGTTGAGCAGGCCCGAGCTCCAGACCTCGCGGGCGCCGAAGCCGTGGTAGTAGCCCATCCGGTAGGCGACGACCCGGTAGCGCGGGAGGTCCGTCGCCACTCGCAGGGTGACGCTCTGGCCGATCGCCGCGTAGGTCGTGTCGGCGAAGCCCTGGATCGCCGTGACCGAGGTGTCGGGGCCGATGCGCCACGACGAGGTGCCCGGTCGCTTGTTCTCGGCGACGATGGCCGAGGACACCACGCCGTCGGGGCCGGGGTAGGTGCGCGCCACCGCGGTGGTCGTGGTCGCGCTCGCCGGGGGCGACGTGGTCGTCGTGGTCGAGGTGGCCGAGGCCGCCGCGAGGGGCGTCACGCTCAACGCGAGGGCCGCGAGACCCACGGCGAGTGTGCGGCGGCTCTTCACGGTTTCCTCCGGCGTCGTGCCCGTCGCGAGAGTGTAGGGGCCCGGCGCGGGGTGCGCCGGTCAAGGGGCCTCGCTAGAGTCGGCGTGACGCTCTCGACAAGGAGGCAGCGATGTCCCGTAACCCCTACGCCGAGCTCCCGGCCGTCCCCTCCTTCGAGGTCACCTCGGAGGACATCGACGGGGGCGCCGAGCTGCCCCGAGCCCAGGTGAGCGGCCTCATGGGCGCGGGCGGTACCGACACCTCCCCCCAGCTCTCGTGGCGCGGCTTCCCGAAGGAGACCGAGAGCTTCGCGGTCACCTGCTACGACCCTGACGCGCCGACCGCCTCGGGCTTCTGGCACTGGGCCGTCTACGACCTGCCCAAGGGCGTGACCTCGCTGCCCGCGGGGGCGGGGGACGGCCACGGGGGCCTGCCCGAGGGGGCGATCACCCTCGCCAACGACGCGGGCCTGCACCGCTTCATCGGCGCCGCCCCGCCGGCCGGCCACGGGCCGCACCACTACTACTTCGTGGTCCACGCCCTCGACGTCCCCAGCCTGGACCTGCCCGACGGGTCCACCCCGGCCTACCTGGGGTTCAACCTCTTCACGCACACCCTGGCGCGAGGGATGATCGTCGCCACCTACGAGCAGCGCTAGCCCAGCGACACGACGACCGTTGTCCCCGGATCCCCGCACGAGGCCGACCGTGTCCGACCTGCTCTTCACCGCCTTCTCGAACCGGACCGACGCCCTCGAGCTCGCGGCGGCCGTCGGCGCGGAGCTCGCGGCGTCCGGCGTCGACTCGACCCTGCACCTGCTGGACGGCGCGGTCGAGCCCCCGGTCGGTCCGGAGACGGTCGTGGTCAGCCTCGGCGGGGACGGCACGTTCCTGAGGGCGGCCCGCCTGGCCCATCGAGCCGGGGCGCGGATCGTGGCGGTGAACCTAGGCCAGGTCGGCTTCTTGCTGGACGTGCCCTCAACCGAGGTGGCCTCCACGGTGGTGGGCGCCCTCGAGGACGCACCGGTCGTCGAGCGTCTGGCCCTGCGCATCGACGTCGAGGGCGTCGTGGAGGACGAGTTCGCGCTCAACGAGGTGGTGGTCGAGCGACCCGCGGCCGGACACATGGTGAAGGTCCGCACCTACGTCGACGACGAGGAGTACCTCACCTACACCGCCGACGGCGCCATGGTGTCCACGCCGACCGGCAGCACGGGCTACAGCCTGTCGGCCGGGGGACCGGTCGTCGACCCGTCGATGGGGCTACTGGTGATGACCCCGGTCGCTCCCCACTTCACGATCGACCGGTCGATCATCGTCCCCGCCGAGGCGGTCGTGCGTCTCGAGGCGCTCGACAAGCCAGCCGTGGTCGTGGCCGACGGGCAGCGCGTCGCGACGCTCGAGCCGGGCGGCTCGGTCGTCGTGCGGCGCAACGCGCGCCCCGTGCGGGTCGTGGCCACGCGCAACTTCGAGCTGGCCTCGCGCCTGCGGCGGAGTCTGCGCGAGGGCCATGCCTAGGGCGCGGCTGCTCGAGATCCACGCCCGGGACCTCGGGGTGATCGACGAGGCGACCGTCGAGCTCTCGCCGGGATTCACCGTGGTCACCGGCGAGACCGGGGCCGGCAAGACCCTGCTCGTGGGCGCACTGGCGCTGAGTCTCGGGCTCGAGACCGACGGCGCGCGCTACGCGCTGGGGCCGGCGAGCCGGGCGGTGGCGCTGTTCGAGTCCGGGGGCCGAGAGATGGCCCTGGCCCGGGAGGTGAGCGGATCGGGGCGGCTGCGCGCGTCGGTCGACGGGGCGCCGGCGAGCGCCGAGGCGCTGCGTGCGCTGGCCGCGAGCCTGGTGGAGATCCACGGTCAGCACGACTCGCTGCGCCTGCGCTCGAGCGAGGCCGTGGTCGCGCTCATCGACCGTGCCGGTGGGATCGACGGGGCCGACCTGGCCGCCGCGCGCGAGGAGCTCACCCGGCTGCGCCGCGAGCGCGACGCGCTGGGCGGCGATCCCGTCGAGCGCGCCCGGCGCCTCGAGTACGTCGAGTTCCAGCTCGCCGAGTTCGACGCGGTGGGCCCGACCGGCCCCCACGAGCTCGACGAGGTGCTCGCCGAGCTGGCCCGGCTCAGCGAGCTGCGCGACGGCCAGGGCGCGCTGGCCGAGGCGCTCGACCTCTTCGACGGCGACCGCGACGACGCGGTCCTCGGGGCCTTCGCCCGCGGACTCGCGCGCCTGCCCGAGGGCGCGGCCTACCGCCCGATGCGCGAGGCCCTCGACGAGGCCCTGGTGGCCGCTCGCGAGGCGGTCCGCGACCTGTCGGCCCTGCACGATCCCGAGGCCGTCGACGAGGCGCGCCTCGGCGACCTCGAGGAGCGCGCTCGGGTGCTGCGCGTGCTCACGCGCAAGCACGCCGGCACCCTCGCCGACGCCCTCGCGCTGCGCGACGCGCTCGAGCGCGAACGCGCCGAGCTGGCCTCGGCCGGGGCCCGACTCGGTGAGTTGGACGGGGCGATCGCCGCCGCCGAAGGCGTCGCCGCCCGGCGCGCGGCCGAGGTCCGCGCACGCCGGGAAGCGGCGGCCGAGGTCCTCAGTGTCGCGGTCGGGGCCCAGATGTCGCGCGTGGCGCTCGCGGACGCCCGACTGCGCTTCGTCGTCGACGGCGAGGACGGTTCGCGGGCGTCGATCCTCTTCGGCGCCAACGAGGGGCGACCCCTCGGGCCGCTCGACGCGCTAGCCAGTGGTGGCGAGCTCAGCCGGGTGCTGCTCGCGATCTCGCTCGAGGCGACCGACGAGTCCGCGGTGGCGGTCTTCGACGAGATCGACGCGGGGCTCGGCGGCCTCGTCGCTCAGCAGATCGGGGAGTGCCTGGCCGAGCTCTCGACCCGTCAGCAGGTGCTCGCGGTCACGCACCTGGCGAGCGTGGCCGCCCGCGCCGACCGCCACTACGTGATCGACAAGCACACCCACGAGGGCCGGACCACGACCACCGTACGCGAGGTGGCGGGTGAGCAGCGCGTCGAGGAGATTGCCCGAATGCTGGCCGGCGAGGCCGGGGCGGAGGAGTCTCGGGCCCTGGCGCGGCGCCTGCTGGGTCGCTGAGATGCGTCGGGCCGCGACGCCCCGGGGCTAGGCTGGGATCCCGTGGATCGGTCGGGGACGCGGTGACCAAGTTCGTCTTCGTCACGGGAGGGGTCTCGAGTTCGCTGGGCAAGGGGCTGACCGCCTCGTCCCTCGGCCGGCTCCTCAAGTCCCGTGGTCTGCGGGTCACGATGTGCAAGCTCGACCCGTACCTGAACGTCGACCCCGGCACGATGAACCCGGGGGAGCACGGAGAGGTCTTCGTCACCGACGACGGGGGCGAGACCGACCTCGACCTCGGGCACTACGAGCGCTTCATCGACGAGGCGCTGTCGAGGATCTCCAACACCACGACGGGTTCGATCTACTCGAACGTCATCGCCAAGGAGCGCCGGGGGGACTACCTCGGCAAGACCGTCCAGGTCATCCCGCACGTCACCGACGAGATCAAGGACCGCATCCGCCGCCAGGGCACGTTGGGCGCGGACGTGGTGATCGTCGAGATCGGCGGCACCGTCGGGGACATCGAGATCGTCCCGTTCATCGAGGCGATCCGCCAGTTCCGCCGCGACGCCGGGCGCGACAACGTGTGCTACGTCCACCTGACCCTGGTGCCGTACCTCGCACCCTCAGGGGAGCAGAAGACCAAGCCGACCCAGCACTCGGTCACCGAGCTGCGCGGGCGCGGCGTCCAGCCCGACGTGATCGTCTGTCGCAGCGACCAGCCGATCAGCGACAGCCTCAAGCGCAAGATCTCGCTCCTGTGCGACGTCCCGGTGAACGCCGTGATCTCGGCGGTGGACGAGCCCTCGATCTACGACATCCCGATCACGCTCCACCACGAGGGCCTCGACACCATCGTGTGCAACACGGTGGGGATAGACCTCGACGCGCACCCCATCGACCTGTCGAGCTGGGAGAGCGTCGTCGAGCGGGTGCACACGACCACCCGGACCCTGCGTATCGGCATCGTGGGCAAGTACGTGACGATGCCCGACGCCTACCTGTCGGTCGCCGAGGCGGTCCGCCACGCTGGCTTCGCGGTGGGGGCACGCACCGAGATCGAGTGGCTCGAGGCCGAACGGGTCCCCACCGAGATCGGCCCGGACCGGCTCTCGGCCCTCGACGGGATCATCGTCCCCGGCGGGTTCGGCGAGCGCGGGATCGAGGGGATGATCGCGACGGCCCGCATCGCCCGCGAGGCGGAGATCCCCTACCTCGGGATCTGCCTGGGCATGCAGATCCAGGTGATCGAGTACGCCCGTCACGTACTCGGGCTCTCCGACGCCCAGTCGACGGAGTTCACCCACGCCACGTCGGCCCCGGTCATCTCGCTGCTGGCCGAGCAGATGGACGTCACCGACCTCGGGGGGACCATGCGCCTGGGCGCGTGGCCCGCGATGCTCGCCGAGGGCTCGGTCGTCGCCTCGCTCTACGGCGCGAGCGTCGTCTCGGAACGCCATCGCCACCGCTACGAGTTCAACGTCCGCTATCGCGAGCAGTTCGAGGCCGCCGGGTTACGCTGCTCGGGCGCCTCGCCCGACGGCCGCCTGGTCGAGTTCGTCGAGATGCCGGCCCACCCGTTCTTCGTCGGGACCCAGGCGCACCCCGAGTTCAAGAGCCGTCCGGACCGGCCCCACCCGCTCTTCCTCGGCCTCATCAAGGCGGCCGACCAGCGCGCCGAGGGGCGCGAGCCCCACCTGATCGACCCCAACACGGTCGGCCTGGCCCGGTGACGGGCGACTTCTCGATCCGCTCCCGAGAGACGCTGCTCACGAGCCACGTGTTCCGCGTGGACCACCTCGTGATCGAAGCGCCCGACGGCACGCTCTTCGAACGCGATGTCGCGGTGCACCCCGGCGCCGTGGCGATTCTGGCCGTGAACGAGCGAGGCGAGGTCGGCCTGATCCGCCAGTATCGGGCGACGGTCGGTCGACTCTGCTGGGAGATCCCCGCGGGGACCCTCGACCACGAGGGGGAGACGCCCCTCGCGGCGGCCCAGCGGGAGCTGATGGAGGAGCTGGGCGTCGCCGCCGGCGCCTGGCGCGAGATCGGCCGCTTCATGAACTCGCCGGGCTGGACCGACCAGGTCATGGTCGTCTACGAGGCCCGCGACCTCGAGGAGCGCCCCCGCGACCCCGACGGACCCGAGGAGCGCCTGGCCGAGGTCGCGTGGTTCGCCCCGGAGGCCCTGCGCCGGGTGCTGCTCGCCGAAGAGGCGCTGGACTCCACGACCGCGGTTGCGCTGCACCGGGTCTACGGCGACTTCCTCGATGGCCGCTGAGCCCCTGGAGGAGTACCTGCAGTGGCTGGCGGTGGAGCGCGGTCGCTCGCGCGCGACCCTGGAGGCCTACCGTCGCGACCTGCGTCGCCTCCTCGACTGGGCGACCGCGGGGGGTCGTGACCCCGTCGCCCTGACGCCGGAGGACCTCGAGCGCTACGCCAACGCGCTGCGCTCGACCCAGGCGCCGGCGACCGTCGCGCGAGCCCTCGCCGCGATCCGGGGCTGGTACGGCTTCCTCGTCGAGGAGCGGCTGCTCCCCGAGGACCCGACGGCCCGGCTCACGCCCGCGCGCCGGGGCCGCAGCCTGCCCAAGCCCCTCAGCGAGGAGGCCGTCTTCGCCATCATCGACGGCGTGGCCGACGAGAGCCCGCTGGGCCGGCGCGACCGCGCCCTGCTCGAGACGCTCTACGGCACCGGGGCGCGGGTGAGCGAGGTGTGCGGGATCGACCTCGCCGATCTCGACCTCGACGAGGAAGTGATCCGGGTGACCGGCAAGGGCAACAAGCAGCGTCTGGTCCCGGTCGGTCGAAGCCTGCGCCGGGCCCTCGACGCCTACCTCGCGCCCGGGGGACGGGGCGCGCTCGTGGCGAGGCGGCGCACCGACCGGCTCTTCGTGAACGCCCGGGGCGATCCGCTCAGCCGGCAGGGCGTGGACCTCGTGGTCCGGCGCCGGGCCCTCGCCGCGGGGGTGCCGTCCCGGGGCGTGAGCGCGCACGCCTTTCGTCACAGCTGCGCCACGCACATGCTGGCCCACGGCGCCGACGTGCGCACGGTCCAAGAGCTCTTGGGCCACGCCTCGATCGCGACGACCCAGGTCTACACGGCCGTCGCCGTTGCGACCCTTCAGCGCGAGTACCGTGAGGCGCACCCCCGAGCCCACGACTGAGAGCGCGTGAACACCTTCGAGATCTACTTCTTCATCGCGCTCATCCCGTCGATCGTGCTGCACGAGGTGAGCCACGGCTACGTCGCGTACCTCTTCGGCGACCCCACGGCCCGCGACGCCCACCGGCTCTCGCTGAACCCCCTTCGTCATATCGACGTCTTCGGGACCCTGCTGCTGCCGGCGCTCCTCGTGCTCTCGGGGCTGCCGGCCTTCGGCTACGCGAAGCCCGTGCCGGTGAACCTGGGCCGGCTGCGCCGACCACGCCAGCAGGCCCTCTGGGTGGGTCTCGCCGGTCCCGCCACCAATGTGATGCTCTCCGCGGTGGGCTACGGCGTCTGCGAGTTCGCCATGCACGTCACCGGGAGCTACCACCTGTGGCTCTTCGGGATCGCGGTGGGGCTGTCGAACCTGGTGCTCGCCGTGTTCAACATGATCCCGATCCCGCCGCTCGACGGCTCGGCGCTCGTCGAGCGGTTCCTGCCGGTGCGCTCCCTGCCGCGCTACTACTACTGGCGGGCGCGCCTGCTGCCGTACCTGCTGATTCTGATCTTCCTCGACTACGCCTTCTTCCACGTCGGCACGACGTGGCTGGGCGACCTCGAGACCTGGTGGATCTCGCTCTTGCGCTAGCCGAGGCCCATCGCGCGCGCCGCGCGCTCGTAGACCGGACCGGCGACGTCCGACGCCGCGGCGGCTCCGCGGGCGGCGAGGTCGGCCAGGTGCTCGGGTGCCGCGAGCAGGTCGGCGTAGCGCTCGCGGACCGGCGCCAGCGAGCTCACCACGAGCTCGGACAGGTCCCGCTTCAGGTCGCCGTAGCGGGTGTAGCGCTCGGCCACGGCCTCGACCGAGGAGCCCTCGAAGCTGGCGAAGATCTCGAGCAGGTTCGTCAGTCCCGGCTTGTGCTCCCAGTCGGGCCGGACCTCGCCGTCGGTGTCGGTGACTGCGCGCGTGACCTTGCGCACGATGGCCTCGGGCGGGTCGACGATGAAGATCGAGCCCTGGGGGCTCGAGAGGGACTTGCTCATCTTGCGGGTGGGCTCTTGGAGGTCCATCACCCGGGCCGCCACCGGGGGGACGACCGCGCGCGGCACCCGGAACGTCTCGCCGTAGCGGTGGTTGAAGCGCTGGGCCAGGTCCCGGCACAACTCGAGGTGCTGGCGCTGGTCGTCGCCGACCGGCACCTCCTCGGTCTCGTAGAGGAGGATGTCCCCGGCCATGAGCACGGGGTAGGTGAACAGGCCCACTCGGTAGCCGTCGCCGCGCTCGGCCTTCTCCTTGAAGGCGGTCATCCGGCCCAGTTCGCCGAAGCTGGCCACGCACTCGAGCAGCCAGTTCAACTGGGCGTGGTAGGCGACGTCGCTCTGGAAGAAGATCGTCGAGACCTCCGGATCCAGGCCCGCCGCGAGGAAGGTCGCGAAGAGCTCCGTGCGCTGTCGCGCCAGGGTCGCCGGCTCGATCGGCAGGGTGAGCGCGTGCAGGTCGACCACGCAGTAGAACGCGTCGGCACTCTGGGCGACCACCCACTGGCGCAGGGCTCCCAGGTAGTTGCCCAGGTGCAGGTCGCCGGAGGGTTGCATGCCCGAGAAGATCCGCATCGGCCAATGCTAGGAGAGGGCGGCGCGCGCACCGCGCTGTAGAGTTGCCCGGTGACCTTCGTCGTGACGACGCCGGCCTTCTCGGGACCCGTGGAGCTCCTGGTCCAGTTGATCTCCGCGCACGAGGTCGACGTCCTCGAGGTGCCCCTGGCGCCGGTCGTCGACGGCTTCGTGGCCCACCTGCGCGAAGCCGCCGGCGCCGTGAGCATGGACGAGCTCTCCGAGTTCCTCCTGATCGGGGCGGTCCTGGTCGAGATGAAGAGCCAGCGGCTCCTGCCCGAGCCCGACGACGGGGAGCCGGACGAGGAGTTCGTCGGCTGGGAGGAGCGCGACGTCCTGCTCGCGCGGCTGCTGGAGCTGCGCACCTACGCGGGGCTGGCCGACGCGTTCGCCTCGCTCTTCGAGCGCGCGAGCCGCGGCTTCCCCCGGTTGCGCGGGGTGAACGAGGGCTTCGTCGTCGAGCCGCCGGACCTGCTCGCCGGGGTCACCCCGTCCCAGATCGCGCTGGCCTACCTGCGCGGGATCGAGGAGAAGCCGGTTCCGGTGGTGCGGCTGGATCACGTGACCGTCGACGCGGTGACCGTCGCCGAGACGGTCGTCGCGCTGGCCCAGAGATTGCCCAACCTCGGCCGCGTGACGTTCCGCCAGCTGACCGAGGGCCTCGAGACCCGCATCGAGGTCATCGTCCACTTCCTCGCCCTGTTGGAGCTGTGCAAGCTGGGTCACGTCGAACTCGGCCAGGGCCGGACCTTCGGGGACGTGCAGGTGGCCTGGATCGACTCTGATCGGGGCGTCGACATCGGAGGGGTGGACCTGTATGAGGGATGAGCTCTCGCTCGAGCAGAAGCTCGAGGCCCTGCTCACCGTGGCCCTGGAGCCGATCTCGGCCGAGGAGCTGGCCGACGCCGTCGAGGCCGACGCGTCGGTGGTGATCGCGGTCCTGCGGACCCTGCGCGAGGAGTTCCACGCCGAGCGCCGGGGCTTCGAGCTGGCCGAGCTGGCCAGCGGCTGGGTGATGCAGTCCTCGCCGGAGGTAGCGGCCTGGGTCACGCGCTTCGCGAACCGCGACGTGAGCCACCGGCTGAGCTCGGCGGCCCTCGAGACCCTCGCCATCGTCGCCTACCGCCAGCCGGTCTCGCGCGCCCAGATCAGCGCGCTGCGCGGGGTGAACGTGGACGGGGTCGTGCGACTGCTCGAGCAGCGCGGCTACATCGAGGAGCGCGGCCGTGCCCCGGCGCCGGGCCAGCCGATCCTCTACGGCACCACCGACCTCTTCTTGGACCGGCTGGGCCTCGCCTCGCTCGACGAGCTGCCGCCGATCGAGGAGTTCCTCACGCCGGTCGAGGAGGCCCGGGCGATCTCCGAGGAGATGTCCGGCGAACTCGACGGAGCCGAGCCCGGGGCGCCCTAGGTGGAGGCGGGCGAGCGGTTGCAAAAGACGTTGGCTCGGGCCGGCTACGGGTCGCGGCGGACCTGCGAGCTGCTGATCAGCGCGGGTCGGGTCACCGTCGACGGGCGCGTCGCGGTGCTCGGCAACCGCGTCGACCCCGAGGCCCGGGAGATCCGCGTCGACGGGGTGATCGCCCCGACCTCCCAGAGCGCCGTCTACTACCTGGTCAACAAGCCCGCGGGGGTGGTGACCACGGCCTCGGACCCCCAGGGGCGCGCGACCGTCCTCGACCTCGTGAACGCCCCGGTGCGGGTCTTCCCGGTGGGTCGGCTCGACATGAACACCGAGGGGCTCTTGCTCGTGACCAACGACGGGCGTCTCGCCCACCTGCTCACCCACCCGAGTTCCGGGGTGCCCAAGGAGTACCTCGCCCGCGTCGAGGGCGACCCCACCCCGGGCGACCTGCGGCGGCTGCGCGAGGGGGTCGAGCTCGACGACGGGGTGACCGCCCCGGCCCAGGTGAGTCGGGTGAGCGAGGGACTGATCCGCATCGTGATCCACGAGGGGCGCAACCGCCAGGTCCGGCGCATGTGCGCGGCCGTCGGCCACGAGGTGACCCGACTCGTGCGCACCCGCATCGGGCCCCTGAGCGACCCGACGCTCGCGCCCGGGGCCGCGCGCCCCCTCACGACCGCCGAGGTGCGCCGCCTGTACGAGGCCGTCGGGCGCAGCGACGGCGCCGCCTCCACTACCATTTCGCAATGACGACTCCGACGCTGCGGGCCCTGCGAGGCGCGACGACGTGCGGCGTGGACACGCCCCAGGCCATCACCGAGGCGACGCTCGAGTTGCTCGGCGAGATGATGGAACGCAACGGCGTCGACCACGACGACGTGGTGAGCGTTCTCTTCACGACGACCCCGGACCTTGTGGCGACGTTCCCGGCGACCGCGGCGCGCGAGATCGGCTTCGGGGACGTCCCCCTGCTGTGCGCCAGCGAGATCGCCGTGCCCGGCGCGATGGCGCGCTGCGTGCGCGTCCTGATGCACCTCTACACGACGCGCTCGCGCGCCGAGTTGCACCACGTCTACCTGAGAAAGGCCGTCTCGCTTCGCGATGACCTCCCCAGCTGAGCGCCGGGCCCACGTCGTCGGCCTCGGGCTCATCGGCGCCTCGGTGGCCCGGGCGCTGTCCGAGCACGGCTGGCGGGTCACCGGCGAGGACACCGACGCGGACGTCGTTGAACGGGCCCACGCGGCCGGGGTCGTCGCCGCGGGGACCCTCGACGAGGACGTGACGCTGTGCGTCGTGGCCACCCCGGCCGGCGCGGTGGCCGGGGTGGCCCGAACGGCGCTGGCCCGGGGATCGGATCGGCTCGTCGTCACCGACGTCGCCGGCGTGAAGGCCTCGATCGTCGCCGCCCTCGACGGTCCGCGCTTCATTGGCGGACATCCCATGGCCGGCTCGGAGAGGCGTGGCCTCGAGGGCGCGCGCGCCGACCTCTTCGCCGGGTGCACCTGGGTGCTCACCCCGACCGAGGCGACCGCTCCGGCGACCTACGGCTTCCTGCACGGGGTGTGGCGCGAGCTGGGGGCCAACGTGATCGCGGTGCCCGCCGCCGACCACGACCGGCTGGTCGCCGTGGCGAGTCACGTGCCCCACCTGCTCGCCGGCGCCCTGATGAACGAGGCGGCCGACGCGGCCGAGCAGGACGCGGTCCTGCTGCAGCTGGCGGCCGGGGGGTTCCGCGACATGACCCGGGTGGCGGCCGGTGACCCGAGCATCTGGCCCGACGTGCTCTTCGAGAACCGCGCGGCGGTCAGCGCGTCGCTGGCCGCGCTCGAGGGCCGACTGGCCCGGCTGCGCCGGGCCCTGGAGTCGGGGGATCGCCCGACGCTCTCGGGCGACCTGCAGAGCGCCGCCGACGCCCGCCGTCGCCTGCCGGGACGGGCCCTGCACCCCGAGGAGCTCACCTACCTGCGCGTCGCGGTGAGCGATGAGCCCGGGGTGCTGGCCGCGGTGACCCGCACCGCCTCCGAGGCCCTCGTGAACATCTACGACATCGAGATCGCCCACGGGATCGAGGGCACGGGCGGCACGCTGCTCCTCGCGGTGGAGGCCGCGCGGGCCGCGGAGTTCGCCGCCGCACTCTCGGCACGGGGCTTCGGGGTAGGACGGGAGTGACCGAGGTCGCGCCGCTGGCGCGGGTGCGCGGCTCGGTCCGGGTCCCCGGCGACAAGAGCTACTCCCACCGGGCCGTGCTCCTCGCGGCGCTCGCCGAGGGGGCGAGCACCCTGAGCGGGCTCTCGCCCGGGGCCGACGTCGCGGCGACCCTCGACGCCGTGGCCCGCCTCGGCGCCCGGGTGGAGGTCGACGAGGACCGCCTGAGGGTGGGTGGCCCGCCGGGGGGCCTGCGCGCCAGCGCCGAGCCCCTCGAGTGCGCCAACTCGGGTACCACGATGCGACTGCTCTGCGGGGTGGTGGCCGGTGTCGCCGGGACCCACCGGCTGGTCGGCGACGCCTCCCTCTCGCGCCGCCCGATGGACCGGGTCGCGGCACCGCTGCGGCTGATGGGGGCGCGGGTGCGCGGGGAGGGGCCGACCCTGCACGCGCCCCTCCTCGTCGAGGGCGGGCCACTCACGGGCATCGACTACCGGGTCCCGGTGCCGAGCGCCCAGGTGAAGTCGGCCGTGCTGTTCGCCGGCCTCGGGGCGGCCGGACCGACGACCGTTGTGGAGGCGGTGCGCACCCGCACGACCACCGAGGACACGATGCGCGAGGCCGGCCTCACGCTCGGAGTGACCCCCGAGGGCGCCGGGCGGCGCGTCACGCTGAGCCCGGGGCGGCCGCACGCGCGGGGGTGGCGCGTCCCGGGCGACCCGTCCCAGGCCGCCTTCTTCGCGGTGCTCGGCGCCATCCACGAGGACGCCTCGCTCGAGGTGGTGAGCCTCGACGCCGCCCCCGAGCGGGTCGGCTTCGTGGAGGTCCTCGCCCGGATGGGCGCGCGCGTCGCCCTCCACGACCACGGGTCGTTCCACTCCCTCTCGGCCCTCTCCTCGGCGCTCGTCGCGACCGAGGTGCACAGCCGGGAGATCCCCTCGGTGGACGAGGTGCCGATCCTCACCGTCGCGGCCTGCGCGGCCGATGGGGTGAGCGCCTTTCGCGCCATGGCCGAGCTGCGGGTCAAGGAGTCCGACCGCTTCGCCGGGTCGCTCGACCTGGCCCGTCGCCTCGGCGCGGCGGCCTGGGCCGACGGCGACGACTTCTTCGTCGAGGGGCTCGGCAGCGCGCGGCGCTTCGCGCCCTTCCACCTCGACGCGGGGCTCGACCACCGTATGGTCATGGCCGCGGCGGTCGCCGGCGCGGCCGGGCGCGGGTGCGTCATCGAGGGCGCCGAGACCGTCGCCACCAGTTACCCCCACTTCTTCCGCGACTTAGCATTGCTCGCGTGAGCGACCGGGTCATCGCCATCGACGGACCGGCCGGGTCGGGGAAGTCCAGCGTCGCGCGGGCGCTGGCGAGCGCGCTCGGATGGTCGTTCCTCGACACGGGTGCGATGTACCGGGCCGTGACGGTGGCCGCCCTCGACCGGGGGGTGGAGCCGGCCGACGCGCCGGCCGTCGCGGCGCTCGCGCGCGCGGCGACCATCGAGACGCTCCCCCGGGTGGTGATCGACGGCCGCGACGTCGAGGACGAGATCCGCACCGCACGGGTCAACGAGGCCGTCTCGATCGTCGCGGCCAACCCCGAGGTCCGCGCCCAGATGGTGGAGCGCCAGCGGGCGTTCGCCGACCGCCAACCCCGGGGCACGGTGGTCGAGGGGCGCGACATCACCACGGTCGTCTTCCCGAACGCGACGGTGAAGGTCTTTCTCATCGCGTCGCTCGAGGAGCGGGCCCGACGTCGCGGCGAGGAGGGCGCGGCCTCGGTGGCGCGTCGTGACGAGGCCGACGTCTCGCGGGAGGCCTCGCCGCTGCGCCAGGCCCCCGACGCCCTCGTGCTAGACACGACGGGACGCTCCGTGGAGGAGGTCGTCGAGGAGATCCGCGCGTGGCTGAGTACGAGACCGCACTGAGCCGGGGCTGGACCCCCGTCTACCGGTTCGCCCGCGCCCTGCTCGGGGGGCTCGCGCGACTGCTCTTCCGCCCTACGGTGATCGGCGCCGAGCACATCCCGGCGACCGGCCCGGTGCTCATCGCGCCGATTCACCGCTCCAACGTCGACTTCGTCTTCACCATCTTCCTCTCGCGGCGCAAGGTGTACTTCATGGCCAAGGAGGGGATCTTCAAGACGCGGTGGTTCTCGCTGGTGCTGCGCGACCTCGGCGCCTTCAAGGTCGAGCGCGGCTCGACCGACCGCGAGGCGATGCGCCTGTCCGAGCGGGCCCTGGGCGAGGGGCTGGCCCTCATCGTCTTCCCCGAGGGCACGCGCGGGGAGGGCTACCATGTCCAGCCTCTGCACGACGGGGCGATGTTCGTGGCCGCGCGCACCGGGGCCATGGTGGTGCCCGTGGGCATCGCCGGTTCGGACGAGGCGATGCCGGTGGGGGCCTGGCTGCCGCGCCCGTCGAAGGTGGTCGTGGTGGTGGGCGAGCCGATTCACCCGCCCGTGCCCGGTCCCGAGGGGCGCGTGAAGCGCTCGGAGGTGGCGGCCGCCTCCGAGGAGTTGCGACAACGGCTCGAGGACGTCTACCACCAGGCGTTGGAGCGTCGGGGCGCCTAGTCGTCGACCACGGCGCGCGGCGCGTCGGTGAGCGCCGAGAGGACCGCGCTCGCCACGACGCCGACCCACAGCAGGCCGACCGCGGCCAGGTGGGTGTCCTGCCAGGTGGCGGCGGCTCGGGTGAGGGCGCTGAGAGCGCCCATGCCCGCTACGACCGCGAAGAGGCCCACGGCGACCACGGCGCTGGCGCGCCAGTGGAGCGAGCCGCGCGCCCAGTGCGCGACGACGAAGGCCCCCAGCGCGACGGCCGCGAGTACGGCGAGGGACCGGTGGACGAGCTGCCAGTCGGCGAGTCCCGGCGCCCCGGCGGGACACAGGGGCCAGCCCGCGCACGCGCGCCCGGCGCCGTTCGCGACCACGAGACTCCCGCCCACGACCGTCGCGAGGGTCGCGAGGAGGACGGCCCACCCGGAGCGCCCCAGGGCGCGCAGCGAGGCGCTCCGGCCCGGGCCCCAGAGCGCGACGGCGGCGCTGACGGTGGTGGCCCCGAGGAAGAGGAGCCCCACCACGAGGTGGACCGCCACGGTCCACGGCGCGTTCTTCGCGAGCACGGTGAGCGCGCCGAGCCCGGCCTGGACGACGACGAGGCCCACGGCGACCCCGGCCGGAGCGAGCACCGCGTGGCGACGCCGGGCGCGCCAGGCGGCGAGCGCCGTGGCCAGCGCGCACAGGGTCACGACCACGACGAGGTAGCGGTGGGACTGCTCGAGGAGGGCGTGGAACCGGTCGATCGGCCCGAGCCGGCCGTAGCAGAGGGGCCAGCTGGGACAGCCCATCCCGGAGTTCGTGACCCGCACGGTGCTGCCGAGCACGACGAGCGCGTAGGTCGCCACCGCCGTGACGAGCGCGAGGGCGAGGGCGGCGGTGCTCGCGCGGTCAGCGTCCTCGCGCGGCTGGGCGGCGGGGGCGGGTCGCAGGAGAGGCGACGGCGACGGCGACGGACCGGACTCGACCACGGCGATGCCTCCTTGCACCCAACCGCCGGGGCCCACTTCGCCCGGCGAGTCGGCCGTCAGGCTAGCCCGGAGCGGGGACCGCTCCGGAATCGGCGCCGGGCGCTCAGCGCTCGCGCCACCAGGTGCCGAAGACGACCCGGGCGTAGCGGAAGCCGAAGAGCCAGTTCTTGCCCTTCTTCGTCGTGCCCGAGGCCCGTGGGTACCAGACGGTCGGGACCTCGCTCGCCCGCCAGCCCCGCTTGAGGCAGGTGATCAGCAGCTCCGCCGTCTGGTACTGCTCTTGGACCAGACGGTCGACGACGTCGGCGAGCATCGTCACCCGCAGCCCCCGGTAGCCCGTGGAGGTGTCGGTGAGCTCCGCACCGGTCATCCGGTTCATGACGAAGGAGAAGAAGCGCACGCCGGTCTTTCGCACCACGTCGGTCGTCTTGTCGACCCCGAGCACCCGGCTCGCCACCACGAAGTCGGCCTCGTCATCCAGCAGGGGCTTCAGGATCTGGCCCATCTCGGCCGGGTCGTTCTGGCCGTCGGCGTCGAGGGTGACGACGTACTTGACCCCGTGGTCGATGCAGTAGCGGTAGGTCACCTGCAGGGCCACCCCGTGGCCCAGGTTGACCGGGAACTCGATCACCCGGGCGGCCGGGAAGGTGCGGGCGATCTCGGCCGTGCGGTCCTCGCCGCCGTCGACGACCACGAGGACGGTGTAGGGCTGGCCGTCGATCGTCTCGGGCATCTTGGCCAGGACGTCGCCGATGTTGCCCTCCTCCTCGTAGGCGCACAGCGACGCCACGATGGACTCGGGGGTGAAGCCGGGGTAGTCGCCCTCGAAGCGCTCGAGGGCCTGGGTGATCGCGTACTCGCGCAGCCGCGCGAGCCGGCGCCTTTCCAGGTCGATCGTGGCCATGTCTCTCCTGTGGATCGCTAGAGGGAGTGGGCGCGCGCTACGACGCGCTCCACCATCGGCTCGACGTGCTCGAGCAGCTCGGTGGGGTGGTGCCGGTCGGGTCCCCGGACCTCCGCGGCGATCCGGGCATGGTCGGCCACCGAGATGGGATTGCCCACGTCGTGCCGGAGAGCCGTCACCACGACCTGCTCGTCGGGCACGTCGCGCCCGGCGCGCGTCGAGGCGTCCGTTCGGGTGAAGGTCACCGGAAAATACTATCCCGGTAGGGGTTTTGGCCCTAGGGGCCGGTGGCGAGGACCTCGGCCGCGCCGAAGTCGCGGTCCGACGGCTCCGACGGGTCCCCGTGGGCGCCCAGGGCCGCGTCGAGGACGCCACCGAGGGCGCGCAGCAGCTCGCGCAGCTCGGGCGGCGGGGGGAAGTACTCCTCCTCGAGGGTCGTCGAGCGGACCTCGATCCCCGCGCGCGGCGCGAGCCGAGCGAGCACCTCCTCCACGAGAGACTCGGGCGCCGAGGCCCCGGCCGTCACGGCGACGACGCCGGAAAGGTCCTGGGGCAGCTCGTCGGCCCCGTTCACCCGCAGCACCGGGCCGGCGCACACCGTGGCCGCGACCTTCGCCAGAGCCACGGTGTTCGAGGAGTTGGCCGAGCCGATCACCACGACCGCGTCGGCGTCGACGGCCGCCTCGCGCAGCGCCGCCTGGCGGTTGGTGGTCGCGAAGCAGAGGTCGCTGCGCGACGGGGTCCAGACCTCGGGGAAGACCTCGGTGACCCGTTCGCGGACGTCGCGCCACTCATCGAGGCTGAGGGTGGTCTGGTTCAACAGGGCGACCGGCCCCTCGAGACCCCCGAGCGCGTCGACGTCGGCGGGCCGCTCAACCAGCCGCACCGCGGCGGGCGCCACGGCCATCGTGCCGACGGCCTCCTCGTGGCCCTCGTGGCCGACGTAGAGCACGGTGTAGCCCTTGGACGCGCGGACCTTGAGCTCGTGGTGCACCTTGGTCACGAGGGGGCAGACCGCGTCGACGACCGTGCCGCCGCGGGCCCGGGCCCGCTCGACGACCTCGGGCGGCGAGCCGTGGGCGCTGAGCATGATCGGCGCACCGGGGGGCGCGAGGGCCACGTCGTCGACGAAGACGACGCCCCGGCGCCGGAAGTGCTCGACCACCACGCGATTGTGGACGATCTCGTGGTAGCAGTAGACGGGCGGCTCGAAGACCCGCGTCATCCAGTCGAGGGCCTTGATCGCCTTCTCGACCCCGGCGCAGAAGCCCCGGGGGGCCGCGAGCACGACCTTCTCGACGTCCACGGGCCCAGCCTAGTTTCGGCCCCGGGAGTGGCTGCCTAGGCTGGAGGGGTGTCCGGCGCCCGTATTTCCGCGATCACGCCGGGCTCGCCAGCCTCCCGGTGCGACCTCGCGGTCGGTGACGAGCTGGTGAGCGTCGGGGGGGTCGCCCCGGCCGACATCATCGCCTACCAACAGCTCGTCGACGGCCCCTCGCCGACCCTGGTCGTGCGCCGCCCCGGGGAGCCCCTCGCGCGCAAGGTCGTCGTCGACAAGATGGCCGGCGAGCCGGTGGGCCTGGCGATCGACTCAGCCGTCTTCGACCGGATCCGCACGTGCGACAACCACTGCACGTTCTGCTTCATCTACCAGTTGCCCAAGGGGCTGCGCCGCTCGCTCTACGTGAAGGACGACGACTACCGCCTCTCGTTCCTCTACGGCAACTACACCACGTTGACCCGCTTCACCGAGCTCGACCTCGAGCGGGTCCTCGACGAGCGCCTCTCGCCGATCTACGTGTCGATCCACACGACGAACCCCGAGTTGCGCGCGGCCATGCTGCGCAACCCGCGGGGCGCCACGAGCCTGCGGTGGCTGCGCGAGCTGCTGGCGGCCGGGGTGAGCGTCCACGGCCAGGTGGTGGTCTGCCCGGGGGTCAACGACGGTGACGAGCTGGTGCGCACCCTCGACGACGTGATCACCCTCTACCCCGAGCTCGCCTCCCTCTCCCTGGTGCCGGTGGGGGTGAGCGACCTCTCGAACGAGGAGACGATGCGCCCGCACACGGCCGCCGAGGCCGCCGACGTGGTCGCGCTCGCCGAGCGCTACCAGGCCCTCACCCGGGACCTCTTCGGCTCCGCCCGGGTCTTCGCGAGCGACGAGTTCTACCTCGTGGCCGGGCTCGAGCCGCCGGGTCCGGAGTCCTTCGCCAGCCTCGACGAGGCCGAGAACGGCGTCGGCATGGTGGCCTCGTTCCGCCGGAGCTTCGCCGAGCGCACCGCGATGGCCCGCCTCGGCTCGGGCTTCTTCCAGTCCGTGGACGGCGCCCCGGCACTCGGCTATCGCGCGCCGCGCGCGCCCGGGTGCGTCGCGCCTCCCGGCGGGCCCACGGCCGGCGTGACGGTCCTCACCGGCGCGTACGCCGGGCCGCTCCTGCGCGACCTCCTCGACGAGCACGGCTACGCCCACGTCCAGGTCGTGGTCGTCGAGAACCGCTACTTCGGCGGCAACATCAAGGTGGCGGGCCTGCTCACCGGCCCCGACCTCAACCGGGCCCTCGCCGGGGTGGCCCCCGGGCGGACCTGCCTGGTGCCCGACGTCTGCCTCAACGAGGGCCGCTTCCTCGACGGCTCGACCCTCGAGGACCTCGTGCGCCCCGTGACCCCGGTGGCCACGACCGGCCTCGACCTGCGCCGGGCGCTCGACGCCGCCCTCGACCCGCTGGTGAGCACGTGAGCCGCCCCCAGGTCGCCGTCGTGGGCCGGCCCAACGTCGGCAAGAGCTCCCTCGTGAACCGGCTGGCCGCCCGGCGCGTCGCCGTCGTCGAGCACCAGCGCGGGGTCACCCGCGACCGCACGAGCGCCGAGGTCGACTGGGCCGGCCGCTCCTTTGACGTCGTGGACACCGGCGGCTGGCTGGAGGCCGGTGACGACCTCGAGGAGAAGGTCTCGCGCCAGGCCGAGGCCGCCGTCGCCGGGGCCGACCTCGTCTTGTTCGTCGTCGACGCCGAGACCGGGCCGGTCGAGGAGGACGCGCGCGCCGCGCGCTGGATCCGCCGCAGCCACCGCCCGTTGCTGCTCGTCGCGAACAAGGCCGACGACGCCGCCCGCGAGGCGGCGGCCTGGGAGTTTGTCGGCCTGGGCCTGGGCGACCCCTACGCGGTGAGCGCTTTGCACGGCCGCGGCGCCGGGGAGCTCCTCGACGCGATCGTGGCGCGGCTCCCGGAGGCCGGTGACGACGGACGCCCCGTCGACGAGGGCCCCGCTGGGGATCCGGCGGACCCGGGCGACGAGCTGCGGGTGGCGATCGTGGGCCGGCCCAACGTCGGCAAGTCGACCCTCTTCAACCGGCTCATCGGCGAGGAGCGCTCCGTCGTGCACGACCTCCCCGGCACGACCCGTGACGCCGTCGATACGGTCGTCGAGACCGGGGACGGACCCGTGCGCTTCATCGACACCGCCGGGCTCCGCCGGCGCGCGAGGACCGAGGCCGGGGTCGACACCTACGCCACCCTGCGCAGCCTCAGGGCCCTCGACGGGGCCGACCTCGCGATTCTCGTGATCGACGCGACCGTGGGGGCCACCGGCCAGGACCAGCGCCTGGCCGAGCGCATCGCCGGGGCGGGCTGCCCGGCGGTCGTGGTGCTCAACAAGTGGGAGCTGGTCGCGACCGAGGCCCGCCCGGCGGTGCTCGCGTCGGTGGGCGAGCGACTCGCGTTCTTGGGCGACGCACCCCTCCTGAAGACGACGGCCACCACCGGGCGTGGCGTGCACCGCCTGTGGCCGGCGCTGGTCACGGCGGCCGAGGACTACGCCAAGCGGGTGCCCACGGGAGCCCTCAACCGGGCGATCCGCGACCTCCAGCAGCGCCAGCCGGCCCCGACGGGCAAGATCCGCTACGCGGTCCAGGGCGCCAGCGAGCCCCCGACCTTCACGCTGTTCGTGGCCGGGCGGCTCCCCTCGACCTATCTGCGCTACGTCGAGCGGAGCCTGCGCGAGCGCTTTGAGCTCGGGACCTCCCCGATCCGAGTGAGGGTGCGCACCGAGTAGTGGAGCGGTGGTGCGAGACGTGCGACCGCCCCGTGGAGGGCGAGGTCTGCGAGATCTGCGGCGAACCCGTCCCCGAACCGACCCACGAGCCCGTCCCGTGGCGCTGGCGGCTCTTCATCGTCGCCACGGTCATCTACCTTGGGTGGCGCATCTACCAGCTGATCCACTGGCTCGCCCACTGACCCTGGGTAGTGTGGCCTGCGTTCGAAGGAGGCACCGTGCCGATCTACGCCCTGGGTGAGCGCACCCCGACCGTCCACCCCGAGGCCTTCGTGCACCCCGACGCCGTGGTGATCGGCGACGTGCGCATCGGTGCCGGATCCTCGGTCTGGCCCGGGGCCGTCCTGCGCGGCGACTACGGGACGGTCATCGTCGGCGAGCGGACCTCGATCCAGGACGGGACCGTGGTGCACGCCGTCGCCGAGTTCCCCACGGTGATCGGCAGCGACTGCGTGGTCGGCCACCTGGCTCACCTCGAGGGCTGCGTGATCGAAGACGGCGCCCTCGTGGGCAGCGGCTCGATCGTCCTGCACCACGCGACCGTCCACTCGGGCGCGACCGTCGCGGCGGGGGCCGTGGTGCGCAACCGCACCGACGTGCCCGAGGGCGCGCTCGCGGTAGGGGTCCCGGCCACCGTGCGCGAAGGGGCGAGCGACGTCGAGCTCATTCGCCACTCGGCCGAGCTCTACGTCAACAACGCCCGGCGCTACCGCGAGCAGCTCCGCGCGCTCTAGGCGTTGGTGATCGCGACGAGTCGCTCAAGGGCTCGCGCCGCGTGGCCCTCGACGACCGCCGCGCTCGCCAGGGCGAAGCCCTGGACGAGGCTGTCGACGCGGTCCGCGACGCGCAGCGCCAGGGCGGCGTTCGCGCAGACCACGTCGAAGACGGGTCCCTGACGACCCTCGAGGAAGGCCCGCACCACGCCGACGTTGTGGGCGAGGTCGCCGCCGCGGATCGCGATCGTCTCGTGGCGCAGTCCGAGCTCCCCGGGCGCGTCGAGGGTCTCGGGCACCACGGCGAGGGACGTCACGTCCATGAGCCTCGACGGCGCGGCGAGGGTGAGCTCGTCGAGCCCGTCGCCGCCGTGGACCAGGATCGAGTGGTCGGTGCCGCGCGCGAACAGCACCCGCGCCATGCGCTCGAGCTGGGGCTCGTGGGCCACGCCGATCAGGGCACGGCGCACGAGCCCCGGGTTGGCGAGGGGTCCGAGGACGTTGAAGACCGTCCGGAAGTTGAGGGCCCGCCGGATCGGGCCGAGGTAGCCGAGGCCCTGGTGGTAGGCGGGCGCGAACAGGAAGCCGATGCCGGCCTCGTCGACGCAGGCCGCGGCCACCTCGGCCGGCACGTCCAGGCGGACCCCGAGCGCCTCGAGCACGTCGGCCGCCCCGACCGAGGAGGAGGCGGCGCGGTTGCCGTGCTTGGCGACGGGCACCCCGCACCCGGCGACCGCGAGGGCGGCCATGGTCGAGACGTTCACCGAGTGGAGCTGGTCGCCCCCGGTGCCCACGATGTCGATGGCCGCCGCTCCGACGTCGAAGGTCGTGGCCGCGTCGATCATGGCGTCGACGAAGCCGGTCATCTCCTCGACCGTCTCTCCCTTGACGGTGAGGGCGGTGAGGAAGCTCGCGATCTGCACGCCCTCGACCCGTCCGGCCAGGATCTCGGCGAGCGCGTCCCGGGCGGCCGCACGCTCCATGTCGGTGCCGCGCACGAGGGGGTTCAAGACCTCGAGGGCGAACGACGCGATCACGCGCGGGCCTCTCGCAGCATCTCGCAACGATACCCGCGGTCGTCGTGGCGGCCCACCCGGGTACCATGCCGTGATGGGCGCCACCTACCTCGACGACATCGTCGCGTGGCACCGCCGGCGCGCCGCCGCCGACGGCCGTGACTGGCGTGCCCGCCTCGACGCGCCGGCCTACGCCGGACCCTCGGCCCGTTCGGCCCTCGCCGGGGGACCGCGCCTGAAGGTCATCGCCGAGGTGAAGCGCCGCTCCCCGTCGCGCGGGGTGCTCCGGGCCGGCCTCGACGCCTCCGACCAGGCTCGCGACTACGTCGCCGGGGGCGCGGCGATGGTCTCGGTGCTCACCGACGGGCCCCACTTCGGCGGGTCGCTCGAGGACCTGGCGGCGGTGCGCGCCGCCGTGCCGGTGCCCCTCCTGCGCAAGGACTTCACGGTCGCTGAGAACGACGTGCTCGACGCGCGCGACGCCGGGGCGGCCGCCGTGCTGCTCATCGTGGCCGCCCTCGACGAGGCCGAGCTCGCGCACTACCACGAGCTCGCCGAGCGCGTCGGGCTCGACGCGCTCGTCGAGGTCCACGACGAGGCCGAGGCCGCGCGCGCGTGCGACGTCGGGGCGACCCTCGTCGGGGTGAACCAGCGGGACCTGCGCACCTTCGACGTCGATCCCGAGCGGGCCGCGCGGGTGGCGGCGTCCCTGCCCTCGGGGTGCCTGCGGGTGTGCGAGTCGGGGCTCGCGACCCCCGCCGACGCGCGCCGGGCCGCCGAGGCGGGCTTCGACGCCGTGCTCGTGGGCGAGGCCCTCGTCACCGCCGCGGACCCGGTGGCGGCGGTGCGTGCCTTCGCCGCCGTCGAGCCGCGGCGGTCGCTCGCCGGGACCGTCAAGGTCTGCGGAGTGACGAGCGTCGAGGACGCTCTCGCGTGCGCCGAGGCCGGCGCGGACGCGATCGGGGTGATCCTCGCCGACTCCCCGCGCCGGGTGGCCCCCGAGCGGGCCCGGGCCATCGCCCGCGCGCTCGAGGGCCGTGCGATCCGCGTCGCGGTCTTCAAGGACCAGTCGGCCGACGAGATCCGCGCGGCGCTCGCCGGGCTCGCGGTCGACGCCGTCCAGGTGCACGGGCCGCTCGAGGCGGGCCTGCGCGACGAGCTGCGTGACCGCGGGGTCCGGGTCATCAAGGCCCTGAGCGTGGGCGAGGGGGAGTGGTCGACCTACGACGAGCGCCGCGTCGACGCCGTGCTCGTCGACGGCCCGGTCCCGGGGTCGGGGCGCCGCCACGGCTACGCCGGGCGCGCCGAGCGGCCCTTCGCGGTGCCCGTGATCGTCGCGGGCGGGCTCGACGCGAGCAACGTCGCCGGAGTCGTCACGGCGACCGGCGCCGACGGCGTGGACTGCGCGACGGGGGTCGAGTCCGCCCCCGGGCGCAAGGACCCGGCCCAGGTCCGCGATTTCGTCGCGGCGGCGCGCGCGGCCCTCGCGCGAACGGGGGAGCGGCGATGAGCGTGATGGGGGCCCCGGACGGGCGCGGTCGCTTCGGCGAGTTCGGGGGCCGCTTCGTGCCCGAGGCGCTCGTGCCGGCCTGCCTGGAGCTGGAGTCCGCCTTCACCGAGGCCTGGGCCGACCCCGCCTTCGTGGCCGAGTTCCACCAGACCCTGCGCCTCTTCGGCGGTCGCCCGACCCCGGTGACGCCGTTGGCCAGGCTCTCGGAGCGCCTGGGACTGCGCGTCTACGCCAAGCGCGAGGACCTCGCCCACACGGGCTCGCACAAGATCAACAACGTCGTCGGCCAGGCCCTGCTCACGCGTCGCATGGGCAAGGGCCGCGTGATCGCCGAGACCGGCGCGGGCCAGCACGGCGTGGCCACCGCGACGGCGGCCGCCCGGCTAGGGCTCGACTGCACCGTCTTCATGGGCGAGGTCGACACCCGACGCCAGGAGCTCAACGTCTTTCGCATGGAGCTGCTCGGCGCGAAGGTCGTGCCGGTGACCACCGGGAGCCGCACGCTCAAGGACGCCGTGAACGAGGCGCTGCGCGAGTGGGTCACCTGCGTCGCCGACACCCACTACTGCCTCGGTTCGGTGATGGGGCCCCACCCCTTCCCGTGGATGGTGCGCGAGTTCCAGCGCGTCATCGGTGACGAGGCTCGCGCCCAGCTCGAGGACCTCGGCGTCGGCGTGCCCGACGTCGTCGTCGCCTGCGTCGGCGGAGGCTCGAACGCGGCCGGGGTCTTCGCCGGCTTCGCCGACACCCGCGCGCGGCTGGTCGGCGTCGAGGCGGCCGGGGGGTCGGCGATCGGCCACGGCGCGCCCGGGATCCTGCACGGGATGCGCTCGATGCTGCTCCAGGACGAGTTCGGCCAGATCGAGGAGGCCCAGTCGATCTCGGCGGGACTCGACTACCCGGGTATCGGCCCCGAGCACGCCCACCTCGCGGCCTCCGGTCGGGCGCAGTACGTCGAGATCTCCGACGACGAGGTCCTGGACGGGCTCACCCTGTTGAGCGAGACCGAGGGGATCATCCCCGCGCTCGAGACGGCCCACGCGGTCGCCTGGGTCGCCGGCGCCGCCGGCAACGAGCTCGCGCCGGGCGCGACGGTCCTGCTCAACCTGTCGGGTCGGGGCGACAAGGACGTGGCCCAGGTGCGTGCCCTGATGAGGGGGGGCGGGTGACCACCCTGGACGAGCGCCTGAGCGCGGCGCGCGCGGGCGGGCGGCGCGCGCTCGTGCCCTACCTGATGGCCGGGGCCCGCCCGGACTGGACGCGGCTGCTGGAGGCGGCCGTCGCGGGCGGCGCCGACGCCCTCGAGGTGGGCCTGCCCTTCTCGGACCCCATGATGGACGGACCCGTCATACAGGAGGCGGGCCTCGCGGCGCTGGCGGCCGGCACCACGCTGGACTCGGTCTGCGCCGAGCTCGGCGCGCTCGACCTCGGGGTGCCGCTCGTGGCGATGACCTACTGCAACGTCGTGTACCACTACGGCCTCGAGCGCGCGGCCGGCCGGCTCCGCGAGGCCGGGGTGCTCGGGACCATCCTGCCCGACCTCGCCCTCGAGGAGATCGATTCGTGGGCGGCGGTGTGTGACGCGGGGGACCTCGCGACCGTTCTGATGGTCGCGCCCTCGACGCCGCCGGAGCGGGTCGCGCGCGTGGCGGCGCGTTCGCGCGGTTTCGTCTACGCCGCGGCGCGCATGGCCGTCACCGGGGCCGCCGACGGCCTCGGCGACGGGGTGGCCGTCGTCGAGCGGATCCGCGCGGTCTCACCCGTCCCGGCCTACCTCGGGATCGGCATCGCGAGCCCCGAGCAGGCCCGGGCGGCGGCGACGGCGGCCGACGGGGCGATCGTCGGGTCGGCCCTGGTGCGACGGGTGCTCGACGGGGCGAGCCCCGAGCAGGTCGAGACCTTCGTGCGGGGTCTCCGCGAGGCGATCGACGCGCCCTAGGGTCGCTGGCCCCTGAGGCGCCGCGGCCATTCGCCTTTGTGGACGCGGCCCAGCGGATATCACGCACGGCGGGTCCCGCATGGTGTGTAATCACAGTGGGTCGTCACCCCGACGGCCCGCTGACACACGTGTGGGGGAATGAATGGAACACAAGGTCGCGGACCCCGGCCCACTAGGGCTTGCGGGTTTCGCAATGACAACGTTCTGCCTCAGCAGTGCGAATGCCAACATTTGGCATGGTGCTGGGCTTGAGGCAGCGCTGAGCTTGGCCCTCTTTTACGGGGGCATCGTCCAGGTCCTTGCCGGCATGTGGGAGTTCGTCCGAAAGAACACCTTCGGGGCTCTCGCGTTCTCGTCGTACGGAGCGTTCTGGCTGTCGTTATACGCCATCTTCCAGTTCCACCTGGCCGGCGGCGGCTCGGACACCGTAGGTATCTTCCTGCTCGGTTGGACGATATTTACGGCGTACATGACCATCGCGGCGCTCCGAACGAACCTGGCGCTCGTCGTCGTGTTCGTCCTGCTGCTGGTGACCTTCCTGCTGCTGACCATCGGCAACTGGGGCGCCGGGCACGCCAGCGTGGTCCACGCCGGTGGCTGGGTCGGGATCGTCACCGCGGCCGCGGCGTGGTACACGTCGATGGCCGGGGTCGTCAACGAGACCCACGGAAAAGTCCTTTTCCCGGTCGGTCGGCGCGGCTAACCTAGGGGTCACTGGTGGCTTGCCACCGGACCCAACCGCCAACAGCGCCCGCTCCGCAAGGAGTCGGGCGCTGTTGGCATTCGTGGACGAATGAGGGGTACTGTCAGGAAAGTCGCCGACGAGGGTCGGTCGAGAGGGACACGCACGAGTAGGGGGAACGATGACCGAAGCACGACTGGAGGCCTGGCTCGAAGAGACGAGAAGCTTCGCACCGAGCTCGGAGTTCGCCGCCCAGGCCAACGTCGGCCCGGGGATCTACGCCGAGGCCGACGCCGACCCCGTCGCCTACTGGCGCCGCGAGGCCGACCGGCTCACCTGGACCAAGGCCCCGACGAAGACGCTCGAGTGGGAGCTGCCCTTCGCCAAGTGGTTCAGCGACGGCGAGCTGAACGCCTCCTACAACTGCGTCGACCGTCACGTCGAGGCCGGCCTTGGCGACAGGGTCGCCTACTACTGGGTGGCCGACGCCGAGGGGGAGACCCGCACGATCACCTACGCCGACCTGCAGAAGATGGTCGCCCAGGCGGCCCACGCCCTGACCGAGCTCGGGGTGAAGGCCGGCGACCGGGTCGCGATCTACATGCCCATGATCCCCGAGGCGGTCGTGGCCATGCTGGCCTGCGCTCGCCTGGGGGCGGCCCACTCGGTCGTCTTCGCGGGCTTCTCGGCCGAGGCGCTGTCGAGTCGCATCCTCGACTCCGACTGCCAGGTCGTCATCACGGCCGACGGCGCCTTCCGCCGCGGCACGGTGGGCCCGCTCAAGCCAGCCGTCGACGAGGCGTTGAAGAGCTGCCCCAACGTGCGCGCGGTGGTCGTCGTGCGGCGCACCGGGGGTGACGTCGACTGGGTCGAGGGTCGGGACCACTGGTGGCACGAGCTCGTCGAGCGCCAGAGCACGACCCACGAGTGCCAGTCGTTCCCGGCGGAGCAGACGCTGCTCATCATGTACACCTCGGGCACGACGGCCAAGCCCAAGGGCATCTTCCACACCACGGGCGGCTACCTCACCCAGTGCGCCACCACCCACTGGCAGATCTTCGACGTCAAGCCCGAGACCGACGTGTGTTGGACCGCGGCCGACATCGGCTGGATCACCGGGCACAGCTACATCGTCTACGGCCCGCTCGTGAACGGCGTCACCCAAGTGATGTACGAGGGCCTGCCCGACTCGGGCGGTCGCGACCGCTGGTGGAAGATCATCGAGGAGTTCAAGGTCTCGATCCTCTACACCGCGCCCACCACGATCCGCACCCTCATGAAGTGGGGGCCGGAGCACCCCGACGGCCACGACCTCACGAGCCTGCGGCTCATCGGCTCGGTGGGTGAGCCCATCAACCCCGAGGCGTGGATGTGGTACCGCGAGCACGTCGGTGGCAACCGCTGCCCGATCGTGGACACGTGGTGGCAGACCGAGACCGGCGCCATCTTGGCCTCGCCGCTGCCGGGTGTCACCGCCACCAAGCCCGGCGCGGCGATGCACGCCATCCCCGGGGTCTCGATCGACGTCGTGGACAACGAGGGTAAGTCCGTGGGCAACGGCGAGGGGGGCTACATCGTCGTCACGAAGCCGTGGCCCTCGATGACCCGGGGCATCTACGGCGACCCCGAGCGGTTCAAGGAGGTCTACTGGAAGCGGTTCCCGGGCGTCTACTTCGCCGGTGACGGCGCGAAGAGGGACGAGGACGGCGACCTGTGGCTGCTCGGGCGCGTGGACGACGTGATGAACATCTCGGGCCACCGCTTGTCGACGACCGAGGTCGAGCACGCCCTGGTGGGCTACCCGCTGGTCGCCGAGGCCGCCGTGGTCGGCGCCAGCGACGCCACGACCGGCCAGGCCATCGTCGCCTTCGTCACCCTGAAGCTCTCGGCCGACGAGGCCCAGCGCGACCAGGCCGGGGTGATCAACGAGCTGCGCGACCACGTGGCCAAGGTGATCAGCCCGATCGCCAAGCCCCGCCAGATCATCCTCACCCCCGAGCTGCCCAAGACCCGCTCGGGCAAGATCATGCGGCGCCTGCTGCGCGACGTGGCCGAGAACCGTCCCCTGGGCGACGTGACGACCCTCACGGACCCCTCGGTCGTGAACTCGATCGCCGACCTCATGGCGAAGGGCGCCGAGGAGTAGTCGGGCTAGGAGTCGAAACCCATCTTGAGAGCGTCGAGGAGGCGCAGCCACAGGTTGCGCCTCCCGGCGTTCTCGTCCGCGCGCCGTAGGGCCCGCTGGGTGACGCGGATGAAGATCCAGCGGAACGGCTCGGGCGGGAACGGCCACGGCTTCTTGCGCACCATCGAGAGCCGAGTGCGCTCGGTGTCGAGCCCGTCGAGCAGGTCGAGCATCGTGGAGGCCCCGAACCGCGTCGAGGCGACCCCGAGCCCGGTGAAGCCCATCACGTAGGCCACCTTGCCGCCGTGCGCGGTGCCCCAGAAGGGGGAGTAGCGCGTGCAGGTGTCGATCGAGCCACCCCAGGAGTGGGTGAACTTGATCCCGGCGAGCTGGGGGAAGGTCGTCAGGAAGTGGCGCACCAGGCGGTAGTAGGTCTCGGGGTTGAACTCGAACTCCCGCTGGGCCTTGCCCCGGAATCGGTAGATCGCGTCGTAGCCCCCCCAGAGGATGGAGTTGTCCTTGGTGAGCCGGTAGTAGTGGAACTGGTTGCCGGCGTCGCTCACCCCCTCGCGCCCGGCCCAGCCGATGCTCTCCATCTGCTCGGGGGTCAGCGGTTCGGTGACCAGGGCGAAGTCGTACACGGGCACCACGTACTTGCGCGCGGCGTGCACGAGCGACGGGAAGACGTTGGTGGCGAGCGCGACCTTGGCCGCGGTGACCGCCCCGAAGGGGGTGTGGACGCGCACGGCCTCGTCGACGTCCTCGAGCCACTCGACCCGGGAGTTCTCGTAGATGTGCACCCCCAGGGAGATGCAGGCCCGCTCGAGCCCCCAGACCAGGCGCGCCGGGTCCACCAGGGCGGTCCCGTCGTGGTCGTAGAGGCCCCCGAGGTAGGAGGGGGAGTGGATGCGTCGGCGCACGGCCTCGGCGTCGAGTAGGACGACGCTGTCGCCCATCTCGTTGCGCAGCCGCGCCTGCTCCTCGAGCTCCTTCATCTGCCAGGGGGCGACCGCGACGGTGAGCTCCCCGGTGCGCTCCCAGTCGCACTCGATCCCGTAGCGCTCGATGGTGCGCTCGATCTCGTCGAGGTTCTCCCGCGCGAGGCGCTCGATCGTCTCCATCTCCCGCGGGAAGCGCCGCAGGCCGTTGAAGAAGCCGTGGGTGAGCGAGGCCGAGCAGAAGCCGCCGTTGCGACCCGAGGCCCCGGCCCCGGTCTCGTACTGCTCGACGACCACGACCTCGCGCTCGGGGTCGCGCTCTTTGGCGTGCAGCGCCGTCCACAGACCGGTGTAGCCGGCGCCGACCACACAGAGGTCCGTCCCGACCTCGCCGATGAGCGCGGGGCGCGACTCGGGCTCCAGGGGGTCCTCGTCGAGCCACCAGAGCAGGGGCTGCACCTCACTGAGATGGCGGAGGACGAACGGGTCCTTCTTCTGCATACGTCCAACCGGAGGTTGGAATCACCCACTCTCGACACGTCTTTCGCGGGCCCGGAGCCCGTCGAACGCCGGTGGTCAGGCCGGCCTCTTGCCCCTCCAGCCTACCGGGCCGACCGGCTCGCGCCGGGCTCTCGCGCCGGCGGCGTACACTGCCCTGGCGCTGATGAGAATGTCGACACCACCCGCGGAATCCGGCCCGCCGCCCCCGCGCGCCCGTCCCCGGACCGGGTGGGGCGCGTGAACGCGGTCCCCACGGTCGCCTTCGACCTGGAGACCACCGGCGTCGACCCCTTCAGCGACGTCCCCGTCTCCTTCGCCTTCGCCTGGCGCGACGACGCCGGCCCGATCGCCGCCGACACCGGGCTCGTCAACCCCGGACGGCCCATCCCCGCCGGGGCCACCCGCGTGCACGGCATCACCGACGCCGCGGTCGCCGACGCGCCGGGCCTCGCGACGGCCGTCCCGGTCCTCGCCGACCGGCTCGAGGCGATCTGGCACGAGGGTGGCGTCGTGGTCGGCATGAACGTGGCCTACGACCTCACGATGGTCGACGCCCTCCTCGGTCGGCTGGGGCGGGCACGCCTGGGCGAGCGGGGTGTCGGGGCCGTCGCGGACGTGCTCGTGATCGACCGCCACGTGGACCGCTACCGCCGGGGCCCGCGCACCCTGGTCGACCTCTGCGCCCACTACGCCGTCGAGCTCGACGGGGCCCATAGCGCCGCCGGGGACGCCGCGGCGACCCTGGAGCTCTACGAGCGGCTCGGCACGCGCTTCCCCGAGCTCGCGGCCTCGTCGCCCGAGCGGCTCACCGCGACCCTGGCCGCGTGGCACCGCGAATGGCTCACGGACTTCAGCGCCTACCTCGAGCGCCGGGGCGAGCCCCCGGTGGCTCCGGGCCGCTACGAGTGGCCCCTGCACGCGGCCCCCTGAGTCGGGCTGGGGAGATTCGAACTCCCGATCTCTCGGCCCCCAGCCGAGCGCTCTAGACCAAACTAAGCCACAGCCCGTAGCCGGATGATTTTACTCGCTGGCTAGGGGGCCGAGCGGTGGGCCCCGTGGGGCTGGTCGGGATGGGTCAGCCAGGCCCGCGCCTCGCAGAGGTAGGCGATGGTCTCACCGGTCGCCTTGGCCTCGATCGCGTCGAGGATGCGCTGGTCCAGCGCTTCGACGATATCGCTCACCGACATGGTCCTCCCCTCAGCCGCCGGCGGCGGCGGTCACGACCTCGACCACCGTGCCGTCGGTGACCTCCGTCGTCGCCCATCGCGAGCGCGCGACGACGTCCCCGTCGAGCGCGACGGCGATGCCCCGGCTCGAGAGGCCGAGGCCCGCCACGAGATCGGCGACCGTGCCGCCCGGCCACGGCTGGTCCGCGCCGTTGACCCGAATCACGCCGGGCCCACCGCGTCGATCAGCCGACGGGCCGCCACCGGGGCCAGGGTCACGCCGTGTCGGTAGTGGCCCGACGACCACCACCAGCCACCGCCGAGCTCGGTCAGGAAGGGGCGAAGGTCGCCGCTCGCCGGGCGCAGCCCGACGCGCGTCTCGAGCAGGTCCGCCGTCTCGAGCTCGGGGATTACCTCGAGCCCGTCACGCACGAGCCGCTGTAGCTCCCCGAGCTCCACGGCGCGCACCGCCGACTCCTCGGAGCTCGCGCCGAGCACGTTGTAGCGCTCGGCGCGCCCCACGGCGTAGAAGGGCCGCCCGTGGACGTAGGCCCGCACCATCGGGAGGTGGTAGCGATCGGGCCCGACCACGCGCAGGGTCATCCCCCGCACCGGGCGTACCGACGTCCCCGGGGGCGCCTCGAGGCCCCCCGGCAGCCCGGCCGAACCCGTCGCGACCAGGCCGAGATCGCCCTCGAGCGGGCCGTCGTCGGTCTCGGCCACGGCCCGGGCGCCGTCGATCGAGCAGCGACGCACCCTCGTCGCGCGGTACTCGACCCCCAGTGCCTCGTTCGCGGCGCGCACCCGGGTCATCACCTCGTCCGGGTCGACCCAGGCGTCCCCTTCGACGAGGACGCCGTGGGTCACCCGCGCGCTCAGGCCCTCGTAGGGCGCGGGCTCGTCACGGCGGTTGAGCGCGCGCAGGGCGACGCCGTAGCCGCGAGCGACACCCGCGTACTGCTCCACGAGGCGTCGGTCGCCAGCGTCGAGTCCGACCACCAGCGTGCCGACCCGGTGCAGCGCGATCGCCTCGCCGGTCACCTCCGCGACCTCGTCGACGAGGTCGCGCCACGCGTCGAGCGCCGCCCGATGCAGACGGTGGTTCTCCTCCTCGCCCGGCGCGGCCTCGCCGCCCGGGGCGAGCATCCCCGCGGCCGCCGCGGTCGCCCCGTGGCCGGGGGCGGGGTCGACGACCGTCACCCGCCACCGCGCGCGCGCCAGCGCGAGAGCGCTCACCTGACCGATGACGCCGCCGCCGACCACGACGGCGCGTCGCGACGGGCTGGTCATGTCCCCAGCGTACGACCGTCGCGGGCGGCCACCGGCCCGTCGCTATGATGACGGCGGGTCAGCGTTGCCCCGAGACGACGCCATGGCCCAAGGACTCTACGACCCTCAGTTCGACCACGACGCCTGCGGCGTCGGGATGGTCGCCGAGTTGAGCGGCCGGGTGCGCCACCAGACCGTCGCCGACGCCCTGACCATCCTGGAGAACCTCGAGCACCGCGGCGCCACCGGCTCGGACGTCGGCTCGGGTGACGGGGCGGGGATCCTGATCCAGATGCCCGACGGGTTCGTGCGCGCCGTGTTCGGCGACGCCGTACCCGAGCCCGGCGCCTACGGCGTCGCCCAGTGGATGATCCCGCGAGGCGCCCCGATCGAGGACGTGCTCGAGGCCATGGAGCAGGACCTCCACAGCGTCGGGCTGCGTTCGCTCGCCTGGCGCGACGTGCCCGTCGACTCCACGATCCTGGGGCCGACCTCGGCGGCGAGCGAGCCCCGCTTCGTCCAGCACCTGCTCGCCTGGCGCGACGAGCCCGGGCGCGACTTGGAGGGAGCCCTCTACTGCGCCCGCCGGGTGATCGAGCGCCGCCGGGGCGTCTACGCCGCGTCGTGCTCGTCAACGGTCGTCACCTACAAGGGGATGCTCTCGGCCCCCCAGCTGCGCGCGTACTTCGCCGACCTGTCCGACGAGCGACTCGCGACGGGCGTCGCCATCGTCCACAGCCGGTTCTCGACCAACGTGCTGCCCCGTTGGGACCTGGCCCAGCCCTTCCGGCTGATCGCCCACAACGGCGAGATCAACACCGTCCGCGGCAACCGCAACTGGATGCGCGCGCGCGAGTCGACCCTCGAGTGCGAGACGCTGGCGCTGCCGCTGGGGGAGCTCACGCCGATCGTCACCGAGAACATGAGCGACTCGGCCTCCTTCGACGAGGTCGTCGAGCTCCTCGTGCGCGCCGGGCGGAGCCTGCCCCACGCCGTGCTGATGATGATCCCCGAGGCCTGGGAGCGCCACAGCGCCATGGAGCCGTCGCGGCGCGACTTCTACCGGTTCCACGCGGGGCTGATGGAGCCCTGGGACGGCCCCGCCTCGATCACCTTCAGTGACGGGCGGGTCGCCGGGGCGGTGCTCGACCGCAACGGCCTGCGCCCGGCGCGCTACTGGATCACCCGTGACGGACGGGTGGTCTTCGCGAGCGAGGTCGGCGTCCTGCCGATCGACCCGGGTGAGGTCGTCACCAAGGGCCGCCTCCAGCCGGGGCGGATGTTCCTCGTCGACCTCGAGCGCGGCCGGGTCGTCGACGACGAGGAGATCAAGTCCGAGCTCGGCGCGCGCGCCCCCTACGGCGAATGGCTCGAGCGCGAGCAGGTCTCCCTGGACGAGGTCGCCCCCGGCCCCACGCTCACCCCGAGCTTCGACTCGGTGCGCCAGCTCCAGCGCTCGTTCGGCTACTCCGAGGAGGACCTGCGCCTCATCGTGCGCCACATGGCCCAGGTCGGTGAGGAACCGATCGGCTCGATGGGCTCCGACGCCCGCCTGCCGGTGCTCTCGTCCCGTCCCCGCAGCCTCTTCGACTACTTCAGCCAGCTCTTCGCCCAGGTGACCAACCCACCCCTCGACGCGATCCGCGAGGAGCTGGTGACCTCCACGCGCGTGGTGATCGGGGGCGAGGGCAACCTACTCACCGAGTCGCCGGCCCACTGCCACCAGATCGTGCTGGCGTCCCCGGTGCTCTCGAGCGAGGAGCTCGAGAAGATCCGCTACATCGAGCGCCACCCGCGCGCCCACGATATGCGCACGGCCCCCCTCGACGGGCTCTTCCCCGCTCAGGGCGCGGGGAGCGCCGCCCAGCGGCTCGCGAGGGCCCTCGAGCGGGTCTGCGACGAGGCCGTCGCCCAGGTGCGCGCCGGGGCGACCGTACTGCTGCTCTCGGACCGGGGCGCGAACCCCGAGCAGGCCGCCATCCCGAGCCTGCTGCTCGCCTCGGCGGTGCACCACCGCCTCGTCGACGAGCGGCTGCGCACGGCTGCCGCCCTCGTGCTCGAGGCCGGCGACGTCCGCGAGGTCCACCACGTCGCCCTGCTCCTCGGCTTCGGGGCGTCGGCCGTCTGCCCGTACCTGGCCTACGAGTCGATCGACGCCCTCGTCGCCGCGGGCGAGGTCGACGCCACCGGGGCCCGCGAGGCCCGCTACCGCTACGCCAAGGCCCTCACCAAGGGCGTGGTGAAGGTCATGTCCAAGATGGGCGTCTCCACGGTCACGAGCTACGTCGGGGCCCAGCTCTTCGAGCCCGTCGGCCTGTCGACCGAGCTGCTGGACCGGTACTTCCCGGGTCTGGCCTCGAGGGTCGGCGGAGCGACCCTCGAGCACGTGGCGCGCGCCGTCCTCGCCACCCACGCCGCCGCCTTCGACGTCCCGGTCGACCTGCCCCTCGCCAACAACGGCGAGTACCAGTGGCGGCGCGACGGCGAACTGCACCTGTTCAACCCGCGAACGGTCCAGCGCCTCCAGCACGCCACGCGCGCCAAGCGCTACGACATCTTCAAGGAGTACACCCGCCTGGTCGACGACCAGAGCCGCGAGCAGCTCACGTTGCGCGGGCTGTTGGAGCTGGTGCCGGGTGTCGCCCCGGTGCCGCTCGACCAGGTCGAGAGCGCGGCCGCGATCCTCGCTCGCTTCTCGACCGGGGCCATGTCCTACGGCTCGATCTCGAAGGAGGCCCACGAGACCCTCGCCGTCGCGATGAACCGCCTGGGGGCGCGCTCGAACACCGGCGAGGGCGGAGAGGACGAGGAGCGCTTCGAGGCCACCGACCCCCGCCGTAACACCCGCTCGGCCATCAAGCAGGTCGCCTCGGGCCGCTTCGGGGTGACGAGCCGATTCCTCGTCAACGCCGACGACATCCAGATCAAGATGGCCCAGGGCGCCAAGCCCGGCGAGGGCGGGCAGCTCCCCGGTACCAAGGTCTACCCCTGGATCGCGCGCACCCGTCACTCGACGCCCGGCGTCGGACTGATCTCGCCCCCGCCGCACCACGACATCTACTCGATCGAGGACCTGGCCCAGCTGATCTACGACCTCAAGTCGGCCAACGACGAGGCGCGCATCCACGTCAAGCTCGTGAGCGAGCAGGGAGTGGGCACCATCGCCGCCGGCGTCGCCAAGGCCCACGCCGACGTCATCTTGATCTCGGGCCACGACGGAGGCACCGGGGCGGCCCCGCTGACCTCGCTCAAGCACGCCGGCACGCCCTGGGAGCTCGGTCTCGCCGAGGCCCACCAAACGCTCGCCGCCAACGGCCTGCGCAGCCGCGTCGTCCTGCAGACCGACGGACAACTGAAGACCGGCCGCGACGTCGTGATCGCCGCCCTGCTGGGCGCCGAGGAGTTCGGCTTCGCGACCGCCCCGCTCGTCGTCTCGGGCTGCGTGATGATGCGCGTATGCCACCTCGACACCTGCCCGGTGGGCATCGCGACCCAGAACCCGGTGCTGCGCGAGCGCTTCACCGGGCAGCCCGAGTTCGTCGAGAACTTCTTCGAGTTCATCGCCGAGGAGGTGCGCGAGTACCTGGCGGCGCTCGGGGCGAGGACCTTGGACGAGGTGATCGGCGACGTGTCGCGGCTGCGGGCGATCGCCCCAGCCGACCCCACCGTCGACCTCGACCTGGCGGCGCTGCTCGTCCCGGTCGACCCCGAGCAGCGTCGCCAGACGATCAAGCAGGACCACGGTCTCGACGGCGCCCTCGACTGGCGATTCCTCTCCCGGGCGGTGGACGCGGCCCTAACGGGCACCCCGGTCCGCCTGGCCCTCGAGGTGCGCAACGTCGACCGCGCGGTGGGCACCCTGACCGGCAGTGCCCTCACGCGGGCGCTCGGCGCCCGGACCCTCGCCGACGACCACGTGGTGATCGAGCTCGCCGGCTCGGCCGGCCAGAGCCTGGGCGCGTTCGCCCCCGCCGGGCTCACGCTGCGCCTGACGGGCGACGCCAACGACTACGTGGCCAAGGGCCTCTCGGGCGGGCGGGTCGTCGTGCGGCCCGACCCACGCGCGCCCTTCGCCGCCGAGGCCCACGTCATCGCCGGCAACGTCATCGCCTACGGCGCCACCGCCGGCGAGGTCTTCGTACGCGGGATCGTCGGCGAGCGCCTCGGAGTGCGCAACTCCGGGGCCACCATCGTCGTCGAGGGCACCGGGGACCACGCCTGCGAGTACATGACCGGGGGGGTCGTGGTCATCCTGGGGCCGACGGGCCGCAACCTGGCCGCGGGCATGTCCGGCGGCACGCTCTACCTCTACGACCCCGAGGGGACGATCCACGACCACCTCGCCGCCGGGGTCTACGAGCTCGACCCGCTCGAGGCCGACGACGACGCCCACGTGCTCTCCCTGCTCGAGCGCTACCGGGAGGAGACGGGCTCAACCCTCGCGGCGGGCCTGGTGGCCGGGTGGCGGCGGGCCCGGCTCGACTTCGTGCGGGTGGAGACCTCGGAGTACCAACGGGCCCGGGACGGGGCGCGCAGTGGGTAGCCCGACCGGCTTCCTCGAGCACTCCCGCCAGGGGCCGCGCCCCCGGCCGATCCCGGTGCGGGTGCGTGACTGGCACGAGGTCTACGAGCCCCAGAGCGACGAGGAGGTCGCGACCCAGGCCTCGCGCTGCATGGACTGCGGGATACCCTTCTGCACCCAGGGCTGCCCACTGGGCAACCGGATCCCGGTCTTCAACGACGGCGCCTACCGGGGCGACTGGGCCCGTGCGGCCGAGCAGCTCTTCGCGACCAACAACTTCCCCGAGTTCACCGGACGCCTCTGCCCGGCACCGTGCGAGTCGGCCTGCGTGCTCGGCCTCGGCGACGAGCCGGTGACCATCGAGCGCGTCGAGTACGAGGTGGCCGAGCACGCCTTCGCCCGGGGCCTGCCCGTGGCGACGGCGCCCCGAGCCGACACCGGCCGGCGCGTCGTCATCGTCGGCTCGGGCCCGGCCGGCCTGGCGGCGGCCGCCCAGCTGCGCGCCGCCGGCCACGCCGTCGAGGTGCTCGAGCGCGCCGACGCCCTCGGGGGACTCCTGCGCTACGGCATCCCCGAGTTCAAGCTGGAGAAGCGGATCCTCGAGCGCCGCCTCGAGGTCCTGCGGGCCGCCGGGGTCGTCTTCACCTGCGGAGTGGAGGTCGGTGGCCGGCTCGGTCCGAGCCTGGCGACGGTGACCGCCGACGCCGACGCCGTCGTCCTCGCCCTGGGCTCGACCCGGCCCCGGATGATCGACGTGCCCGGGGCCGAGTTGCCGGGGGTGGAGACGGCCATGGCCTACCTCGAGGCGGCGACCCGGGCCCTCGCCCCGGGGGCGCCGTCACGCCTCGACGCCGCCGGGCGCCACGTGGTGATCCTGGGCGGGGGCGACACCGGCGCCGACTGCCTCGGCACGGCGCACCGCCAGGGTGCGGCCTCGGTGACCCAGATCGAGATCATGGACCGCCCGCCCGACCGGCGGCCCGCCGACCAGCCCTGGCCGACGATGCCCCGGGTCTTCAAGACGACCTCGGCCCACGCCGAGGGCGGGGAGCGGCGCTTCTCCACCGAGACCCTCGCCTTCATCGGCGAGGAGCGGGTCCGGGCCCTCCGCGCGGTCGACCACCTCCGCGGCGAGACGCTGGAGATGGCCTGCGACCTCGTCTTGATCGCGGCCGGCTTCGTCGGGCCCGAGCTCCATGGCCTCGGGCTCGACCGGCCCGAGCTCATCACCGAGCGCGCGACCCTGCGGGTCGACGGGCGCTGGCGCGTGCCGGTGGCGGGAGCGACGCCGGTGTTCGCCTGCGGTGACGCCGTGCGCGGCCAGAGCCTGATCGTCTGGGCCATCGCCGAGGGGCGCGCGGCCGCCGCCGCCGCCGACCGCCACCTGCGCGGCGGCGCGACGTCGCTCCCGACGCCGCTCGAGCCCTACGCCCAGAGCTGGTAGGGAACCCCGGGGTCGCTCGGTACTATCGAGGCAAGGGGGAACCGATGAAGAGCACGATGCAAGAAGCGCCGCTGTTGATCAGCGGCATCATCCGACACGGCGAGTACCTCTACGCGGACAAGAAGATCTTCACGGTCACGCCCGAAGGCGTCGACGAGGGGAGTTTCTTCGAGGTCTCCAAGCGGGCCGAGCGCCTGGCGGCCGCCCTGCGGCGTCTGGGCGTGGGCCCGGGCGACCGGGTGGGTACGTTCATGTGGAACAACCAGGCCCACGTCGAGGCCTACCTCGCCGTACCCTCGATGGGGGCCGTGCTCCACACCCTCAACATCCGCCTCTCCCCGGACCAGCTCGCCTACGTCGTCAACCACGCGGCCGACAAGGTGGTGATCGTCGACGCGACCCTCGCACCGCTCTTCGCCAAGATCCGCGACCAGGTCCCCACCGTCGAGGCGATCATCGTCAACGGGCCCGAGCCCACCGCGGTCCTGGGCGAGACGCTCGACTACGAGGCGCTCCTCACGGCCGAGCAGCCCGGCTTCGCCTGGCCCGAGCTCGACGAGCGCGACGCCGCGATCATGTGCTACACCTCGGGCACGACGGGCAACCCCAAGGGCGTCGTCTACAGCCACCGCTCCATCTGGCTGCACTCGCTCGCCTCGATGACGGCCAACTCGATCGGGCTGTGCGAGCGCGACCGGTGCCTCACCATCGTCCCGATGTTCCACGTCAACGCGTGGGGGAGCGTCTACACGGCCTTCTTCGGGGGGGTGGAGTTGATCCTGCCCCAGATGTTCCTCCAGGGCGGCCCGATCATCACGATGTGCCGGGAGTTGCGACCGACGATCTCGCTCGCCGTGCCGAGCGTCTGGAACGACGTGCTGCGCGCCGCCGAGACTGAGCCCAACGTCGACTTCTCCAGCCTGCGCGGCATCCTCATGGGTGGCTCGGCGGTGCCCCGGCACATGATCGAGCAGTTCCGCGACCGCTACGGCATCGACGTGCTCCAGGGCTGGGGGATGACCGAGACGAGCCCGCTGGCGGCCGTCGCCATCCCGCCCTCGGGCACCCCGCGCGAACAGGAGATCGACTACCGGGCGAAGTCCGGCCGAGTGGTCGCCGGGGTCGAGATGCGCATCACCGGCGACGACGGCACGGTGCTGGCGCGCGACGGCAAGACCGTCGGCGAGTTCGAGATCCGCGGCCCCTGGATCACCGGCTCCTACTACGGCACCGACGACCCCGAGAGGTTTCACGACGGCTGGCTGCGCACCGGGGACATCGGGACCCTCGACGCCGAGGGGTTCATGGTCGTGACCGATCGCACGAAGGACGTCATCAAGTCGGGCGGTGAGTGGATCAGCTCGGTCGAGCTCGAGTCGGCGGTCATGGCCCACCCCGACGTCTTCGAGGCCGTCGTGGTGGCCGTGCCGGACGAGAAGTGGCAGGAGCGACCCCTGTGCTGCGTCGTACGCCGGCCGGGCTCGACGGTCTCGGCCGCCGAGCTGAAGGCCTTCCTCCAGGGGCGGGTCGCCAAGTGGTGGCTGCCCGAGCGGTGGTCCTTCGTCGATGCGGTCCCCAAGACGAGTGTCGGCAAGTTCGACAAGAAGGTGCTGCGCGCCCAGTACGCCGAGGGCGACCTCGACGTCGAGGTCGTCGACTAGTGGGCCCCTTCGACGAGCTGGCCGACGAGCTGGCCGCCCTGGAGGCGAGGGTGAACGACGTCATCTTCGACGCGGTGCGCCGTCAGATGCGCGACGGCGACGAAGAGGGCGCCCGCGACGCCGAACGCGAGCTCGCCAAGGTCCGCCGCCACCTGGCCCAGGCGATCGCGATCCTGCGCCGCCACGAGGCCGTCGGGGACTAGTCCGCCGGGGCCGTCGCCACCCAGCGGTTGACCTCGTCGATGACGGTGCGCAGGGCCACGTAGCTGCGCCCGTCGAAGTCGAAGGCGAGGGTACCGTCGGGCTCGACGCGCAGCCCCTCGCCGAGGTCGAACTGGGGCACCAGCGCCCTCAGGCGGGCCAGCTGGTCGGGATCCGGGGCACGCCGCAGCTGCACCGTCGCGCGCGCGCCGTCCAGGGAGAACCCCCCGTAGTTGGCGTAGAAGCCGTCGATCTCGGCCAGGGCCTCGGCGACCCCCCGGGCCGGGCGCACCAGGTTGAGGTCCACCGACGAGACGTAGCCGCCCTCGATCAGGGTGTGGTCGACGAAGTCACGCCACGCCTCCCAGTAGGTCCCGTCGGCGGTGTCCAGCAGCACCACCGGCGCCGGGGTGGTCTTCCCGGTGTCGAGCAAGGTGACGATCTCGAAGAGCTCGTCCATCGTCCCGAGCCCGCCGGGCAGCATGACAAAGGCGATCGACGAGCGCGTGAGGGCCACCTTGCGGGTGAAGAAGTAGCGCATCGTCACGAGCATCGTCGCGACGTCGATGTACGGGTTGGGGCTCTGCTCGAAGGGCAGGTCGATGTTGACCCCGATGGTCGCGTCCCGTCCGCCCCCCCGCGCCGCCGCCTCCATGATCCCCGGGCCGCCGCCCGAGACGACGATCCAGCCCCGCGCGGCCATCACCCGGGCGAGCTCGGCGGCCAGCTCGTAGTGGGGGTGCCCCGGCGGTGTCCGGGCCGAGCCGAAGACCGTCAGCTTGGGCCGGTCCGAGAAGCGGTCGAAGAGGAGGAAGGCCTCTAGGAGCTCGTCGATCGCCCGGACCGCGACGCGCAGGTCCTTGGTGTTCGCGTCGGACTCGGCCACCGCCACCGCTCGGGACAGCAGCTCGCGCAGCAGGGCCCGTCGCTCGGCCGAGAGCGTCGTGTCGGCGTTGACGACCCCGGTGAGCCGGTCGGCCAGGCTCATCGGGCGAGGATCTGGTACGCCGTCGTGCGCTGGACGAGGGGGCGCCCGAGCGGCGCCACCAGGTCAGCGAAGCCGGCCGGGTCCATCTCCTGGCCGTGGGTCGCGCCGGCCGCGCGTGAGATGTTCTCGTCCATGAGGGTCCCGCCGAGGTCGTTCGCCCCCGCGGTGAGGATCCGCCGCACGCCCTCGACGCCCATCTTCACCCAGCTGACCTGGATGTTGTCGATGAGGGTGGCGTAGTGCAGGCGGCCCACGGCGTGCATCAGGACCGCCTCGCGGAACGTGGGCCCGCGCCGGGCCCGACCCCGCAGGAAGAGGGGGGTCGCCATGTGCACGAACGGCAGGGGCACGAACTCGCTGAACCCTCCCGTCTCGCGTTGCAGGTCGCGCGTGCGCACCAGGTGGCGCGCCCAGCTCTCGGGGCCCTCGACCGCGCCGAACATGATCGTGATGTTCGAGCCCAGCCCCACCCGGTGGGCCGTGCGGTGGACCTCGAGCCACTGCTCGGTCGAGATCTTGTCCGGGCAGAGGATGGCCCGGACGGGGTCGTCGAGGATCTCGGCGGCCGTGCCCGGGAGGGTCTTCAGGCCGGCGTCCTTCAGCCGGGTCAGGTAGGTCGCGAGATCGACCCCGAGCCGACGGGCCCCCTCGTGGACCTCGAGGGCGCTGAAGGCGTGGATATGGATGCGCGGGGAGCCGGCCCGCACGGCGGCCACCACGTCGACGTAGTAGTCGCCGTCGAAGTTCGGGTGGATCCCGCCCTGGAGGCAGACCTCGGTCGCGCCGCGGGCCTCGGCCTCGCGCACGCGCTCGCTGATCTCGTCCAGGGTCAACAGATAGGGGTCCCCGCGCAGGTTGAGCGAGAGGGGGCCCTTGGAGAAGGCGCAGAACCGGCACTTGAACGTGCAGACGTTCGTGTAGTTGATGTTGCGGTTCACGACGAAGCTCACCTCGTCGCCGACGAGCGCGCGCCGCGTGGCGTCCGCGGCTTCGCAGACGGCGACGAAGTCGCCGTCGCGCGCGCCGAAGAGGGTAACCAGCTCCGCCTCGGAGAAGTCGTAGCCGGGCTCGTAGCGCCCGAGGATCGCCGAGACGGCCGCGGTCGTGGTGCGTCGCGCCGGTGGCGGCGGGGGCGCCGTCTCGCCGCCCGAATGCCAGGCGTCGGCTCGGGCGAGGCCCGCGGCGTCGGCGGCGGCGAGCACGGCGGGGCGGACCGCCTCGTCCACGAACGCCGTGTCGAAGGCGTAGGGGGGATAGACCGTCAGCCGCGGCGCCAGAACCAGGCCCCGCGAGGCGCACTGGGCCGCGAGCGTCTCGACGGCCGGCCAGGCCCGTTCGGGGTTCACGTGGTCCGCGGTCACCGGGGAGACCCCCCCGAAGTCGTCGATGCCGAAGTCGAGCAGGGCCGCGGGGTCGTCACTCAGGTTGGGTGGCGCCTGGAGGTGGACCCCGTCGGGCAGGACCAGCCGCGCCACCGCGATCGTCCAGTGGAACTCCTCGTCGTCGGCCGCCGGGTGGTGCGCCATCGCGGTGCGGGGCTTGGGCAGGAAGTTCTGAACGATCACCTCCTGGACGTGGCCGTGGCGCCGGTGGCTGTCGCCGATCGCCTCGAGCGTGGCGAGACGATCGGCCCGGCTCTCGCCGATCCCCACGAGGACCCCGGTCGTGAAGGGGACCTTGAGCTCACCGGCCGCCTCGAGGGTGCCGAGGCGCCGCTCGGGCGTCTTGTCGGGGGCCAGCCGGTGGGCCTCGAGGACGGCCAGGGCCTCGAGCATCATCCCCTGGGAGGCGCTCACCGTGCGCAGCTGGGCCAGCTCGTTGGGGTACAGGGCGCCCCCGTTGGCGTGGGGCAGCAGGCCCGTCGCCTCGAGCACCATCTGGGCGGCCGTGGCGACGTAGTCGACGGTCGAGCGGTACCCGCGCGCGGCCAGCCACCGCGCGGCCTCGTCGTAGCGCAGCTCGGGCCGCTCGCCCAGGGTGAAGAGGGCCTCGGTGCAGCCGGCCGCCTCGCCGGCCCGGGCGATGGCCATGACCTCTTCGAGGTCGAGGTAGGGCGCGGCGAGGTGGGCCGGGGCCTGGGCGAAGGTGCAGTAGGCACACCGATCGCGACAGAGCTGGGTCAGGGGGATGAAGACCTTGGGCGAGTAGGTGACGACCTCGCCGAAGAGCGCCCTGGCCCGCTCCCGGGCGCGCGGGGCGAGGTCCGAGGCACGGGCCCCGAGGAGAGCCTCGGGCGAGGTGTCGGCGCGACGCATACGACGCATCCTATGAGGGTCCCGTGCGGGACTCAGCGGGTCGCGCGGACCCTCGCCTCGAGCGTGGCGAGCAGCTCCCGGTAGGAGGCGGCGAAGGCGGCCACGCCCTCGTCCTCCAGGCGCGTCGTCACGGCGTCGAGGTCGACCGCGGGCGCCAGGGTGTCGAGGATGCTCGCGGCGCGCTCGCGGCGCGCCGGGTCCTCCAGCAGGCTCCCGGCGGGGTCGCCGTGGTCGAGGTAGGCGTCGACGGTCGCGTCGGGCATGGTGTTCACGGTCTCCGGGGCGACCAGGTGGTTGACGTAGAGGAGGTCGTCGTAGGCCGGGTTCTTGGTCGAGGTCGACGCCCACAGCGGGCGCTGGACCTGGGCCCCGTCGGCGAGCAGGCCGGTCACGTCCGCGCGCTCCACGCGCCCGGTGTACAACCCGAAGGCCGCGGCGGCCTGGGCGTTGGCCACCGTCCCGCGGCGGGGGTCACCCTCGGGCAGCAGAGGGTCGACCGCGACATCCACGCGCGAGACGAAGAAGGACGCGACGCTCGCGATCGCCGACAGGTCCCGGCCCGCGGCCCGGGCCGCCGTCAGGCCCTCGACCCACGCGTCGAGGACCTCGACGTAGCGCTCGAGGGAGAAGATCAGGGTCACGTTGACGTTGATCCCCTCCCCGAGCGCGGTCGTGATCGCGGGCAGGCCCTCCCGGGTCGCGGGAATCTTGATCATGACGTTGGGCCGGCCCACCTCGGCGAAGAGCCGGCGCGCGGCCGCGATCGTGCCCTCGGTGTCCCGCGCGAGCAGGGGGGAGACCTCGAGCGACACGTACCCGTCGCGGTAGCGCCGGGTGGCGTCGGTGCGCGAGACCTCGTGGACGCCCGCCAGGACGTCGCAGGCGTCCCGCACGTCGTCGACCGCGAGCGCCTCGAACAGGGCCTCGCCGCCGAGCCCGGAGTGGGCACGCACCGCGTCGTCATAGGCGCTCGAGGTCGCCAGCGCCTTGGCGAAGATCGAGGGGTTCGACGTCACCCCGCGCACGCCCTCGCCCACGAGGCGAGCGAGCGTCCCGTCGTTGAGCCAGTCCCGACGGATGTTGTCGATCCACGGGCTCTGGCCGTGGACCTCGTACAGGTCGTTCAAGGTGGTCATGGCTCCTCATTCAGGACTCGGGTGACGTGGGCGACCACGGTCTCGGGCACGATGCCGAGCGCGGCGAAGACCTGCGGGCCGGGGGCCGAGAGGCCGAAGGTGTCGATGCCGAGCGCCTCGTCGGCGTAGCGTGCCCACCCGAGCGTCGCGCCGGCCTCGACGGCGAGCGAGGGCAGGTCCCGGCGCACGACGGCGTCCCGGTAGGCCCGGGGCTGGTCCTCGAAGCACTTCCAGCACGGCAGCGCGGCCACCCGGACCGCGATCCCGCGCGCGCCCAGTTCGTCGGCCGCGGCCAGGCACAGCGAGACCTCCGAGCCCGTCGCGAGAAGCGTGAAGCGCGCCCCCTCGGCCTCGCGCACGACGTAGCCGCCGCGGTGGGCTCCCTCGCGACTCGCCGCCGCCGCCTCGCCCGAGAGAACTGCCACGTCCTGGCGCGAGAGGACGAGCGCCGTGGGCACCGGGTCCTTCGCGCGCAAGATACGGCCCACCAGGTCGAGCGTCTCGTTGGCGTCGCTCGGTCGCACCACGTGCAGGTTGGGCATCGCCCGCAGGCTCATCAGGTGCTCGACGGGCTGGTGGGTGGGGCCGTCCTCGCCGACGCCCACCGAGTCGTGGGTGTAGACGAACAGCGCCGCGGCCTGGCTCAGCGCGGCCAGGCGCACCGCCGGGCGGGCGTAGTCACTGAAGACGAAGAACGTGGAGCCCACGGGCCGGACCCCGCCGTGGTGGGCCATCCCGACGACGATCGCCGACATGGCGAACTCGCGGATGCCGAAGTGGATCTGGCGCCCGCCGGGGTGCGCGGGGTCCTGGGCGACGGTCCCCGAGAGCGCGACCCCGGTGTTCTCGGTCAGGTCGGCCGACCCGGCGACGAGACCGGGCATGTGGGGGCTGAACGCGTCCATCGCCCGCTGGAGGGCGCGCCGGGTCGCCGCCGCCGTGCCCGGGGCGTAGGGCTCGGGCACGACGTCGTCGTCGAGCGCCGCGTGCGTCGCCACTTGCGCGAGCAGGGCGGCCCCGCGCTCGCCGGCGGCGGTCACCCGCGCTCGCCACGCCGCGCTCGCCCCGCGCCGGTCACTGAGGGCCTCGACCATCGCGGCCGGAAGGTCGCCGTCGAGGGCGAAGGGCTCGTCGGCCAGCCCGAGCAGGCCCTTCACGGTGGCGATCGCCTCGGCGCTGAAGGGGTTGCCGTGCGCCTCCTTCGTGTCCATCATCTCGGGGGACGGGAAGCCGATGTGCGAGCGGATCACCACGAGGCTCGGCCGGGACGTCTCGGCGATCGCCTCGCGGGCGGCCGCCTCGAGCGCCTCGAGGTCGTTCGCGCGCTCGCCGAGCTCGATGACCTGCCAGCCGTAGGCCCGGAAGCGACCCACCGGGTCGTCGCGCAGGGCCAACTCGGTGGGTCCGTCGATGGTGATGTGGTTGTCGTCGTAGAAGACCGTGAGCCGGTCCAGCCCCAGGTATCCCGCGAGCGACGCGGCCTCGTGGCTCACACCCTCCTCGAGGCAGCCGTCGCCCGCGACCACCCAGGTCCGGTGGTCGACCAGCTCCCCGCCGTACTGCGAGCGCAGGACGCGCTCGGCCATTGCCAGGCCCACACCGTTCGCGACGCCCTGGCCGAGCGGCCCCGTGGTCACCTCGACGGTGGGCGTGACACCCCGCTCGGGGTGCCCGGGCGTGCGCGAGTGGAGCTGGCGGAAGGCCATCAGGTCCTCGCGGCTGACGTCGTAGCCGAAGGTGTGAGCGAGCGCGTACTGGAGGATCGACGCGTGACCGCAACTCAGGACGAACCGATCCCGGTCGAACCAGGTCGGCTCGGTCGGGTCGTGGCGCATGAGCCGTGACCACAGCATGACCCCGAGGGGGGCGAGCGCCATGGCCGTGCCCGAGTGGCCCGAGCGGGCCCGCGCCGGGGCGTCCATGGCCACGCCGACGATCTGACGGATGGCGCGATCCTCGAGCGCCGTCGCGCCCCCGTAGCGAATCTCTGGCATGACAGCCAGCGTAGTTACTGGTCCGGCGGGCGAGGGCCAGGGGTAACGTTCACTGGTGGCCTTCCAGGTGCCCCCCAACTGCGACCTGACCCTCGGGCTCATCTGCACCGACAAGTCCGTCTCGGGCCGTACCGAATGGGCCGTGACCCCTGACGAGCGCTTCGCCAACCCCGCCGGGCTCGTCCAGGGCGGCTTCCTCGCGGCGATCATGGACTCGGCGATGGGCGCCTCCGCGGTTACCGCCCAGGGGGAGCGCCGGGTGCTCGTCTCGAACACCGGGATGAAGGTGAGCTTCGTGCGCCCGGTACGCCCCGGGGACGCGCTGCGCTGTGTCGCCACCGTCCTCAAGTCCGGCCGCACGGTGGCCTTCGTCGAGGCCCGCCTGCGCGACGACGGGGACCGCCTGGTCGCCACCGCCAGCTCGACCTACGTGATCAGGACCCGTGAGTAGGCTGGCCCCATGAAACTGCCCTCGTGGCGCAAGATGGTCGTCGGCGCCGGCCTCCAGCGCAACCTCGGCGAGATCCGCGCCCTCGTCGTGCGCTACGTCAAGGAGGAGACCCTCCAGCCACTGAAGGACCTGGGCCGCTTCGTCGCCTTCGGCGCGGTGGGCAGCGTCTTCGTCGGCCTGGGGACCGTCTTGTTACTGGTGGGAGCGCTGCGCTACCTCCAGTGGCAGTTCCCGGTTCTCGACGGGTCCCTGTCGTGGATCCCGTACCTCGTCGTGGCGGTTCTCGCGGTCCTCGTCATCGGCCTCGCCCTGTGGCGCGTGGTGAGCGGCGCGGCCCAGCGCCGCCTGAAGGCACGGTCGTGACGACCCCGTCGGCGACGCGCAACGAGCTCGAGCGCAAGATGCGCTCGCTGCTGCCCGCGCGCCGCGTGGGGGAGGGGACCGCTCCCGATCCGCAGGCCGACGTCGCCGCCGCTGGCGTCGGCGGACTCCTGGTGGGCTACGTCTGGGGCTGGTGGCGCGGTCGGCGCGGGGCCCGGGCCAAGGCCAAGCGGGCCCAGCGGTGATCGTGCGCCGGGCCTTCCGCCTGCTCCTCGCCACCGTCCTCGGGCGGGCCCTCACCCAACGCTCGCGCCGCTGGGCCGCCGTCGGCGGGGGGCTCGTGCTGCTGCGGGTCCTCGATCGCCTGGCCAGCCGGCCCACGCGCAAGGCCCGCGAGCGCGTGTGAGCGACGCCACGCTGCGCGCCGGCGAGCGCGTCATGCTCATCGACGCGAAGGACCGCCACTACCTGGTCACCCTCGAGCCGGGCGGGTCGTTCCACACCCACGCGGGAATCGTGAGCCACGACGCGGTCATCGGTCTGGTCGAGGGCTCCACGGTCGCGGCGAGCAACGAACGGGCCTTCCTCGTCGTGCGGCCCACCCTCGCCGACGTCGTGCTCAAGATGCCCCGCGGCGCCCAGGTGATCTACCCCAAGGACCTGGGCGCCATCCTGCTGGAGGCCGACATCGCCCCGGGTCAGCGCGTGCTGGAGGCCGGGGTCGGCTCGGGGGCGCTCTCCATGACCCTCCTGCGCGCGGGCGCCTCGGTCGTGGGCTACGAGCTGCGCGAGGAGTTCGCGCGCCACGCTGAGAAGAACGTCCGCGCTCACCTCGGTGACGCGATCAACTACCGCATCGAGATCCGTGACGTCACGGCCGGCATCGACGAGCGCGACCTCGACCGGGTCCTGCTCGACATGCCCGAGCCCTGGGCGGTCGTCGGCCACGCCGAGGCGGCCCTGCGTCCCGGGGGCATCCTGCTCGCGTACCTGCCGACGATCAACCAGACCCAGCTGCTGCGCGAGACCCTGCGCCAGCACCGCTTCGGCCTCGCCGAGACGGTGGAGATCCTTCGGCGGACCTGGCACGTCGACGGCCGCTCGGTCCGCCCCGACCACCGGATGGTCGCCCACACGGGGTTCCTCACGTCCGCCCGTCGGCTCGTGACCACCGCTCACGGCTCGTCCGAGAGGCGCTCCGAGAGCGACTGACGGGTCACGACGAGGGCGGGGCAACCCCCTCGGCCGGACCTACCTGGCCACCACCGTGGCCGACGGCGCTAGTCCCTCACGATGAAGATGCACTCGCCGGGGCACTCCTCAGAGGCCTCGACCACGGCGTCCTCGAACTCGGCGGGCACGTCGGCGACGCCCTCGGCGCCACCGGGGTTGCTCTTCACCTCGCCGTCCTGCTTTACGTAGGCCAGGCCGTCGTCGAGCAGGGTGAACACCGACGGGCAGATCTCCTCGCACAGACCGTCGCCCGTGCACAGGTCCTGATCAATCCACACCTTCATCGGCTCGTCCTCCGTGGCTCCTAACCGGGTCACTCTAGTGGTCCCCAAGGTGGCTTTGTGCCCTTGACAGCGCCGGGCTCTCCCCTAGGGTGAGGTCATGGAAGGTGCGCGCGGCCCCGGCGGCGGTGGCTCCCCGGGGCACGGTCCCGGAGAGCACGACTTCACCCTCAACGACCTCGACCAGGCCAATCGGCGCATCGAGCTGCTCGAGGAGAAGCTGCTCGAAGCGCGCGGCCAGTTGGCCCAGAGCCGCTCGAACAACGAGAAGCTCACCATCACGATTCAGCAGACCCGTGACCAGATCGCGGCCCTGCGCGACGAGGTGGAGAAACTCACCCAGCCGCCCGCCGTCTACGGCACGTTCATCGGCTTCAACGACGACGGTTCCGTCGACATCTTCGCCTCGGGCCGCAAGATGCGCGTTGCCCTGCACCCCGGGATCGACCCCGGGCAGATGTCGCGCGGGGACGAGGTGGTGCTCAACGAGTCCTTCAGCGTGATCGGCGTGCGAGCGACCGACGGCCAGGGCGAGGTCGTGACCGTGAAGGAGGTGCTCGACGAGCGCCGGGTCCTCGTCTACGGACGCGCGGACGAGGAGCGGGTCGTCGAACTCGCCGAGGCCTTGCGCTCGGTCAAGCTGCGCAGCGGCGACGCCGTCTTGCTCGACCTCCGGTCGAACCTCCTCATCGAGAAGCTCACGCGCCAAGAGGCCGAGGAGTTGATCCTCGAGGAGGTGCCCGACATCTCGTACGCCGACGTGGGTGGGCTCGACCACCAGATCGAAGCGATCACCGACGCCGTGGAGCTGCCCTACCTACACCGGACGCTCTTCAACGAGTACGACCTCCCGGCCCCGAAGGGCATCCTGCTCTACGGACCGCCCGGCTGCGGCAAGACCCTGATCGCCAAGGCCGTCGCCAACTCCCTCTCCCAGAAGGTGGCCGAGCTAACCGGGAACCGCAACGTGCGCTCCTACTTCCTCAACATCAAGGGTCCTGAGTTGTTGAACAAATACGTCGGCGAGACCGAGCGCCAGATCCGGGTCGTCTTCCAGCGGGCCCGGGAGAAGGCCGAGGAGGGCGTGCCGGTCATCGTCTTCTTCGACGAGATGGACTCGCTCTTCCGCACCCGGGGGACGGGCATCTCCTCGGACATGGAGTCGACGATCGTGCCCCAGCTCCTGGCCGAGATCGACGGCGTGGAGTCCTTGCGCGACGTGATCGTGATCGGGGCCACCAACCGCGAGGACCTCATCGACCCGGCAATCCTCCGGCCGGGGCGCCTCGACGTGAAGATCAAGATCGAGCGTCCCGACGAGGAGGCCGCGGGCCAGATCTTCTCGCGCTACCTGCGCGCCTACCTGCCCCTCGACGAGCACGAGGTGCGCGAGCTCGGCGGCGGCGACACCGACAAGACCATCCAGGTCATGATCGAGGAGACCGTCGAGCACATGTACCGCGTCGACGACGAGAACCGGTTCCTCGAGGTCACCTACCAGGGCGGTGACAAGGAGGTCCTCTACTTCAAGGACTTCGCCTCGGGCGCCATGATCGAGAACATCGTGCGGCGCGCGAAGAAGAGCGCCGTGAAGCGCGAGATCGCCGGGCTGGGGAGAGGGCTGCGGCGCAGCGACCTCGTCGAGTCGATTCGCCAGGAGTTCCGTGAGAACGAGGACCTGCCCAACACCACCAACCCCGACGACTGGGCGCGCATCTCGGGCAAGAAGGGCGAGCGGATCGTCTTCATCCGCACCCTGGTCAACCGGGAGGAGAACGTGGTGAACGGCGGTCGCTCGATCCAGCACGTGGGCACCGGGCAGTACCTCTAGTCCCGTGGCCATCCCCAAAGTCGTCGGCATCGAGACCGAGTACGGCGTCGCCGGCGGACCCGACGGGGACCCGATCACCGCGTCGAGCCTCATCGTCAACGCCTACGCCCAGCAGGGTCGCACCCACATCAACTGGGACTTCGAAGGCGAGACGCCCGACCTCGACGCTCGGGGCCGGGTGGACCTGACCTCGTTCGCGCCGATAGTCGAGACCCACCTGGCCAACACCGTGCTCACCAACGGCGCCCGGCTCTACGTCGACCACGCGCACCCCGAGTACTCGGCCCCCGAGTGCGCCTCGCCCTTCGAGGCGGCCCTCTACGACCAGGCGGGCGAGGAAGTGATGCGCCGGGCCCTCACGATCGCCAACGACACCCTCGACTCCGACGCCGCCATCACCCTCTACAAGAACAACTCCGACGGCAAGGGCAACTCCTACGGCACCCACGAGAACTACCTCGTCGCGCGCGACGTCGAGTTCGCCCACCTGGTCCGCACCATGGTGCCTCACCTGGTCTCGCGCCAGGTGGTGGTGGGCGCGGGCAAGGTCGGCGCCGAGACCGAGGCCGCCCTCGAGCACGACCCACCCTTCCAGCTCTCCCAGCGTGCCGAGTTCTTCGAGGAGGTCGTGGGTCTGGAGACCACCCTCAAGCGGCCCATCGTGAACACCCGGGACGAGCCCCACAGCGACGCCGAACGCTTCCGGCGTCTCCACGTGATCATCGGTGACGCCAACCTGAGCCCCGTCGCCACGGTGGTGAAGCTGGGTTCCACGGCCCTGCTCCTCGCCGCGCTCGAGGACCTCGGTCCCGCGCTCTTCCCGGCGCCCCCGGTGGCGCCGGTGTCGGCGGTGCGTCGCTTCGCGCTGGACCTCACCCTCGCCCAGGGCGTCGAGTGCGACGACGGCGTCACCCGCAGCGCCTGGGACTTCCAGGACGCCCTGTGGCGTCTCGCCGAGCTGTACGTCGAACGGACCGGGGGAGGGGTGGTCGGTCCCGCCGACCAGGTCCGCTTCGTGCTCGACCAGTGGCGCGCGATGCTCGACGGGGTGCGCGACGACCGTGAGGCGGTGGCCGACCGCGTCGACTGGGTGGCCAAGTGGCGCGTCGTGAACGGCTACCGGGACCGCTACGGGCTGGACCCGGATGACGCCCGGCTGAAGGCCATCGACCTCCAGTACCACGACGTGCGCGCATCGCGCTCGCTCGCCCGCCGCGTGGGGCTCCGGCAGCTGTTCGGGGAACCCGCCATTCGTGAAGCCGTTCACAACCCCCCCGACTCGACGCGGGCCTACTTCCGCGGCCGCTGCGTGGAGCGCTACCCCGACGAGATCGTCGCGGCCAACTGGGACTCGGTCGTGTTCGACCTCGGCGACGGGCCGCTCCAGCGGGTGCCCATGCTCGACCCGCTGAGGGGTACGCGCGCCCTGACCGAGGAGTTGCTAGAAACGAGTGCATCGGCCGCCGATCTTCTGACGGCCCTCGACAGGTAGAACGGAATCATGAGCGAGAGAGAGCAGATCCAGCGACAGCGCAGTGAGCGCACCTCCGAGGCGCAGAGCGAGATCAGCGTCGACGCCACCAAGGGCGACCAGCTCAAGGCCGACCTCGATGAGCTGCTGGACGAGATCGACGAGGTGCTCGAGGAGAACGCCGAGGAGTTCGTGCGCAACTACGTCCAAAAGGGTGGCCAGTAGACGTGGGCCTGCCCCTCTTCCGGCCCACCCAGGACCCCGGCCCCTCATTCCTGGGGCTGACCGAGGCGCTGGGCGTCGCCCCCGAGTGGGGGCCGACGACGAGCGACGTGCCCCACGCCACCACGGTGATCGCGGTCCGCTACGTCCAGGGCGTCGTCATGGCCGGGGACCGTCAGGCGACCGGGGCCTACATCGCGAGTCGCGACGTGAAGAAGATCGGCGCCGCGGACCGCTTCACGGCGCTCGCGATCTCGGGCAGCGCCGCGCGAGGGGTCGAGCTCTTGAAGTTCGCCCAGCTCTCCTTCGAGCACTACGAGAAGATGACCAGCACCGCCCTCAGCCTGGAGGGGAAGGCCAACTACCTCTCGCCGATCATCCAGCGCAACAACCTCTCCTCGCCGCTGCCGGTCCTGCCGCTGCTCGCCGGCTACGACCCGACCCAGCGGGCCGGGCGCATCTTCGAGTACGACGGCGCCGGCGGCTGCTACGAGCGCTACGACTTCGCCACGATCGGCTCGGGCTCGCCCTTCGCCGAGGGCGCCCTGCGCCTGGGCTTCCGGGCCGACCTCGACCTCGAGGCCGGACTGGAGCTCGCCGCCCTCGCGCTCTACGAGGCCGGTGACAACGACCCGAGTACGGGCGGCCCCGACTTCGTGCGCGGGATCTTCCCGATGATGGTCGTGCTCGACGCGGCCGGCTTCCGCGAGCTCGCCGGTGACGACGTGGGCGAGCGGTTCCGCCGGATCAACGAGCGCCGGGCGGAGTCCCGGGGCGTGGCCGGCGGTGCCCTGCGGTGAGCAACTACTTCTACGTCTCGCCCGAGCAGCTGATCAAGGACCGGGCAGAGTTCGCCCAGAAGGGCATCGCCCGGGGCCGCTCGATCGTGGCCTCGCTCTACGACCGGGGCGTGGTGATGGTGGCCGAGAACCCCTCGGCCTCGCTCAACAAGGTCTCGGAGATCTACGACCGGATCGCCTTCGCCGGGGCCGGCAAGTACAACGAGTACGACCGGCTCCGTGAGGCCGGCGTGCGCTGGGCCGACTCGATGGGCTTCACCTACGCCCGCGAGGACGTCGACGCGCGGGCCCTGGCGAACTACTACGCCCAGCACCTCGGCGACCTGTTCACCGAGGGCCAGAAGCCCTTGGAGGTCGAGGTCCTGGTGGCCCAGCTCGGCGGCGACCTGCGCCCGACGAAGCTCTTCCGCATCCTCTACGAGGGCACGATCGCCGACGAGCCACGCTTCTCGGTGATCGGCGGGGACGCCGAGACGATCCGCGAGCGCTTCGCCCAGGCCGTGCCCGAGGTCGCCGACCTGGCGACCACGCTGCGCCAGGCGGTCGCGGCCCTCGCCGGACCCGACCGCACGATCCCGATCTCCGACCTCGAGGTGGGCGTCCTGGAGGACCGTGGCGCGCGCCGGACCTTCGCGCGGCTCGAGCCCGACCGGATCGCGGAGCTGCTGGGCGAGGGGTAGGAATGCTGCGTCGCATCTTCGGCGTGGAGACCGAGTACGGCATCACCTTCTCGCTGCGGGGCCAACGCCGCCTCAGCCCCGACGAGGTCTCGCGGTTCTTGTTCCGCAAGGTCGTGGCCTGGGGCCGTTCCTCGAACGTCTTCTTGGAGAACGGGAGCCGCCTCTACCTCGACGTCGGCTCGCACCCGGAGTACGCCACGGCCGAGTGCGACACCCTCGTCGACCTCGTGGCCCAGGACAAGGCCGGCGAGGCCATCCTGCGCGAGCTCGTCGGCCACGCCCAGTCCCAGCTGGCCGACGAGGGGATCCGCGGTGACATCTACCTCTTCAAGAACAACACCGACTCCACCGGGAACTCCTACGGCTGCCACGAGAACTACTGCATCGAGCGCATCGAGGACCTCAGCCGGCTCGAGAGCGTCTTCATCCCCTTCCTCATCAGCCGCCAGATCTTCGCCGGGGCCGGCAAGGTCGTCACCAACGCGCGCGGGACCACCTACGCCCTGAGCCAGCGCGCCGAGCACATCTGGGAGTCGATCTCCTCGGCGACCACGCGCAGCCGGCCGATCATCAACACCCGCGACGAGCCCCACGCCGACCCCGAGAAGTTCCGCCGGCTCCACGTGATCGTCGGCGACTCCAACATGAACGAGTTCGCCACCTACCTGAAGGTCGGTACCGCGGCGGTGGTGCTCGCCATGATCGAGGACCGGCACACGGTGCTGCGCGACTACCAGATGGCCTCGCCGATCAACGCGCTGCGCGAGATCTCCTACGACCTGTGGAGCAAGGAGCCGGTCAAGCTCGTCAACGGCCGTGACCTCACCGCCCTCGAGATCCAAGAGGACCTGTGCGAGCGGGCCGAGCTCTTCGTCCAGAACCACGACGTGCCCGAGGACCAGCGGCGAGTGGTCGGCCTGTGGCGCGAGGTCATCGAGCTCTACCGCACCGACCCCATGGCCCTGGCCGACCGGGTCGACTGGATTGCCAAGCTCCAGATCATCGAGCGCGAGCGCGAGCGCCACGGCGTCGACCTGGCGGACCCACGGATCGGGCTCATCGACCTGCTCTACCACGACACGAACGTCGAGCGCGGCCTCTTCTACCGGCGGGCCGCGCGCGGCCACGTACGCAGCCTGGTCACCCCCGATCAGGTCCTCGAGGCGACCTCGACGCCGCCGGCGACGACGCGCGCGCACATGCGCGGTACGTTCATCCGCGCCGCCAAGCGCCACCGACGCGACTACACCGTCGACTGGGTGCACCTCAAGCTCAACGACGAGATGCAACGCACCGTGCTGCTGAAGGACCCCTTCAAGAGCCACGACGACCGCTTCGCCAAGCTGCTGGCGAGCCTCGAGCGCCGGGCCTAGCCCCGGCCCCCGGTCGTACAATGGCCCCATGTTCGACCTGAGCCCCCTCAAGATCCTGATCATCGTGGCGGTGATCATGCTGGTCATGGGGCCCGACAAGCTCCCCGAGGTGGCCCAGCGCCTCGGAGCGGGGTGGCGAGCACTCAAGGGCATCCAGCAGCGGGTCGAGAGCGAGGTCCGTGAGGCCATCCCGGACCTCCCGTCGGCCTCGGAGATCGCCCGGCTGGCCCGCAGCCCCGTGAGCCTGCTCAACCAGCTGGCCGACCGGGTGGCGCCCCCCGAAGCCGACGGGGCGGCGGCGGCGTCCGACGGGACCGCGGCGGCGGATGACGGGACCGCGGCGGCGGATGACGACGTGCCCCTGCTCGCCCCCGACATCCGACCGAGCCCCCCGCCCCCCTCGGCGGCCGACTGGGGCAGCGCGCCCGACCCCTCACTCAACTAACCCGTCGTGTCTCGTTACAGCCGCGCTCAGAGTGGCATGACCCTGGCCGAGCACCTGAAGGAGCTCCGCTACCGGTTCATGGTCATGGCGTCGGCGGTCTTTGTCATCGGCGTCCTCGGATTCATCTTCTACACCCATCTGCTCGACATCCTCCAGCACCCCTACTGCGCCGCGGTGCCCGACCACTGCAAGTTCCTCGTCACCAACCCGCTCGACGGGCTCACCTTGCGGGTGAAGATCGCCTTCTTCGCCGGCTTCGTGCTGGCCTCGCCGATCATCCTCTGGCAGACCTGGCGCTTCATTACGCCTGGTCTCAAGGCCAAGGAGAAGCGCTACGTCATTCCCTTCGTCGCGTCCTCGATCGCGTTCTTCGCCGCCGGGGTCGTCGTCGCGTACTTCAGCTTCGCCCACGCGATCGCCTTCTTGAAGTCGATCGGTGGCTCCTCGCTCATCACCGAGTACAACCCCAACCAGTACCTCACGCTGTTCTTGCTCATGATGTTCATCTTCGGGCTGACCTTCCTCTTCCCGGTCGTGCTGGTCGCCCTGGAGCTGGTGAACGTCGTCAACCCCCGCCAGCTCCTGAAGGGCTGGCGCATCGCCGTCATCGTGATCACCGTGGCGTCAGCCGTCTTCACCCCGAGCGGCGACCCGCTTTCGATGCTCGCCCTGGCCGTGCCCCTTGTGGTCTTCTACTTCCTCGCGATCGGCGTGGGCAAGCTGCTCAAGAAGTGACCGACTATCGCACCCACTTCGTCGAAGGACTGGGATTCGGCCTCGACGACTTCCAGGTGGCAGCCCTCGACGCCCTCGACACCGGGGCCACCGTCCTCGTGAGTGCCCCCACCGGCTCGGGCAAGACCCTGGTGGCCAACTACGCCATCGGCCAGGAGCTGGCGCGCCAGCGACGCTCGTTCTACACCACGCCGCTGAAGGCCCTGTCGAACCAGAAGTTCCACGAGCTCGGGCGGCTCTTCGGGCGGGACGCCGTGGGGCTGCTCACCGGCGACGTCTCGGTCAACCGCGACGCCGCGGTCGTCGTCATGACGACTGAGGTGCTGCGCAACATGCTGCTCACCGACTCTGAGCAGCTGACCCACCTCGGCCTCGTCGTCCTCGACGAGGTCCACTACCTCCAGGACCCCTTCCGGGGCGGGGTGTGGGAGGAGGTGATCATCCTGACCCCACCCGAGGTCCGCTTCGTCGCGCTGTCGGCGACGATCGGCAACGCGCCGGCGCTAGGGGAGTGGCTCGGCGAGGTGCGCGGCGCCACGAGGGTCGTCGTTGAGACCGAGCGCCCGATCGCCCTGCACCAGCACGTCGCCCTGGTCCGTCGGGGCCAGACCCAGGCGGAGGTGCTCGACCTGATCGACGAGGGCCGCCTCGCCGAGGGGGCCCGCCGGGTCGACAACACGCTGCGGGCCACGCGCAAGTTCCGTCCCGGGCCGCGCTGGCACGGGCCGCGCTCCTCGGCGCCCCCGCCGCCCTTTCGCGCGCCGCGGCGCTCCGAGCTGATGCACGCCCTCGAGGGCGACGACCTGCTGCCGGTGATCGTCTTCATCTTCTCTCGCGCGGCCTGTGACGACGCCGTCCACCAGCTGCGCCGCGACGGCCTGCGCTTCACCAGTCGCGAGGAGAGCCAGCGCATCGAGGCCATCGCCGAGGCCCGCCTGGCCGAGTTCAGCGACGAGGACCTCGCGGCCCTCGAGTACGGGGAGTTCCTCGACGCCCTCCGCCGGGGGATCACCAGCCACCACGCGGGCCTGGTGCCGGCCTTCCGCGAGATCGTGGAGGCCTGTTTCGAAGAGGACCTCCTGGCGGTCGTCTTCGCCACCGAGACCCTCGCCCTCGGCATCAACATGCCGGCGCGCACGGTGGCGATCGAGCGGTTCTCGAAGTACTCCGACGCCGGTCGCCAGTTCCTCACGAGCGCCGAGTACTCCCAGATGACCGGCCGCGCCGGACGCCGCGGCCTCGACGAGGAGGGCCACGCCGTCGTCTGCTTCGCCTCGGACCTCTCCCTCGCGGACGTCGCCCGGGTGGCGCTCGCACCCCCCGGCGAACTGCACTCCTCCTTCCGACCGACCTACAACCTCACGGCCAACCTGGTCGACCACTTCGACCGCGACACCGCCCTCGAGGTCGTGCGACGCAGCTACGCGCAGTTCGAGAACGTGCGCCGGCCCGCGGGACGCCGACGGCCCCTCGACGAGATGCTGGCGGCCCGCCACGCGGTGCTGTGCGACCTCGGCTACGCGGAGGGCTGGGCGCTGACCGAGAGTGGCCAGCTCCTGCGTTCGCTCTATCACGAATGCGACCTGCTCATCGCCGAAACCATCGCGGCCGGGCTCCTCGACGGACTCGAGCCCGCGCCCCTCGCGGGCGTGCTCAGCTGCTTCAGTTACGAGGGGCGGCGCGCGCCCAGGGCCCACAGCGCCGCCAAGGGCGTCGCCTCGAAGAACCGGCGCTCGACCCACGACCGGCTCGGTCCCGTCCGGCGCAACGCGATGGCCGAGCGACTCCGCGAGGTCCAGGCGCTCTACGCCGCGACCTGCGCCGCCGAGGACCACCACGGCGTTCCCCACGCCAAGGAGCCCGACGGCGCGTTCGCCACGGTGATCGCCGCTTGGGCGCGAGGCGTCGCCCTCGGCCCGGTACTCGACCTGGCCGACGCCGAGCTGGGCCACACCTCGCCCGGGGACTTCGTGCGCCAGGCCAAGCAGGTCGCCGACCTCTGCGAGCAGATCGCCCGGCTGGGCCACCTGGGGCCCCTGGCCCGCACCGCGGCTGAGGCCCGCGAGGCGCTGGTGCGCAGCGTCGTGGCCGGGGCCGCCGGTGTCCACCCCTACCGAGACGACGGGCCCTAGTCTCGGTAGCCCATGCACCCCTACGTCGTCGAGGAGTTCTCCGAGGACGAGCGCGCGGTGCTGCGCCGCTACTTCACCAACCTCGACGGCCCGGTTTTCGCCCTGGTCAACCTGCCCGAGGTCGTCAAGGGAGCCCTCTTCGCGCGCTACTCGCGCTCCTCGAAGAGCCTGCGGCGACTCTTCTTGGACGAGTTCGCCGGCGACCTCGACCTCAGCGGAGACGCATCGGTGGACGCGACGGTGGGCCTCGCGCGCGCCGACGAGCTCTACCGACGGATCTTCGTGGAGTACGGGGACGACTCGGTCGCCCAGCTCGGCGGGGTGCACCTGGCCTGCGAGCAGGCGAGCAACCTGCTCACCAAGATCCTCGAGCACGGCCGGCTGATGAGCTACCTCGAGCAGTCGACGCGCTACATCGGCTACGACCGGCGTCTGGCCAACGGCCACTACCGCTTCTACCGCGACCACGACCTCCTCGAGTCGCGCCTGGGCGCGCGCTACATCGGCGAGATGGACCGGATGTTCGACACCTACCGCGAGCTCCTACCCCGACTGACCGACTGGCTGGCCCGCCGCTACCCCAAGACGGCCGAGGACACCGACTTCGTCTACCGCCAGGCGATCCGCGCCAAGGCCCTCGACGGCCTCCGGGGGCTGCTGCCGGCGAGCGCCCTGTCCAACCTCGGGATCTACGCCTCGGGCCAGGCCTACGAGATGCTCCTGCTGCGCATGCGCGCCGCCGCCCTGCCCGAGGCGCGCCTCTACGCCGAGATGATGCGCGACGAGCTCGAGAAGGTCATCCCCTCGTTCCTGCGCCGTCTCGACGTGCCCGAGCGCGGGGGGGCGTGGGTGGAGTACCTCGAGGCGGCGGAGTCGGCCAGCGCGGCCGCCGTCGCCGACCTGGGCCCGGGCGACCCGGTACAGGACGAGGACACCGTGCGCCTCGTCGCCTTCGACCCGCTCGGGGAGGACCGCGTCCTCGAGGCGATCGTCTTCGAGCGCTCGCGAGTGACTCACGCCGAGGCGTCCGCCCGAGTCGCTCGACTAGACGGGGCGGCCCGCGACGCGCTCTTCGACGCCTACGTGGGGGAGCGCCGCAATCGCCGCCACCGGCCGGGTCGGGCCTTCGAGCGGACCGACTACCGCTTCGAGGTCGTGAGCGACTACGGGGCCTTCCGCGACCTCCAGCGCCACCGGCTGCTCACCATCGAGTGGCAGGACCTCGGGGTCGACCTCGGCTACGCCGTGCCCGAGGTCGTCGTCGAGGCCGGCCTCGAAGAGCCCTACCGGCAGAGCCTGGACCGCTCGGGCGAACTCTACGAGGCGGTGGCGGAGGAGCTGCCCGAGCAGGCCGGCTACTGCGTGGCCCTGGCCTTCCGGATCCGCTACGCGATGCAGATGAACGCGCGCGAGGCGATGCACGTCATCGAGCTGCGCTCGGGACCCCAGGGCCACCCCAGTTACCGCCGCGTAGCCCAGGAGATGGGCCGGCTCATCGCCGACCAGGCCGGACACGCCCGGATCGCCCGGGCCATGCGCTTCGTCGACTACGCCGACGTCGACCTCGAGCGGCTCGAGGCCGAGCGGGCCGCCGAGCGCAACCGCGCCGCCCGCTAGGGTCGTCTCCCCGTCGATGGACGCCCCGGGACCAAGACCCCTTTCGGCCAATTGGGCCGCGGATTGGACGTCACGAGGCGGCGCCAGGCCCTACAATGCCTGCGCCTGAAGAGAGGACATATGGCCAAGGACGTAGAGAACGAGGACGCGTTCGACGAGGAAGAGCTCGCTGACGGCTTCGACGAAGAGGGCGAGGACGCCGACGAGATTGACGACGACGACCTCGGGCTCGAGGACGGCGACGACGAGGGAGAGTCCCCCGACGTCGACGCCGACGACGACGTCGAGGTTGTGGAGGACGTGGAGGACGTCGACGAGGCCGACGAGGGGGCCGGACCCGTGGCGATCCCCGTGCACGACGAGGACGACCTCGTCGACGACGCGGACGTCGAGCTCGCCCTCGACGAAGTGCTCGCCGAGACCATCCTGCGCAAGGTGGTGCCCGACGACGACGAGGACGCCGTCGTCGAGATAGACGGCACGCTCGAGAGTACCGAGACCATCCTGCCCAAGCAGGACGACGAGTTCCGCTGCCGGTCCTGCCGGCTCTTGAAGAAGATGAGCCAGCTCGCGGACTCCACGAACCTGCTCTGTCGGGACTGCGTCTAGCGGATGACGGCCCTCGTCCGCCCCGCCGCGGCGCCCGACGCCGCCGCGCTGGCCGGGCTCTGGAGTGACGCCGCGCGGGAGTGCGCCCAGCACCGTGGCGGTGCGGCGCTCCTGGAGGACCTGCGCGCCGGCCGCGACGACGCGGCCACCCTGCGCGATGCCCTCGCGGCCGGCGAGCTCGTCGTCGTGCTCGAGAGCGACGTGCCGGTGGGCTTCGCGTGGCGTCGCGGCGAGTTCATCGCGGCGCTCTACGTCGCCCGGGGGGAGCGCCGACGCGGGCACGCCCGCTCGCTGGTCGCCGGGCTGCTCACAGACCCGCATCCGCCGACCGACGGCTACGCCCTCCCGGGCGATCGCGCGACGAAGTCGCTCTACGAGTCGATCGGCTGGAAGGCCCGGCTGCTCACGATGCGCGCCGGCTGACCGAACGGCGCATGTTCTTCGCCGGCGGCGGGGGTGGCGGGACCTTCATGCCGAGCAGCTTGGCCAACTCGGGGATCGCCCCGGCGTTGTGGACCGCGACGGCACGGCTGGCCTCGTCGTCGGGGATGCCCGACGGCTTCACGTTGCGCCGAATCGACGTGTCGACGGCCAACTCCACGACGGCGCGCCACTTCTCGGGTTCCTGATCGGCCCGGAGGAACTCCGAGGTCAGCGCGATCACCTTCGCGGCCACCTCCGCGCTCACGCGCGTTGACACGTCCGGGGGCCGGCCCACGAGGGTCAGCGCCTCGGCCACGTCTCCGGCGTCGATGGCCCTGTCGAGCCTCTCGCTCCACTGAGCGCGCAGAGCCTCCACGCGCTGGTGCAGGGTCCCCTGGAGCTCTTTGAGCTGAGTCCGCGCCTCGTCGTCGAGCGTGACCGTCTTGGCCGAGGTCACGATCGCGCGCAGGTCGCGCAGGCGCAGCTCCTTGCCGGCGCCGATACCCCCGGCGGCGCGGTCCTTCCACGTTGCGAGGTTCGTCCGGGCGAGCAGGTCCTCGGCGATGCGCTCGATCGTGGCCGGGTCGACCGTGGGGCGACCCTGCGCCGACGCGTTCTTGTTCTGGGTCTCGATGGCTGCCCGCACCGAGGGGATCCCGCCGCGCAGCAGCTGCTCGGCGACGGGCAGCTGCTCGGGCGAGAGGGTCGCGAGCAGCGCGTTGCGGTGCGTGGTCGTCATGGGCGGGCTGACGGGTCCGCGGCGCTCGGGGCGCCCCTCCCGGGGACGTCCGCCCTCGGGTCGGGCGGAGCGCGCCGGGCGATCGCCGGGCCGTCGCGCCGAACGCTCACCCTCGTGGCGGGGCCCGCGCTCACCGTCGCGGCGGGGCCCGCGCTCACCCTCGTGGCGGGGTCCGCGCTCACCCTCGTGGCGGGGTCCGCGCTCACCCTCGCGGCGGGGCCCCCGCTCACCCTCGCGGCGGGGCCCGCGCTCACCCTCGCGGCGAGGCCCGCGACCCTTGGGCGCGTAGGTGACCGTCACGTCCGGGTCCTTGGCCTCGCGGGGGATCAGCTCGAGCTTCTCGTGCCGGGGGTCGAGGGGTGACGCCGTCTTGGGCGGCGCCACCGAGAGCACCTCGAAGCCCTCCATGAACTGCTCGACGTCGGCGCGGTAGACGCTCCCGACCATCGGGCCGCCCGGCACCAGCGAAGCGGCGACGACACCCTTGGGCAGCTTGGCGCCGGCGGCGCGCCACGTAGCGACCTCACCGCTCAGGCTGGTGATTTCGATGTCGATCCGCCGAGACATAGGTCATCAACACTACTCGGTCACCGGAAACGCCACGATCGCTGGTCCCTAGTCGTCTCTTAGATTCGCCCCCTAGCATGGGCCGGTGACCGACTCGCCCGACGCGAACGATCCGCAGGCCCCCGAGAGGGTCGACGCCCCCGACGGGTCCGACGAGGTCGACGGCGGCTCACCCGCGGCCGGCGAACCGATCCCCTCGAGCGAGGTGCCGGTCTTCGTGACGGCCTCCACCGGGGCGCAGGAGTGGGTGGCACCCGAGCCGGTGGCCGGTACGGGCCCGACGCCCGAGACCGGGGTGACGGCGACGAAGACGAACGGCGCGACGGCGGCGCGACGGCGGCGTTCGCGGGCCGCGTGGTCGTCACGGTTCTCGCTCCTGCTCGTCGCCGCCTTGGTGGGCGGCCTCGCGGGGCACTACGCCGCCCCCTCGGCCAACAGTGTCCTCACCGTGAACGCCTCCGCCCAGGGCCCCGGCGCCGCCCTCTTGCCGGGCGGGGTATCGATCCCCAAGCTGGTGCAGCACGCCCTGCCGACCATCGTCAGCATCGACGTGCGCGGCTCCAGCGGCGAGGACCAGGGCACCGGGATGATTATCACGGCCAACGGCCTCGTCGTGACCAATAACCACGTCATCGCCAGCGCCGTCCAGTCGGGAACGATCACCGTGACCCGCAGCGGGTCCACCAAGGCGCTCCCGGCGACCCTCGTGGGGACGAACCCGATTGACGACGTGGCGCTGATCCGGATCAGCGACGTCCACGGTCTGCCCACGGTGACCTTCGGCAACTCCAATGCCCTCCAGGTGGGCGACGCTGTCGTCGCCATCGGCAACGCACTGGGTCTGGCCGCCGGTACCCCCACGGTGACCCAGGGGATCGTCTCCGCCCTGGGTCGGACCGTCACGGCGGGCTCGAGCACCTCAACCGAGACGCTCACCAACATGATCCAGACCGATGCCGCCATCAACCCGGGCAACTCCGGCGGGCCCCTCATTGACTCCGCGGGCGACGTGATCGGGATGAACACCGCCGTCGCCGGGACCCTCGCGAGCGGCGAGACCAGCCAGAACATCGGCTTCGCCATCCCCTCGGCCACCATCCTCTCGCTCCTGCCCCACCTGAGGGCCGGCCAGAGCGTCGTGAACCACGGCGCCTTCATCGGGGTGGAGATCGAGTCCAACAACCCCCAGCTGGCCCAGCAGTACGGCTTCCCGGTGTCGACCGGGGCCGTCGTGATCAGCGTCATCGGCGGCACGGGAGCGGCGGCGGCCGGCGTGCGTCAAGGGGACGTCATCGTCGGGATCAACTCGACCGCCATCCAGAACGCCCAGGACGTCACCCAGGTGATCTCGGCGCTGACGCCCGGCGACGTGATCACCCTGCACGTGGTGCGTGGGACGAGGCACCTGACCCTGCGGGTCACCCTGGGCCGTCAGCCGAAGAGCTGACCAGCGGACCCTCAGCGCAGCGTCGCGATCCCGCCGTCCACCGGCAGGATGGCCCCGGTGATGTAGGCGGCGGCGGGGGAGGCGAGGAAGATCGCGGCCCCGGCCATGTCCGCGGGCCGCCCGATGCGCCTCATCGGGGCGGCGGCGGCGATCTCGTCGCCGAACGCCTCCAAGGTGGCGTGCATCATCTTGGACTCGAAGGGGCCGGGCGCGATGGCGTTCACCGTCACCTTCGGGGCCAGGTACTTCGCGAGGTGGCGCGTCAGCTGATGCACCGCGGCCTTGGAGGCCGAGTACGCGTAGGTCTCCATGGCCGGGACCCGGAGCCCGTCGATCGAGCCGATGTTGATGACCCGGGCGGGGGAGTCGGCCGTGCCCGAGCCCTCGAGGAGGGGGCGCAGGAACTTGGTGAGGTGGAAGACGCCCTTCACGTTCAGCGAGAGGACCCGCTCGAAGGCCGCCTCGTCGTAGTCGCTCATCGGAGCACCCCAGGTCGCTCCGGCGTTGTTCACGAGAACGTCGAGGCGCGGCTCGCGCCCGGCCACCTCCTCGGCGAGGGCGCGACAGCCCGCCTCAGTGCTCAGGTTCGCCCCGAGGAACGTGCAGGGACCGAGCGCCCCGAGCTCGGCGGCTAAGGCGTCACCAACGTCAGCCTTGCGCGAGGAGATGTAGACCGCGGCGCCGGCCTCGAGGAAGCCCCGGGCGATCATCTCCCCGATGCCCCGAGTCCCACCGGTCACCAGCACCGTCTTGCCGCTCACGTCGAAGAGTTCGCTCATCGCGCGAAGTGTAGACGTGGTCCCCCGGCGGGGAAGTGGTCTCCCCTAGCTCGAGACGCGCAACACGGTCTCGGAGGCGACCGCCACGGCGTCGTGGGTGCTCGGCGCCCACTCCGCCCGGACCCGCCACACCCCCGTGGCGGTGAAGTTGAAGGTGCACTCCACCTGACCCTGCCGCACGGCCTGGAAGCCGCAGACGAGGTTCGAACTCGTCGAGTCCGCCGGGGCGATGGCCACCATCCTCACGACGCCGCCCGCACCGCTCGTGAGTGACAGGACGTCCGCGGTGATGTTGAAGCCGTTGTGGGAAACGCTCGCCGGCTGGCTGTTGTCGCTGAAGTCGAAGGCCAGGATCACCGGCGCGTCCGCGTTCGAGTGGGCCGCCTGGGCGCCGGCCGGGCTACCCAACAGGCCGAGTGGGGCCAGGACCAACAGGGTCGTCACGACCATCCGACGCACGGCTCGATGATACCAGGGGCTTTGCCGCTTCACGCCGATAATAGTCGTTATGTCAATTAGTACGCGTTGGCCGGGTGCACGGCCTCCCGCCCTCTCCGCCGCCCTAGTAGCGTCTAGCCCCGTGCACCCCCACGTCACGCTGTCGCCGCGGCGCCTCGCGGTGACCCTCCTGGGGACGCTACTGGCCGGTGGCGCGGGCTCGCTGGTGCGCTACGGGCTCACGAGCCTCGACCGGCTGCCGTCGGACACGCGGGCGACCACCACCTGGATCCAGCTGATCCCGTGGTGGCTCCTCGCGATCAACGCCCTCGGTGCCGGCGTGGCCGCCTTCGCCCTGTGGGGCCCGCTGCGCCGCCACGACCCGAACGACCTCGCGCGTGTCCTCGTCGTCACGGGCTTTCTCGGCGGGCTCACCTCGTACTCCACGCTCTTCCAGGACCTCGGGAACCTCTGGCACGTCTCGACCGGCGGTGGGCTCCTCGTGAGCGCCGCGGCCCTCCTCAGCGGCTTCGTCTTCGCGGCGAGCGGGATCCGACTCGCTCGTCGTTGGAGTCACGCGCGGGGGCACCCGTGACCGTGACGCTCGTCGGGCTCTTCGGCGGACTCGGCGCCATCGTGCGCTACCTGGCCGAGTACGCCGTGCGGGCCCGCCACCCGAGGGACCGTCCCTGGGCGACCGTAGCGGTGAACGCGCTGGGATGCGGCATCGCCGCCTTCGTGGGCTACCGGTTCGGCGGCGCGCTCGACGCGCACCTGCGCGACGTGGCCATCACCGGCTTCTGTGGCGGCCTGACGACCTTCTCGTCGGCCTTCGCCGTGCCCGCCGTCCTCCAGCGCGAGCACCACTGGGGTTACTCGGCGGCCCTTCTCGTCTCGACCCCGCTCGCCTGCCTCGCCCTGTACCAGCTCGGCATGCTCGTCGCGCGCTGATCGGATCCGACCGGGCCGACGACGACGTCGGCGCCGGGGCCGCACGCTCGCGCAAACGCTAAGGCTCACACGCCCTGTGTCACGGCTCTACCCGAGACGACGCCGAGCCTCGGACACGACCCAGCGAAACACGGAGTCGGGCGCGTCGAGGAGTTCGGGGTGCCACTGGACGGCGAGGACGTCCCCGTCGGCGCTCTCGAGGCCCTCGACGACGCCGTCGGGAGCCTTCGCCGAGACGACGAGGCCCTCCCCCACCCGATCGACCACCTGGTGGTGGAGGGAGTTCACCTCGAGCGCGGAGGGATAGAGCTCGGCCAGTCGGGTGCCCTCCACAACCGAGACGTCGTGGGTCCGGCGGCGGCCGTCGCTCTCGAAGCGGGGATGACCGACCCCCTCAGTGGGCGATACGTCCTGGACGAGGGTCCCCCCGTGGGCGACGTTCACGAGCTGCAGCCCGCGGCAGATGCCGAGAACCGGGATCCCCCGGCGTTGGGCCGCCTCGAAGAGGGCGAGCTCCCACGCGTCGCGGTCGGGCTCGACGTCGCCGAGGGCCGGCTCCGGAGCGGCCCCGTAGCGACGCGGCTCGATGTCCGCGCCGCCCGAGAGAACCAGCCCGTCCAGGCGGGAAACGACCTCGTCGACGTCCGCGTCGCGCGACAGCTCGACCGGGACGCCCCCGGCGAGCGCGATCGAACGGGTGTAGTCCGAGAAATGGAGGTCGAAGGTGAGACCGTGCATCGCCGGGGGGAGGTGGTCCCCGAGGAAGGAGGCGGGCCAGCGCCGACCCGTCACGCCGATGAGTGGACGACTCATCCAGCCAGTGTACGGGCCGAAGGGTGTGGTGTAATGAACGCGTCGTTTGGTAGCAAACATCCTCTGGGGGTCCCATGGCCGACGTGCTCGCCGACATCGTCTCGCACGACACCTACGTCGACGGTGTCCCGCGGGCGACGTTCGCCCACCTGCGCGCCCACGACCCGGTCCACTGGACCGAGGAGCCCGAGGGCCGCGGCTTCTGGAGCCTGACCAAGTACGACGACGTCCTGCTCGCCAGCCGCTCCACCGACGTCTACTCCAGTCGTTACGGCATCCGTCTCGAGGACATGACCCCGGAGGAGACCGAGGCGCGCCGGACCCTTATGGAGATGGACCCGCCCGAGCACACCCGTCTACGACGGCTGGTCAGCCGCCCGTTCGCCCCGAAGTCGGTCAACGAGTACGAGTCGGTCGTGCGGGAACTGGCCGGCGAGGTGCTCGACGCCCTCGGGGGGGCCACCGAGTTCGACTTCGTCTCGCGCGTCGCGCGTGAGCTGCCGATGCGGATGCTCGGTCGCCTGCTGGGCCTGCCGGACGAGGACCTCGACTGGCTCGTCCAGCGCGGCGACGCACTCATCGGGAACTCCGACCCGGACTTCACCGACTACGTCGTCGATCGGGTCGACACGACGGACTACCGCTTCCTCCCGTTCCGCAGCCCCGTCTCGCTGGAGCTGTTCGCCTACGCCGAGCGGGCGCTGGCCGAGCGGCGCCTCAACCCAACCCACGACATCCTCTCGGCCCTCCTCGAGCCCACCTCCGACGGCGAGTCGCTCGACGACCTCGCGCTGAAGAACTTCTTCACCCTCATGGTCGCGGCCGGCAACGACACCACCCGCTACACCATGACCGGCGGCCTCCAGGTCCTCCTGGAGAGGCCCACCCTCCTTCCGCGCATCCCGTCCATGACCCTCGAGGAGCGCAGGCTCCTCACCGACGAGATCCTGCGGTTCACGACGGTGACGATGCACTTCCGTCGGACGCTCACGACCGACGTCACCCTGAGGGGACGCGACATGAGGGCCGGGGACAAGGTCGTTCTGTGGTACGCCTCCGCCAACTTCGACGAGGACCACTTCGACGCCCCCGAGGAGTTCCGGGCGGACCGCGCGCCGAACGACCACGTCTCGTTCGGCCTGCACAGCCCGCACCTCTGCCTGGGCTCGCACCTCGCCCGGCTCGAGATCCGGGTCGTGCTCGAGGAGATCGCGCGGCGGTGGTCGGGCGTCGAGGCGGCGGGCACCCCCGAGCGGCTCCGCTCGAACTTCATCAGCGGGGTGAAGCGCCTGCCGGTGCGGGTCACCTGGCGCTGAGACGCGGGGCTGCCTCCGCCGGCCGCGCGGGTTACCATGAGCCATGGCCGTCGCCCCCACGCCGGTGCTGTGACCGCGCCGCTCTGGACGCCCTCGCCCGAGCGCGCGAGCCGCTCCCACCTGCGCGCGCTGCTCGACGCGCACGGCCTGGCCTCCTACGACGAGGCGTGGGCCTGGTCGACCGACCCCGTGACCTTGGGGGAGTTCTGGACGAGCGTCGCCGAGGACGCCCGCGTGGTCTTCCACTCCCCCGCGACCGACGCGATGGTGCGCGACGACGCCGCGGTGACCGGGGCCCGGTGGTTCCCGGGGGCGACGCTCAACTACGCCGAGCACGCGCTGCGCCGGCGTGACGACGCGACGGCCGTCCTCTCCCACGACGACGCCCGAGGGGACCGCGAGGTCGGCTGGGGCGAGCTGGCCGGACTCGTCGGCGGACTGCAGCGGGGACTGGCCGCCCACGGCGTCCGCCGGGGCGACGTGGTCGCGGCCTACCTGCCCAACGTCGTCGAGACGCTGGCGCTCATGCTGGCCGTCACGGGGCTCGGGGCGACCTGGACCTGCTGCGCCCCCGAGACGGGGGTGGACGGCGTGCTCGACCGGCTCCAGCAGACCGCGCCCACCGTCTTCGTCGCGGTCGACGGCTACCGCTACGGCGAGCGGACCCGCGACGCGCGCGCGGACGCCGCGGCCGTCCTCGCCGGTCTGGGCACGGTGCGCCACGCGGTCATGCTCGACGTGCTCGCCCTGGAGCGCCCCGCCGGCTTCTCGGCGTGGTCCGAGCTCGCCGGGGAGCCCGCCGAGCCCGCCTTCGAGCCCGTCCCCTTCGACCACCCCCTCTACGTGCTCTACTCCTCGGGCACCACCGGCAAGCCCAAGGCCATCGTCCACGGCCACGGCGGGATCCTGCTGGAGCACGCCAAGGCCCTGCGCTACCACTTCGACCTCGACGCCGACGACCGGTTCTTCTGGTACACGACGACGGGGTGGATGATGTGGAACTTCTGCGTCTCGGGCCTCGTCGTCGGGGCGAGCGTCGTCCTGTTCGACGGCAGCCCCAACGCGCCGAGCGCCGAGCGCCTCTGGGCCTTCATGGACGAGCACGCCGTCAGCGTGGCCGGCGTCGGTGCCGCCTACCTCGTGGCCGGCGCCAAGGCCGGACTCACGCCGCGCGCCACCTACGAGCTCGCCACCCTCGAGACCCTCGGGGCGACGGGCTCGCCGCTCCCGGGCTCGGCGGCCGAGTGGGTCTACCGTGACGTGAAGGCCGACCTGCTCGTCGCCTCCTTCAGCGGCGGCACGGACGTCTGCACCGGCTTCGCCGGGGCCAGCCCCCTGCACCCGGTCTGGCCCGGGGAGATCTCGTGTCGGTGCCTCGGAGTCGCGCTCGAGGTCTTCGACGAGACGGGCCACCCCGTGCGCGACGTCGAGGGTGAGCTCGTCGTGACCCAGCCCATGCCCTCGATGCCGGTCAGCTTCTTGAACGACCCCGGGGACACCCGCTACCGCGCCGCCTACTTCGACCGCTACCCCGGGGTCTGGGTCCACGGCGACCGGGCCACCCTCACCGCTCACGGGTCGGTCGTGATCACCGGCCGCTCCGACGGGACGCTCAACCGCGGCGGGGTGCGCATGGGCACGGCCGAGTTCTACAACGTCGTCGAGGCCCTGCCCGAGGTGACCGACAGCCTCGTCGTGCACCTCGAGGACCCCGGTGGCGGCCCCGGCGAGCTCTGGCTGTTCGTGGTCGCCCCCGACGCCGACCCCGACGCGCTGGTCGAGCGGATCCGCACCGAGGTCCGCACCCGGCTCTCCCCGCGCCACGTGCCGGACCACGTCGAGGTCGTCGGAGCCGTCCCGCGCACCCTCACCGGCAAGAAGCTGGAGGTGCCGGTGAAGCGCATCCTCGCCGGCGCCGACCCCGCGGCCGTCGCCTCCCTCTCCTCGGTCGCCAACCCCGAGAGCCTCGCGACCTTCGTGGCCCTGGCCACTCGCCGCCGCGACTCGGGCGGCTGATCCGCGCGACGCCCGTCACCCCTGTCTCCACCCCCCGGGGGTAGTGCCTCGCCCCAGGGGCTCTCGGCGACCTCGACCTAAGGGGCCGGCCACGCTCCCCCCACCACCACGAGACCCATCGTCGGGCGCGTCAGGCGTCCCCCTCGGCCTCGCCGTCGCCGTGGTCGGGGTCATCCGGCTGACCGGGACCGCCTCGGCCGCCGCGCGAGCCGGGGACCCCGCCGGTGAGGTGACTTTGGTCCCTAGGGCCACCCGGGCTCCGGCGAGAGAGCGTAGGGAGTCGCAAGGACCAAGGAGGGTCACGATGACGACGGCGGTCCACCACCCCCCGACCACGGCGGCCGACGCACGCCACAACCTCACGACCAGCGGACGCGTCGTGCGCGTGGCCCTCGGCCTCACCGCCGCGATCGTGGGCGCGCTGCTGCTGGCCGTCCCGGGCACCGTGCTCGCCTACCGGCTCGAGTCGCTCTTCGTGCTCGTCGGGCTCGTGCTCGTGGCTGTCGGCGCGACCGGTTGCAGCCCCCTCCACGCGCTCCTCGGCCGCGCCCCCGTACCGCTGCGCCGGGGCGACCCCGAACGGCGCTAGGGCTGGCCCACCGCCGAGGCGAGCGCGCGCAGGCGCGCCTTGTCGATCTTGCCCACGGCGTTGCGGGGCAGTTCCTCGACCACGACGAGGCGCGTGGGCACCTTGTAGCCCGCGAGACGCACCCGGCAGTGGGCCTCGAGGGCGTCGAGGTCGATCGCCGCCCCCGGGGCCACCTCGACGTAGGCGACACCCGTCTCGCCCCACCGGGAGTGGTCCACCCCCACGACGGCGGCGCAGACCACGCCGGGGAACGAGGTGAGCACGTTCTCCACCTCGACGGGGTACACGTTCTCGCCCCCTGAGACGAACATCTCCTTGACCCGCCCGGCGATCGAGTAGTACCCGTCGGCGTCGCGCGAGGCGATGTCCCCCGTGCGCAGCCACCCGTCGGCCAGGACCGACGCCGTCGCCGCCTCGTCGTGCCAGTAGCCGGGGAAGACCCCGGGGCCGCGCACGAGCAGCTCGCCCTCGCCGGGCCCCTCGACGCTCGAGCCGCTGTGGTCCACGAGCGCCACCTCCACGAACGGGTAGGGGTGCCCGACGGTGCAGGGGTGCGCCGCCGCGTCGCGCGCGTCGAGGCAGAACACGTTCGGTCCGGCCTCGGTGAGCCCGTAGCCCTGGTGCAGAGCGACGCCCCGCTCGCTCCAGCGCGCCGCCACCGTGGCCGGCATCGCCGCCCCGCCCACGACCACGTGGCGCAGGCTCGAGAGGTCCGCCGTGGCGAAGCGAGGGTGCTCGCCCACCATGAGGAAGGTCGTGGGCACCCCGGCCATCGTGGTGACCCGCGCGCGCTCGATGAGGTCGAGCACCCGCCCGGCGTCGAAGGAGGACTCGATCAGCACGGCCGCGCCCTTCAGCCAGGCCTGCATCGGCTGGACGTTCCATCCGCCGATGTGGAACTGGGGCAGGACCTGCAAGACCACGTCGGAGTCGGTGATGGGCGCGACGAAGTCGAGGCTCAGGTTCGTCCAGAAGAAGTTCGCGTGGGTCAACAGCACCCCCTTGGGCCGCCCGGTCGTGCCCGAGGTGGCTATCACCAGCAGGCCCGCGTCCTCGGCGACCTCGGGCAGCGCGCGCCCCTCCCCGGCGACGGCCAGCTCGCTCAGGACCCACTCGAGGCGCTCGGGGTGTCCCCACCGGTCGGTGAGCGACCCGTCCACGCGAGCGCGCTGGGCCTCCGAGGCCACCCACACCCGGGGCGCCATGAGGTCCAGTTGGGGGGCGAGCTCGGCGTTGGTGAGCCGCCAGTTCATCGGGAAGAGGATCGCCCCGGCCTTGGCGCACGCGAAGAGGAGCACGACGACCTCGGGGCGGTTCTCGCTGACGACGGCGACCCGGTCTCCCGGGCCGACGCCGCGCGCGACCAGGCCGCGCGCCACCGCACTGGAGAGCTCGTCGAGCTCGCCGTAGGTGTAGCGCTGCTCGGCCCCCACGAGGGCGAGGGCTCCGGGCGCCCGCCGCGCCCGCTCGGCCACCCACCGGCCCACCACCGTGGGGACGAGGGACTCGCGGCGAGACGGCGCCCTCACGCGGACCCCCCGTCGGCGTCGTGGGGCACGCCCAGCATCCTCGAGATGATCACCATCATCTGCTCGAAGACCGCCGGGGGCACCGCGTGGTCCTCGTTCCAGAGGATCCAGCGCAGGCCGATCATCTCCCCGATCGCCGCCAGCGACCAGGCCAGCACCATGGGGTCGGTCGGGGCGATCTCGCCGGCGGCCATCGCCTCGCGCAGGTAGGGGGCGTAGTTGCCGATGATCGTCTCGTAGTGGTGGCGCAGGGCCCGCGGCGAGACGAACTCGGCCTGGCGGATCACCCGGTAGAGCGCGGGGTGCTCGGCCGTGAAGCGAAAGAAGCCGGCGAAGCCCAGTCGCTCCGCCTCGAGACGGTTGCTCGCCGAGCGCGACGCCTCGCTCATGGCGTGACGCACGCGCTGATTGAGGTCGGCGACCACCTCCTCGAACACCTCGAGCTTGCTCTGGAAGTAGAGGTAGAAGGTCCCCTGGGCCACCTCGGCCGCCTCGGTGATCTTCACGATGGAGGCCTCGTGGTAGCCGACGGCGGCGAAGACCTGCTCGGCCGCGTCGAGGATCTTGCGCCGGGTGCGCTCCCCCTTGGCGCGCCGGGGCGAGGTCGCCGCACCGCCGAGGTCGGGGGGGCCGACGGCCCCCGTCGGGGCGCTCGGGGTCTCGCTCACCAGGCCTCCTTCGTCGGTTCCGGCGCCGCGACGCTACCCCAGCATCGCCGAGTAGACGAGCTGCTGGAGGGCCCGCCGCCACGGGTAGCTCGTGCTCGGCAGGAGCTGGGCGTAGAGGGCGGCGCTCAACCCCTCGGTCCGATCGACCCAGAAGTAGGTCGACGCCGCCCCGCCCCAGGAGATCGTCCCCGGCGAGACGAGGCTCCGGTTGGCGACCGGGTCCACCATGGTGGCGACCCCGAGCCCGTAGCCGACCCCGGCCTGGCCGACCTCGCTGAAGGAGTCGCACGACATCTCGGCGAGCGTGCCGCCCCCGGCGAGGAAGTTCGAGCCCATCAGCGCCACGGTCCGCTCCCTCAGGTAGCGCACGCCGTCGAGGGCGCCGCCCCCCACGAGCATCGCCATGAAGCGCTCGTAGTCCGCCGCCGTCGAGAGCAGGCCCCCACCGCCGGCGAGCAGCGCCGGGGGCTTCGTCGCGGCCTCGGCCAGGTCGGGCACCGCGACGGCCTGGCCCTCCCAGTTCACGTAGAGCATGGCGAGCCGGTCGCGATCGGCCTCGCGGCACGACCAGGTCGTGTCGGACATCCCGAGGGGCTCCAGGAGCCGCCGGGCGACGAACGCGTCGAGTCGCTCGCCGCTCCAGATCTCGATCAGCCGCCCCAGCACGTCGATCGAGACCGAGTAGTTCCACGCCGTACCCGGGTCGAACAGCAGCGGCGCCCTCGCCCAGTCCCCCACGGCGCCCTCGAGGTCGATCCCCTCGGGGAAGACCCACCGCGTCTCGTCGTAGCCCATCGAGCGGTAGAGCGCGTCGACGGGATTCGTGTTCTGGAAGCCGTACGTGAGCCCCGCGGTGTGGGTGAAGAGGTGGTGGACCCGGATCGGCGTGGCCGCCGGACGCGTCCTCATCGCCCCGACCGGCCCGCCGAGGTAGACCGTCGGCTCGGCGAGCTCGGGGATCCACCGCGACACCTCGTCGTTGAGGTCGAAGGCCCCCTCCTCGTAGAGCATCAGCGCGCCGACCGCCGTCACCGGCTTGGTCATCGAGTACAGGCGCCAGATCGTGTCGTCGGTGACCCCCAGGCCGCGCTCACGATCGCGCTCCCCTCCCCGGGCGCTCCAGACGAGCTGGCCCCCCCGGCTCAGCGTGACCAGCCAGCCCGCGACACGGCCGGCCGCGACGAAGTGGTCGAAGTACGTGCGAATCCGCTCGACGCGCGAGGGTTCGAATCCGGCCTCGCTCAGCTCTGACCGTGGTTCCAGCGCCACCTCGCCCCCCAATCTCCGAGACCCAATCTCCTCGGGGCCCTCCCGCGAAGAGTAGCGCAAATATGAGAGCCGATTCACTTGACATTTATCTCCGACTCTGCTTGACTTCGGCTGCCGTGCCCGTGGGGGACACGGGGGGAGGACCTATGAGGAAGATCACTCGTTGGGTGGCGGGCCCGCTGGCCCTGGCCACCGCAACCCTGGGCATCGCGCTCGTCGCGGGACCCACCGCCGGCGCCGCGAAGGCCGCGCCCTACAAGCTCGGGATCGTGACCGAGAAGACCGGCATCTACTCGGCCTACGTGCAGGAGTGGCTCCAGGGGATGCAGATCGGCCTGCAGTACGCCACCAAGGGCACCATGAAGGTCAACGGGCACCCGATCAAGTTGACCATCGAGGACGACCAGGACAACCCGACGACGGCGGCGACCGACTTCAAGAGCCTGGTCGGGGCGGGGTACAAGATCATCGGCGGCACAACCGACTCGGGCATCGCTGACGAGCTCGCGCCGCTGGCGGCCCAGAACAAGGTCCTCTACGTGTCGGGGGCCGCGGCCGACGACCAGCTCACCGGGATCAACCGCTACACGTTCCGCTCGGGCCGCCAGGCCTACCAGGACGTCACCGCCTCCGAGGGCTACATCAAGGCCCTCGGCAAGGGCAAGAACGTGGTGGTGCTCGCCCAGGACTACGCCTTCGGCCAGTCCTACATCGCCGACGCGACCAAGGCCTTCCAGGCCATGGGCGACACGGTGACCCCGATCGCGGTGCCCCTCACCACGACCGACTTCACCCCCGTGGCGCTCCAGGTCGCCCAGGACAAGCCCAACGTCGTCTTCCTGGCCTGGGCCGGCACCACCGGCGCGGCACTCGCCCAGTCGCTCGACCAGGCGGGCGTCTTCTCCAACGCGGCGGTGATCACCGGGCTCGCGAACATCGCGACCTACCAGTTCTACGGGACCGCGGGCCTCAAGTTCCACTACATCTCGCTGTACACCTACCAGTCCCCGCACAACGCGGTGAACAACTTCCTCATCTCGCGCGAGCGCTCCGAGTACCACACGGTGCCCGACCTGTTCGCGGCGGACGGCTTCGTCTGGTCCGAGATGGCGGTCCACGCACTCGCGGCGGGCAACGGTACGAACGTCAACAAGATGATCAACGCGCTCGAGGGCTGGACGTTCCAGGCCCCCAAGGGGACTCAGACCATCCGCAAGTCCGACCACGCCATGCTCCAGCCGATGTTCCTGGTGACCCTCGTCCAGTCGGTCACCGGCGCCTACGTGCCCGTCACGACCGCCACGCTGTCGGCGACCGCTTCGGCGCCCCCGGTCGCGGCGCACTTCGGCTGATCCCGGGAGAAACTGGGATCATCGGGTCATGACGTCGCGCGCGGAACCCCAGGCCCCGGCCCTCACCGCCCGGGGCCTGGGGTTCCGCGTCGGCGGCGCCCAGATCCTCTCCGACATCGACCTCGACGTTCCCGCGGGGCAATGCCTGGGGGTCATCGGGCCCAACGGGGCGGGCAAGTCGACCCTGCTCAACCTGCTGAGCGGGATCCTGCGCCCGAGCACCGGAACGATCGAGATCGTGGGGCGCGACGTCACCGCCCTCGGCGCGGTCGCCCGGGCCCGGCTGGGGATCGGGCGCACCTTCCAGACCTCGAGCCTCTTCGCCACGCTCAGCGTCCTCGAGAACGCGCGCCTGGCCGCGGAGGCGCGACGGGGCGGCAGCCGCCGATTCTGGCACCGGCCCCGGGCCAGCGACGAGGCCACGCGCGTCGCACGCGAGGCGCTGACCGCGGTCGGCCTCGAACCCCTCGCGTCGCGGCCGGCCGGTGCCCTCTCCCACGGGGACAAGCGCAAGCTCGAGCTCGCGATCCTGATCGCCTCCGACGCTCGCACCCTCCTGCTCGACGAGCCCATGGCCGGGGTGAACACGGAGGACGTCGAGCCCCTGACCGCGCTGATCGCCGGCCTCGTCCGCGAGGGCCGCACGGTCGTGCTGATCGAGCACCACATGTCGGTCGTCGTCGGCCTGGCCGAGACGATCGCCGTGCTCGAGTCGGGCCGGCTGCTCGTCCACGGCACCCCCGAGGAGGTCATCGCCAACGACGAGGTCCAACGGGCCTACCTGGGACAGCCCCTATGACCTACGCGATCGAGCTCGAGGACGTCCACGTCAGCCTCGGGGGCTCCCACGTGCTCCAGGGCGTGTCGTTCCGCGTCCCCACCGGCGGGGTCACCGCGCTCCTGGGGCGAAACGGCGTGGGCAAGACCACGACGCTGCGCGCGATCATGGGTCTGGCGCCGCACACGGGCACCGTGCGCGTCCTGGCCCACGACACCCGGGGCCTCGCGGTCCACCGGGTCGCCCGCCTCGGGGTCGGCTACGTGCCCGAGGACCGCGACGTCTTCGCCGGTCTCACCGTCGCCGAGAACCTCCGCCTGGCCGAGCGCGTCGAGGTGCCGGCCTACGACGACGCGTTCGCCCTCTTCCCCGACCTCGCGGACCGGCTCCGCCAACGAGCCGGCTCGCTCTCGGGGGGCCAGCAGCAGATGCTGGCCATCGCGCGCGTCCTGCTCAACCGGTGGCCCCTGCTCGTGGTCGACGAACCCTCCAAGGGCCTCGCACCGAAGCTCGTCGGCGAGGTGGCCGACGCGCTCTCGCGCGTCGCCACCACCTCGACCGTGCTGCTGGTCGAGCAGAACCTCGCGGTCGTGCGCCGTCTCGCCGAGCGCGTGGTCGTGCTCGACCACGGCCGCGTCGTCCATCAAGGTCCGGTCGGCGACCTCGACGACGCCGACCTCGCCCGCCAGTTGCTCGGGGTCGCGGCGGCCCCGTGACGACCTTCCTCTCGCTCACCTTCGCCGGGCTCGCCCTGGGCGCGGTGTACTTCCTCGCCGCCTCGGGTCTCTCGCTGATCTACGGGCTGATGGACATCCTCAACTTCGCCCACGGGATGTTCATGACCCTGGGCGCCTACGCCGGCTGGGACCTGGCGACCCACCTGCCCGCGACCACGCCCTCCGTCCTCACCTTCGCCGTCGAGGTCGTCGCCGCGATCGCCGGCGGCGCGCTCGTGGCCCTCCTCACCGAGGTCGTGTTCATCCGCCCGCTCTACGGCAAGCCCCTCAGCCAGGTCCTGGTCACGATCGGCCTCGACCTGGCCGTGGTCGCCCTCCTGCTCGGCGGCTTCGGGGCCAACTCCCTCTCGCTGCCGGTCCCCCTGTGGTTCCTCGAGGCCACCCACGCCGGTTCGGTCCTCCTGCCCAACGCCGACTTCATCGCCCTCGCCGCGGGCGTCGTCGTGCTGGTCGTGCTCGAGTGGTTCCTGCGGCGCACCCGCTTCGGCATCGTCATCCGGGCCGGCGTCGAGAACCGCGAGATGGTGAGCGCCCTGGGGGTCGACGTCGGGCGGGCCTTCACGCTGGTCTTCGTCATCGGCGGAGCGATGGCCGGGCTCGCCGGGCTGCTCTACACCGCCGTCTTCACCGGGGACCTGCTCTCGCCCCTCCAGGGCGACGGCCTCCTGATCTTCGCCTTCATCGTGGTGGTGATCGGCGGCCTCGGGTCGATCCGGGGGTCGGCGGTCGCCGCCGTCGTGGTGGGTCTCCTGCAGGACTACGCCAACTACTACGGCGGCCAGCACGCCGGCTTCTCCGAGATCGGCAACCTCTCGACGGTCCTGCTGCTCGCGCTCGTGCTCGAGGTCCGCCCGCGGGGCCTCTTCGGGAGGGCGACGTGAGGGTCCCGCGCCTCGGGCTCGCCGTGGGCGTGGCGCTCGTGGTCCTGGCCGCCCTCGTCCCCTACCTCGGCCTCCACATCCCCGCCGTGCTGCCCGGGACCCAAGACGTGCTCAACTCGGCCGGCAACCTCTCGATCCTCGCCGTCTCCTTCGTCTTCGGCGCGGTCGCCCTGGGCTACGACGTCCTGTTCGGCTACACCGGGCTGCTCTCGCTCGGAGTGGTGCTGCACTTCGCCACGGGCGTCTACGTCTTCGACATCGCCCTCACCGACTGGCACTGGTCACTCGCGGCGGCCCTCGCGATCACCGCCGCCGTTGGCCTCGGCCTGGCGCTGGTGGTGGGCGCGATCAGCCTGCGGGTCACCGGCATCGCCTTCACCATGGTCACCCTGGCCTTCGCCCAGGCCTTCTACTTCTTGATCCAGGACAACCCCCACGGGCTCACCGGGGGCCAGGACGGGCTCGCCCTCTCCACCACCCGGCTCCCGTCGGTCCTGTCGGGGGCCGTCTCGAACACCCGCTCGCTCTACTGGCTGGCCCTCGCCTTCCTCGTCGTCGCCGGGGCCGCCGTGTGGATCTTCATCGAGTCCTCCGTCGGCCACGTGCTCGTCGCGGTGCGCGACAACGAGGCCCGCGTCGAGGTGCTCGGGCTGCGCCCCTTCGGCTTCAAGCTCGCCGCCTACACCCTCTCGTCCCTCGTGGCGACGGGGGCCGGGGTCGTCTACCTGCTCCTCATCGGCACGGCCGTCCCCGACGCGGTGGCGACCACCACCTTGACCCTGGCGATCGTGGTGATGGTGATGCTGGGGGGCGCCGCCTCGCGCGGGGGCGCCGTGACCGGCGGCATCCTCTACTGGTACCTCGAGTCCCTGCTGGTCAAGGTCTCGGGCCAGCCCTCCTTCGCCGGGCTGCCCGCCGTGGTGCGCGTCCCGCTCTCCCAGCCCCAGTTCCTGCTCGGGGCCATCTTCATCCTGTTCGTGTTCTTCGTCCCCGGCGGGCTCGCCGGGACGGTCGCCCGGCTGCGCGCCCGACGCGCCGGCGGGTCCCCCGGGCCCGGCCACCCGGTGACGGCGCACTCGGTCCTCGCCCGGCTCGTCCCCTCGAGAAGCGACAAGGAGGCATCGTGACCCTCATCGGCCGACACGCACTCGTCACCGGCTCCACCAGCGGCATCGGCTGGGGCGTCGCGCGGGCCCTGGCGCACGCCGGGGCCGACGTGATGCTGAACGGCTTCGGTGACCCCGACGAGATCGACGAGCGCCGTCGCGCGCTCGCCGAGGAGACCCGGGTCACGGTCGGCTACGACCCGGCCGACCTCTCGAGCGCCGAGGGCGTGGCCGGCCTCGTCGAGCGCACCCAGGCTGCCTTCGGGTCACTCGACGTGCTCGTGAACAATGCCGGCATCCAGCACGTGGCGCCCCTCGACGAGTTCCCCGTCGAGCGCTGGGACGCGGTGATCGCCCTGAACCTCTCGGCCGTCTTCCACGGGATGCGCTGCGCGATCCCCCAGATGCGCCAGCGCGGCTGGGGACGGATCGTCAACATCGCGTCGGCCCACGGGCTGGTGGCGAGCACCCAGAAGGTTGCCTACGTCGCCGCCAAGCACGGCGTGCTCGGCGCCACCAAGGTCGCCGCGCTCGAGCTCGCCAACACCGGCGTCACGGTGAACGCCGTCTGCCCGGGCTGGGTCCTCACCCCCCTCGTCGAGCGCCAGATCGCCGACCGCGCGGCGGCGAACGGCACCTCGGTGGCCGAGGAGTCGGTCGCCCTGCTCTCCGAGAAGCAGCCGATGCACACCTTCACCACGCCCGAGCAGATCGGCGACCTCGTCGTCTTCTTGTGCTCGGACGCCGCGGCGACCATGACCGGCGCGCCCGTGTCGATCGACGGGGGCTGGACCGCCCAGTGACCGCCCGGCCCCGGGCCCGCGTCGAGCCCGGTCAGCCCCGGCGCCAGAGCTCGTAGCCGTCGGCCGCGCCCACCGTCACGAACCCGAGCCGGGCGAGCACCCGGCCCGAGGCCCGGTTGTCGGGGTCCGTGCGGGCGGTGAGCGTGCGCACGCCCACCCGCGTCTCGGCCCACGCGCAGAGCCTCCCCACGGCCTCGGTGGCGTAGCCCCGCCCGCGCCAGTCGGGCGCGAGGGCGTAGCCGATCTCGAGCGACCCGGCCGGGTCGGGTGGGCCGTGGAAGCCGACGTCGCCGATCAGGGTGCGCGCGGCCACCTCGATCACGACCCACACGCCAAAGCGCGGGTCGTCGTCGCCTGCGACCCCCTCGAGCAACCGCTGGCGCACGAGGGGCGCGGGCCACTCGGGCGCGCTCGCGAGCCCGAGCCGCTCGGCGAGGGCCGCCGGGTCGCGACCGAGGGCCACCCGCTCCTCACGCGTGAGGGCCCGGAGTGAGACCCGCTCGGCCGAGAGCTCGGCTGGCGCCTCCCCCACCACGGCCTACAGGAAGGGGAGGTACTCGCGCAGCTCCCAGTCGGTGGTCGCCGCGCAGTAGCGCTCCCACTCCGAGCGCTTCACCGCGAGGTGCTGGGCCACGAGCTCGGCGCCCACCGCCTCGACCAGGTCGGCGTCGGCCTCGAGCTCGGTGAGCGCCTCGGCGAGCGAGTGGGGGACCCCGATCGTCGCCTCGATGGTGTCGAGCCCGTTGCCCGCCTCCGGCGGCCCGGGGTCGGCACCCGACAGCACGCCCAGGCGCGCCGCCTGCAAGACGGCGGCGATCGCCGTGTGCACGACCGCCGCGCCGTCGCTGAGGCGGTGCTCGAGGCGCGTGCCCTCGCCCCTCGCCCCGGGCACCCGGATCGTCGCGCCGCGGTGGTCGTAGCCCCAGTTCGCCCAGTAGCCCGAGAGCGACGCGGGCCGCAGCCGCTTGTAGGCGTTCACCGTCGGGGCGCACAGTCCGGCCAGGGCGCGGTGGTGGGCGACGAGGCCGCCGATCGCCTGGTGGGCGCGGGCCGAGAGCCCGTCGGCGCGCCCGGCGTCGGCGAGGGCATTGTGGCCCTCGTCGTCGCGCAGCGAGAAGTTCACGTGCAGCCCCGAGCCACCCCGGTCGCTCAGCGGCTTCCCCATGAAGGTGAGCAGCAGCCCTAGGCGGTGGGCGACCTCGCGGGCGAGGACCTTGAACAAGAAGGCGTCGTCGGCGGCGCGCAGGGCGTCGCGGTAGCGCAGCGTGAACTCGAACTGGGGCGAGTCGTACTCGGAGTTGACCGACTCGAGTGGCAGCTCGGCCTCGCGGCAGGCCGCCCAGATCGCGTCCACCAGCCCGTCGGGGTCGACGGCCGAGCCGGTGCCGTAGACGAAGGCGCCCGGGGTGTCGCGGGGCCGCCACCCGCCCTGGCCGTCGGGCGCGAAGACGAACGCCTCGAACTCGATCCCGACGTAGGGGGCGAGTCCCAGGGCCGCCCAGTCCTCGACCGCCTTGGCCAGGGCGACCCGGGGCGAGACGGCGAGCGGCGCGCCGTCGCGCGTGAGCTGGGCCACCACCACCCGGGTCCGCGGCTCCCACGACGCTCGCAGGTCGGCCGGCTCGAAGACGGCCTCGAAGTCCGGCAGGCCCTCGTCCCACCCGCTGCCCGGCGTGTAGGGGGTCATGGTCCGGTCGTAGGAGAGCGCCCAGGTGCCCGTGCAGTGACGCGCCCCGTCCTCGGCCATCTCGGCCGGGATGTACTTGCCCCGAGCGAGGCCGAGGTGGTCGGGCCACAGGACCCGCACGCGATCGAAGTCTGTCGCCATCACGCCTCCTCGAGTGCCGGGGCGAACGTAGCACGCCGCTCCGGGCGCGGTTTGTAGTGTGGGGGAATCATTCGCACGCGAACGACTTCGGAGGGCCGGTGGAGTTCCGACGCATCCTGCTGGAGGGCAACGCGGTCGAGGTGATCCGCGAGGGCGCGACCCTCGTGGCGGCCGACGGGCGCCGCGTCGAGGCGGCGACCGCCGTGCACCTGGCCCCGGTCTCGCCGACGAAGATCCTGTGCTGCCACCTCAACCACGTCTCACGGGTGCGCGAGTTCGGGGTCGGCCTGCCGCCGGCGCCCACCTGGTTCCAGAAGCCGGTGTCGGCGCTCAACGCCCACGGGGGCGCCGTCGTGCGACCGGCGAACTGCCACTACCTCAACTACGAGGGCGAGGTGGCGATCGTGATCGGCCGAACGGCGCGCAACATCGCCCTGGCCGACGCCGCGCACTACATCTACGGCTACACGGTCGCCAACGACTTCGGCCTGCACGACTTCCGTGACACCGACGCCGGCTCCATGCTGCGGGTCAAGGGCGCCGACACGCTCTGCCCGATCGGCCCGGGCGTCGTCACGGACTGGTCGTTCGCCGGGAAGTCCCTGCGCACGCGCGTGAACGGCGAGGTCATCCAGGACGGCTCGACCGACGAGATGGCCTGGGACATGCACTACCTGGTGACCGACCTCGCCCGGCTGATCACCCTCGTGCCCGGCGACGTGATCCTGACCGGAACGCCGGCGCACTCGCGGCCCGTCGCGCCCGGTGACGTCGTCACCGTCGAGGTCGAGGGGCTCGGCGCCCTCACCAACCACGTGGTGGCCGGCCCCGCGCCCGTGAGCGACGAGGTCGGCGCCCAGCCCACGGCCACCGAGGAGGTGCTCTCCACCGCGCTCGGCGGCGACTGGCCCCTGCGGGGACAGCGCCGGCCCGTCGCGACGGACCGCTCCCAGCTCCCCTACCCCCGCGTGCGACCCCGGTTCGAGGCGTGAGCGCCCGGGCCGACGTCGCGGGCGTCCCGGTCGCCACGGGCCACTTCATCGCCAACGAGCGCGTCGACTCGGCGGCCACCTTCACCGACCGCAGCCCCCTGGACTGGTCGCTCGCCCTGGCCGAGGTGTCGCGCGGGTCGGCCGCCGACGCCGCGGCGGCCGTCGGCGCCGCGGCCGACGCGTTCCCCGCCTGGGCCGCCCTCGGACCGGCCGAGCGCGGCGCCTACCTGCACCGCCTGGCCGAGCTGATCGACGCGAACGTCGAGCGCCTCGCCCGGGTCGAGTGCCTCGACATGGCCATGCTCGAGGAGAGCCTGCGGCGGCGGGTCATCGGACGCGGCGCGCGCAACTTCCGCGCCTACGCCGACCTGGCCACCGGCTACGAGGGGCGTCGCTGGTCCTCCCACGGCACCGAGAACCACGTCCAGCGCATGCCCGCGGGTCCCACCGTCGTGATCACCCCGTGGAACGCCCCCTTCATGCTCTCGACCTGGAAGTGCGCGCCGGCCCTCGCCGCCGGCGACACCGTCGTCTTGAAGCCGGCCGAGTGGTCGCCGCTGTCGTGCTCGCTGCTCATGGACCTCGTCGCCGAGGCGGGCCTCCCGCCCGGGGTGTTCAACCTGGTCCAGGGGATCGGCGAGGAGGCCGGCGCGGCCCTCGTCGCCGACCCGCGGGTCCGCCGGATCTCCTTCACCGGCTCGCCCGAGACCGGTCGGGCCATCGGGCTCGCCGCCGCGGCCAACCTCGTGCCCTTCACGGCCGAGCTCGGGGGCAAGGGGCCCTTCGTCGTCTTCGCCGACGCCGACCTCGACCTCGCGCTGGAGCGGGCCGCCGTCATGTACGACGACGCCGGCCAGGTCTGCCTCGCCGGGACGCGGCTGCTCGTCGAGACGCCGGTCTACGACGAGTTCCGCGCCCGGCTGATCGAGCGCGCCCGGTCCCACGTCCTGGGCGACAGCCGCGACCCCGCGACCACCGTCTCGCCCCTCATCCACCCCGACCACCTGGCGCGCGTCGAGGGCTTCGTCGAGCGCGCCCGCGCCGAGGGCCACCGGGTCCTCACCGGCGGACGGCGGTGGCGCGACGACGGCCTGTGGTACGAGCCGACGGTGATCGAGCCCCTGGACAACGGCGCCGAGATCGTCCAGCGCGAGGTCTTCGGGCCGGTCCTCACGCTGCAGCGCTTCTCGGGCGAGGACGAGGCCGTCGCCCTCGCCAACTCGACGCGCTACGGCCTCTCGGCGATGCTCTTCACCCGGGACCGCGCCCGGGCCGACCGGGTCGGAGCGCGCGTGAGGGCGGGGACCGTCTGGGTCAACTGCTTCTTGGTCCGCGACCTCACGGCGCCCTTCGGGGGCACGGGCATCTCGGGCGTCGGGCGCGAGGGCGGCGACTACGCCCTCGACTTCTACAGCGACCTGAAGACCTACCAGGTGAAGGAGGGGACCACCCATGGGTGAGATCGTCGGGGCGGGCCTCTTGGCCCACGTGCCCACCATCGTCCTGCCCGACGAGGAGCGCCGGGCCCTCAACCACGGTCGCGAGAGCACGCTGTACTCGGGCCTGCACCGGCTGCGTCGCGAGGTCTTCGACGCGGTGGCACCCGACCTCGTCGTCGTCTTCGACAGCCACTGGTTCACCACCGTCGAGTTCGTCGTCACCGCGGCCGAGCGGCGCCACGGGTTCTTCACCTCCGAGGAGCTGCCCCGGGGGATGTCGAGCGTGCCCTACGACGCGAAGGGTGACCCCGCCTTCGCCCAGCTCGTCGGCGAGATCGCCCTCGAGACGCCCGAGTGCTGGATCACCCCGATCGACAACGAGCACCTGCCCATCACCTACGCCACGACGAACTTCCTGGGCTTCCTCCAGGGCGACGAGGCCTGGGTCTCGGTGAGCGTCTGCCAGACGGCCGAGCCCGAGGACTTCGCCACCGTGGGCCGCGTGGTCGCCGAGGCCGTCGCCCGCACCGACCGGCGGGCCGTGCTCATCGCCTCGGGGGCCCTCAGCCACACGTTCCATCCCCTGCGGCGCCTGCGCGACCACGAGGCGGCCGACGAGGAGCACATCTACTCCGACGCGGCGCGCGAGTGGGACCACCGCCTCATCGACGCGCTCGAGCGCGGCGACCACGCCTTCGTCGTCGACCACCTCGGCGAGTTCGCCGCCGTGAGGCCCGAGGGGCGCTTCGGCCACTACCAGATGATGGTCGCGGCGCTCGGCGGGCGCGACTGCGTGGCCCCGGGCCGGCTCTACTCGGCCTACGAGAACGCGATCGGGACCGGACAGGTCCACGTCTGGTTCGACCGGCCCGCGGACGGCTGGAGCCGCTCGTGAGCCTCGTCGGCCTGCCCTTCCCGCGCACGGCCACCGGGCGGGCCTCCCTGCTGCCCCCGCCCCCGTGGCACTACTCGGGCGACCTGCTCACCGTCGAGTACCGCACCGACCCCTCGGCGATCGCCCGGCTCCTCCCCGAGGGGGTCACCCTCGCCCGCGACGACGAGGACCCCGGTGCGGTCGCCTTCATCTGGGCCGACTGGCAGAGCTGCGGGGCCGACGGCGCCGAGCTGCTCGACCCGGTGCGCAGCCAGTACCGGGAGGCCTTCGTCGTGGTGCGCTGCCGCTACCGCGACACCCTGTACAGCCGGTGCCTGTTCATCTGGGTCGACACCGACTTCGCCCTCGTGCGCGGGCACCTCCAGGGCTACCCGAAGAAGCTCGGCTCGATCCACCAGACCCGCCCGGTCAGCGTGGGACGGGCCGGACCCCGGGTCGGCCCCGGGGGGCGCTTCGGGATGACCCTCGCCGCGGCCGACCGCCGCCTGGCCCAGGGCACGGTGACCCTGGAGGCGGAGGCGCCGAGCGCCGGGTTCGTGAACGGCCACCCGATGCTGCACCACCGCTACCTCCCGCGCATCGAGCTCGACGGCACCGACGCCCTGGCCGAGGTCGTCACGATGGCCGGGGTCGACGTCGAGCTCGGGCCGGCCTGGCGCGGTGGCGCCACCCTGGAGCTGTTCGACGCGCCGACCGAGGAGCTCACCTCGATCGCCCCGCGCGAGGTCATCGCCGGCTACTACCGCGCCGTGGGGACCACCTTCGCCGGGGGCGCGACCCTCGCGACCCGATGAGCCGACGGATCGCGAGCAGCGAGGCCTCGGTCGTCTCGGGGGCCGAGCGCGACATCCGCGCCCGGCTCGCGGGGCACGAGCTCGACTTCGCCGCGATGAGTGCCGTCTCGAACATCTACCGGGCCGGGTCGGCGGTGCGCCACCACATGGAGCGCACCGTCCTCTCCGACCACGACCTCAGCTGGGTGGCCTTCACGGTGCTGTGGGTGCTGTGGATCTGGGGCGACCAGGAGACCGGCCACGTGGCCGGGGAGGCCGGGGTCACCAAGGGCACCCTCACCGGGGTGATCAAGACGCTCCAGGGCCGACGCCTGATCCGGCGCCTCCCCCACCGCGACGACCGCCGGAGGGTCTCGATCGGGCTCACCCGCTCGGGCACCCGGCTGATCGAGGCGGTCTTCCCCGCCTTCAACCGCCACGAGTCCGTCGCGGTCGCGGGGCTCTCGCGCGACGAGCAGAGCGAGCTCGCGCGCCTCCTGCGCAAGGTCCTGGCGACGGTGAGCTCCGTCGACGCGCTGCGGTAGCCTCCGGCGCCGAGGGTCGTCGGGCCCCGGCCCGCCCGGGACCTTCGTCGCTAGGGACGCCCCGCCCCGACCTGGTTAAGTGGGGACCGGAGAGGAGCCCCATGGTCGAACTCGACCGGGCCGAGACCGGCACCGGTGACCGCGAACTCGCGCCCGCCGCCGTCGAGGTCGAGCACCTCACCAAGAGCTTCGGTGCCACCCGGGCCGTCAACGGGGTATCGTTCCGCGTCGCGCCCGGCGAGATCTTCGCCTTCCTCGGCCCCAACGGCGCGGGCAAGTCCACGACCATCAACATGCTCTGCACGCTCGCCGCACCCACCGGCGGCACCGCGCGCATCGACGGCTACGACGTCGCGACCCAGCCCAACGACGTCCGCCGCCGCATCGGGCTCGTCTTCCAGGAGCAGACCCTCGACGACCAGCTCACGGCCGAGGAGAACCTCCGCTTCCACGCCGTCCTCTACGGCGTCCCGCACGCCGATCGACGCGCCCGCATCACGCGGGTGCTCGAGCTCGTGAAGCTCTCCGACCGCGCCGGCGACCTCGTCTCGACCTTCTCGGGGGGCATGGCCCGGCGACTCGAGATCGCCCGGGGCATGCTGCACACCCCGGCCGTCCTCTTCCTCGACGAGCCGACCATCGGGCTCGACCCCCAGACGCGCGCGCTCATGTGGGACGACGTCTCGACGATGCGCACCGAGGAGGGGGTGACGGTGTTCCTGACGACCCACTACATGGACGAGGCGGAGATCGCCGACCGCATCGCGATCATCGACCACGGCGTCATCGTCGCCTTGGGCACGCCCGAGGAACTGAAGGCCGTGATCGGCGCCGACACCGTCGACCTGCACACCGACGACGACGACCGCGCCCTCGCCGGTCTGCGCGAGGCCGGCGAGCGGGTCGAGCGCGTCGCCGAGGGGGTGCGGGTCTTCACCGCCGACGGCGAGGCTCGGGTGCCCCGGCTCCTCGAGCTGGTGGGCGGGGGCGTGACCTCGGTCCACGTGCACCGTCCGACCCTCGAGGACGTCTTCTTGCACTACACCGGGCGCGAGATCCGCGAGGACGAGGCACCGGCGCCCCTGACGGGCCGGGCCCGGGCCCGGAGGGCCCACCGCCGATGAGCGCGATCCCGGCCACCCGCGCGCACGGCCCGACCGTCCCCCGGTGGCACGAACTGCGCACCGTCGGCATGGTCTGGGAGCGCGAGCTGATCCGCTTCGAGCGCAACCGCACCCGGATCGTCACCAGCCTCTCCCAGCCCCTGCTCTTCCTCTTCGTCCTCGGCTACGGGATGTCGACCCTGGTGGGCTCGACCGGGGGCTTCGACTTCAAGAAGTTCCTCTTCCCCGGCATCGTCTCGATGAGCGTCGTCTCGACGGCGATCTTCAGCGCCATCTCCATCGTCTGGGACCGCGAGTTCGGCTTCCTGCGCGAGATGCTGGTCGCCCCGGTGAGCCGGGCCAGCCTCGTCACGGGCAAGACCCTCGGCGGCGCCACCGTCGCGGCCGTGCAGGGCACGATAATGCTCGTTTTGGCGCCCCTGATCGGGGTCCACCTCACGGTCGCGCTCGTCTTCGAGGTGATCGGCCTGGAGCTCGTGATGGCCGTCGCCCTCACCGCCTTCGGGGTCTTCGTCGCCAGCCGCATCAGCCGCATCGAGGGCTTCCAGGTCGTCATGCAGCTCGTCCTCTTCCCGATGCTCTTCCTCTCGGGGGCCCTCTTCCCCCTCTCGGGACTGCCGACGTGGCTCAGCGTCCTCACCCGGCTCAACCCGCTGACCTACGCCGTCGCCCCCCTGCGCCAGGTCGTCTTCGCCGTCCAGCACGTGCCGCCGGTGGCCGCGGCGCGCTTCTCGGCGACGGTGACGCTCTTCGGCTACACGCTGCCGGTGTGGCTCGAGCTGGTGATGGTCGCCGCCTTCGCCGGGGTGTTCTTCACCCTGGCCATCCAGGGGTTCTCCCGGCGCGACTGACTAGGCCGGCCGAGGGGCGTCGGCCGTGGCCACCAGGTGGCGGGCGGCCCGGGCCTCGTCGACGCGCGCGACCGGCGTCGTCTGGGGCGCGCGGTGCAGGCTCTCGGGGTCGGTCGCGGCGCGCTGGGCGATGCGCTCGATCGCCTGGCCGAGGGCCTCGAGGGTCTGGGGGCTCTCGGTCTCGGTGGGCTCGAACATCAGGGCCTCGTCCACGATGAGCGGGAAGTAGACGGTGGGCGCGTGGAAGCCCTCCTCGAGGAGCGCCTTGGCGACGTCGAGCGCCCGCACGCCGTAGGCGTCCTTCAGGGGCGTGGCGCGCAGGGTGCACTCGTGCATGCAGGTGCGGTCGTGGGCCGCGGGCAGGATCGCCGCGAGGCGCCGGCGCAGCCAGTTCGCGTTCAAGACGGCGTGCTGGGCCACCCGGGTCAGCCCCTCGGCGCCGTGGACCTGGATGTAGGCGAGGGCCCGGGCGAGCACCAGCGCGTTGCCGTGCCAGCCGTGGACCCGGCCGATCGAGCGGGCCGGGGTCGACCAGGCGAACCCCTCCCCCTCGCGCACGGCCCGCGGCCCCGGGAGGAACTCCACCAGGTGCGGCGCCACCGCGACCGGCCCGGCGCCGGGCCCCCCGCCGCCGTGGGGCGTCGCGAAGGTCTTGTGCAGGTTCATGTGCACGATGTCGAAGCCCATGTCGCCCGGGCGCACGACCCCGAGGATCGCGTTGAGGTTCGCCCCGTCGTAGTAGAGGAGTCCGCCCACCTCGTGGACGGCGGCGGCGATGCCCTCGATCTCCTCCTCGAACAGCCCGAGCGTATTGGGGTTGGTGAGCATGATCCCGGCGACGTCGGGGGCGAGCACCTCGCGCAGCGCCTCTAGGTCCACGAGCCCCCGGTCGTTCGACGGCACCGTCGTGACCTCGTAGCCGCCGAGGGTGACCGAGGCGGGGTTGGTGCCGTGGGCCGAGTCGGGGATGATGACGCGCCGGCGGGCGTCGCCGCGGCTCTCGTGGTAGGCGCGCATGAGGAGGAGTCCCGTCAGCTCGCCGGCCGCCCCGGCCGCCGGCTGCAGGGTCGCCGCGGCCATCCCGGTGATCGCGCAGAGCCGCTCCTCCAGCTCCACCAGGATCTCCAGCCAGCCCTGGGTGAGGGCGGCCGGCGCGGCGGGGTGCACGCTCGCCAGCGCCGGGTCGGCCGCCACGGCGTCGCAGAACTTCGGGTTGTACTTCATCGTGCACGAGCCCAGCGGGTACATCCCGAGGTCGACCGAGAACTGGCGGTGGCTGAGCCGGGTCACGTGGGCCACGAGGTCGCGTTCGGAGACCTCGGCGATCGGGACGGGCGCCTCGGCCAGGTGCGCGACCGGCACCAGCTCAGAGAGGGGGCGGGTCGGCACGTCGGTCGTGCGCAGCTGGTAGGCGCGGCGTCCGGGCACGGAGATCTCGAAGAGGGTGGGCTCGGCGTCGCGCCCCATGAGGGGCGCCGACGAGGCCCGCCCGGCGGGGCTCGCGGTCACTGGAGGGCTCCTTCCATCGCCGCGGCGTAGTGGTCGATCTCGGCCCGGGTCCGCCGCTCGGTCACCGCGACGAGCAGCACCTCCTCGGGCGCCTCGATCGAGCGGTCCCCCGGTCCCACCAGCGCGTCCAGGGCGACCCCGGCGAGGATCCCCTCCTCGGCGAGGCGCGCCACCACCTCGCGGGCCGGTCGGCGCAGGCGCAGCGCGAACTCGCGGAGGAAGGGCGCCGGGCTGGCCGGGGCGATCCCGTCCAGCGCGGCCAGCTGGTCGAAGAGGTAGTGGGCCCCCTGGGCACAGCGTGTGGCCACCTCGCGCAGGCCCGCGGTGCCGAGCCAGCCCAACTGGACGGCCGCGGTGACGGCCATCAGCGTCTGGTTGGTGCAGACGTTCGAGGTCGCCTTCTCGCGGCGGATGTCCTGCTCTCGCGCGCGCAGCGTCGTCACGTACGCCCGGCGCCCCTCGGTGTCGAGCGTCTCGCCGACGATGCGTCCGGGCAGGCGCCGCACCTGGGCCTCGGCGCAGGCGAAGAGCCCCAGGTAGGGACCGCCGAAGGAGAGTGCCGTGCCGAAGGGTTGGCCCTCCCCGACGAAGACGTCGGCGCCCCACGAGCCGGCCGAGCGCAGCACCCCCGCGGCCACCGGGTCGCCCGCCACGACGAGCAGGCCGCCGGCCGCCGCGGCGAGGGCCCGCGCCGCCGCGGGGTCCTCGAGGACCCCGAGGTAGTTGGGGTAGGCCACGACGACCGCGGCGACGCCCCGCGCGTCGACCGCCGACCAGTCGGTCACCCCGTCGCGCAGCGGGACCTCGACGACCTCGTGGCCGGTGCCGGCGGCGAAGGTGCGCGCGACGGCCCGCCAGTGCGGGTGCACCCCGGACGAGACGAGCATGCGCGAGCGGCCCGTCGCCCCGTGGGCCATGTTGAGCGCCTCGACGAGCGCCGTGGCGCCGTCGTAGAGGGAGGCGTTGGCGATCGGCAGGCCCGAGAGGCGCGCCACCAGCGTCTGGTACTCGAAGATCGCCTGGAGGACCCCCTGGGCGACCTCGGGCTGGTACGGGGTGTAGGCCGTGACGAACTCGCTGCGCCCGGCGAGGGCGCGCACCACCGGGGGCACCTCGTGGTCGTAGGCCCCGGCACCGGCGAAGCAGACCAGCTCGCCCGCGCGCGCCGCGTTGGCCGCGCCGTAGCCGGCGACCACGGCCGCCACGTCGGGCTCGGTCATGCCCGCCGGCAGGTCGAGCCCGCCCGCCAGGCGCACCGCGGCCGGGACGTGCGCGTAGAGGCCCTCGAGCGACTCGACCCCGACGAAGGCGAGCATCGCCTCCACCTCCTCGGCGGTGTGGGGCAGGTAGTCGGCCATCACGACTCCTTGGCGACGAAGGGCAGGGCGACCACGCGGGCCTCGACCTCGCGGCCGCGCAGGGCGACCGTGACGGCCTCGCCGACGGCGAGCCCCGGGGCGAGCAGCCCCATCCCGATCCCGCGCTCGAGCACCGGCGAGTAGTTGCCCGAGGACAAGGAGCCCACCGAGCGCCCCCCGGTCAGGACCTCCGCCCCCTCGCGCAGGGGCTGGCGGCCCGCCGAGACCAGGCCCGCCAGGCGCCGGCGCGGGCCGCGCGCGCGCTCGCGCTCCACCGCCGCCCGGCCCCGGAAGGTCGGCTTGCCCCAGCCGAGCACCCAGCCGAGCCCCGCCTCGAGGGTGGTCGAGGTGAGCGAGAGCTCGTGCCCGTAGAGGGGCAGCCCGGCCTCGAGGCGCAGGGTGTCGCGCGCGCCCAGGCCCGCCGGGGTCACCCCGGCCGCCACCAGCGCGCGCCACAGCCCCTCGGCCGCCTCGTTGGGGGTCGCGATCTCGATGCCGGGCTCGCCGGTGTAGCCGGTCCCCGCGACGCGCACCTCGACGCCCCCGTAGTCGAGGCGCGCCACCCGGTTCCGGCCGACCTCGCCGAAGCGCGGGTCGACCCGCGCCGCGCGCTCGCGCGCGTTCGGCCCCTGCACGGCGAGCACGCTGCGCCCGCCGGTCACGTCGACCCCCGGGAGGGCCCCGAGCACCCCGGAGGTGTTCGAGGCGTTGGGCATGACGTCGAAGGAGTCCTCGTCGACCCACCAGACGATGATGTCGTCGACGACGAAGCCGTCCTCGGTGAGCAGGTGGGTGTACTGGGCCCGGCCCGGCCCCACCTTGGCCAGGTCGTTGGTGAGGGTCGCCTGCAGGGCGTCGAAGGCGCCCGGCCCCTCGCAGCGCACCGTGCCGAGATGGCTGACGTCGAACACCACGGCGTCGCGCCGGCACGCGAGGTGCTCGGCGAGCGTGCCCGTGGGGTACGCGAGCGGCATCTCCCAGCCGCCGAAGGGGACCATCTTGGCCCCGAGCTCGACGTGGACGTCGTGGAGGTGGCTGCGCCGCTCGTCCACTAGGCGGCCGCCTCCCGGGGGGTCGCGAGTCGCGCGACCTCGAGCAGGCGCTCGAAGTCGCGCCGGTACACCACGACCAGGGGCACCTCGGGGTAGAGGTCGCGGAACCGGCGGACCTTGCGGTTCTTACGGGTCACCAGGCGCTGGGCGAGCACCGTGAGCTCGACGAAGACGCCGGGCCCGGCGAGGTAGAAGTCGGGACGGAAGGCGCGCGTGGGCGAGCCGTCGGGCCCCCACTCGAGCGGGAACTCCACCGGCTCGTAGAGCCAGTCGTGCCCGGACACCGTGAGGAGCCGGGCGAAGAGGGCCTCGGAGGGGTGCGCGAAGGTCCCCTCGACCGGGGCCGTGGCGCTGGGGTGGCGACGACGGGGGTCCCCGCCACGCTGGGGCGAGTTCACGCCGTGACGGCCCCCTTCTCCGACGTCGAAAGCTCGGCGCCCAGGGTGGTCGAGAGCTCGGCGACCACCGTGGCGAGCGGGACGATGTTGAACACGCCCTGGCCCCCGCGCAGCAGGTCGACCAGTTCGCCGTCGTCGTGGGCGAGGACCGAGCCGCCGTCGGAGAGCACCAGGCTCGCGGCGGCCAGGTCGGCCCCGAGCGCGCGGCGCAGGCACTCGACGGCCTGGCGGGCGCGCGCGAGCGACACCCCCGCGTCGAGCAGGCGCTTGATCACCTTCACCTCGAGGATGTCGGCGTAGGCGTAGCGCCGCTTGGAGCCGCTGCCGCGCGCGACGGCGACCGAAGGGGTGACGAGGCCCGTGCGCGCCCAGTAGTCGAGCTGACGGTAGGTCACGCCCGTGAGCCGGCACACGGTCGGTCCGCTGAATCCGAAGTCGCTATCGCCCATCTCTCCCTCCCGACCGAGGCACCCGGGAACCGCCCGGACTACACGAGTGTAGTTAGCCCCGGACTACTCGGCAAACAGGTCGGGTCGCCCGAGGGCGCTGGTGGAGGCCTCGGCGTAGAGCCGGGGCGGGATCCGCCCGGCCCGCCGGGCCAGCCAGCCGGCCCGCACCGCCGTGGCGACGGCCTCGGCCATGGCGACGGGATCGAGGGCGCGGTTGATGGCCGAGGCGGCGAGCACCCCGGCGCAGCCCAACTCCATGGCGAGCGCCGCGTCCGAGGCCGTCCCCAGCCCGGCGTCGAGCAGGACCGGCACCCCCACCCGCTCGCAGATCAGGGCCACGGCGTGCGGGTTGCGCACCCCGAGCCCCGAGCCGATCGGCGAGCCCAGGGGCATCACGGCCACGCAGCCCGCCTGCTCGAGCCGCTGGGCGACCACCAGGTCGTCGTTGGTGTAGGCCCAGACCTCGAATCCGTCGGCGACCAGCTCCTCGGCGGCCGCGAGGGTCTCGACCACGTCGGGCAGCAACGTGCGGTCGTCGCCGATCACCTCGAGCTTCACCCGGTCGGTCTCGAAGGCCTCGCGGGCGAGCCGGGCCGTCGCCACGGCCTCGCGGGCGCTGTAGCAGCCCGCGGTGTTGGGCAGCAGCACCACCTTGTTGCGCTCGAGCACGTCGTAGAGGGAGCCCTCGACCGACGGGTCGACCCGGCGCAGCGCGACCGTCGCGATGGTGACGTGGGCGGCCTCCAGGGTCGCCTCGAGGACCTCGAGGGACCGGAACCCGCCCGTACCGAAGACCAGGCGCGAATCCGACTCGAACGAGCCGACGCTGAGCAGCTCTTCCACCGCGCCCAGCGTAGTTCCGCCGCGGCGAAACTAGGGTTGGAGCGTGCAGCCCGCGGTCGCCCTGACCATCGCCGGCTCGGACTCGGGCGGGGGCGCCGGGATCCAGGCCGATCTCAAGACCTTCGCCGCCCTCGGGGTCTTCGGCACCTCGGCCGTCACCGCGGTGACGGCCCAGAACACCCTCGGGGTCGAGGCCGTGGCCGTGCTCACCCCCGACGAGGTCGAGGCCCAGGTGCGCGCGGTCGTCGGGGACCTCCCGGTCGCCGCGGCGAAGACCGGGATGCTCGCCACGCCCGAGGTGGTCGAGCGGGTGGCCGCCCTCGCCGAGGGCGGGCTCCTCGGCCCGCTCGTCGTCGATCCCGTCCTCGTCGCCACGAGCGGCGACCATCTCATGAAGGACGGCGGCGTCCAGGCCTACCGGGAGCGGCTCGTGCCCCTGGCGACGGTCGTCACCCCGAACCTCGCCGAGGCGGCCGCCCTGGTCGAGGTGGACCACCGCGACGTGCGCACCGTCGAGGACCTCGTCGCCCTGGCCCGGCGCGTCGGGGCCCTCGGACCGGCCGCCACCCTCGTCAAGGGCGGTCACCTCCACGCGCTCGAGCGCTCCCCCGACGTGCTCGTCGTCGAGGGCGTCGCGAGCGTGCTCGACGGCGCCCGCGTCGAGACCGACAACGACCACGGGACCGGGTGCACCCTCTCGGCGGCGATCGTCGCCGGCCTGGCGCGGGGCCGCTCGATCGCCGAGGCGGTCGCCGAGGCGAAGGCCTACGTGCGCGCGGCCCTCGAGGGCGCGGCGGGCTGGCGCCTCGGCCGGGGACGCGGTCCGATCGACCACTTCGGATGGGGACCGTGAGCGACACCCCTCGCCCGCCGCTCACCACGACGACGAGCATCTGGCCCGCCGCGATGATCGCCGTCGTGGGGGTCACGCTGCTCGCCGTCTTCCTCCTCGTCGACTGGGTGACGTCCCGACCGGTCGTCACGCCCAGCGGCCCCGTGCCGGTGGTCGTGGGCGGTCTCGCGATCGAGCAGCCCCTCGCCGCCGGGCTCACCTACTGCAACCAGCCGCTCGAGGTGCCCCAGGACCTCGTGAGCGGCTTCGTCTTCCCCGTGGGCACCACGCCGCGTCCGGGCTCGAACACGCCCAACCTCGGGGCCGGCGACTTCGACTGCGTGGAGAACCTGGCGACGGCCCGCGCCACCAGCGGCGAGGTCCTCGGCTTCTACCGCGCCCACCTGCCCGTGCTCGGCTGGAGCCTCTTCTCGACGAGCCCCTCACCGACCGGCCACCCCCAGTACCTGTTCCAGCGCTCCTCGAGCGACGGCTTCTACTGGGAGATCGGCGTCACGATCCGCGCCTCCACGCCCGGTCACGTGCGCTGGAGCTTCACCCTCTTCCAGAACTCCCAGACGGTCTAGACCGCGGCCGCGACGAGCTCGGGCTCCTCGACCGGGGCCCGCCGGGTGATCGAGGACCACAGGGCGAGGTTGAGCGGGTAGATCACGTAGCCGATCCGGGTCGCCGAGGCCACGCAGATCAGGACGGTGAAGGCCACCGCGAGCACGGCCAGCAACTGGCTCAGCGAGAGGGGGTGGTGCCGACGTAGGTAGCGGGCGAAGAACACCCCACCGACGACGAAGGTCACCGGGGCGAGGACGTGGCCGAGCGCGGGCTCCCACGTCGTGAGGATGTGCCCGGGCAGGGCGCTCGCCGCGGGCGAGGTCACCCCAGCCAGCCCGAGCGGGAAGGCGAAGACGTTCGACGCGAAGGCCACCGGGTCACGCACGGCGAAGGGCAGCGTCGTGGCGAGCACGATCACCCCGACCCAGGCGAGGACCCTCGCCCAGCTGGTGCGCCCCTCGCGGTCGCGCGCGACGAGCAGTGCCCCGGCGGCGAGCGGCCAGGCCGTCAGCTTCATCGCCGCCGCGAGCCCGAGGGCGACGCCGGTCAGATTGGCCTGGCGGCGCTGCAGCGCGGCCACCGCGAGCAGGCACAGCGCGAGGATCGGCATGTCGTCCCCGCCGGTCGAGAGGAAGAGCGACCCGGTCGGCAGGACGATGAGCACCTGGGCGACGCGCAGCTTCTGGTCGGCTCGCGCGCGCAGGAGCGCCAGCGCCGCCGCGCTCGTCACGAGGGTCATGAGCGTCATGATGATGCGCGCGTCGGTGAGACCGTCGGCCTCGTGGGTCGTCGCCGAGGGCAGCCCGAAGACGCCCATGAGCGGGAAGTACGGGAAGAACGACTCGAAGGCCGGCAGACCCTTGATCTCGCCGATGACCTTGCCGTTGTGGTCGTAGGCGCGGTAGGGCGTGTGGTCCTTCGAGAGCGCCTGGCCGGCCCGGGTGATGACCCCGACCTCGGGCTGGGCGTGGTGCCAGTGGGCCTCGAGCCCGAGGGGCAACGCGACCGCGCCGAGCCCCACCACCACGAGCAGGACGACCCGGGCCAGGTGGACCCGGCGGCGCACCCGTCGGGCGAGGACTAACGCCGCCAGCCCGACGAGCGCGTAGGGGCCGATCGCCAGGTAGCCCCACTGCCACTGGGCGCCCTGGGTCGAGGAGACGGCCAGCAGGGCCGCGAAGACGGCCGAGACGAGGTAGAGCACGCCGTCGCCCGCGAGCCCCCCGAGGCGGGCCCATCGGGAGGCGGCGGCGTCGCGAAGCCTCACCAAGCGAGCCACCACCGCCCAAGTGTACCGACCGGCCCCGCCGCGGCCCGCTTCCCCGCGCCTAGGTTGAGGGACGTGCGAGCGCTGGTCATCACCGAGTCCGACGGCGAGGTGACCCTCCGCGTGGACGAGGTCGCCCCCCACGGCTTCGACCAGGACGATGCCCACGTGGCGGTCGAGTACTCCGGGGTGAACTTCAAAGACGCGATGGTCGCCGCGGCGCGCAGCCGCGTGCGCCGGGTGTCACGAGTCGTCGGCGGCGTCGACGCGGCGGGCACCCTGGTCGAGCCCTTCGGTGCCCTCGGGGCCGGGACGGCCGTCGCCGTGCACGGCGGCGGCCTCGGGGTCGAGCGCGACGGCGGCTTCGCCACCGAGGTGCGCGCCCCCGCGCGCTGGGTCTCGCCCCTGCCCGAGGGGCTCGGCCCCCGCGCGGCCATGATCGTCGGCACGGCCGGCTGGACGGCGATGGCGAGCGTCCTCGCCCTCGAGCACCACGGCCTCACCCCCGACGCCGAGGTCCTCGTCACCGGGGCGACCGGCGGGGTGGGCTCCCAGGCCGTCTTCTACCTCGCCCGACGCGGCTATCGACCGATCGCCTCGACCGGGTCGCCCGACGCGTCGGAGTGGCTGCACGCGCTGGGTGCGGCGGCCGTGATCGGGCGCGAGGACGTGAGCGACCGGCCGGAGCGGGTCCTCGGGACCGAGCGCTGGGACGGCGCGATCGACTGCGTCGGCGGCCCGGCGCTCGCCCAGGTCCTGCGCGCGCTGCGCCACGGCGCGGCCGTCGCGGCGAGCGGCCTCGTGGCGAGCGCCGACCTGCCCACCACCGTCTACCCGTTCATCACCCGCGCGGTGAGCCTCCTCGGGATCGACGCGGTGGAAGCGCCCACGCTCCAGCGGGCCCGGGTCTGGGAGGAGGTCGCGCGCACGGCGCGCGCGGCCGACCTCGAGGTCTTCGTCGACCGCGAGGTCGGCCTCGACGAGCTCGGCGCGGCGTTCGACGACCTGCGCCACGGGCGCACCCGCGGCCGGATCCTGGTCGACCCCCGCCGCTAGGCGCCGGCGAAGAACGGCGACACCGTGAGGACGCCGTTGCACGCCTGGACCGGTGGCACGGCCGTCACCACCACCTCGGCGGCGCCACCGGGCAGCTGCACGCTCAACGTCAGGGCGCTGGGGCAGCTCGAGCCGGTCGAGACGTCGGAGTAGATGAGGTCGAAGGTCGCCGACTGGTTGTCCCCGAGGGTCAGCGCGCGGGGGGGCTGGTTGGCCTGGGGCGGGGAGAGGAACGCGCCCGAGACGGTGGCGTTGGGCGCGTCGGTCGCCGTGGTGGGGATGAGCCCGCCCAGGCGGTCGAGCAGGGTCAGGCGCGGCCACCCCTCGAGCGTGCACGTGCCCGCGGTGTCCTTGGTGATCGTCACGCTGGCGTAGACGTCGCCGCCCGCCCCCTGCCCCTGGTTGAAGCGTCCGGCGAAGGCCCCGGCCGCGCACCCGGCGGGACCCGCGGTCGTCGTCGTCACCGGGACGCTCGTCGTGGTGCTCGGCGGCACCGTCGTGGTCGAGGAGCTCGAACGCGAATCGATGGCGTGGCGGCTGATCGTGTATATGACGACGAAGGCGAAGAAGAGCGCGAGCCCCTTGAGCGCTCGGCTCACTTACCGAAGTCCTCGGGATCCACCCGGTCGAGGAACGCACGCAACTCAGCCACCAGGTCGGCCTCGTCGGCGACGTCGATGACCGGGGCCTCCTCATCCTCCTCGTCCTCCTCAGAGAGGTCCATGACGCGACCCTCGCTCGCCATCAGCGCGTCGCTGACGAGGATCGGGGCGCCCACCCGCAGCGCGAGCGCGACGGCGTCGCTGGGCCGGGCGCTCACCACGATCTCCTCGCCCCCGCGCAGCATCCGCAGGTTGGCGTAGAACGTGCCGGCCACCAGTTCGGTGATCTCCACCGAGAACAGGCGCGCGCCGAGCGCGGTGATCACGTGGCCCATGAGGTCGTGGCTCATCGGGCGCGGCGCCTCGACCCCCTGGAGGGCGTAGGCGATGGCCGCCGCCTCCGGCGTGCCCACGAAGATCGGCAGGACGCGCTCGCCGGCCACCTCCTCGAGGAGCAGCAGCGGCGTCGCCGAGCCCACGTCGACGCGCACCGCCCTCAGCACGACCTCGATCACGGCTTCAGCCTAGGCCCCGTGGGGAACGAGGGAGCGGGCGGCGACCTCGCGCTCGACCTCGCGCGCCACCAACTCGGCCCGCAGCGCCGCGACCTGGTCAGCGACTTCCCGGAGCCGGTCGTCGGGTGCCTCCGGGTGGGCCCACGAGGGGCCGGCGATCTCGGCGGCCACGCCGACCTCGCGCTCGGCCACCCTCACGAGGGCGCGCACCTGGCGCGGGTCGGCCCCGCGCGCGAGCAGGTCGCGCACGAGGCGCACCACGCGCACGTCGCGCTCGTCGTAGCGGGCCAGTCCGTCGACGACCGTCGGCGCGAGGATGCCCAGGGCCAGGACCTGGTTGAGCTCGTCGGGCGTGAGGCCGCTCTCGACGAGCAGCTCGGCGACCGAGCGCGGACCCGCCACCACGTCGGACGGCACCACGTCTCCGCTCGGGTCCTCGGGCTCGGGTTCGACGGCCCGCACGACCGTGAGAGTGCGCGTGGACGTCGGGGCCGGGGCGACGACCGCGGGGGCGAGGGCCTCGCGCGCCGCGACGAGGGTCGTCGCGACGGGACCGTCGGCGAGGAGGCCCTGGTCGATCAGGCGCAGGCGCACCACCCGCAGCGGGACGAACTCCTCCTGGGCGAGTCGGATGGCCTCGCGCAGGCAGGCCACGTCGCGCTCGGAGTAGAGCCGGTAGCCCTTGCGGCTACGGCTCGGGCGTACCAGGCCCTTGTCCTCGTAGTAGCGGATCTTGGAGAGCTCCAAGTCGGGGAAGTCGCGCCGCAGGCGCGCGTGAACCTCCCCGATGCGCATCGTTCCCTGCTCGAGGGTCATGAGTTCGCCTCCCAGAACACGAGCTTGAACTTCCCGATCTGGATCTCGTCGGCCGAGTGGAGCGTGGTCTCCTCGACCCGCCGGCCGTTGACGTAGGTGCCGTTGAGCGAGTTGAGGTCCCGCAGGGTCACCCGTCCGCTCGCGGTGCGCGTGAACACGGCGTGATGACGCGAGACCGAGACATCGTCGAGCAGGATCTCGCTCGCCTCGTGTCGACCGACCGACGTCACGTCATCCTTGAGCTCGATGCGCGCGCCGGCCTCGGGGCCGGCGGCGATCACGAGCTCGTCGCCGTGCTCCCCACCCGGTCCACGCCACGCCTCGGGGTGCAGCGTGTCGGGCGCGTGCACCACCGGCACCGCCACCGTCTCGGGTGAGGACGTCGCGTGCTGGGGCGCGCCGCAGGCCCAACAGAAGTTGGCGTTGGCGTTGAGGATCTCCCCGCAGCGACGGCAGTTCACGGCGCCCAGACTAGTTAACCCCCGCCCGGCCCGCCGGGGCCGGCGGGGACCGGTCGGTGGCCGGTCAGTGGCCGGTCAGTGGCCGGTCAGGGCCTCGTAGCCGGCCGCGTCGAGGAGCCCGTCGTACTCCGCGCTCGAGGCGACCTCGATCTCGCACAGCCAGCCCTCGCCGTAGGGGTCGGCGTTGACGAGCTCGGGCGACTGGCGCAGCGCCTCGTTCACGGCCCGCACCGTCCCGCTCACCGGCGCGTAGACCTCCGAGACGGACTTGGTCGACTCGACCTCGCCGAGCGTGCCGCCCTCCCCCACCGCGTCGCCCACCTCGGGCAGGTCGACGAAGACGACGTCGCCCAGGGCGTCCTGGGCGTAGTCGGTGATGCCGACGCGCACGACGTCGCCGTCCTTGCGCGCCCACTCGTGGTCGTTCGAGTAGCGCAGGTCACCCGGGATGTTCACGGCGCCAACTTACACAACTCGGCCCGCGCGAGCGGCCCGGCCCTCCGCGAGGGCGCGACGGGCCGGGCCGACGTAGCCGGCCGCGACCACCCAGGCGAGCGCCAGACCGAGCACCCCGATGACGTAGCCCGCCACCCGGCCGTCGCGCTGCCACGCGGCGAGGGCGGCGTGGTGGGGGTTCGAGCACAGGAGAAAGAGCGGATACGTCGTCATCAGGGCGAACGTCGAGACCTTGCCCCAGAACAGGACGTCGATCCGCCGGGCGCCCAACGCGGCGATCGCGAGGGTCACCCCCGAGACGACCACCTCGCGCGCCAGGGTGAGACCGGCGAACCACCAGGGCACGGCGCCCACCACCGCCACCGAGACCAGCCCCGAGACCACCAGGACCCGGTCGGCCGTGGGGTCGAGGACCTTGCCGAGGGCCGAGACCTGGTGGAGGCGCCGGGCGAGGTACCCGTCGACCCAGTCGGTCGCCCCGAGCACGCCGAGCAGCCACGCGGCGAGCGCGCGGTGGTCCGTCGCGAGCACCAAGACGAGGTACACCGGGATCGCCAGCAGGCGCAGGACCGTGACGGCGTTGGGCCAGGTGGCCCAACCCCGCTCGCCCGACCCGTCGGCTGCGACCACCTAGGCGACGGTGATGGTCTCGTCCAGGTAGACGTCCTGGACGGTGCGGATGAGCTCCGCGCCCTCGGCGAGGGGGCGCTGGAAGGCCTTGCGGCCCACGATCAGCCCCTGTCCCCCGGCCCGCTTGTTGATCACCGCGGTGCGCACGGCGTCGGCGAGGTCGTCGCCGCCCTTGGACTCCCCGCCCGAGTTGATCAGCCCGATCCGGCCGGCGTAGCAGTTGACGACCTGCCAGCGCGTGAGGTCGACCGGGTGATCGGTCGTGAGCTCGTCGTAGACGCGCGCGTCGGTCTTGCCGAAGTGGAGCACGTTGTAGCCGCCGTTCACGGTGGGCTGCTTCTGCTTGATGACGTCGGCCTCGATCGTCACCCCCACGTGGTTGGCCTGCCCGGTGAGGTCGGCCGCCACGGCGTAGTCGACGCCCTCGTGCTTGAAGGCGTCGTTGCGCAGGTAGCACCACAGCACCGTGAAGAGCCCGGCGCGGTGGGCCTCGGCGAAGGCCGCCGACACCTCCTCGATCTGCCGGGCCGACTCGGGTGAGCCGAAGTAGACGGTCGCCCCCACCCCCACCGCGCCGAGGTCCACGGCCTGGCGCACCGAGGCGAAGGGCCGCTGGTCGTAGGTGTTGGGGTAGCGCAGCAGGTCGTTGTGGTTCAGCTTGACGATGAAGGGGATCTTGTGGGCGTAGCGGCGCGCCACGATGCCGAGGGCCCCGAGCGTGGTGGCGATGGCGTTGCACCCCGCCTCGATCGCCAGGTCGCACAGCCGCGCGGGGTCGAAGTACTCGGGGTTGGGCGAGAAGCTCGCCGCGGCCGAGTGCTCGATCCCCTGGTCGACGGGGAGGATCGAGAGGTACCCGGTACCGGCCAGACGGCCGTGGTCGTAGAGCGCCCCCAGGTTGCGCAGAACGGCCGGTCGGCGGTCGCTCGCGACGAAGACCCGGTCGAGGAAGTCCGGACCGGGGAGGGTCAGGCGGTCCTTGGGGAAGGCGCTCGCCGTGTGACCGAGAAGCCCCTCGGCCTCCTCGCCGAGCAGTGACGCGATGTCCATGCCACGAGACTACCCCTGGGCCGAATCGACGCCCCGGGCCTCGGTACGCTGAGCCGATGAACGACGCGTACCGCGACTCCCTCTCGCGACGGCTGGGCGCCGTGCACCGTCTCTACCGCGAAGCCTGCGCCACGATGGACCTCGAGCAGGTGAACGCCGTCGCGGCGCCCACGACCCTGCCCATCGCCTTCTCCCTCGTCCACCAGCTCCTCATCGAGGACCTCAGCCGGGCCCTGTGCGGGGGGCCCGCGCCGCTGTGTGAGCCGGCCGCCCTCGCGCCCCTGCGGCTCGGCGTCCACGACCACGGCAAGGAGCGCCCGGTCGAGGAGATGATGGCCCAGCGCATCGGCGACTACGACGCCTTCCGCGCCCTCCAGGAGAGGGTCTTCTCCGCCACGGAGGCCTACGTGGTCGCGGTCGCGCCGACCTCGCTCGACGAGGTCCTCGTCGCCGCCCCCTACCCCGAGCAGCTCGCCCACACCTTCTCCGCCCTCGTGGGTGCCGAACGGGGCATCACGCGCTCCGACGCCCTCGAGTGCTGGGTCTACCAGCACGCGCTGCGCCACCTTGGCGAGATCGAGCACGCCCGGTCCCTCGTGGGGCTCGGGGGGATGACCAGCTAGTCGTCCCGGCGCTTGGTGGAGGTGGGCGTGGCGCGCCGCTTGCGGCTCTTGCGCACGGCGTGGCCCACCTCGCCCAGTCGGGCGGCGGCGTCGTAGGCCTCGGGCTCGACGGCCACGATCCGCGCGAAGAGCTCGCGGGCGTTCGTGGTGTCGCCCGCCCGGTCGTACACGTCGGCCAGCGCGTACCACAGCCGGACGTGGCGGAAGGAGGGATTGCGCAGCTTCTTCGCCGCCCCGGCCCGCACGAGCAGGTCGATCGCCTCGGGGTAGCGCCGCTCGTCGGCCCACGCGCCCGCGAGCACGATGCGCGCCTCGGCCAGGACGTCGGCCGAGGGCTCGGCCTCCAGGACCTCGGCGTAGACGCGCTCGACGGCGCGCGCGTGGCGCAGGGCCCGCTCGGCGTCCATGACGAGGGGCAAGTGCTCGGCGTCCCCGGTGATCTCGAAGTGGGCACGCAGCTGGGTCCGCGCGATCGCCCAACGCTCGGCCCGGTAGGCCGCGAGCCCCGCGAGCTCGCGCACCGCGCCGACCCCCGGGACGAGGTCGGCGACGGCGCGCGCGTGGCGCAGGGCCTCCTCGTAGCGGTGCCGGTCGTAGGCCTCTGCGGCCTTGGTCAGCTCCGTGACGGCGCGCTCGCGGGCGTGAGCCGTGCCGACGAAGGCGCGGCGCACCTCACTCGCCACGTCACCGGGCAACGCGTAGGGCGCGCGCGGCCGGCGAGGTTCGCTCGGGCGCTCGCTCCGGGGCGCTTCCTCACGTACCCACTCGGCGATGGGCGCCGGGGCCGCACCGCTCGGACGCCGGGGTGCCGCGCGCTCGGCCTCCCCCATCGCCGCGGCGCCCCGTCGCGCGAGTCCGCCCCAGCCCTTGTCGCGCGCCGCGCGCTCGATCTCCTCGCGCCGACGCTCCTCGGGCGACAGCGGCCGGGGGCGGCGGGCCGGAGCCCCGGCGCGCGACCGCGCGGGGCGAAAGTCGTCTCGTAGCGGACCTCCACTCGAGCGTGTGCCGCCCCTCTCGCTCGGCGGACGCGCCGGACGGCCCGGCCGCTCGTCGTAGGGGCGCGGGGATCGGCCCTCGCCGCGGGACTCGTAGGGGCGCCGTGGCCCGTTCGAGGGGCGTGGGGGTCGGCCGGAACGCTCGGCGTCGCGGGACCCGCGGGGCCGCTCGTCGTAGGGGCGCGGGGATCGGCCCTCGCGCCCGACCGCCTTCCCACCCCCGGAGGTGCCGCGGCGACTCGGCTGTCCGTTCGGGCGAGGCCCCGCAGGGCCCGAGGAGCGACCGCTACGCCCCGTCCCGCCCCCGGGGCGAGAGGAGCCCGGTCGTCGAGGGGGGTTTACGGGAGCCACGAGCCAGTCTACCCCTGGCCCTTCGGCGCCCTCTTCCGAGTACGGGTGCCGACGCGAGACCCGCACCCGGCTCCGGGTGCCGCGACGAACGCGCGCGAGCGACGGTCACCGCGTCCAGAGCCACCGCGCCGCGGCCAGCGCCGCGCACGAGGTCGAGGACAAGATCGAACTCGATCGCGTCGAGCTCGTCACTCGCCTCGAGCGTACGCGCGAGCACTGCCACCGTCATCACGATCGCCTCCACCCCCGGGGCCGCGCCACCGCCGCTTTGCGCGAGCTCGACGTTCTCCTGGGCACGGCGGGCGTCGACCCGCCCGGTGGTCCACCCACGGCGGCGACGCCGTAGGTGGACTCGCCCGCACACCCACCCGGGCCCCTCACTCCCCGGGTTGGAACCCGGCGGGTGCTCACGATCGCCCCCACGCCGCGCGAGAGCGCCTCGGAGGCGGAAGCACTCCTCGCGGGCCCCGGGGCGACGGCCCGGCGCGCGCGACCCGGTTGGGCGGCCTGTCGTAGGCCGACCCGAGGGCCGAGGGCTCCGCGCCGACCACTCGGGACCCGCGCTGGACGTCGTCGCTCAGCACCGACAGCGACGGGCCACTCGGCGCACCCTCGCCCGCCGCATCGGCGGCGCCGACACCCACGTCGTGCGCTGCGGCGACCTGGTGACGGGTCGCGACGAACCCGCTCGACGTGCGCCACGTCCGGGTCTTGACGAGCGGCACGGAACTCCACGACCACGAGGCCCTCACGGCCGTCGACGAGCGCCGCGAACCCACCGCCTCGGTGCGCCAGCTCCTCGACTGCTACCGCGTCCTCGCCGAGCCCGCGGTCCCGCTCTAGCCCTACGGCGGCGCGGGGTCACGCGCTAGGTTGGCTGCGACCCATGGCCACCACCCTGCCCTCCCAGCGCCCGACGTGGAAGGCGCTGGCCGCACGCGCCCGCGAGGTCCACACCCTCCACCTGCGCACCCTGTTCGAGGCCGACCACACTCGGGGGTCCTCCCTGGTCGCCGAGGGTGCCGGGCTGTACCTCGACTACTCGAAGAACCTCCTCGACGAGGGCGTCGTGGACCTGCTCGTCGAGCTCGCCGTCGAGTGCGGGGTCTTCGAGCGCCGCGACGCCCTGTTCGCCGGGGCGCCGGTGAACGCGACCGAGCACCGCGCGGCCCTCCACAGCGCGCTGCGCCTGCCCGAGGGGGAGAGCCTCGTCGTGGACGGCGTCGACGTCGCGGCCGAGGTCCACCGCGTCCTCTCGCGGATGCGGGCCTTCGCCGAGGGCATCCGCGAGGGCCGCCACCGGGGCGCCACGGGCCGGCGGCTCACCAACGTCGTGAACATCGGGATCGGGGGATCCGACCTCGGCCCGGTCATGGCCTACGAGGCGTTGCGCCACTACAGCGACCGGGACCTGACACTGCGCTTCGTCTCCAACGTCGACGCCACCGACCTCGCCGAGGCCCTGCGCGGCCTCTCGCCCGAGGAGACGCTCTTCATCGTCTCCTCCAAGACCTTCTCCACGGCCGAGACCCTCACCAACGCGACCTCGGCCCGACGGTGGTTGACCGAGGCGCTGGGCGAGGCGGCCGTCGCCGACCACTTCGTCGCCGTCTCGACGGCGGCCGAACGGGTAGCCGCCTTCGGCATCGACCCGTCCCGGATGTTCGGCTTCTGGGACTGGGTCGGCGGGCGCTACTCGATGGAGAGCGCCATCGGGCTCTCGACGATGATCGCAATCGGGCCGCGCCACTTCGACGAGCTCCTCGCCGGCAGCCACGCCATGGACCGCCACTTCGCCACGGCCGCGCCGAGGGAGAACCTGCCGGTCCTGTTGGGGCTGGTCGGGGTGTGGAACCGGACGTTCCTCGGTCACCCGACGGTCGCCGTCTTGCCCTACGACCAGTACCTGCACCGCCTACCGGCCTACCTCCAGCAGCTCACCATGGAGTCCAACGGCAAGCACGTGACCCTGGAGGGGCAGCGGGTGGACTACCCCACGGGGGCGATCTACTGGGGCGAACCCGGCACCAATGGCCAGCACAGCTTCTACCAACTGCTCCACCAGGGCACCACCGTCGTGCCGGCCGACCTCGTCGTCGTGGCCCAGAGCCTCAACCCCCTCGAGGGCCACCACGACCTCCTGGTCGCCAACGCCCTCGCGCAGGCGGCCGCCTTCGCCTTCGGCCGCCCGCCCCGGGAGGTGCGCGCCGCGGGCGCCGAGGAGCCACTCGTCGCGCACCGCCAGATGGACGGCGACCGGCCGACCAACCTGATCATGATGGACCGGCTCACCCCCTACAGCCTGGGGGCGCTCGTCGCGCTCTACGAGCACGCCGTCTTCGTCCAGGGCGCCCTCTGGGGGATCGACTCGTTCGACCAGTGGGGGGTCGAGCTCGGCAAGCAGATGGCCGCGGCCATCGTGCCCGAGCTCGCGGGCGCGCCGGTGGGACCCGCACGGGACTCCTCGACGCGCGCCCTGATCGAGCGCTACCGAGCGAGGAGGCCGGCGTGAGCGGTGCGCAACTGGGGATGGTGGGGCTGGGCCGGATGGGCGCGAACATCGTGCGCCGGCTCCTGCGCGGTGGCCACCGGGTCGCCGCCTACGACGTGAACGCCGAGGCCGTGGCGGCCGTGGCGGCCGACGGCGCGATCGGGGCGGCCACGCTGGCCGAGCTCGTCGGGGCCCTCGAGGCCCCCCGGGCCGTCTGGCTGATGCTGCCCGCCGCCCTCACCCAGGGGGTGCTCGACGAGGTCGCCGGCCTGCTGAGTGAGGGCGACGTCATCATCGACGGGGGCAACTCCTACTACCACGACGACGTCGACCGCGCCGCCGCCCTCAGCGCGCGCGGCCTGCACTACGTCGACTGCGGCACGAGCGGGGGGGTGTGGGGCCTCGAGCGGGGATACTCGCTCATGATCGGCGGCGAGGACGAGGTCGTCGGGCGCCTCGACCCGCTGTTCGCGACGATCGCCCCGGGCGATGACGGCACGACGCCGACCCCGGGCCGCGCGCCCGGCTCGACGGCCGCGCGCGGCTACCTGCACTGCGGCCCGGCCGGGGCCGGCCACTTCGTGAAGATGGTCCACAACGGGGTCGAGTACGGGATGATGGCGGCGATCGCCGAGGGCCTCTCGGTTCTGCGCCACGCCGACGTCGGGCTCCACCCGGCCACGGCCGACGCCGAGACCTCCCCGGTGCGCGAGCCCGAGTACTACCGCTACCACCTCGACCTGGCCGACGTCGCCGAGGTCTGGCGCCACGGCTCGGTCGTGAGCTCCTGGCTCGTCGACCTCACGGCCGAGGCCCTCGCCGGCTCGCCCGAGCTCGCCGAGTACTCCGGCCACGTCGCCGACTCCGGTGAGGGGCGCTGGACCCTCGAGGCCGCGATCAACGAGTCGGTGCCCGCCCCGGTCCTCGCCTCGGCGCTCTTCGCCCGCTACGAGTCGCGCGACCGGGGCGAGTTCGCCGCGAAGGTCCTCTCGGCCATGCGCGCCGGCTTCGGCGGCCACGTGGAGCGGACGGCGTGAGCCTCGAGCTGCGGGTCCTGCCCGACCCCGAGGCCCTCAGCGAGGTCGCGGCCGACTGGCTGCGCGGGGTCATCGACGCGCGCCGGGCCGAGCGCACCCCGGTCTCGCTCGCGCTCTCGGGCGGCACCACCCCCTGGGCGATGGTCGCCCACCTGCGCGACGTCGTCCCGTGGGACGCGGTCGAGGTCTTCCAGGTGGACGAGCGCGTCGTACCGGTGACGAGCGAGCTGCGCAACTGGCGCCACCTGGAGGCCGCTCTCGGGGGCTCGGGCGCGCGGCTCGTCCCGATGCCCGTCGACGACCCCGACCTCGAGGCCGGCGCCCACCGCTACGCCGCGGCGCTGCCCGAGCGGCTCGACGTCGTGCACCTCGGGCTCGGGGCCGACGGCCACTGCGCCTCCCTGGTGCCCGACGACCCGGTCCTATCGGTCGCCGACCGCGCCGTCGCCCTGACCGCCCACCCCTACCAGGGGCACCGACGCATGACCCTGACCTATCCCACCTTGAACGCCGCGCGCCGGATCCTCTGGCTCGTGAGCGGCCGGGACAAGCGCGAGGCGCTGGCGCGCCTCCTCGAGGGCGACCGCTCGATCCCCGCCGGGCGCGTCGTCGCCGAGTCGCAGGTGGTCTTCTGCGACGCGGCCGCCCGCGGGGAGTAAGGAGAGCCCATGCCCAGCGCCCGCCCCCGGCCCGAGGACCACGTCATCGTCATCTTCGGGATCACGGGCGACCTCGCCCGCCGCAAGATCATCCCCGGCCTCTACCACCTGGCCGTGGCGGGACTGCTCCCCGCGAACTACCGGGTCGTCGGCTGCGCGCGGCCCTCGTCGAAGATGAGCGACGACGAGCTGCGCGCCTACGCCTACGACGCGACCTGCCGGTTCGCCACCGAGAAGCCCGACGAGGAGGGCTGGGCCGCCTTCGCCGAGAACCTGCTCGCCGCCGTCGACCCCGACGACGGCCCCGACGGCCTCTCCCAGGTAATGGCTCGCGCCGAGACCGCGATCGGCGGCCAGCCCCGCCGCCTCTTCCACCTGGCCATCCCGCCCGACGCCATGCGCCAGGTGATCGAGCTGCTCGGCCAGAGGGGCCTCAACGAGCGGGCTCGGATCATCTCCGAGAAGCCCTTCGGCACCGACCTCGCCTCGGCCCGCGAGCTCAACCGGGAGATCACCCGGTACTTCGACGAGAGCCAGGTCTTTCGCATCGACCACTTCCTCGGCAAGGAGTCGATCGACAACATCCTGGCGCTGCGCTTCGCCAACGAGCTCTTCGAGCCCCTGTGGCGGCGCAACCACGTGCGCTACGTCCAGATCGACGTCCCCGAGACCCTCTCGATCGAGGGCCGGGGAGCCTTCTACGAGGACACCGGCGCCTTCAGGGACATGGTCGTCACCCACCTCTTCGAGGTGCTCGGCCAGCTCGCCATGGAGCAGCCCACCTCGCTCACCGCCAAGCCCCTGCGCGACGAGGTCTCCAAGGTCTTCGAGACGATGCGCCCGCTCGACCCCCGCGAGGTCGTGCGCGGCCAGTACGAGGGGTACCGCGACGAGGACGGCGTCGCCAAGGACTCGACGACCGAGACCTTCATCGCGCTGCGGGCCTGGGTCGACAACGCCCGCTGGATGGGGGTGCCCTTCTACCTGCGCACCGGCAAGCGCATGGCCCAGAGTCGCCAGATCATCACCCTCGGCCTGCGCGAGCCGGTCATGGAGATCTTCCCCGAGCTCAAGGCCAACCCCAATCGGGACACCAACAAGCTGATCATCGACTTCAAGGACCCCGGCTCGATCCACGCCGAGTTCCTGGCGAAGCAGCCCGGGCCCGAGATGGTGCTCGGCACGGCGCGGATGCACTTCCACTACCGCGAGAGCTTCCAGATCTCGAACAACCTCGAGGCCTACGAGCGGCTCCTGCTCGAGGTCATGCTCGGCAACCAGGCCCTCTTCACCCGCAGCGACGGCATCGAGCGGCTGTGGGAGGTCTCCGCGCCGGTGCTCGAGAACCCGCCCCCCATCGAGTTCTACCCCCAGGGCACCTGGGGCCCGTACTCGATCGAGCGGGTCATCGCGCCGCACCGCTGGACCCTGCCCCAGTGAGCGTCCGGCTCGTCCTCTCCGACGTCGACGGGACGCTCCTCACCTCAGAGAAGACCCTCGCCCCGAGCACCCTCGCGGCGGTCGCCCGCCTCGACGCGGCGGGCGTCGCCTTCGCGCTCACGAGCAGCCGACCGCCCCGGGGGCTCGCCGCGCTCGTCGCCCCCCTGAGGGTGCGCCTGCCCCTCGGGGCCTTCAACGGCGCGATGATGGTCACCCCCGACCTCGCCGTCGAGTTCCAGGCCGCGATCGAGGACCACCACGTCGGCCCCATCATCGAGGAGCTGCTCGACCACGGGCTCTCGGTCTGGGTCTACCAGGGGGCGCGGGACTGGTACGTGCTCGACGGCGAGGGCCCCCACGTCGAGCGCGAGGCCCACGCCGTCGGCTTCGAGCCCGTCGTCCTCGACTCCTTCGAGGGCCTGCGCGGCGACGTCATAAAGGTCGTGGGCGTCTCGGACGACCCGGACCGGATGGCGGGGGCCGAGGCGGCCGTACGCGAGCGCGCGGGCGAGTCGGTCTCGGCGACGCGCTCGCAGGCCTACTACCTCGACGTCACCGACTCACGCGCCCACAAGGGCGCCGTCGTGCGTTACCTCTCGGATCACCTGGGCGTCCCCGTCGCCGACATCGCGACCGTCGGCGACGGCGGGAACGACGTGGACATGTTCGCCGTCTCGGGCGTGAGCGTCGCCATGGGCAACGCCACCGACGAGGTGAAGGGCGCCGCGACGCACGTCACCGCCTCCCACGACGACGACGGCTTCGCCGCGGCGATCGAGACGATCCTCGCCCTCCGGGGCTGAGCGACCCCGGCCCGGTCCCGACCCCGAGCGAGTCGGACCTTCGGCCCTAGTCGCGCGGGCGCGCCGCGACGAGGCTCGGTGGGGTGGGCCGCACGGCGCCCAACACCCCGAGAGGGGGCGCGATGACCGAGACGACCTATACCAGGACGTTCGACGAGGTCGGCCGGGACGACGTGGCCCTGGTCGGCGGGAAGAACGCCTCCCTGGGCGAGATGTACCGCCACCTCGGCGCCCTCGGGGTACGGGTGCCCAACGGCTTCGCCGTCACCGCCGGGGCGTACCGCCACGCCCTCGACGAGGCCGGGGCCTGGCCCGAGCTGCACGCCCTCCTCGACGGCCTCGCCGGCGACGACGTCGAGGCCCTGGACCGCGCCGGACGCCGCGCGCGCCAGGTCGTCTACGACGCGGGCCTGCCCGAGGACCTGCGCGCCGACATCCTCGCCGGGTACCGGCGCCTCCAGCGCCAGTACGGTGAGGGCGTCTCGCTCGCGGTGCGCAGCTCGGCGACGGCCGAGGACCTGCCCACCGCCAGCTTCGCCGGCCAGCACGAGACCTTCCTCAACGTGCGCGGGGACGACGCGCTGCTCGACGCCTGTCGCCGCTGCTACGCGAGCCTCTTCACCGACCGCGCCATCCACTACCGGCTCGACAACGGCTTCGACCACTTCAGGGTCCTGCTCTCGGTCGGGGTGATGAAGATGGTGCGCTCGGACCTCGCCGCCTCGGGCGTCGCGTTCTCGCTCGACACCGAGTCGGGCTTCCGCGACGTCGTCCTCGTGACCGGCTCCTACGGGCTCGGCGAGAACGTGGTGCAGGGTGTCGTCGACCCCGACGAGTTCTACGTCCACAAGCCCACGTACCGCGCCGGCCGGCGCGCCGTGCTGCGACGCTCGCTCGGCGAGAAGTCCCTGACGATGGTCCTCGCGTCCGACGGGCCGGGGCGCACGACGCGCAACGTCCCCACCCCCGAGGCCGATCGCCGTCGCTACTGCCTCGGCGACGCCGAGGTCCTCGAGCTCGCCGGCTCCACCCTCGCCGTGGAGGACCACTACGGGGTGCCCGTGGACGTGGAGTGGGCCAAGGACGGCGAGGACGGGCTCCTCTACCTCGTCCAGGCGCGGCCCGAGACGGTGGCCTCCCGGCGCGCCCCCACCGCGGTGGAGAGCTACGTCCTCGACGCCCGGCACGGCCCGGCGCTGTGCGCCGGGCGTGCGGTCGGCGAGCGCGTCGCCACCGGCACGGTCCGTCTGGTCACGGGACCCGAGGACCTCGCGGCGTTCCGTCCGGGCGAGGTGCTGCTCGCCGGAGCGACCTCCCCCGACTGGGAGCCCGTCATGCGGACCGCGGCCGCCATCGTCACCGACCGGGGCGGGCGGACCTGCCACGCGGCGATCGTCGCGCGCGAGCTCGGCATCCCCGCCGTCGTGGGCACCGGCACGGCGACCTCGGCCGTGGCGGCCGGGTCCCGCGTGACCGTCTCGTGCGCCGAGGGCGACACCGGCCACGTCTACGGGGGGACCGTCGCCTACCACGTCGCGCACCTCGACCTGGGTGATCTCCCCCGGCCCGCCACGGCCATCATGGTCAACCTCGGCAACCCGGACCTCGCCTTCAAGACCTCCCTCTTGCCCAACGACGGCGTGGGGCTCGCCCGCATGGAGTTCATCATCTCCGAGGTGATCGGGGCCCACCCCCTCGCCCTGGCGCACCCCGAGCGGGTCACCGACCCCGTGGTCCGCTCCGCCGTCGAGCGGCTCTTCGCCGGCTACCCGGACGGCGAGGCCTTCTTCGTGGAGCGCCTCTCGGAGGGGATCGGGACGATCGCCGCCGCCTTCTGGCCGAAGCCCGTCGTGGTGCGCATGTCGGACTTCAAGTCGAACGAGTACGCCAGCCTGCTCGGCGGGACGGCCTTCGAGCCCACCGAGGCCAATCCGATGCTCGGCTTCCGGGGGGCCTCGCGCTACGCGCACCCCGCCTACGCCGACGGGTTCGCGCTGGAGTGCCGGGCCATGGCCCGGGTGCGCGACAAGATGGGCCTGACCAACGTCATCTTGATGCTGCCCTTCGTGCGCCGGGTGGCCGAGGCCGACCGGGTGCTCGCGCGCATGGCCGAGCTCGGGCTGCGCCGGGGCGAGAACGGCCTCCAGGTCTACGCCATGTGCGAGATCCCGAACAACGTCATCCTGATCGACCAGTTCGCCACCCGCTTCGACGGCTTCTCCATCGGCTCGAACGACCTCACCCAGCTGACCCTGGGCGTCGACCGCGACAGCGAGATCGTGGCCTTCGACTACGACGAGCGCGACGACGGGGTGAAGGAGCTGATCCGCCTGGCCGTGGAGGGCTGCCGGCGCAACGGGATCCACTCGGGGCTCTGCGGCCAGGCGCCCTCGGACTACCCCGACATGGCCGCGTTCCTCGTGGAGACCGGCATCGAGTCGATCAGCCTCAACCCCGACACGCTGGTCGCGACGACCCGGGCCGTGCTCGACCTCGAGGCGCGCCTCGGGCGCCATCGTCCGAGCGGCGCCGAGGACCGCGTCCCCGCCGTCGCCGCGACGCGCTAGGGTGCGCCGGTCCCCGGTGGGTGGGGACCCCCGAGCGGACGGACCGCGTAGTCGGCGGGCGCCGCCTCGAGGAGGGTCTCGAGGGTGCGCTCGTCGAGCAGGCCGGCCTGGGAGCCGAGTCGGCGGACCACGCTCATGGCGTTCGCCGGGGCACGCCACAGGGCCTCGGCGAACGTCCGGCCCCGGACGAGGGACGCGACGAGCGTCGAGGCGAACGCGTCCCCCGCCCCGGTCCGGTCGACGACCGGACCCTGGTCGGGGAACATGGGGACGCGGTAGTGGTGCCCTCGCTCCGCGCCCGTGGCGCCCGCGCGCGCGTCGGTCACGACGACCCGGCGCGGACCGAGGGCGGTGACGGCGTCGAGGAGCTCCGCCGGGCCCGTCGACGCGTCGAGCCCGGTGAGGGCGAGGGCCTCCTCCCGATTGCACACGACCAGCTCCGCGCGTCGGTAGAGGGGCGCGAGGCGCGTCGCCCCCTGCTCGATCTGGAAGGTCCCCGGCTCGAAGGCCAGACGCACCGCCGGGTGGGCGGCGAGCCACTCGGCGATCGCGTCCTCGTACCCGTCGGCGTGCTCGCTGATCGACGTGAGGTACAGCCAGGCGGGCACGTGGTCCATGCCCTCGGGGGGCCAGTGGTAGTCGTAGGTCTCGTGGTGGACGAGGATCGTGCGCTCGCCCTCGAGCCACAGGACGAAGTGCACGTTGGTGGGCCGCCTCGGGTCAGCCCTCACCAGGGTCACCTCCACGTGCTCGGAGCCCAGGTGGACGAGGACGTCGCGGCCCAGGCGGTCGCCGCCGAGGTAGCTGGCCAGACCCACGCGCAGGCCCAGGCGCGAGAGCGCCACGGCGACGTTGGCGGCGTCGCCCCCGGCCTCCACGGTCTCGCTCCGCTCGAAGGGGACCTTCGCGCCGAAGGGCAGGACGAGGCGGCGCCCGGACCCCTCGCCGATGAGCGTGACCTGGTCGGCGCGCAACGCGATGTAGACGTCCGTCGCCACGTCGCCCACGCACAGCACGTCCGGCGACGCACGCCCGCCCTCGTGCACGCTCATCGTGTCCCGACTGTCGCACCGCGCGCCCCGGTCCCGCCACGGCCGTTGGTCCCTACGCGCTCGACGGGCCGTCCCGGAACGCCTCCAGGGGGACCACCCGGCCCGGGACGCATCGAGCCGCCACCCGCGAGGGGTGGCGGCTCGATGCCCGTGGGACTGGACCGCTACGGGAGCAGGGTGAAGCGCACCGACGCCCGACGGCCGTTGGGCTCGATGACCACCAGGACGTGGATGCCGGCGCGGTTGCGCGGGCTCGAGGTGATGATGATTGTGAGCATCGTGCCGGTGTCACGAGCGACGCGGGCGGTGAAGCCCGCCGTGTTGCTGATGACGCGGGGGGCGCCGTAGAAGCCGACCCCGGTCACCCGGATCACCATGCGGTGACCCATGTAGACCGGTCCGACCACGCGGTAGGCGCGCAGGAGCTGGTTGCCGATCGTGACCGTCGTCGCCGCCGAGACGGCCTGGGCGTAGTTGCCGCTTGCGGCCTTGGTGGCCGTCACGATACAGGTGCCCATGGAGCTCGTCTTCAGGGCGCCGTTCACGATCGCACAGCTCTTGGCCGTGCCGTTCACGACCGTGAAGGTCACCGCACCACTCCCCGCTCCGCCCTTGGTCGTCAACTTGAGGGGCGTCTTGAAGAAGCCCTTGGTCGAGGACACGTAGAGCGTCGGCTGGGGCTGGCCCACCTGGACGCTGGCCTGAGCGGTCGTAAGCGGCCGCGACAGGTCGGTGGCGGTGAGCACACAGGTGCCCGGCGTCGTGATCGTCACCGCAGTGAACGTCGCCACCCCGGCGGCCGCCGTGGCCGTCGTGGTGCCCGTGAGGGTGCAGTTGGTCGAAGTGACCTGGATGTTGTCCGTCGAGCCGATCGAGGTGTCGGTCACGTTGCCGTAGACGTCCTCGACCGAGACCTTGAACGCCGGCAGGGCGGCGGTCAGCGACCCGTAGGTCGTGGGCGGGGCCGTCGTGAACGCAACGTGCGTCGGTGCCCCGGCTGCCACCTGGATTGACGTGCTCGTAGCGCTCGCAATCAGTGAGGAGGTGATGTCGTTGGCAACGAGAGTACAGGCCCCGGTGGATTGGACAATCACGCTGGAAAAGGTCGCGGTGCCGGTGTTCTCCACCGCGACGGTAGTGCCCGCAAGCTTGCAGGTTGACGTCAAGGAGACGGTGTCGCCGGTGTTGGGACCCGCAGTGAGGATCGTTCCGTTTCCTTGTTCGGTTGAGACTTTAAAGGTTGTCAATGCAAGGCCCACGGCTGCCGTCGTCGGAGGCTGAACTGAGAACCCGAGTTTCGCCGGCGCTGTCGTGCTCTCCGAAATCGATGCCGATGCAGGTAGAACCGAAGACACGTACACGTCAGACGCAGAAAGCGCGCAAACGACCGGTGCTGTACCAGTGATGTAAACGGCACTGAACGTAGCCACCCCATTACTTGCTTGCACTTGAGTAGTCCCGCTAACAGCGCAATTTGTCGATGCAATCTTGATCGTGTCGTTATATCCCGTGTTGGGAGAGGTGATCACATTTCCGTACTGGTCCTCAACCGAGACATCGAACGACGTCAAAGGGGTTGTGGCGCTGTAGTTCGCGGTTGCCGGTGGTGGGGTAGAGAAGTCCAGCATGTGCTCCGCACCAAGTGCAGAGATCTTCGTGCTTGTTCCAGAGTTGATGTTGGTGTTCGTGGTGTCCGTGGCGGTAATCGTGCACTGTTGATTGAGGGAACCGTTCAGCGTCAAATTCCCGAAAGTCGCCGTTCCACCCGAGAGAGGACCAGTCGTCACTCCCCCGAGCCCGCATGTCGACGGAGCTATCGAAAGGCTAACGCCGTCAGCGCTCGTCACGGCATTGCCATAGATGTCTGTTGCCTGGATTCCGACCGAGAAGGTGCCCGCGGTCGTTGAAGGAGGGTTCGACGAGAATGTCAACTTGTTGAACGAAGCTGCTTGAACAGTGAAGGAGGACGTAGTTTGCGATGCAACAGCAGGAGTGGTCTGATCTGTTGCAGTGAGGGTGTACGTTCCGGCTTTGTTGACGTGAAACTGCGTCGTCGTCGCAACGCCAGCCACAGCTTGGATTGAGGACGGCCCCCAGTCACCGGCAGAAATGCTTGTCCCGCCAAGGGACAATGAAATGACATCGCTGCTATTGGTGTCTTGTCCGCCCCCGGAGAGGTTGATGTCAACCGTCACGGTGTAGTTGTTGCCAGCGGTGATGGTTCCACTTGGGCTGGTTGAAATGACCATCACGTCGCCAGATGCATCGGCCGCACCTGCACTTACCGGGGACAGCGCAACTCCTGCGCCAATCCCCAGGACGGCCGTCGCGGTCGCGACCAGCGCCCGCAGCCTCGATCCCCTGGTGCGCGGTCTCGATCGTGGGGCGGAATCTGTTCGCATGGGGTCTCCTTGGTCGGCGGTCGGCCCGCCCAGAGGGGCGCGCCTGCGCCCATCAGTCTCCCACCCCTTCCTTAGAGAATCCTGGCAATCTGCTGGCGTTTTCCTTCCAATGCGCCCCCGTTTCCATACTCAGTTCAGGTGAATTCAGGGAATCGCCACCGCCCGCCAGTGGTGACCTCGGTCGCTCGACACCATGAGCCGCGCGGTCGCACCAGAGCCTGACGAGCCCGTGCAGACGATCGCGCCATGGCGAACATCGGAGAAGGTCTCCGACATGACGCTCACGCAGGGCAATGGACCGACGCGCACCGGGCGAAGAACCGGCGCACGAACGACGTAGAGCACGTGACGGGGATAGCCGTAGTCGAGGTAGGCGGTCGAGGCCGACGCGGCGACGAAGAACCCTCCGCCGGTGCCCATGAACTGCCCCTGGTGGACAGCCGCCCAGGTGCGTCCCCCGTCGCCGCTGCGATAGAAGCTCACCTGCATCCCCGTCGGGCACGACGCCCACAAGACGGCGGGGCCCTCGCGGCTCACGGAGCAGCCCGCGACGTTCGCGAGCGTCGGCCAGGCGACGCGCCGGGTCATCCAAGTGCGCCCGGCGTCGGGCGAGGTGCGCACCAGCGTCGCCGTTCCCTCTGACGTCTGCGCCACGACGACGCGCGAGCCGAACACGGCGACCGAACCGAGCTGGGGCCCCGAGAGGGCCGAGGGTGGGCCGGCCGTCACCGCCGCCGGGACCGGTTCCATCGTCCAGGCCCGCGCGCCACTCGAGTGCGCGAGCACGTAGTCGCGACAGCGCTCGATCCTCTTAGACGTGGAACAGCGCGCGAGCACGGCGTAGAGCTCGCCGCCGCCGGCGGCCACCTGGAGCACGCTCTCCCCGGAGCCGAAGGGGACCCGACGCCACGAGCGCGCCGCGTCGCCCGTCGCGTAAACCCTCCCGGTCGCGGCGCTCTGACCCACCAGGGCGACGCCGAGCCGGGGCGAGGCGAAGGCCAGCCGATCGAGGTCGCCCGAGGGCGAGCCGCGCACGGGCGAGAGCGGCGGGCGCGCGACCCGCGTGATCCGCCCGGACAGGGGGTCGACGCGGTCGAGCACGAGACAGCCGAGCGTCGCGCAGCCCTCGGCGACGAGGACGTAGTCGGCCCGCGCGCCCGCCGTCACGACGAGGATCGGGCGGTGGGCCGCTCGCGTCGTCGCCCCGGCGGCCGGCGCGACGACGAGCGCCCCGAGAAGTCCCACCACGCCGAGCGCGCGACACCACCGACCCTTCGGCGAGAGCCTCGACATCGGGTCAGTATCGCATCGACGGTGTCGTGGCGCGGGTGCGGGTGGCCTCCCCGAAGGGCGACCCCGACCGCGAGGGCGACCGGTCCTAACGTGGAGCCATGACGGATCGGGGTGCGTCGACCCGAGACGACGCGTTCTCAGCCGCGCGCCCGTGGCGACACCGCGGGCGACGTCGGGTCCTCACGGGCGCCCTCGTCGCCACCGCGCTCGTCGTCCTCGGCCCCACCACCGTCCCCGTGGCGAGTGCGGCGGGCACCACCGCGCCGGGACCCCTCGTGCGCGGGGTGAGCGGCGCGCGCTTCGGCGTGCACACGCCGATCCGGGTCGTGACCTTCAACGGGCCGACGTACTCACTCGCCGTCGGCCTCGCCAACCACACCGTCGACGGCACGCTCGAGCGACCGAGCGTCATGTGCCGCACGACCCCGGGGTGCGTGGCGGCGGTGAACGGGGACTTCTTCGACGTCACCCCACGGGGCGCGATCGACCCGGGTGACGTGGTGGGCGGGATCATCCAGGACTGCGTGCTGCTGCACACCCCCCAGATCTCCCACCAGGAGGTGAACCTTGATCAGCACACGGTGAGCCAGGGATTCAACTGGTCCAGCACGCTCGAGGTAAATGGTTCGGCCGTCGCGATCACGGCTGTCAACCAGGAACTGCCCATGCGCTACCCCGGGGTGGACCTCCCCCTCGCGGGCACGCTCCTCTACACCCCCGCCTACTACATCGCGACCCCCTGGGCGCCGGGCTGGACGACGTACCGCTTCGCCCAGGTCGACCCCACCGTGAGCCCGACCACCCTCAACGCGACCGCGTCGCTGCAGTTCGTCGGGTCGCTCGCCCACGCGACCCACGTGGCCCCGGGCGAGGTCGTCGTCGTCGCGCCCGTGGGCTCGCCGCTCGCGGCCCTCGCGCCCGGGGCGACGGCGTCGCTCACGACGACCTCGAGCGCCGGCTGCGACGTCCTCGGGGGCCACCCGATACTCCTGGAGAACGGCGTGCCCGCGGTGGTCAGCCGGGCCGACACCTACATGTGGCAGCGCTTCCCGCGCACGGTGCTCGGCTGGACGAGCACCGGGTCGACCGTCCTCATGACCGTCGGGGGCACCGACGAGCGCGCCGGCGCGACCGCCGGCCAGCTGATCAGGATCCTCCAGTCCCTCGACGTGGTGACGGCGATCGACCTCGACGGCGGCCAGTCGACCTCGCTGTTCGCGAACGGCCGGGTCGTCTACCACCCGGGTCGGGTCGAGCGACCGGTCGCGACGGCGTTGCTGGTCCTCCGGACCCCGGCAGCCTCGGGGACGACCTAGGAGCCTGTTGAACAACGCGCCGTGTGGGCGTATGTTCCGTGGTGCACGCCCGGAGATGACTGAACCGAAGAGCTGGTGTGAAGAAGGTGCGAGTCAGCCATCCTGGAGGGGTCGGTCCCCGCGGTGAGGTCCTTTCCTGTCACCCGGACGTGCGCGCCTCGTCTCAGGTGGTCAGCACCCAGGTCTGCCCCCCCCTCTTCCTGACATCCTGAACTGCCCCAGGAATCCCGGGGCGGTTCACCTATCAAATGCTTAGAAGTAATCCCAGAGTTTATCGTAAGACGGGACAAGCGCCGCTTCACTTTCCATGCACACCGCCCCTTCCTTCACTACGTACAAGTAGTCACTCACCGTAAGAGCGAGGCCCAGACTCTGCTCAACAAGCATCACGCACGTTCCAGCATCCGCAATCTCCCGTACGCGCCCAATCATTTCTTCGGCCAATATTGGCGAGAGCCCTATGGTCGGTTCATCTAGAAGCAGCATTTTGGGTTGTGACAATAGTGCTCTTGACACGGCAACCATTTGGCGCTGCCCTCCCGAGAGCGTTCCACACTTTGCATCGAGTCGATTACGCATATCAGGGAAGAGGGACAATACAGAATCAAAACGGCCTGCTCGGCCATTGCGTCTTCTCCCTGGCAACGCAAGCATCAGGTTCTCGCGAACTGTCAGCGCGCCGAAAACGTTAGGGGGAATCGGCACATACGCCACACCATGGCCCATCATGAGTGAAGGTGAGGGTGCCGTGACTGTCGCTCCATCGATCTCCAACGTCCCGGAGAAATGCTCGAGAAGGCCATAGATTCCTCGCAAAAGTGTCGTCTTTCCCGCGCCATTGTGCCCCATCACCGAGACGAGCTCCTTCGAATGAACTCGGACATGAAGGCCTTCAATTACCGATCTCGCTCCGTAGCCACATCTTTCGATGTGAACATCGAGAACAACGTTCTCCTCGGTGGCGCTGTTCGCCATCACATACCCCCTTCTCCAACGTCCTCCGGGACAGCGCTCCCACCACCACTTCCGAAGTAAATCGCTGCAAGATCATCACGGCTGAGTATCTCTTCCGTCGGCCCGTCAGCAGCAACCTTCCCTCCATCGAGAAATATGACACGCCCCGCCAGATCACGAACCGTGTCAAGGTTGTGCTCCACCAAAACAATGGGTAGGTCACGGCGACGCTTCAGTGCTCCGGAAAGATGCTCGTAGGACTGAATGTCCATTCCCGCCCCGGGCTCATCGAGTAAGAGCACCTTCGGGTCATGAACCAATACCCGTGCGATAGTGAGTAACTTTGCCGCGCCATGTGCAAGATCACGAGCTCGAACATCCTGCCAACGTGCCAAATCGAGTTCTTCGAGCAAGTCATCAACCTTCTCAACGATTGATCGTCTTCTTAAGGATCTCCCAAGGCCCACACAGACGTTCTCGCGCACAGACAGACTCCCAAATAAGCGCAAGTCTTGAAACGTTCTATAGACACCATGCTCAGCGACGGCTTCTGCAGGCATCCCAGAAAGCCTTGTCCCGAACGAGTACACCTCGCCCTGGCTCGGCCTAAGCGCACCGCAGATCACATTGAAGAGCGTTGTCTTACCTGCACCATTAGGCCCAACAAGTGCCACGATGCCGTTCCCATAGACAACTAAGTCGACCTTCGTGAGCACCCGGACTCCGCCAAAGCTCAGGCTCACATTCTCGACCATCAGTGGTACGGCAGCGCTTTGCATCTCAGACATCCCGTCTGCTCCGGCTCCGGCCGACCTCAGTTGGCCGGAGCCTGGCACGCACGCGTCCAAGCCCACCCATTATCCCGTCGGGACGAACGACGATGATGATCACAATAATTAGGCCGAAGGCCACTTGTTCAATCAGGCCCAAGTATGCCGGATCGATTGCTAGAAAGGTCAGTCCAGCAGGGATCGCAGTCAGAATCACTGCACCCACGACTGGGCCATAGAGAGATCCGAGTCCGCCGAGAACCACCATCGCGGATATCAATTCAGATTCACCCAATGTGAACGTTGATGGATCCACGTACCCTACTTGCGCAGCGTATAGAACTCCGGCGATTGCCGCCATTCCACTGGCAACGATGGCCACTTGGATTCTCAATCTCGAGCCGTAGACTCCCACCGAACTCGCGGCCCGCTCGTCATCTCTTGTCGCGCGAAGATCCAGCCCCCACGCTGAGCGAGCAAGAAACTCCTTGCCCGTGATGACCATCGCCCCGAGAATCACGCTGACAATAACTAGGGGCGTTCCTGGAGAGATTTGAAGTCCGAAGATCGTAGCTAAAGGGAAGCCGTAGAGACCGGCGTAACCCCCGGTAACGCTATTCCAACTCGCAAAGACTTCACTGACAATTGACGAAAATGCCAGCGAGGCAACTACGAAAGTAACCTCCCTCTTTGACCTCAATGCCGGAACAACGAATGGGATAGCAAGCAATCCGCCCGCCACAAAAGCTGCAATTAGGGCAACGATGAGATCCGAGGTCCAATGCAACCAGACAATGGAGGCTACGTATGCGCCAACACCATAAAAGACGCCGACCGCAGCAGAAAACAATCCTGCCACTCCTATAAGTAGGTCAAGCGATACCGCCAAAATGACGCTAGCCATTCCCAGGACCACAACCGTTTCAAAGTAGGCCACGGCTAATTCGCACCTTCGAACAGACCATCGGGACGAACAAGAAGTAGAAGGAAGAACGCAACAAATGCGATCGCCTCAGCCCACGCACCGGGGAACCAGTAGACCGAAATACCAGAAATGAACCCATACCCAAGTGCGACAACTCCGCTCCCGACAAGGCTGCCAACGCCGCCCGCGATGGAGGCAACAATGACTATGGTGACAATGTCAGATCCTGCCGCAGGGGACAATCCCTGGGTGTACGCATAAATGATTGCGCCAGGCACAACCAACGCAGTTCCGATCGTATACGCCAGCAATCGCAACTTGTTCAAGTTCAGTCCATAGCCTCGAACGAGCGACGGGTTGTCAGATAGCGCCCGAAGCCTTGTGCCAGAGACCGTATACCGCAGAAACCATGCCATCATCGCAGTGAGAACTACGGCCAACGCGACTGCAACGATGTCACCGTAGGTGACTTGCACCCCCTTTATGTGGATACCGTCGAGAAGTGTTGATGGAAAGGGGACGGGAGCCACGCCGAACATTATGGAAATGACATTTTGAATCACCACGAGAAGGCCGAACGAGCCAATGAACAGCGAGAAGAACTCGCGATTTGAGTTGAGCATTCGAAGGTACACGAGAAAGTAGATCAGCAAGCCAATGGCGATAGACGCAACGAGTGACGCAACCACACCGAATAGAGGAAGCCAATGGTGTTCTATGGATACCCAGTAATAGGCGTAACCGGCAACCAGAAACACACCGCCCTGCGCAACATGGAAGATCTTTGTCATACCGAAGATGAGTGAGAAGCCCACCGCAACGAGTGCATAGACACAACCCGAGGCCAACCCGCCCACGGCGAGACTCAAGAAGAGGGTCACGCAGAGACCCCGACTTGACCCACAATGTTGCACGCAAAGGTGCAAAGCCATCGTGGCCCCAATTCCTTAGGGTAACTCCCGACCACTGAGATTTCCTCCAATCGGCTTGAACCGGCGTCGTTCCGGTTCATTCTCGTACTCTCGTGAGTCGCGGCCCAGGAGCCATCGACTTCACAGCCACTACATGCACGTACGCGACATGTCTCACTTATCGCCAACAAATGTGCCAACTGATCCTCGTCGGATACTGACGGTCACTATCGCGACCGCGACCGCGCGGTGAAGGGAGTCTTCGACTCTTGCCGTTCCCACGGCGGTCGACTTGCCGCAATGCTCAACACGTCCCCGCGCCAATAAGGTGGCGCCAGGTTCGGCGGCGCGGAGATAGTTCACCTTCAATTCCAGCGTAGTGAGAGAGTCAGATTCGGCCACCATCGTGCCCACCGACTGCATGACAGCTGAGTCGACCATCTGCGCAATGGTCCCGCCAGCAGGATTGCCTCGCCGATTCGAAGCCTCCTTGCGACCGTCATACGATATGTCCACTTCGCCCTCATTCAGGACTCTTAAGGTCAGTCCGAGAACTGAGTGAATATTTGACTGGGAGTATCGCTTCTCCATTTCTTTCCAACGATCACGTGTTGCGGACATCACACCCCCTTTTGGCCACTAGCCGGGCGATTTACGAATGCTGCTGCCTTGTTAATCGGTCCTCGTTCACGACGCACCCTTTGCACGGCGCGTGCACCTTCGCGTAGAGCGTCCTCGTACGTCATCTCGATGGTGTCGTAGAAGACGCGCTTTGTCTCCTGCAGCGGCATTCTTGCGAACGCAGAGAGCTTTCTCGCCGTCCGAAGAACATGCGCCTCCAAGTCCGATGCTGGCACGACTTCGGTTACCATACCGAGCTCGAGCGCCTCGCTTGCTGAGATGGTCCTCCCCGTGACGAGGAACTCCAAAGCCTTGCGCTGACCTACAACTTCCCTAAGGCCGACAAGTGTCATACCCGCGACGAGATCGTGGGCAATCTCTGGATAGCCGAACACTGCGTCTTCAGAGGCAATAACCATGTCTGAAGCCATGGCGAGCCCACTGCCCAGCCCAAGCGCATATCCCTGAACGGAAGCGATCACAATCGCCGGGCAATTGCGGAATGCCGTAAACAATTGGGTACGAATCCCTACCCCTGCCTCGTCCTCAGGCCCACCAACTTCCTTTAGATCTACGCCTGCGCAGAACGCGGTTCCGTTCCCTCTAAAGATCACAACGTGAGCATCCTCAGCAATAGGACCCTCTAGCGCCTCGACAATCAACTCTCGCATGACCGACGAGACCGCGTTCCTCTTCTCAGGCCGATTCAACTCAATGAGAGCTATTCCCTCTTCGACCATCGACACTCTTACCAAATTCATTGAAATCTCGTCCTCCCTATTGCCGGTACAAGGAGCGTGTCCACGGCTACTGCACCAAGTCCATTACCGCGAACTATCAGTGGATTGATTTCCACCGACTCCCATTCGTTGCTGTTCATTGAGATAAATTCTGAGAGTTCCACGAGGGCCCGAGCTGCCGCGCCAACGTCGCTCGCTTCGCGACCCCGAATGCCGGTAAGAATTGGCGCTCCTCGAAGAGACATTATGAGCCTCTCCGCAGCCGTCTGATCGATTGGAGCTAGTCCAACGGCCGCGTCTCTCAAGACTTCTATATAGATCCCGCCCATGGCCACCATTACTGCCGGGCCAAGAGAGGGATCAATATATGCGCCGATTGCCAGTTCGATGCCCACTTCGTGCCGCTGCGCAGTAATAGGAGTCCCAGCGTCGCCCAATCGCGCCCTAGCCTCAAGAAGAGTGGCAAACGCGGACGCCGCATGTTCACTGTCCACAAAGCTCGAGACCAGTCCGGCCTCGCTCTTGTGGGCAACCAGTGGACTTTCCACCTTGAAGATGGCCTCTCCCCACTCTTCGCAAATCCGAATGGCGGCATCGACATTCGAAATCTCTACAACTTCCGTGTGCTCAATTCCCGGCAATAACTGCCGGGACATACTCCCAACAACAACCCGTGCGTCACCTTTCTGGATGGACTGAATTGAATCCACTTCGTTGTCCGCACCATTGCCATCCGTGGGAGCCGTCAGTCCAATTGCCCGCAAAAGCCGCGAGGGCTCCTCAAAGAGCACAACTCCGAGGTGACGCAGTGTGCGCTTAAACTCCGGAGTCGTCATTCCACAGACGTAGATCGGCTTGCTCGTGCTCGTGCTCGCGTTCAAGATGATCTCGTAAAATTCATTACAACTGGCCTCCCCCATGCGCGCGTAAGCAATCCAGACCACAAGCGCGTCGATGTTGGGCTGCCGACCCATCCACCGAAGTGCTGTCGGCAAAGTTCCGGGTCGGGCCCCTGACAACGAGGTGTAATCAAACGGATTGGTTAACGCCCCTGACGACAGTTCAATCCCTTCCTCTGCCGTGGGTGGTACTAAGGGATACGGGAACTTCAAACCACACTCGTCCGCCGCGTCAATTGCGAGAATTCCGAAACCCCCAGACGGGGTGACTACACCGAGCCGTCGACCCGGAGGCACGCATTGAGCATCAAGAATGTCAAGAACGTCGATGAACTCGGTTTCATTTCGCGCAACAATTGCTCCCGCCGACCTCATTGCGGACTCGAAGAGGTGCGCGTCGCTAGCGATGGCTCCCGTATGAGATGAGACCTGCGCCGAAGCCGCCATTGATTTGCCTGACTTCAAGAACACCACGGGCTTACCCTGAGCTCGGGCACGCTCCACTGCCCGCAACAACCGTCTACCGTCCCGACTTCCCTCGAGGATCAATGCGAAGCACGAAACCTCGGGATCATCAGCGAGATAATCGAGCACCTCCGCAGCATCAACATCGAGTTCGTTACCCGTATCAAACAGATAGCGCGTACCTACCCCTCTGCGCCGGAGGTAGGCAGACCCAAAATAAACTCCTAGACCGCCACTTTGAGCGATGACGGCCACCCCACCAGGAGTCACACCACCTTCGATGTCATGGGCAAACGTCACCCACGTCCTCTGTCCCACTGATCGAATGCCGATCGTGTTCGGCCCGATAACCCGCACACCGGATGTACGCTGCGCATCCGCCAGAACTTCAAGGTTCCTTCGAGTGGACTCGTCCCCCCCGCTAAAGCCAGCTGCGAAAATTACTGCCGCGGGTATCCCACGCTGTCCACACTCGATCAGCGCCTGCGGCACATGCTGAGTTCCAACACAAATCACCGCAAGGTCCACCGGATCAGGTACATCGGTGACGGACCTATAGCACACGATTCCTTGAAGCACCTCGCTGCTCCGAGACACCGGATACACCTTGCCCGGGTAGCCGAACTTCAAGAGAATGTCAAGGGCCCTACTTCCGGCTCTCTCATCACCCTGCGACGCCCCTACAACGGCAATCCCCCGGGGTTCGACAAAGTACATAAGTGACCGCTTGTTCTGGTTCCCCCTCATCGCGCCACGCTCAAGAGGTCAAAAAGGTAGCGCGCCGAATCCTTCCCGGATGCCTCCAGTACGGTCGCAGCCACTTCCGTCGCGACGTCTGTCTTCACGCCCCCGTAGTGACAGCACGCTAGAAACTTTTCCTCAATCTGGTCCTTTTCAATTCGTCGGCTACCCCACCCAAGTGGTTCGAGAACCGTATGCTCTCGCGTTGATCCGTCGTGGAGCTTGACCACAGCACGTGCAGGACTGATGGTTCTGCCATAGGCCGCATCCAGTTCGCTATCGATTGAGACGGTCACGAGCCGAGCAAACTCGCGGACAGTCCTTCGACTAAGAGAATCGTCAGTGAAATCTGACAGTGTTACGCCTCCGTTCAAGAATGCCGTCGAAAACACGAAGGGGATGCTGAACTGTGCGTCTACAGGAGTTTGCGGTTCATATCGGCGTGGCAATGGCGTTCCCGTGCTGTTGAATGCCTGTGCGTTAACCCCGATTTCCACATGCTTGATTTCGTCTGCGGTGATGCCCTCACCTGCGATTGCGATTGCGCACTCCAAAGCACTGTGTGTCCATCCACAGCACGGATAGAACTTGTACCTCGCCTCATCCATGAACCACCCGTCCTCAACGCCTCTCCGCAAGGCGTCAGGAAGGTACCGTCCCCGGTGATAGACATTGAAGTAACCGCGCTGACCTTCCAAGGAGTTGACCGGGCTTGTCAAACCCCTTCGGGCTAACTCGGCCGCAAACACACCACCGCGCGCGGCGAAGCCCGGCTGCATCCTTTTCCCGAGAGAGCCATCAAGGGTCGATTGGCCATTGCCACTCGTTTGAACGTATGCGAATCCAATGGCGGCACGCGTCAAGTTAGCATCAAGTTGAAACAGCCTTGACGCCGCCGCCGCCGCGCCAAAGTATCCGCATAGTGGTGTGAGAAGCCAACCCGTTACTCCCGGACCATCAATGGTCGCGGTCGCGAGTCTGTCAGCAACTTCCGTTCCGAGAATGATCGCGGTCAGTATGTCCTCGATATCACTTACCGATTCAGCTTCAGCACTAGCGATTGCCGCGGGTACGACTGAAACACCGGTGTGAAGAACTCCAGGATGGTTGTCATCGAAATCCAACGCGTGTGAAGCGATCGCATTTGCAAATGCAGCCTCTGCAGTAGGAACCTTCGAACCGGTTCCCCACACGTTGGCAGATGCCGACCCTCCCTTTTTCAATATCAATTCACGGACTTCACGAATACCCAAGGCATCCCAGCCAGCCAGCGCACATCCGAGCGTGTCGAGAAGGTCCACTCGAGCTGCCAATAGAGTGTGATCGGGAAAGTCAGTGGGACTCGTCCCCGCGACCAACTCCGAGAACTCACAACTTGCATCTTCACGAGAAGAAGGCTCACCCATCTTCGTCCTTCCTAGTTTCCCTTGAACTGTGGCTTCCGCTTGTCTCGTGCGGCTGCCAACGCCTCTCGGCGGTCGTTCGTTGTGAGCGTTCGCTCATATAGAGCAGTCTCCATTTGCACGCCGGATGCAATGTCCATGTCCGTTGAGCAGTTGATGGCTTTCTTCGCTTGAATGTTGGAGATGGGTGCAACCGACACGATGGCGCTCGCCAATTCGGCTACCCTTGCGTCCAGTTCACCAAGCGGGACCACATAGTTCAGCATCCCCCACCGAAGTGCATCTTCCGCCGTGAACTTCATCGAAGTGAAGATGATCTCCTTCGCGCGCTGAAGACCTACCAAGCGTGGAAGAATTTGTGTTCCCCCGCCAGCAGGAATCGAGCCCTTCGACGTTTCGATTAGTCCCATGATCGTTCCCTCGGCGGCCACGATTAGGTCACATCCAAGGGCGAGCTCTAGTCCCCCACCAAGCGCATACCCGTGGACCTGGGCGATAACCGGACGACGACAGTTACGCATTGCAGCAAATGATTGCGGACCCACCCGCCGGCGATAGCGAATGTCGTCTTCCGTCATGGTGGCGCGCTCCTTCTGGTCAGCCCCAGTGCAGAACGCCCGACCATTCCCCTTAAGAATGACGCACCAAATCCCCTCGGAGTCATTGACTTGATCAAACACGTCGAACAGTCGCCGCAGCACCGGCGTACTCACGGCATTCAGCATGTCGGGCCGGTTCAACGTCACGGTTGCGACTGGGCCATCAACCGAGAAAAGGACTAGATCTTCGTTGTCGCTGCTACTCACCTTTGGCACCTTTCACCGAGTCAAGAAATGCGGACACACCCTTTCCTGCGTCACCTGCCCTATGAATCATTTGATTCACATCCCGTGCGTGTTCGAGCGCCAAGTCATAACTCATGTCTTGAACCTGCCTGAAGAGCTCCTTCGTGAAGCGAAGGGCCGACGCGGGTCGTGAGGAGAGTTCTTCACCCAGTTCTATGGCAGTCGGCAGCGTTTCATCATCGCTTACCACTCGATTTATCATTCCGGCCGAAAGAGCCTCCGTTGAGTCAATAAGCCGACCTGAGAGCAGCAACTCGAGTGCAACTCGCTGACCCACGAGCCGTTCAAGCCTTACCATGACCATGGCTGCCACAAGACCTCGTTTGACCTCGGGGTAGCCAAATTTCGCGCTAGAACCAGCAACAACGAGATCGCAAGACATTGCAACTCCACAACCACCAGCAACAGCGAACCCGTTCACTGCTGCAATCACTGGCTTCGGAAATTTTGGCAGCATCTGATGCAGATGGAGCGACTGGTTCGTCCTTGAATAACCGGTCCAAAAGTCGCCGACCTCAATGGTGCGAGAAGTTTCCTTTAGATCTGCGCCTGCACAAAAGGCGGGTCCGTTACCAGTAAGTACTACAGCTCCGATGCCATCGTCAATTTCGACCGCCTCGAAGGACTGCAGCAACTCTCTTAGCAATTCCGCGTTCAGGGCGTTACGCGCTTCAGGACGGTTAAGGGTGATTACCGCCACTCGCCCTTCTCTTCTCAATTGAACAATCTCGCTCATGGATGGGACTCACTTTCTGCGACAACTACTTTCCGCTTGACCAACCTCTCGAGATCCTCCTTCGAGTAACCAATTTCCTGCAATACCTCCGCCGTATGTTGCCCAAGTCGCGGAGGTGGTGAAGCAATCCGAGTAGGCGATTCGGACAGTTTGAGCGGTGAATTGATAGCGGGTACGTTGCCATATCCAGGTACCCAGTAACTCTGAACAATCTTCCGTGCCTTCACTTGCGGCAAGTCAAACACTTCATCAATCGAGAAGATTGGGGAGTACGCAATTGTCGCATCGTCTAGAAGTTCAGCCCACTCTTCTGACGAACGAGACCTAAAGATCTGCCGTATCTTTGGATACAAGGTTTGCTGGTTCGCCACGCGCGCAGCTGGGCTTTCGTACCGCTCGTCGTCAATCCACTCTGAGTGGCCGAGCAATCCACAAAACGCAGGCCACTGGCGCTGGTTCGGAACAACTTGAATGAGCTTGCCATCACCACATTCGAAGGCCGCTGATGGAACTCTCTGCGGATTTTCCGTGCCATTACGCTGCGGCACAACACCCGTGAGCAAATACCGGGTACCAACGACACTCAACATCGAGACCATCACATCCAACATGGACATGTCGATGTGCTGCCCCACTCTCGTACGTTCGCGGTGGAACAACGCGCCCAGAATTGCAAACGACCCGTATATCGCAGTAGAAACATCAGCAATCGGAACAATCGTTTTTACCGGACCTCGACCCGCCTCACCCGTCAAACTCATAAAACCGCTTGCTGCCTGAAGAATTGGGTCATAGCCGCGCTTCTCACGCCATGGTCCATCTTGTCCATATCCGGACAGCGAATAGTAAATGGCGCTCGGATTCAACTCTCGAATGGCTTCATAGCCGACACCAAGGCGATCCGCTACACCGGGTGTGAAACTCTGCATCACCACATCTGCCCGAGCTGCCAATTCAAGAATTACCTTCTTGCCATCTTCATCCTTGAGATTGATTGCTATACCGCGCTTGCTTCGATTGATTGTTGAGAAGTACCCACTCACTCCATCGATGAACGGGGGCCATGACCGCGTTTCATCACCCCGATCGGGATGTTCAACCTTGACAACGTCCGCGCCGAGTTCTGCCAACATCATCGATGTGTATGGACCGGAAAGGTCTCGACAGAGATCAAGAACGCGAATCCCTGAGAGCAGTCGCCTCTCAGATCCGTCCTCTTGTGATTCAATGTTGCTAGTCATCAGATGCCTCCGCCTCGGATCTAAACAGTCGACCGACTTTGCTCGGCAAGGGTCTCTTCAAAACATTTGCCAAAAAGTTGTACGCGTCAATCGCAAGATCAAAGTCAACTCCAGTATCAATGTCCATCGACCGGCACAAATGGAGAAGCTCTTCAGTTGCAAGATTTCCGGCCGAGTTCCTTGTGAATGGCGAACCACCTATACCCCCGGTGGCACTGTCAAAGTGCGTAACACCCGCTTCCATGGCCGCTACTGTGTTTGCAATTGCCATGCCACGTGTATCGTGAAAGTGCATGCTCAGTTCGATCGTCGGGTAGTTTTCGAGGATCTTTGTGGCTAATAGTTGAACTTGCTTCGGGTTCGCTTCACCGCTAGTGTCTCCAAGCGCAATTGCGCTCGCGCCAGCTTCAACAAATCGCCTCACCAAATGAGTGACGCGGTCAATGTCTATGTCTTCCCCGTAAGGTGATCCGAAGGCTGTCGCCACTGTTCCAATTGCCGAACGATCACTAGCGCGCGTAATGCGTATGACACTCTCTGCCTCGTCCATTGCGTCCTCGGTGCTTCGACCAACCCCTGACTGGTTACCTCTCTCGCTCGCGGCAACAAAGACGACTATTGCGTCAGCACCTGCCTCAATGGCGCGTTCAGCACCTTTGATATTGGGGACCGTTGCGTCATATGTAACTCCACTACGCTTCGCAATTGCCGCAAATACCTCTCGCGCGTCTGCCATTTGCGGAACTGCCCTTGGACTCACAAATGACGCAACATTGATTTTCGCGAATCCGGCAGCAGACAGCATGTCAACGAGGTGTACCTTCTCTTCAGTAGAGACGATGACGGGTTCGCTTTGTAAACCATCTCTCGGAGACACCTCGCGGATGGTGACGTTGGATGGCAGGTTCACCTTTCCACCTCACTAACTCGTTGGTAGGAGTTGGCTCCCCAGATCGCCACGCTGACGAGGACGACGCGCACTGCACCCTCGTACAGCTCACCAATCACGAGTACGTCCTTAAGGTTCGCAAACGCGGCGCGATAACGTTGGCCAGGAGTTCGAGCTGCCGCGTCGAAGAGTTCAGCATCGTCAATATGAACCATTCGGGAGAAATCGAGTCTCCTAAGAGGAGATCGACTCGCTCGATGATTTCATCTACCGACCCGATCAGGTACGTATCCCTGGCCTCCTGAATCGAGCCCCCGAAGAAAGCCGACAAGCCCTGCACGAGATCCTCTTCATCCTCTCGGGTTTCCACACAGTGAAACCAGTGTGAAAAGGCAAATGACACGCCCCCGGGCCTCTTCGCAGCCGATGCTTCAATGTTGACCCTTGCCCATGCATCGCTGAGCAGGTGGGGACTTATGCACGTGCGATGCGCGGCATCGTAGAGCATCGGTACCCATACGTCTGCCTGTCGACCAACACGCGCAAGCGAACGTTCCGTTGCCTTACTGAGAGACGTCCCGCCCCAAACATCATTCGACATTGGCCCGAACGATCCCAACCATATTGGCGGACCACCCACCCGATAGGGCAATGGACTAATTGCGACGTCTTTCAGACTGTAGTAGCGCCCTTCGAAGCTTACGCTCTCCCCAGTCCATAAGCGTCGAATGATCGTAATGCTCTCTTCCAGTCTCCCCGCCGCTTCAGCCTTTGGAATGCCCAGTGTCTCAAACTCATGGAGGTTCCATCCAGCGCCAAGGGGAAGCAGCAGTCGGCCCTCTGAGAGCAAGTCAAGTGATGCCGCCACCTTTGCAAGTTGGACAGGATGACGAAACGGAGCGACGAGCACAAGTGGGGATACAAAAATCTTCTTGCTGCGGGCAGCCATCGCTGCGAGCGTGACAGTAACTTCTGTGTGGCTCGACCGATATACCGGCCTACCATTCGCATGAACGCTAGACAGCATCCGGTCACCGAAGAAAATCGCGTCCAGTCCAAGTGTCTCGCCCAAAGTCGTTAACCCGAGCTCGGTCTTGAAGGGATTCCGCTCCGCCGTCGCCCAAACTGCAGGACGAAACCCTACTTTTGGCACCGTTTCACCGTGGACCATCCTCACCTCCAGGGGAGCTTTGAGCGTGAGGATGGTCCACGGAAGACCGCCCGATCCTCGGTATCCGACCGTTGGTCTGCCCCGGCGACGGCTCTTGCCATTTCGCCCAAGACAGGGATGACGCTGACGGCGCGATCCACAATGAATGTCACTTACGGAACGTAAATCGGCTTGCTAGCGCCACCAGTCTCCAACTGCTCAACACCGACTTTCTCGCTTACGGTGCCGGTGTTCTCCACCTTCCATGCGCCACCTACGACCTGAATTGTGCCCATTGAGCGAAGAGCCTCAATTAGATTCTGCCCTGTCACTGGCTTGTTCTTCAACTGCAGATGATGGATTCCGTCAGCAACGAGAAGCATGTTGTTGTAGACACTTGTGAAGCTCTCGAGTTCATTTACCTGATTTGGGTACTCGGCCTTTACTGTGGTTATGAACTGCTGCGTCACCTGGTTCTTGTCCTTTAGGTTGACGACCGGCGTGGTGTATTGATAACTCCCTGCATTGGGATCGGCCTGTAGGGCTGGCGTCACGGAGTCCGCAAACCCTGCATATTCGACGTGCACTCCGTCGGCTACAAGCTCGTCCATGATTTCTTGATTGTTGCCCGACACGTCACCGCTCGTCGCGAGATAGACCAACGTGTTCTTATCCGAGGAACCAATTGCTGAAGCAATCTGAGATACCTGCGAAGAATAGTTAGTCGCGGTCGGACTCACTTGTATGTCAGCCAATACCTTTCCTCCAGCCTTGGGCACGTCGGCATTGATCGCCTTCTCTAACCCCTGACCGAGAGGCTCCTCGGTGTACAGAACAACCCACCGTGTGTAGCCTTCCTTCTGAACAGCAAACGGGGCGTATGCGGCGATTTGTTGATTGCCCAATGGCAGGACCGATAGCAGATACGGCGACAGGTTGTACAAGTTGGGACCAGTCGCACCTGGGTTGATCTCCAATACCTTATTGCGAGAAGCAATAGGTACGACTGCGGACACCGGTGAAGTGAAGAGCACCTGCATCACAGCGACATGGTGAATTGAAATAGCCTGCTCAGCCGCGGTCACCGCAGGCGCGGGCAGCGCCTGAGAGTCGTAGTAGTAGTTCTTGATCGACCCCGAAATGATGTGATCCTTCGCGATATTTGCGATTGCCAGGTTGTCGAGCTTCTCCGCAAGGATTCCATATGGAGCAGCAGCAGTTGACAGCGGCACAATCGAAGCCATGCTGTAGACAGTTCCAGAGCCGGCTGATGCTACCGACCCCGTCGACATCACAAGCATCATTCCCAGTGTCAGCGTCGCTCCTACCACAAGTGCCCTTGGCCTCATGTGATGCCTCATTCGTCTTCCCCCTCTATTCCTTCTGCTATAAGCCTCAGCCGCAGTTGAGACTCCCTCATTTTCATCACGCCTGCATCGAAAGATGAGTGCACTGAGGCTCCATTTGGTCATGCGCTTGGCACTTCATAACTCGCGCGTCCCCAGAGACCCCAGCCTCAACCCAACATCAGAACTGCCGATTCTGCGTAATTCACTCTCGCTCAGGTGTTCGTCTACCGCACACCCGTTCTTCTAGTGAACATCGTACACAAACCGTCACGACATGTCAAGGGTCCTCATTGCATGCTCCAACGGTTTCCATCGAGGGATCTTCTGAGTCGAATTCGGACTTGGTGCTTGGTTACGTTCGTGCACGAGTGGGAGAGTAGTGTTCTTATCATGAACTTTCGGGCGGTCTGCGAACTCTTGAGATGGAAGGCCGCCCGAGAGATGGCGCTCGTAGCGAAACCTCGCACCGGTCTCGACTTGACCGCGCGATCTATGTCAACCAATGACTGAAATCATTCCACTCAAAGACGCCGTGCGTCTTCTAATCCATGACGGTGACTGCGTTGCACTTGAGGGCTTCACTCATCTGATCCCCTTTGCCGCCGGTCACGAAGTGATTCGTCAAGGTCGGCGCAATCTAACTTTGGTGCGACTCACCCCTGACATCATCTTTGACCAGATGATCGGTATGGGTTGCGCAAGAGAGTTGATCTTCTCATGGGGAGGCAATCCCGGTGTCGGCTCGCTACACAGACTCCGCGATGCAGTAGAGAACGCATGGCCCAATCCGATTCTTCTTGATGAACATAGTCATGCCGGCTTAGCAAATCGCTACGTAGCCGGCGCGTCAGGACTACCTTTCGCAGTACTTCGCGGCTACACGGGCACTGGCCTATCTTCGGTGTCTCCGCAACTGGCCCCGATTGTTTGCCCATTCACCGGAGAGGTGTTGACCGCCGTGCGGGCACTCAATCCAGATGTGTCAGTAATCCACGCTCAACAAGCGGACCGCAATGGCAACGTGCAGATGTGGGGAATCACGGGCGTCCAGAAGGAGGCGGTATTGTCTGCGACTCGTTCACTCGTCACTGTTGAACAACTCGTTGATTCTCTTGACCCGCACCCCGGAGCCGTAGTGCTGCCCAGTTGGGCAATTACCGCAGTGTCATTGGTCCCCGGTGGTTCCTATCCTTCGTACGCGATGGGCTTTTCTGAACGAGATAATGCCTTCTATCGGGCCTGGGATGCAATCAGCCGGGACCGCGCGAGCTTTGCGCGATGGATGGACGACAATGTGCTGGGACATCTCAGCCGCACATGAATAACTCCGGAGAGAGGGCCGACCCCCGTTCGTGCGAATTCTCAACCGACGAGATCATGACCGTCGCCGCTGCGCGACAATTGCCAGATGGTGCGACATGCTTTGTTGGGATTGGGCTTCCGAGCACGGCCGCAAACCTCGCAAGGCTCCTCCACGCTCCGCAAATCGTTCTCGTATATGAGTCAGGAACCATTGGCGCGAAGCCCTCACACCTTCCCCTTTCCATCGGAGATGGTGAACTTGCTCAAACAGCTGACTCCGTCGTGTCGGTCCCTGAGATTTTTAACTATTGGCTGCAAGGGGGGCACATCGACATCGGAATGTTAGGCGCCGCGCAGATCGATAGATTCGCCAATCTCAACAGCACGGTCATAGGACCATATGACGCACCCAGGGTCCGTCTCCCAGGTGCGGGAGGTGCCCCAGAGATCGCGACATCGTGTGGTGAAGTCATCATCGTCATGCGTCAGTCGATCCGAACCTTTGTGAGAGATCTCGACTTTGTCACGTCAGTCGGACACGGAATCGGTTGGGGAGATCGACAACGGCTCGGATTGCCCGGTAAGGGACCGACTCTCGTTGTCACCGACCTCGGATTACTTTGCCCAGATCCTCAAAGTTCCGAACTTGTCCTCACTCACCTCCACCCTGGGGTGACTCGCGATCAGGTTACTCGAGCAACAGCCTGGCCGCTCCGCATTTCAGACGAGGTTCAAATAACTCCTGCACCAACGACCGACGAACTGAGAGTACTCCGGGGACTAAGAAGTACAGAGGGAGTAGACGGATGAACGATGTCTTCATTGTGGATGCGGTGCGCTCCCCCGTTGGCCGTTTCGGAGGGGCCCTCTCGACGGTGCGGCCGGACGATCTTGCGGCTGGTGTGATTACTGCCCTCATCGGGCGTGCTCCGGAGTGCGACACCTCTCTGATTGACGACGTGCACTTTGGTGCAGCTAACGGAGCGGGGGAGGACAACCGGAATGTCGCCCGAATGGCAACGCTTCTTGCCGGGCTGCCTACCACCGTACCCGGCGTAACAGTGAACCGACTTTGCGGATCCGGCATGGAAGCCGTTATCGGAGCCAGCCGCGCGATTGCTGTAGAGGATGCGAGTCTGTGCATCGCAGGCGGCGTTGAGTCGATGAGTCGCGCTCCATGGGTTCTGCCCAAACCAGAGCAACGGCTCCAGCGCGACAACGCAGTACTTCACTCCACGACTCTTGGGTGGAGATTGGTGAATCCTGCTATGCCCTCAGAGTGGACGGTGAGTCTGACTGAGGGTGCTGAAATTCTCGCTAGGCGGTATGGAATCAGTCGCCAAGAACAGGATCAATTTGCTTTCGCAAGTCATTCCAACGCAGACGCCGCATGGACGAAGGGCCTCTTCCGGGATGAAGTTGTGTCCATCTCGGGTGTGTACCTCGATCGCGACGAGACAATCAGGCCCGATACATCAATCGACAAGCTGGCAGCACTAAGACCAGTCCATCAACCAGGAGGAACGGTAACGGCTGGAAATTCGTCGCCTCTTAGCGATGGAGCGTCCGCCCTCCTGCTCGCGGACACGAAGGCCATGGGCAAACTTCAAAAACCGCCGCTCGCTCGGATCGCGTCTCGAGCTGTATGCGCCATCGATCCCCACATGTATGGAATTGGTCCGGTCGAAGCTGCCCGAACAGCCTTGAAGCGAGCGGGCATCGATTGGAAGAACCTTGTCGCTGTCGAATTGAATGAGGCCTTTGCTGCACAATCATTGGCCTGTCTACAAGAGTGGTCAGAACTAGATCCGTCAATTGTGAATTCTCAGGGAGGCGCGATTGCGCTAGGACACCCACTCGGAAGCTCTGGCGCGAGGATACTTACAAGTCTTGCTTGGCAACTCCGGCACCGGGGGGGCGGATTTGGCCTTGCGACCATGTGCATTGGCGTCGGGCAGGGCATTGCAGTGGTACTTGAGGCGTAGCGAAGTATATGTACCTAGATCCACGATCCGGTGCGAGTCCGCTATCGTTCTATCGTGGTTTCCACTCACGATTCACCAGTTGAAGTTCAAGGTAAGTCGGTACGTGGCTCAGACTTTGTTCAGTCCTTAGAGCGTGGGCTTGCCGTAATACTCTGCTTCGGTCCCGATCGCCCTGAACTCACCCTCGCAGAGGTCGCTAAGAACACTGGGCTAACGCGCGCAGCCGCTAGACGCTTCTTACTGACGCTAGTGGAACTCGGCTATGTTCGCAATGAAGGGAGGTTCTTCTCACTTCGCCCCCGCGTCTTGGAACTTGGCTACGCATATTTGTCAGGTCTAAGTCTTGCCGAAGTCGCCCAGCCACAAGTTGAAGACTTCGTTGCCTCCATCCATGAGTCCTCATCTATCAGCGTACTCGATGGGGATGACATCGTATACGTCGTTCGCGTACCAACTAAGCGAATCATGACAATCTCAATCTCGGTGGGAACTCGTTTTCCTGCGTATTGCACTTCAATGGGACGGGTTCTGCTCGCAAACCTTCCCGATGGCGAGATTGATCGGTATTTGGCAAGGGCTCACTTCGAACCCCGGACCCAGAGGACGGTGTTTCATCCGAAGGAGCTACGGACGATCCTTTCCCGCGTGCGTGACTCCGGTTACGCACTGATCGACCAAGAGATGGAGGACGGGCTCCGATCAGTAGCAGTTCCCATCCGCGACACCTCAGGTCATGTAATTGCGGCAATGAATGTCTCGGTGAACTCTCATCGCGTTTCGGTTCGGGAGCTCCGCGAAGAACTTCTTCCCCAACTGCGCGAGGCCGCGAATCAAATTCAACTTGATTTTCATGGTCGCCATTTGCGGGACTCGGCGCGGGTGCGGGGTTGAATCCCACTGGGTCTAATAGAGGGCGAGCTCAACCAGTCAGCGCAACAAGCTCGGCGAACATCTCTGATGGTGTCATAACTCCGAGCGTGAAGCCGGACGGATTTCCTGGAGACTAGATCGTTTCCAAAACGGCCAGTCTCTCTGACTCGTTGAGGGCATTGGCCGGACCCCGAAAACTAAGCCGGTAGCTCTGCAAGTTGTTCTTTCCTCTGGCACTTCCAGACTTCGACGAACTTGGCCGGCGTGACTCGACCAAGGGCACTGTGGGTTCGCTCGTGATTGTATTCGTGACGCCAGTCCGCGAGGAGCACTTGGGCCTCGAGCAGTGAGTCGAATTGCTGGCCGTTCAAGAACTCATCGCGTAACCGGGCGTTGAACGACTCGATCCAGCGGGTCTGCTCAGAGTCTTGGTGACATCCCTATTGCCCGGAGACCCCGGGCTGGAAGGATGCACCCATGCCCAAGAAGTTTCCCGAGGAGTTCAAGCGTGACGTGGTGGCGGTCGCCCGGCGCGGCAAGATCCCGATCCCGGAGGTGGCGGCCGACTTCGGCGTCGCCGAGAAGACGGTCCGGCGCTGGTTGCATCAGGCCGACATTGACGACGGCGTCAAAGACGGCCTGACCACGACCGAGCAGCAGGAGGTCGTCCGGCTGCGACGAGAGAACCGGCGCCTCGAGATGGAGAACGAGATCCTGCGGCGCGCCGCCGCCTACTTCGCCAAGGACGCCCTCCCAAAATGAGGCTCTCCTGCCGATGTTGTGGGTCAATCTGAGTTGATGACGTAGAACACGCCGCCTCGTTCCTAAGTTCTCGGGTGCTTGAAGCCGGAAAACGAGGAGGAGACGGCGTGCTGTCCCAGAGACTATTGGCTAAGACGCTGGGCGTCGAGGCGAAGGCCGTTCGCGTCGAGAGTGTGGATCTCATCGGCGAGATTGTCGAGATTCGCGTTCGATCCCGGGTCCAGCACCGTTGGCGCTGCCCCCACTGCGGCGGTCGCGCCCCGCGCTATGACGCGGGACGAGAGCGTCGTTGGCGGGCGCTCGACTGGGGGCGGACCAAGGTGTTCGTCATCGCGAGAGTGCCGCGGGTCTCATGTGCTCATCACGGTGTCGTCGTTGCCGCAGTCCCCTGGGCTCGCCACCAGGCCCGTCACACGCGGGCTTTCGAGGAACTCGCCGCGTGGTGCGCGGTCGAGATGTCGGCCAGCTGTCGGCGTACGTTCTCTGATGTCGGAACAAGTACAGGCTGATATGTAGATCAGCCAAACTGCAGATTAGTTCCTTGGATCACCTCCTGCTGGCTTGACGTGGTCCTTCAGCCGATAGCTGGGACC
>JAJXZW010000040.1 GCA_021779855.1 Actinomycetes bacterium
GCGCTCCTCGACGCGCTCGGCGAGGGCGCGCTCGAGCGCGCCGCGCGCGCCACCGCGGCGCGCGCGCGCGCCGCGGGCTTCACCTGGGAGCGGTGCGTCGCGCGCCACCTCGACGCCTACCGGATCGCGCTCGGGCGATGACGCGCGCCTTCGTCACCGGGGCCGGCGGCTTCGTCGGCCGCCACCTCGTCGCCCACCTCGTGGCGGCGGGCGACCCGGTCGTCGCCGTCGACCGCGAGCTCGACGTGCGCGACCCGCGCGCCCTCGCCGACGCGCTCGGCGCGGCCCGCCCGGGGGTCGTCTACCACCTGGCCGCCCTCAGCCACGTGGGCCGCTCGTGGGACGAGCCCGACGCGGTGCGCGCCGTGAACGTGGGGGGCACCCGCAACGTCCTCGAGGCCGTGGCCGCGCGGGCTCCGGGGGCCCGGGTCGTCGTGGTGAGCTCGGCCGAGGTCTACGGCGTGACCCGGCCCGAGGACCAGCCCCTGGCCGAGACCCGGGCCCCCGCCCCGGTCAGCCCGTACGCGAGGAGCAAGGCCGAGGCCGAGCGCCTCGCCCTCGAGGCCGCCGCCGGGGGACTGGACGTGGTCGTGGCGCGCCCCTTCAACCACGTCGGGCCGGGCCAGGCGACCTCCTTCTTCGTCCCGGCCCTGGTGACCCGGCTGCTCGCGGCCCGCGCGAGCGGCGCGGGCGAGGTGCGCGTCGGCGACCTCACGGCGCGCCGCGACCTCACCGACGTGCGCGACGTCGTGCGCGCCTACCGGCTCCTCGCTCTCGGGGGGGCCGGCGGCACGGTCTACAACGTCGCCTCGGGCGTCGAGCACGCGATGGCCGAGGTCGCCGACGCGCTCGTGGCGATGGTGGCCCCGGGCACCCGGCTGGTGCGCGACCCCTCGCTGCTGCGCCCGGTGGAGGTCCCGGTGAGCCGGGGCGACCCGACCCGGCTCATGGCCGCGACGCGGTGGCGACCGACCATCGCCCTGGCCCGGTCCCTCTCGGACGTGGTCTCCGAACTCGACCGCTCCCACCAGGTATGACACGCTCAGGCGTGGCCCGGAGCGCGTCGGGGCGGCCGGTAGCCTTGTCGGGCTGATGGAAAACCGCGCCCCGGCCGTCGTCGCCGTCGTCGTCACCACCGGTCCGGGACCCGGGCTCGAGGCGACGCTCGCCTCGCTCGTCGCCCAGGACTACTCCGAGCTGAGCGTGCTCGTGGTCGCCAACGGCGAGGCGGCCGGGGTCAGCGAGCGGGTGGCCTCGGTCGACCCCCGGGCCTTCGTCAAGGTGCTCGAGGAGAACCGGGGCTTCGGGGCCGCCTGCAACGAGGGGGCGCGCCTGGTCGAGGGGGCGGCCTTCTTCCTCTTCTGCCACGACGACGTGCGCCTGCACCCCGACGTGGTCGCGCGCCTCGTCGAGGCGGCCTACCGGACCAACGCCGGGATCGTGACCCCCAAGGCCGTCGACTACGACGACGAGATGGTCCTGGCGCACGTCGGCCAGAACGCCGACCGCTTCGGCGTGGTGCGCGACCGGATCGAGCGCGGCGAGGTCGACCACGGCCAGCAGGACCTCGAGCGCGACGTCTTCGTCGCCCCGGGCGGGGTGACCCTCGTGCGCGCCGACCTCTTCGGCGCCCTGCGGGGGTTCGACCCGGCGATCTCGCTGCTCGGGGAGGACCTCGACCTGTGCTGGCGGGCCCAGTCCGCCGGGGCGCGCATCGTGGTGGCGCCGCTCGCCACCGTCGCCCACCGCGAGTCGATCGCCCGGGGCGAGCGGGCCTGCGCGGCGCTGGGCACCCGGCACGCCTCGCGGGCGGCGCTGCGCCGGCGCCACCAGCTGCTCGTCGTGGCGAGCGGGTGGCACCGGCGCACCGCGGTGTGGGTCCTGGCCCAGCTGGCGGTGCTCGACCTCGCCGAGACGGTGGTCGCGCTCGTCGGGGCCGACACCGAGCGGGTCGGGGCGATCGCCCACTCCTGGGCGTGGCTCCTCGTCCAGCGCCGGCGGGTGCGCGCGCGCCGCAAGGAGCTCGAGCGCCTGCGCGTCCTCTCGGACGCCGAGCTCGCGCGCCTCCAGGTCGCCGGCGCCAGCCGGGCCCGGGAGTTCGTGGTGCGCCTGGTGCGCGAGGGGTTCGACCGGGCCCGCGGGATCGTCGCGCCGTCACCGGCGGCGAGCCTCGAGGACGACCACTCGGTGGGCTTCGCGGCCGCCTTCTCCGAGCAGGAGGAGTTCGACGACTTCGTCGAGCCGGCCCCCGCGGCGCGCCCCTCGCGCGTGCTCACCTCCTTCCGGTCCCAGGCGCTGGTGGTGGCGCTCGCCGCGGTTCTCTGGGCGCTCGGCGCGCGCAACCTCGTCGCGGGCCACCTCCCCCTCGTCGGCCGGCTGGCGCCGCTCGACTCGTGGTGGTCGACCTGGCGCCACTACTTCGCCTCGTGGTCGCCGGCCGGGGTCGGCACCGGCGCGCCGGGCCCGCCGGGCTTCGGGGTGCTGGGGGTCGCCGGCACCGTGGTGCTCGGGCGCATGGGCATCCTGGCGCGGGCGGCCCTGATCCTCGCCGTCCCGGTGGGGGCGCTCGGGATGGGCCGCCTGCTGCGCGACAAGGTCTCCAACCGGGCGCGGCTCGTCGGCGCGCTGGCCTACGCCGCGGTGCCGACCGGGCTCAACATGGTCGCCCAGGGGCGCCTCGACGTGCTCGTCGTGGTGGCCGGGCTGCCCTTCGTCGCCCGGCGCGTCTTCGAGGTCATGGACGTGCCCGGCTTTAGGCGCCGACCCTACGGCGCCCCGATCCCCTTCGGGCACCGGGGCTGGCGCACCAGCGAGGCCGGCCAGCGCCTCATGCTGGTCATGCAGAGCGCCCTCGTCTGCGCCCTGGCGCCGGCGGCCCTGGTCGCCGTGGCGCTCCTGATCGTGGGGGTGGCCGTCGCGCGCTGGTTCGAGCCCGACCCCGAGTCGGGCTTCGCCCGCCCCCTGCGGCTGCTGGGCTTCGTCGCGTTCAACGTGGCCGTCTTCTTGCTGCCGCTCACCGTGGACGTGGCCATCGCCGGGCGCCGGGCCCCCGAGGTCTTCGGACTGGCCCGCGGGCCCTGGACGGTGCCGGGCTTCTCGTACCTCCTGCGCGGGGTCGACGGCTCCTTCGGGGCGTCGTGGTGGGGCTGGCTGTTGCCGGGCGCGGCGGCCCTCGCGGTCATGCTCTGTCGGGGCGAGCGCCGCGCCGTGGCGTCCAAGCTGGTCGTCGTCGCCACGCTCACCCTGGCCCTCGCGGCGCTGTCGGGCCACCACTGGCTCGGCTCGTTCGAGCCCGACCTCGACGTGCTGCTCGCGCTCTACGGCCTCTGCTTGGCCGGCCTCGTGGGCCTGGGGGTCGGGGCCCTCGAGTCGGACCTGCGCGCGGCCGGCTTCGGCTGGCGCCAGGGCGCGGCCGCGCTCAGCGTGGCCGCACTGGTGCTCGCCGTCGTGCCCTTCCTCGGGGCGATGGGCTCGGGCCGGTTCGACCTGCCGACCTCGAGCGTGGCCGAGTCGCTGGGCACGCTCGCCCCGAGCCGCGCCGGGGGCTATCGCGTGCTCTGGCTGGGGGACCCGTCGGTCCTGCCGACCCCGGGCTGGACGGTCGCCCCGGGGCTCGCCCTGGCGACCTCGGCCAACGGGCTCCCGGGGGGCGCGACGGCCTTCACCGGCCCCGACTCGGGGGCGACCGACGCGCTGATCGTGGCCGTCCAGTCGGCCCTGCGGGGCCAGACGGTCGACCTCGGCTCGCTGCTCGCCCCGGCGGGGATCTCGACGATCGTGGTGCTCGACGCGGCGGCCCCCGAGGTCGCCGGCGTCCAGCAGGTCCCGCGCCGGCCGGTGCCCCAGGCGCTCACCCGGGCCCTGGCGCGCCAGGGCGACCTCTCCCTGGAGCTGACGACCTCCTCGGCCCAGGTCTACGCCAACTCCCTCTTCCACGGCGTCGTGGCCGAGTCGAGCCCCGGCTCGACCACGCTGCGCCCGGTCTTCTCCGCCCGGCGCCTCGCCGGGCCGCTGGAGCCGGGGGGGACCGTCGTCGCCGGGCTGGCCCCGGCCGGCGCCTTCACGCTCGTCGTCGACGGGCGCGCGACCCCCCGCACCACCCGGGGGACCTGGACGCCCCTCTACGCCGTGCCCGCCGGATCCGGCACGCCCACCGGTGAGCTCGTCGTGCGCCGGTTCCCCCTCAACGGCCTGCTGGCCCTCTTCACCCTGGGGCTGTGGGCGATCGTCGCCCTGGGCTTCGGCTGGATCCAGCGCGCCGAGTGGCTCTTCACCGGGCGGGCCGGACGTCGGGCGAGGTCGCGGTGAGGCGCGGGCCCCTGCTCGTCACCTGCGCGGTGGTGCTCGCCGGGGTGGGCGTCGCCGTCACGCTGCGCCCGGCGCACAACCCCGCCGCCTACCCCGGCGAGGGCGCCGTCGCGCCCCAGTCGACGGCCCTCTACTGCACCGGCCTGCCGGGCGGTGCCCACCGGCCGGGGCGGGTGACCTTCCTCAACACCACCGCGGCGTCGCGGGCCCTCGAGATCGAGGTCGTCGCGGACACCGGCCGCGTGGCCACCCGCTCGGTGACCCTGGCCGCGCGCACCCAGTACGCGCTGCAGCCCTCGACCCTCGAGGCGGGCACCTTCTACGCGGTGCTCGCCCGGGTGGCCGGTGGCGGGGTCGTCGCCGAGGAGGTGGCCGGCACGAACGCGGCGGCCGCCCCCTGCGCCCGGGCGGGCACGACCTCCTGGAGCGCCACCGGCTTCTCGACGGCCGTGGGCTCGAGCGCCTACGTGAGCGTCTTCAACCCGACGGCGACGGCGGCCGTCTTCGACGCGTCGGTCTACTCGGCCGCGGGCTTCGCGGCGCCCCAGGCCTACCAGGGCGTCTCGGTGCCGGCCCACGCCGAGGTCTACCTCGACCTCGCGCGGGTCGCGGTCAACCTCCGCGGGGTCGGTGTGGGCCTGCGGGTGCTGCGCGGCAGCCTGGTCGCGGTCGGGGTCGAGGACGCCCAGGGCACCCTGTCGCTCGACCCGGGCCAGGCCACGCCCGAGCGGCGCGCCTACTTCCCGGTCGTGACGACGGCCCAGCGGGCGAGCGCCGTGCTCGAGGTGGCGAACCCCGGCCCGGAGCCGGCCGAGGTCCGCGTCCACGTCGTGCTCGGCGCGTTCCGGATCGCCGACCAGTACCTGAGCGTCGCGCCCTTCACGACCGGCGCGCTCGCCCTGACGCCGAACCCGGCGATCCCGGCCGCCGGCTACGCGGCGGTGAGCGTGAGCTCCAACGTGCCGGTCGTGACCGGCCTCGCCACCGGCACGGCCGGGGCCGGGTCGGCCCTGTCGGCGCCGAGCCCGACGACGTCCTCGGCGGTCGTGCACGACTTCACCTCGAAGGGCTTCGACGCGCTGCGCGTGCTCAACCCCGGCCGCCGCACGATCACCGTCACGCTGCGCGCGCTCGGCTCGTCGAGCGCGCTCGCGCACCTGCGCGTCGAGGGCCACGGCGTCGGCGACCTCGCCGCGGCCGCGCCGGGGGTGCGCACCGGCGGCTCCTACGTGCTCACGAGCCCCGGGTCCTTCGTCCTCGGGCTCACCGCGCCCAGCCGCCCGGCCGGGATCACGGTGCTCGCCCCGCTAGACGGCCGGTAGCGTCGGCGGCTGCCAGGTCGGCGCCGGGACCGGTGCCGGCACCGGGGAGGTGGCGGCCACCGGCTGGGGCTCCTTGGGCTCGGGGGAGGGCTTGGCGCCGGTGAGCGAGCTCACCGTCTTGGTCCCGGCCGGGTGGACCGGCTCGCCGTTCGCCTCGTCGATCAGCCGGGCCGCCTCGGCCCCGTCGATCGTCTCGTGCTCGAGCAGCGCCCGGGTCAGGGCCTCGAGGCCCCGACGGTGCAGGGTGAGGACCTCGATGGCGCGCGACTCCTGCTCGCGCAGGATCCGCTCGACCTCGTCGTCGATGATCTGGGAGGTGTGGTCGGAGTAGTCGCGGGTGTGCATGAGGTCCTCGCCCAGGAAGACCTGGTTGTTCGAGCCCCAGGCCATCGGGCCGATCTCCTTGGACATGCCCCACTCGCGCACCATGCGCCGGGCGAGCTCGGTGTTGCGCTGCAGGTCGTCGGCCGCGCCGGTGGAGAGGTCGCCGTAGACGAGCAGCTCGGCCACTCGGCCGCCCATGCGCATGCACAGGCTGTCCTCGAGCTCGGGCCGGCCCATGATGTGGCGGTCCTCCTCGGGCAGGGTCATGGTGACCCCGAGGGCCATGCCGCGCGGGATGATCGTGATCTTGTGGAGCGGGTCGGTGCGCTCCAGGACGTAGGCCAACAGGGCGTGGCCCGACTCGTGGTAGGCGATGCGCTCGCGCTCGTCGTCCTTCAGGACCATCGTGTCGCGCTCTTGGCCCATCATCACCCGGTCGCGGGCCGCCTCGAAGTCCTCCATCGAGACGGTGGGCGAGCCCCGGCGCACCGCGCGCAGGGCGGCCTCGTTCACCAGGTTGGCCAGGTCGGCGCCGCTCATGCCCGGGGTGCCGCGCGCGACCAGCGCGAGGTCGACCGAGGGGTCGAGCGGCTTGCCCCGGGTGTGGATCTGCAGGATCGGCAGGCGCTCCTCCAGCTCGGGCAGGGGCACCACGATCTGGCGGTCGAAGCGGCCCGGGCGCAGCAGGGCCGGGTCGAGGACGTCGGGCCGGTTGGTCGCGGCCATGACGACGATCCCCTCGGAGGGCTCGAAGCCGTCCATCTCGCTCAGGAGCTGGTTGAGGGTCTGCTCGCGCTCGTCGTGGCCGCCGCCCAGGCCGGCACCGCGCTTTCGCCCGATGGAGTCGATCTCGTCGACGAAGACGATCGCCGGGGACTGCTTGCGCGCGGTGTTGAACAGGTCGCGCACCCGGCTCGCGCCGACGCCCACGAACATCTCCATGAAGTCCGAGCCCGACACCGAGAAGAAGGGGACCCCGGCCTCACCAGCCACGGCGCGCGCGAGCATCGTCTTGCCCGTGCCCGGCGGGCCGACGAGCAGGATGCCCTTGGGGATGATCGCGCCGATGGTGCGGAACCGACTCGGGTTCTTGAGGAACTCGACGACCTCGCTGATCTCCTGCTTGACGCCCTTGTAGCCCGCGACGTCGGCGAAGGTGGTGCGGGGCATGTCCTGGGAGAACTGCTTGGCCCGCGAGCGGCCGACCGACATCATGCCGTTCATCTGGCCGCGGGCCTGCCGGCTCGCGTAGACCATGAAGGCCACGAAGATGAGGATCCAGATGAGGTAGGGCAGGAAGGTCGAGGCGAGGCTCGAGGGGTTGGCGAAGGTCACCGCCACGTTGGAGCTGCGCAGCGTGTCGATCTCGGCCTGCAGGGCGGGGTAGGGGCCGTTCACGGTGTAGGCGGCGCCGTTGGAGAGCTGGCCGGTCACCACGCCGTTGGAGTTGTTGATGACGGCGGTGTTGATCTGGTTGCCCGCCGCGTCGTGGAGCAGCTGGGAGTAGGTCAGCACCCGGGCCGACTTGGTCGAGAAGAGGGAGTTGACCACGACGAAGCCCACGATGAGGGCCACGATGGCGGCCGTGATCAGCCGGCGGCGCACCGGGGGGGTCACGGGCCCGTTCCCGCCGGGCACGAGCCGACGAAAGCCGTTGTTCTGGCCCGGGTCGTTGGGTGAATCTGGCACGTACCTAATCTAGAGGCTATCCGCGACAGACCGACGAGCGCCGTCGCCCCGGCGCGATCGAAAGCGACGACCTCGTGACCCCACTGACAGAGGAGACCACGCCGCGCACGGGCCTCATCGTCATCGCGGCGCTTATCGGATTCTTACTGGGTCAGGTGCTCGCGACCATCCTGGAGGGCCTCGGCGCCGCGCTCGCGGGCTACCCCGGGGGACTGAGCCGGCTGGCGAGCTCGGCGGCGCCCCCCTGGTGGGCCAGCTCGCTCGGGCTCGTCGGGCTCTGGGCCGGCTTCGGCCTCGCGGTCCTCGTGGCCTACCGCGCCGGCGGGCTCACCCCGTGGCCGGGCCAGTGGCGGCCGCGCTGGGGCGACCTCGTCTACGTCCCGTTCGGGGTCGCCTGCCAGTTCGCCCTCGACGCCCTCTACGCCCTCTTCCACCCCCACGGGGTCTCGGCCCCGGCGCACCACCTCTTCGACTCGACGAGCGGGCCGACCCTCGCCCTGGTGGGCGCGCTGAGCGTGCTCGGGGCGCCGGTGTTCGAGGAGTGGCTCTTCCGCGGCGTGCTCTACCGCGCCCTCGCCGAGGGCGCGCGCGCGCGGCTCTCCCGGCGCGCGTCGGTCGCCTTCGGCGCCGTCGTGAGCGCCCTCCTCTTCGGCCTGGCCCACGCCGAGCTCCTCCAGCTGGCCGGCCTCGTCGGGCTCGGGGTCGTGCTGGCGCTGCTCGCCGAGCGCTCGCGACGGCTCGTGCCCTCGTGGGTCACCCACGCCTCGTTCAACGCGACGGCCTTCATCGCGCTCGTCGCCCAGCGCGCCCACTGATGCGCGCGCGCCGCCTCGACACGCTGACCCTCCTCGACCTGGTGGCCGTCGTCGCGGTCGCCTACGTCGCGGTCTGGGCGCTGCACCCGACGCTGCTCGTCTCCTCGACCCTCCTCACCGGGGGCGACACCGGCTCGCACCTGGCCCTGCCGGCGTACCTCGCGCACTTCGCCAACCCGCTCTCCGTCACGCCGTGGTACCCGGGCTGGCTCGACGGGCTGCCCGCCTACACCTACTACTTCGTCCTGCCCGACGTGCTGACCGCCTGGGCGAGCCACGTCATCGGCTTCGCCGTCGCCTTCAAGCTCTCGACGGTGCTGGGCACGGTCCTCATGCCGCTCGGTGCGTACCTCATGGGCCGGCTCTTCGACGCGCCCCGCCCGGTGCCCGCGGCCCTCGCCATGGCGACCCTGCCGTTCCTCTTCGACGCGACCTACACCATCGACGGGGGCAACCTCTTCTCCACGATGGCCGGGGAGTACCCGTTCTCGCTCAGCCTCGCCCTGGCGCTGGTGACGATCGGGCTCGTGGCGCGCGGGGCGCGCACGGGCCGGGGCTACTGGGCGACCGCGATCCTGCTGAGCCTGACCCTGGCCGGGCACGTCCTGCCCTGGTTCTTCGCCCTGGGCGCCGCGGGGATCGTCGTCGCCTACGAGCTGCTGTACCGCCGCGGGGTGGGCGGCCCGCGCCGCGCGGGGGTGGCCCGGGCCCACCCGGTCCTCGCCGCGGCCGGACTGGCGCTCTTCGCCGCCTGGCCGCTGGCCCTCGACACCCACGCCTGGCGGGCGGCCGGGCCGGTCTTCGCCACGCGCGGGGGACTCGACTCGCGCCTCGTCACCGTGGCGCTGGCCGCGGTGTGCGTGGGCCTGGTCGCGCGGGGCCGCGCGCTCGGCGGCGTGCGGGGCTACTGGCTGGGGGGGCTCGCCCTCGTGGCGACGGCCCTGTCGGTCGTGGTCGACCTGCGCTGGGCGCTGGCCGCGCTCACCCTCGTGGGGGCGCTCGCCCTGGTGACCTCGCCCGACCCCGAGGAGGGGCGCGCCCGGCTGGTCGCGCGGGGCGACTTCGCGCGTCCGCTGCGCTTCGCGCTCGGCGCCGGGCTGGCCTCGTTCGGCCTCTCGGCGTGGTGGCTCCTGCCCTTCGGCACGACCCAGCGCTACACGGACTCGCTCGGCTACGTGAACGTGAGCGTGGCGAACCTCCGCGCGATCTTCACCACGCTCGGCTGGTTCAACCCCGACGGGTCGGCGGCCGGGGACCGGTGGGTGATCGTGATGGCCGCGGCCGGGGCCGTGCTGGCCGTCCTCGTGCGCGACCGGCTGGGGCTGGTGCTCGCCGGGACGACGGTGGCCTCGTTCTGGGTCTTCGTGCTCGACCCCCAGAGCGCCATCTGGAACCAGCGGCTGATCCCGTTCTGGTTCATCGCGATCCACCTCCTGGCCGGCTGGCTCGTCGCCTGGCCGATCGCTCGCTTCTGGGTGCGCGCGGGCGCGCCCCGGGCGCTGCCCGACCCGGTGGCCCGGGCGCCCGCGGCCCGGGGGGCGCCCG
>JAJXZW010000017.1 GCA_021779855.1 Actinomycetes bacterium
GGGCCGACCGCGGCGACGGGCTCGTCGCACCGCTGGCCGGCAGCGTCGGAGGCAACCGCGAGCACGGCCGGGCGCCCGGGCGGGCCGTAGGCGGCGCGCAGGGCGTCGGCGGTGTCGGAGCCGAGCGTCGCGCCCGACACCGCGCGTCGGTACCAGCCGCCGACCGAGGTGGCGAGGCCGTCGAGGTCGCTGCCCAGCAGCGGGTCGAGCGCGCGGTGGCGGTCGGGGAAGTCGCCCACGACCGCCACCACCGGCGAGTGGGCGCGTCGCGCGTTGTGCAGGTTGCTCCAGCCGTTGGCGAGCCCCGGCCCCAGGTGGAGCAGGGCCGCGCCGGGCCGGCCGGTCACGCGCGCGAAGCCGTCGGCGGCGCCGGTGGCGACCGGCTCGGCCAGGACCAGCACCGGGCGCACGCCGGGATCGTCGTCGAGCGCCGCGACGAGGTGCATCTCGGAGGTGCCGGGGTTGGCGAAGCACGCCCCGACGCCCCCGGCGCGCAGCGTCTCCCACAGTGCGTTGGCGCCCAGTCGCGTGGCCGTCTCCTCGTCCGCGCGCACTATACCCGGGGCCCGGGCGCCCCCCCGGCCTCCTCCAGGCGACGCACCGACTCTTCGAGCTCGGCCCGGATCGCGCGCAGGCGCGCCCGGCGCGCCTCGCCCTCGAGGGGCGCCTCGCGCGCGGCGATGTCGGCGATCGCCTCCTCGACCGGGGTGAGGAACCGGCTCGGGGAGCGGTCCGCGAAGCGCGGGTCGTTGCGCCCGCGGCTCCAGGTCACCAGGAGCGACGACTCGGCTCGGCTGAGGGCGACGTAGGCGAGGCGCCGCTCCTCCTCGAGCTGGGTCGGGGTCGTCGCGCCGTAGTGGGGGAGCTGGCCCTCGGTCCAGCCGACGGTGGCCACGTGGGCGAACTCGAGGCCCTTCGCCCGGTGGATCGTCGAGAGGGCCACGGCGTCGCGCTCGCTCTCGTCGGGCCGGCGCCCCCCCTCGGTCCCGAGGTCCGAGGCGGGGGAGTGCTCGGGTCCCCGGCGCTCGAAGGGCACCCCGGCCGCCTCGAGGGCGGCGCCGACGACCTCGAGCTGGGCGTTGGTGCGCGCGAGCACCGCCATCGAGCGCCACGGGCTCTGCGCGTGGTGGCGGGCGACGAGCCACGCCACGACGGCGCGGGCCTCCGCCTCGTCGGTGTCGAAGGCGCGCACGACGGGCACCTCGCCGTCGTCCTTGGCGGGCTCGATGGTGCGGACCCCCGGCTCGAGCAGCGTCGAGGCGACCGCGACGATGTGCGCGGTGGAGCGGTGGTTGCGGGTGAGGTCGAGCACGACCGTGTCGGGCCAGGTCTCGACGATCTCGCGCATGAGCGAGGGGCTCGCCCCGTTGAACCCGTAGATCGACTGGTTGGGGTCGCCCACGCAGAACAGGTCCGGGTCGTCGCCGGCCATCTGGCGCAGGAGGGAGAACTGCAGGGGGTTCATGTCCTGGGTCTCGTCGACGAAGAGGGCCCGGTAGCGGTGCCGGAAGGCGGCGCGCACGTCGGGCTCGTCGCGCAACAGGGCGACGGCCTCGGCCAGGAGCAGGTCGAAGTCGAGCGCGCCGCGGCTCCTGCACAGCCCGACGTAGCGGTCGATGAGCTCGGCGGTGATCGCGGGCGCCAGGGGCGCCTCGCGCCGGGTGCGCCGCACCGCCTTGGCGTAGCCGGCGCCCCCGAGGCCCTGGCTCAGGGCCCAGCCGATCTCGAGCTCGACGCGGGGCAGCTGCCACTCCTCGAGGTCGACCACGCCGGCCTCGCGGACCTGGGTGGCGAGGGCGCTCACCAGCCGCCGACGGTGGGGCTCGAGGGCGAGGGGGCGCAGGTGGTGGTCCTCGCGGTAGCGCGAGACGAGTGAGAGGGCCGCGCGGTGGAAGGTGCCCGCGGCGACGTCGCGCACCCCGGCGCGCCAGAGGCGCCTTCGCAGCTCGTCGCCGGCCTTGCGGGTGAAGGTCATGGCCAGGACCTGGTCGGGGGCCAGCTCGCCGTCGAGCACGCGCCGCTCGATTCGCAGGGTCAGCACGTGGGTCTTGCCCGACCCGGCGGTGGCACGCACGACGAGCCGCCGCGCGTTGGAGGTCACCGCCTCGCGCTGTTCCGGGGTGAGCCCGAGCAGCCTCTCAGCCCCGAAGGTCGCCGCGTCGCTCATCGTGTCCTCGACGCTATCGGCGGGCCGTGACCTCCACCCGGGTGGCCGGCCCCCCCGTCACTAACCTGAGGGCGTGCTGCGCGCCCTCGGCCCCGACCTGTTCGCCGAGACCTACGGCGAGGGGACCCTGCGGGTGGTCTGGCTCCACGGCTGGGCGCGCCGGGGCCAGGACTTCGCGGCGGCGGCGACCGAGCTGGCGCACCGCGGGGTGCGCTCGATCGCGCTCGACCTGCCGGGCTTCGGCGCCTCGGCGCCGCCGGTGCGCGCCGGGGGCGCCCGGGAGTACGCCGAGCTCGTCGGGCCCTCGCTCGAGACGGCCCTCGAGGGGCCGGTCGTCCTGGTCGGTCACTCCTTCGGGGGCACCGTCGCCACGGTGATCGCGGCGCGTCGGCCCGAACTCGTGCGGGCTCTCGTCCTCACCGGCGCGCCGGTGCTGCGCACCCCGCGCGCCGCCCGCGCGCCCCTCTCGTACCGGGTGGTTCGCTGGGCGGCGCGGCGGGGACTGGTCGGCGAGGCCCGCCTGGAGCGGTCCCGCCAGCGTCACGGCTCGACCGACTACCGCCGCGCGAGCGGGGTGATGCGCGAGGTGCTCGTCGCGGCGGTCAACGAGTCCTACGAGGACGAGCTCGCGCGCCTAAGCGTGCCGGTGCGTCTCGTGTGGGGCGCCCAGGACAGCGAGATCCCCGTGGCGGTCGCCGAGCGGGCCGCGGAGATCGTCGGCGCGGGGGCCGACTTGCGCGTCCTCGGCGGCGTCGGTCACCTCGTTCCGACCGAGGCCCCCGGGGCCCTCGTCGAGGTGGTCGAGGGGGCACTCGGACCGTGAGCCCGGCCCTCGCCGTCGTTACGGCGGCCGCCCTCACGCTCGCCTGGGTCGCCCAGATGGCCCGCTGGCTGCGGGTCCTGCAGCGCGAGCACTACGACGCGCGCGCGATGAGCCGGTTCCTCGGGCGATGGACCTCGCCGCCGGCCCCGTCGGCGCGGGCCCTGGGCTCGCGCGGGCCCACGAAACGGCTGCCGCGACGTCCCTTCACCCTGAGCCACGCGCTGATCCTCGTGGTGGCGATGAGCCTATTGCTGCGAGCCGACGGGCTGCTCGTCGCGGCCACCGTCGTCTACGGGGCCCTCTGTCCGGTGGGGCTCGCGCTGCGCGGGCGCACCGGTGCGCTGGTCTTCACCCAGCGGCTCACGACGACCGCGGTCGTGGCCGCGGTGGTCTCGGTCGCGATCGCCGCGGTGAGCCTCGCCACGTCCCGCCCGTACCTGGGCGCGGTGGTGGCGGTGTGGGCGGTCCCCCCGGTCCTCGACCTCGTGACCCGCCTGCTCAAGCCGCTCGAGGAGCGCCGCGCCCGGCGCTTCGTCGAGCGCGCGGCGCGGCGGCTCGCCGCGGTGCATCCGCGCGTGGTGGGGATCACCGGCTCCTACGGCAAGACCTCGACCAAGAACCACCTCGCCCAGCTGATCCAGGGCACGCGCGCGGTGGTGGCCACCCCGCGCAGCTACAACAACCGGGCCGGCCTCTCGCGGGCCATCAACGACGGCCTCGTCGAGGGGACCGAGGTCTTCGTCGCCGAGATGGGCACCTACGGACCGGGGGAGATCCGCGAGCTCTGCCGCTGGTTCCCGCCCGAGGTCTCGGTCGTCACGGCCATCGGGCCGGTGCACCTCGAGAGGATGGGCAGCCTCGACGTCATCGAGACGGCCAAGCGCGAGATCACCGAGCGGGCGACGACGGTGGTGCTCAACGTCGACGACCCGCGCCTCGCGGGGTGGGTCGCGCCGCTGCGGGTGGCGGGCAAGCGGGTCGTCACCGCCGCCAGCGCCGGCCCCGCCGACGTGCGCGTCGCGCACGAGGGCGACCAGTGGCGCGTCGTGGTCGGGGGCGAGGAGGTCGCCTGCTCGCCGGTGCCGGTGGGCGTACGGGCCACCAACGTGGCCTGCGCGATCGGCGCGGCCCTCGCGCTCGAGGTGCCGCTCGAGGCCGTGGTCGCGGGGCTCGCGCGCCTCGCGCCGGTCGAGCACCGCCAGGGGGTCGCTCGGGCGGCCTCGGGCGTGGTCGTGATTGACGACACCTTCAACGCGAACCCGGCGAGCGCGATGAGCGCCCTCGAGTCGTTGCGCGAGGTCGAGGGACCGGGCCGCCGGGTGGTCGTAACCCCGGGGCTGGTGGAGCTGGGACGCGAGCAGCACACCGAGAACCTGCGCCTCGGGCGGCGCATCGCCGCCCTGGGCGCCGAGCTGGTGGTCGTCCAGCGTACCAACGTGGTGGCGCTCGCCCTCGGGTACGAGCGCCCGCTGCGCCGCTTCGACCGACGGGACCAGGCGGTCGAGTGGGTGCGCGCGAACCTGGGCGAGGGCGACGCCGTCTTGTACTTGAACGACCTGCCCGACCACTACCCTTGATGACTTGATGAACTCGAGACGGGACCGGCCGTGACCATCGCGGTGCTCTTCGGGGGGCCGGCCCCCGAGCACGACATCTCCATCCTGACCGGGCTGCAGGCCCTGCGCGAGCTGTCGCGCACCGGGCGTGACCCGCTCGGGGTCTACTGGACCAAGACCGGGGCGTTCCTCGCCGTCGCGCCCGACGCCGAGGCCGAGGACTTCCTCGAGGGGTCCCCCAAGGGGTCAACCGAGCTGGCGCTTCGCCCGGGGCCCGACGGGGGGCTCTTCAGCGTCGGCGGGCGGCTCAAGGGCGAGCGCCGCCTCGAGGTCGAGGCGGTCGTCGTGGCGACTCACGGCGCGCCGGGCGAGGACGGGACCCTACAGGGCCTGCTCGACCTCGCCGGGCTGGCCTACACCGGCCCGAGCGTCGCGGGCGCGGCGATCGGCATGGACAAGTGGGTCTTCGGCGCCCTCGCCGCTGCGGCTGGCCTGCCCACGCTGCCCCGGGCGCTGCTCGACCCCGACACCGACGCCCTGCCCTTCGACGGCCCCTACATCGTCAAGCCGCGCTTCGGCGGCTCCTCGATCGGGATCGACGTGGTCGCCGACCTCGCCACGGCCAGGGCGCGTCGGATCGCCAACCCCCACCTCGCCGCCGGCGCCGTCGTCGAGCCTTACCGGGGGGACCTGCGTGACGTCCAGATCGCCCTGCGCACCCATCCTCGGCTCGAGCTCTCCGCGATCGAGCGGCCCCTGCGGCGCGACGGCGGAGCCGAGATCCTCGACTACCGCGACAAGTACGTCGGGGGTGAGGGGATGGTGAGTGCGCCGCGCGAGCTGCCGGCCGTCCTCGCACCCGGTCAGCGCGAGGAGGTGGAGCGCTGCGCGCGGACCATCGCCTCGGTGGCCCTGGTGCGCGGCGTGGCCCGGGTGGACTTCCTCGCCAACGACGACGAGCTCTACCTCAACGAGATCAACACCATCCCCGGGTCGCTCGCGAAGTACCTCTTCGTCGAGCCCCCCCTGGCCTTCGCCGACCTACTGGGTGACCTGGTGGCGGAGGCGCGCGTGCGCCCAACTCATCGCTACAGCGTCGCGGGCGCCGACGGTACGGTCCTGCGTTCGGCGGGCTCCATCGCGGCCAAACTCGCGTAGGCGCGGCACGGCCGCCAGCGCCTCGCGCAGCGCGTCGCTGTAGGGGTCGACGAGGAGGCCCTGCTCGAGCGCCCAGAACGCCCGCTCGTACTCGGCTCGGCCCCGGGCGTGGTGGCACAGCGCCAGGGCGGCCCACTCCCCGTCGCGAGCGAGTCGGGCGGCGTGGCCCTCGGCGAGGAACCACTCGAAGCCGCGCAGCGCGCTGGCGAGCGGCTCGCCCTGGACGAGGCGCAGCGCGCGCTGGGCCAGCGCGGCCGACTCGGCGCCGGTGGCCTCCCGGGCGCGCGCGACGAGCCCGGTGAACTCCTCGAGGTCCGAGCCGATCCCGTGGGTCACGTAGAGCCCGGCTGAGGTCACCGGGTGGAGCCGGGGGCCCCGGGCGTCGCCACCGAGGCTGCGCCGCACCGCGCTCGCGGTGTTGGCGAGCGTGCGAGTCGAGGCGTCGGCGTCGGCGTGGCCGAGTACGCGCGTACGCAGCCGCTCACCGGTCACCGGCTCGTGGTGGTGCAGGGCGAGGTAGGCCGTCATCTCCACGCAGCGCCGCCGCAGCGTCTCGACGAAGGGCTCGACGAGCCCGGTGACCCGCGGCGCGGCCCGCAGCAGCTCGACGCGCGGGCCCAACGAGTCGCCGGAGTCCTCGAGCGTGAGCTCGGCCCGGTGCTCGATGGTGACGGCGCTCGCGAGCAGGTCGTCGTCGAGGCGGGCCGCGTCGCCGAGGTAGAGGACGACGGCCCTCCGCAGGGCGCGCGTCGCCAGGGCGTGCAAGAGCTCGTCCTCTCGTCGCGCGACCACGAGCCGCTCCGGGCCGAGGCTGACGGCGAGGGCGACGGCGTCCTCGACGCCCCGGCCCGGGACGAGGGCCAGCCGGCCGCCCTCGCGCGCGAAGGCGACGCGCACGCCCTCGGGCCCCTCGCCGAGCACGCAGGCCACGAGGGGGAAGAGGGGCTCGTCGGGGCCGGCGTCGAGCGGCCCGGCGGGGACGACGACCACGCCGTCGCGGTCCCGCCCGCAGCGCGCCGCCACACGTCGGACCGTCTCGGGGTCCCGGGCGCGCAGGAGAGCGATCGACTCCTCGACGTCGAGGCCGTCGGCCCCCTCGTCGCGCAGGGTGTCGTCGCGGCGCTTGGCGGCGAGCGCGAGCGGGACGGCGCCCAGCCCGGCCCCGACGGGGATCCGGGGTCCCGGGGGGCGGGGGGCGCGCGCGGCGGTGGCGACCACGGTCGGCGTCGGGGTTGCGCTCGGGGGGTGGGTGGGCGCCGCGACGAGGGCGACCGCTCCGACCACGAGCCCGGCGAGCCAGGCGCTCGCGCCCGGTCCGACGGGGCGACCCTGGCGCAGGCGCACCGCGTTGCGCCCGACCTGGACGACGAAGCCGATCCACAATCCGGCCAGGGCGACGAGCGTGACCCGGACCAAGGCCTCGTGGGCGGTGCCGGGCGAGCGCCAGCGGGCCACCACGACGTAGGGCAGGAGCGCCACGTAGAGAGCCAGAGCGCCGCGGGGGACCCACGCGGCCGCCCGGCTCAGCCGGCGGGGGTCAGTTGCCACGTCACCGCCTGGCCCGTCGGGTCGGCCAGCGCGAGCTCGCACGAGGTCGAGCCCACCGCGAAGCTCCCCGCGACCGTCGTCGCCTGCCCGTCGCAGGTGAGGGTCGCCGAAAGGGGCGCGCTCGAGGCCAGGGTCCAGGTGCGCGGGCCGGCCACCGGCACGACGACGCTGGACAGCCCCGCGCCGAGCTGTCCGGCGACGGGCTCGCTCGTCGCGGAGGCGCCCACGGAGGCGGTGGCGCTCGAGGCGGTCGAGCTCGACGAGGCGGCGGTACTCGGCGCGGGGCCCGTCCGGTCCGGCTCCGTCGAGGTCGCGGCGCTCGTCGTGGTCGTGGTCGTGGTCGTCGTCGCCGCGTCCGTGGGGACCGGGGTCGCCCGGCGCCCCGGCACCCGGTGGGGGTGCGCCGGGGGGAAGGTCGAGGCCGTCGTCACCACCGAGGGCGCGCTCGAACGCCCGCTCCCCGGCGGCGTCGCCGACGGGTCGCCGGCCCGGTTCGTCGACCCGAGGGTCAGTACCAGCACGATCAGCAGCAGGGGACTCGACCACAGGACCCACGCCGATGCGGCGGGCAGTCGGCGGCGGCGGGTCATAAGGTCCCCGCAGGGTACGTGACTCATCACTCATTCCACTGGGTTCTCTCACAACGGCTCATAGGAGGTGGTGCTGGGCGAAGTGGCGCAGTTCGCCCTGGAGGGTCTGGGGGTGGGAGTGGTCGGCGGCCGCTAGCTCGCGCAGGCTGCGTCCCTCGAAGACGCGCGCGTAGGTGAGTCGCGCGAGCCGGGCGTGCGGACCGGTCGCGAGGTCGCTCAGGCGGGTGAGCAGGGGCGAGGACTCGGCGGCGGGACGCTCGAGGTCGAGCCGGCCCACGTCACGCGCGGCCTTCTCCTTGAGCAGCCACCGACGAAGCCGGCCCCGCAGCGCGGAGAGGAGGTCGGGTGCCGCGTAGGGGCGGGACTGGCCGGCCCAGTCGAGGACCAGCTCGCCGAGTAGCGAGACCGCGATCGCAACCGTTTCGGAGGGCTCGTCCACGATCCCCTCGCCGAAGCGGAGCTGGCGACACACGCCGACGAGCCCGGGGAGCAGGGTCTGGACGAGCGCGCGCTGGATCGAGCGGTCCCGGGCCTCCTCGAGGAGGGCCCGCACGACGGCGGCGCGCTCGAGGACGGTGCGGGCGGAGCGAGACTCGCACAGCGTGACGACGTCGAAGAGGTCCGTGCATCCCTCCAGGGTGAGGCCGGGGTGCCGGTCGGCGAGGCGCCGGCAGGCCGCCCGGGCGGCGGGGTCGCGGCCGGTGTGTCGCCACTCGGCGCGCATCTCGGAGAGCAGGTCGTGGTGGTGGTTCATGGACTCACTCCACCGCGGGCCACGCACCACGGGGCGACCCCGTCGGCTCCCCCGTGCGCGCCACGTCCCACGCCGACCAGGGTGACCCTGCCCGTTCACAGCGCGGCGCACAGCGCGGGTCGTAGGCTGCGCCCGTGGACATCGAGGCCTTCTACGAGCAGAACGAGGCGCGGCGCGAGAGCGCCGAGCTGGAGTACGGCGACGAGTGGACCGACGCCGCCGGCAACCGCTACGAGCTCGCGTGGGTCGAGGACACCGGCGAGCTCTACCTCATGGTCGAGCCCGACGCCGTGGTGACCGAGGACATGTTCGGCGACTTCCTCCTGTCGGACGAGCCGGTGGGCGAGCTCCAGGTCGTGGTCGTGGCGACGGTCCGCTCCGAGGATGACCTCGAGGACCGGCTCGCCGGATGGGAGAGCCACATGGGCGAGGCCAACTCGCTGCGCTGGTTGCACGAGCGCCTGTCGACGACGGTCGATGACCTCGACGACGTGGACTGAGCGTCGACTAGAGGTAGGGCGTCGAGGAGTCGGCGATCGAGCACATGCGCGTGAGCGTCGCCACGAGGTTCTCGAGTGGCACGCGCTCGGCCTCGTTGATCGTGGTCATGAGTGGGTTCCAACTGCCGTCCGACGACGTGGCGCGCGCGGCCGCCGGGGTGCCCTTCAACAGCACGGCCACGGCCCGCGAGCGCAGCGTCGCGCGTCGCGCCCCCGAGAGGCCGGGCGCGTCCGAGCGGGCCTGCAGGGCGAGGGCCCGGTGGACGTAGACGCAGCTCGCGCGCGCGTCGGCCACCGCGCCCCCGGTGCCGCAGGCCGACAGGCCGAGCGCGGCGGCGGAGAGGGCGACGGCGACGAGGGCGGCGCGGCCTAGGCGAGCCACGAGTCCGCGGACTGGAGCAGGAAGTCGCTCACGCTGCGTCCGCGTTCGAATATGTCGCACAGTGGGTCCTCGCCCTTGGCGACTTGGCTCAGCGAGATCGCCCGCCGGGCCACGATCGAGATGCGTCGCTCGGAGCCCTCGGTGGGCGACTCGAAGGAGTCGGTGGCCGTCACCTCGAGGGGCATCTCCAGCCCCCCGATTGGCGCCAGGTCGATCGCGAGGCGCAGCAGGTCCGGGCCGTGGGGCATGGGCGGGAGGCTCCAGGTCAGCACGAGCGGGAAGTGGTACTCGTCGGGCGGGTCCACGTCGTCGGGCAGGCCCATCACGGCGTCCTCGAAGGCGAGCAGGGTGCGCGGGTCCACGTCGAGCTCGATGTGCAGGTCGACCGGTCCGCCGCAGCCGTCCTCGGGGTGCAGGTCCACCTCCCAGGCCTGGCGCAGGGAGTAGGTCTCGACGAAGTGGCGCTCGTCGTGAACGTGGAAGCCGTGGGTGACCGCGTGGTCCTTGAGGTCGGCGACGAAACCGGCGACGTCGATGGCGGCCATCGACCCCAGGTTAGTCGCCGGCTGGAATAGCGTTGGCCCGTGCGCGACACACTGCTCGACCCGTTGCGCGCGTGCGCGCGCGAGATTGCCCAGGTCGTGCGCCCGGGCGAGCGGGCTGGCTACTCGGGACTGCGCGAGACCCAGTACCATCTCGACGTCGCCGCCGACGAGGTCGCGGTGCGCGTGCTGACCGGCGCCGGCTTTCGTGTGGTGAGCGAGGAGTCCGGGGTCACCGGCGTCGGCGACTACACGGTCGTCGTCGACCCGATTGACGGCTCGACCAACTGCGACCACGGCATCCCCTTCTACGCGACCAGCCTGGCCGTGGTGGGCGCCGGCGAGGTCGTCGCGGGCCTCGTCGTCAACCAGGCCACCGGCACCACCTACGAGGCCGAGCGGGGTCAGGGCGCCACCCGTGACGGGACACCGATCGCCCCGAGCACGGTCGTCGCCCTCGGCCGTGCGGTGGTGTCCTTCTCGGGCCTGCCCGCACGCCACCTCGGGTGGGCCCAGTACCGCGCGCTCGGTGCCGCCGCCCTCGAGGTCTGCCTGGTCGCCGATGGGTCGCTCGACCTGTTCAGCGTCGCTCGCCGCTCGACGCTGCGTCCGTGGGACTACCTCGCGGGGCTGCTCGTAGCGCGCGAGGCCGGTGCCGTCGTCGCGGAGTGGGATGCCCGGGAGCTGGTGACGACCGAGCCCGTCGCCCGCCGACCCCTGGTGGCCTCGACGGCCGCCCTCCTCGACGAGTTTCTCGCCCTGGGCGTGCCCTGACCACGGCGCGGGCCTGCCGGTCCTAGGCTCTCGTGATTCTCGACACGACCGACGCCCCCGCTCCCGCCGTGGACGGCGTCCCCGCCGAACCGGGCGAGCCGGCGACGACGGCGATCCGACTCGCCTGGACGTTGGTGGGCTTCGCCCTGCTCTCGACGGGGGTGAACAACTGGGGGGCCTGGTCGACGTGGCCGGGCTTCGCGGTGGTGAGCCCCTGCCTGACCCTGGCCGGGGCGGTGGTGATGGCCCTCGCCTGGACAGCACCGGCGCGCCATTGGGTGGCCTTCGAGTCCGTCGTCTTCGTCGCGGCGCTCGTGGCGGTGGTCGCGGTGAACGCGCCGCTGCTCGCGGCGAGCGCGCACTTCTCGACCGACGCGGCCGCGTTCAACCAGCGCGCGGCCGTGCTCGCCCTGCACGGTGTCGACCCCTACCGGGTGGCCTTCCACGGCACCGGGGTCCAGCTCGACCCGGCCGCCGACTACTGGACCTACACGCTCAACGGTGGGCACGTCGACCACCTGTCGTACCCCGCGGGCTCGTTCTTGTTCGTCGTGCCCTTCGTCGCCCTGGGGCTGACCCACCTCACGACCGACTGGGTCGACCTCGCCGCGTGGCTCGCGTCGGCGGTCGCGCTCTACTGGCTCTCCCCGCGGCGGGTGCGCTGGCTGGCGCCCCTGTTGGTGCTGGCGACGATGTTCACACCGCTCTTCACCTTCGGCGACACCGACGCCCTCTACGTCCCCTTCTTGATCCTCGCCGCGTGGCACCGCGAGCGCTTCGTCGACGCGTCGGCGCCACGGGCCCTGCGCTGGCTCGCTCCATTGGCTCTGGGGGTGGCCTGCTCGATCAAGCAGACGCCGTGGTTCACGGTGCCGTTCTTCGCGATGGGGGTCGGTTACGCGGCTGCCGCGGCCGGTCGGCGGGCCGGGCCGGCCGTCGTCCGCTACCTCGCGCTCGCGGCGGTGCCCTTCGCGGTGCTCAACCTGCCCTACGCGCTGTGGGACCCTCGGGCCTGGCTCCACGGCGTCCTCCTGCCGCTGCGCTCACCGCTCGTCCCCGACGGCCAGGGGCTCGTCTCGCTCGTCACCCACGGCGTCGTGCACGTGCTGCACCCCGGCGACCTCCAGCTCGCCGGGGTGGTCCTGGTGGCGCTCCTGGTCGTGGCCTACCTGCGCTGGCCCGATCGACTCGAGCGGACGTGGCTGTTCGTACTGCCGCTCGTCCTCTTCGTGCCGAGCCGATCGCTCTCGACCTACCTCGTGGACTTCACGCCGGCCGCCGTCGCCGGGGTCCTGAGCGGTGGTCCGACCCCCCGGGGCCCCCGGCTAGCGAGGCGGGTGGCCCGCCCGGCGCTCGCCGTCGGCGCGCTCGGCGCCGCGGCGTTCGTGGTGGTGGCCTTCACCGCCTCGCCGCTCTCGGTGCGGGTCGACCGAGTCGTCGCCATCGATCACGCCCAGTTCCTCGGGCCGGTGACCCTCACCCTCGTCAACGACGGGACGAGCGCCCTGCACGTGCACGTCATCGCCGAGGTGGGCGCGGGCCACCCCGTCGGCTTCTGGCGTCCCCGCTCGGGGAACGGGGTCGTCGGGGCCCACGTGACCGAGCGCGTCACCTTCGTCCCGCCTCGCTTCCTCCTTGCCCCACGCCGCGGTGAGTCCTGGCTGATCGAGGTGATGAGCGCGTCACCGGCCCTCGTCGTGACTACGCCGCCCCTACCGTGGCGGCGTGGACCCCGAGTTGGCCGATCGGGGTGAGTGCGCTAACCTGCTGACTCGGCCGGCGCCGTGCGCGGGCGTTTAGCTCAGTTGGTTAGAGCAGCTGACTTACACTCAGCAGGTCGGGGGTTCGAGTCCCTCAGCGCCCACTCGTTGTCAGATTCACGACGTTGCTCCCGGCGAGCTCGTGACTCTGGCATCCGCTCGCAATGACGGCTCTTCCGGAATCAGCGGGGTAGCCCTCATCTGGCCGGTCACGTCACCACGATCGAGTGCAGTAGTCGGAAGTTGGGCTTGCCCACGTAGAGCAGCGCGCGGATCCGGAAGTTCCGGAAGTTCGTGAACCCGAAGGCGACCCGCTTGACGCGCTTGATGAGGTTGTTCATTCCCTCGGTGGGACCATTCGAGACCCGGGCCTCGTGCCAGGCGAGGATGGGGTCGAACCAGTTCTTCAGGGTCCGCGCGAAGCGGCGGACCTCGTAGGGGGCGCTGCGCGCACCGGCTCGCTCGACGACTTCGAGCAGGAGCCTCTCGGCCTCGTCGATGGTCGTCAGCTCGTAGAAGCGGGCCATCGCCTCTTTGACGGCGTAGGCGAAGGCCACCTCGCCGTCGGGGTCACCGAGGGCCAGGAGGTCACCCAGGCGGGCCTGGAGAGCCGCGTCACCGCGGGTCACCCCCATGACGAGGAGCTTGCGGGCCCGATAGAGCGGGTCGTCACGGCGACCGCGGTGACCGGTCGCTTGTTGTTGGACCGGCGGCGCACCTCTCGGGGCCAAGGTGGCGTGGCGCATGACGTGGAAGCGGTCGACGACCCTCGTCGCTGCGGGGGTGACGACCTTGAAGACGGCGTTGTAGGTCGCCGACATGTCGAGACAGCCGTAGCGGAGGTTGTCCTTGACGTGGTGGGGCTGGGCGCCGAGCCAGGCGGCGACCTCGGTGATCCCTGGTGGGCACCACGTCGATCAGCTGGTGGTTGGCCACGTCGCAGATCGTGGTCGACCAGCTCTTGTGCCTATAGGGCCCCGCGCGGGTGAAGAGCGTCTCGTCGAGCCCGATCGCGTTGGTCGCCTTCAGCCGCTTGGTGTCGGCTCTCATCAGGGCCTCGCCGTAACGGACGGTGGCGGCGTTGACGAGGTCCCAGGAGCAGTCGAGTTCGTGGGCCACGTGGCTGATCGCCCGCCCGGTGCCCATCTGCTCGACCACCCACTTGGCGGCCCGGGTCGTCAGGCGGCAACCTTGCGCGGCGATCCGGTGGTCAGAGAGGGTGAAGGTGGCGACCGGACAGGCGGCGTTCACGCAGCTGAGGCGGTGCTTCTTCCAGCGAATCGTCATCGGCACCCCGCCAAAGGGCAGGTCCACGTAGGTGACGACGGGACGGTCCTTCACCCGGGCCCGCTCCCCACAACGCTGACACCGCCCGTCCACGACCACCTGCTCAATCGTGATCTCGCCGGCCGGGCCGCGTCGACAATAGGACAGGACCCGCACGTCTTTCAGGCCCACCAGGTGCGCGACGATCGCACTAGGGTCGGTGAACACAGGGGCGTGGAGGATCTTCTTTTTCACACAAACAAGGCTGAAGCGCCCCTGTGCTTCAGACGTGGATGCTCGCCGGGCGTTGCTCAGCGGGCGTCGGACCCCGCTGGTTCCTGAAGAACCGCAATGACACCGTCACCGCCACGTTCGAACCCGCGGGGTCGGCTCCCGGCTACCGCCCGGTGAGCGGAATCCGTGGTCACTCGTCTGCGGGTAGACCCCTCAACTGCCGCCGTGACCTGCCCCGCTGAGTTCCGACGGCGCGCGGGGGCGTTCGTCGGCGCCGGCCCTGAACGAGCGCGCCGACAAGCCGGGGGGAAGTGTGGACGACGACGCGCGGGCGGCGGGGTCAACGTTCGGGCGTCCGGCACCGCTCAGGCTGGCGCAAGTGGCTCGGGCGGACGCCAGCGCACCCGGGTCGCTCGCTCCGCCTTGACGTAGCCGTGGTCCACGAACCAGCGGGCGGAGTCGTAGAGCGCGACGTTCGCCGGGCGAGAAACGTAGCCGAGTTCGGTGCGCGCCCTCGCGTCGTCGAAGGTCATGGTTGTCGACGCCATCTGCGCGGCCTCGAGGGGGACCCGCGGCTCACGGCGTAGGAGGTCGCCTTCGATGAACTGCGAGAGCCGTCCGGCGACCGTCGAAAAGGCGGACGGGAACCGTCGTTCGGCTGGGGGCAGACCCGTGACGGTCGAGAGGATGTTGAGGAGGGCGGCCATGGAGATGTTGTCCCCGCCACAGATGTAGCTGCGGCCCTGCGCGCCCTTCTCCAGGGCCAGCAAGTGTCCCTGGGCCAGGTCGTCGACGTGGGCCACGTTCATCGCGGTGTCCACGAAGCCCGGGATCCGTCCGTTCAGATAGTCGAGGACGACCTTGCCCGAGGGCGTGGGGCGATGGTCGAAGGGTCCGTGCGGCATCGTCGGCAGCACCAGGACTACCGGTGCGCCCTGGGCCGCGAGTCGCAGCACCTCGTGCTCGGCCACGTACTTGGTCTGTTTGTAGTTGCCGTACAGGTGTGACAGGTCGGCGACGTCGTCCTCGTTGGAGGGCCGGCCCTCCTTGGTCCTCCACAGTCCGAGGGTGGCCACGGTTGAGGTGTAGACGATCCGTTCGACGCCGGCGCCCGTGGCGGCGCTGATCACGTTACGGCTGCCGGTGACGTTGATGGCGTAGAAGCTCGAGGGGTCCTTGGGCCAGAAGCCGAACTTGGCGGCCAGGTGGAAGCAGAAGCGGGCGCCGTCGAAGACGCCGTTGAGGTGCTCCGCGATGGTGACGTCGACCTCACGGCACTCCACGTCGAGGCCCTCGAGGTTCGAACGGGCGGCCCCGGGCTCCAACAGCGCGACGACGTGCGCCCCGCGCTCCAGCAGGGCCCGCGTCACCGCCGAGCCGATGAATCCGGCCGCGCCGGTGACTACGACGCGGTCGCCGGGACTGAGCGAGATCACGACGGGACCTTTGCGCGCGACGTGCGGGTGCGCTTCAGCGCCCCGCGGGCCATGGTCAGACCGAAGTCCATCAGCCAGCCGCTTCCTCTCTCGGCGGCGCCGAGCAGCTCGTCCAGGGCGTCGACGAACAGGTCGATCTCGCTCTCGCCCGCGATCAGGGGCGGCAGCAGCTTGATCACGTTCACGTTGTCGGCCGCCACCTGGGTCAAGATGGAGTAGCGCTGGAACAAGGGGACGACCAGGGTCTGGGAGAACATGGCGGTGCGGGCGGCCTCGACCGCCCGCCAGCGCCAACGGGCCGCGCGCGACGACGGCGGGCCGAAGGCGACGCCGATCATCTGCCCCCGGCCGCGCACCTCGTGGAGGAACTCGTGGCGGGCGGCGACCGCTTCCAGCTTCGCTCGCCACAGGTCGCCCATGGCGGCGGCGTGCTCGACCACGTTCTCGTCGTCGAAGACGGACAGCGTGGCCAGTCCCGCGACCATCGCCAGCTGATTGCCCTTGAAGGTCGTCGACTGGACCATCGCGCGGTCCATCGAGCTGAAGACGCTGCGAAAGATGCGGTCGCTGGCGAGCATGGCGGCGACGGGCACGTAGCCACCGGAGAGGGCCTTGGAGACGGTGATGATGTCGGGTCGGAGCCCGTAGTGCTCGAAGGCGTAGAACCGGCCGGTGCGCCCGAGGCCCGTTTGGACCTCGTCGCAGATCAACAGCGCGCCGGCCTCGTGGGTCGCCGCTTCCAGCGCCCGCCAGCGCTCGCCGTCGAGCTCGTAGACGCCCTTGCCCTGGATGGGCTCGACGATGACGGCCGCGACGTCACCGCGTCGGAGCTCCCGGGTCAGGGCCTCGAGGTCACCGAAGGGGATCTCCGTCGCGCCGGGCAGCAGTGCGCCGAAGCCGGTCTTGAACTCGGCGGAGCCGTTGAGCGCGAGGGCTCCGGTGGTGAGTCCGTGGAAGGCGTGGGCGTGGTAGCAGATCCGATTCCTTGCGGTGCTGGCCCGGGCGAACTTTATGGCGGACTCGACGGCCTCGGAACCCGAGTTGCAGAAGAACACGCGCTCGATCTGCGCGGGGCTGCGCGTTACCAGTTGTTCGGCCAGTAGCCCGGGCAACAGGGCGCAGTCCATCTGCGCCATGTTGGGCAGGTCGGCGTCTATGGCCTGGCGTAGCGCGTCCTTGATGACGGGATGACTCCGCCCGAGGGCGAAGACGCCGAAGCCGCTCAGCATGTCGAGGTAGCGCTTGCCCTCGTCGTCGTAGAGGTAGCAACCCTCGCCGCGTTCGTAGAAGCGATCGAAGCCGAGAGTCTTGACGACCTTGGTCAACTGGGGGTTCAGGTACTGCGAGTGGAGCGTGAAGTTCTCACCGTGGCGCCGCTCGATCAGGTCCGCGAGGTTAAAGGGCATGGCTCTCCTTTGACTCCCCACCTCAATCTAGGTCGGCTCTCGGACGGCGGCGATGGCCCCGCGGGCCTCCTCTTGTCGCCCCGCAGCCGTGCCCGTCGGTGGGCGAGAACTTAGGCTCGGGGGGTGGTCATCGTCACGGCGCTCCTCGCCGCCTTCGCGAACGCCGTCGGGAGCGTGTGCCAGCGGCTGGGGGTCGAGGACGCGCCGACGTCGAGGGGACCGTCGATGGGCCTCGTCCGCCACATGGTGCGCCGTGCCGTGTGGATCGTGGGTTTCGTGATCATGGCGCTGGGCTTCGCGTCCCAGGCGGTGGCGTTGCACCTGGGCGGACTCAACGTCGTCCAGCCACTGATGGTGAGTGAGCTGGTCATCTTGGTTCTGGTGCTCTGGCTGTGGTACGCCACGTCGCTGCGCGCACGTGACCTGGCGTCGGCGGGAGCGACGGCGGTCGGCCTGGGCGTCTTCTTGTTCGTGGCGGCGCCGAGCAACGGTGCCCAGGTGCCCGACCACGCCCTCTGGCTCGCCGTGGGCGCCACCGCGGTGCTCGTCGCCGCCTCCTTCGTCGCCCTCGGCGCGCGCGGTCCGAGCTGGTGGCGCGCCCTGGCCCTGGGTGCCGCGGCGTCGGTCGGGTTCGCGCTCGTGTCCGCGATCACCAAGTCGATGACGGACCTGCTGGTTACCGGGTGGAGCGCGCTCTTTGGCTCGTGGCAGCTCTACGCGCTGGCGATCGTCGGCCTGGCCTCGTTCCTCATCATGCAGAGCGCGTTCCAGGTGGGGCCGTTCACCGCGTCACAGTCGTCACTGATCCTGGTGAACCCCTTCGTCTCGATCGCCATCGGTCACGTCCTGTTCGGCGAGGGCCTTCGGGGCGGTCCCGTCGCCGTCTCCCTGGAGGCGCTGTCGCTGGTGGTGATGGTGCTCGGCGTGCTGGGACTCTCGATGTCGCCGCTCGTCGCGGGGGTCCACGAGGGCGCGCCCACCGCGCACCTCCTCAAGGGACGCGGCCGCTACGCGCGCCGGCGCGACCGACTGTCGAGTCCGTAGTCGGGGACACCCGTGGCGTCGCTCGGGGCCGCCGCGGCCCGGTCGACGGCTATAACTGACGCTCATGAGCCCCCGCGCGGTCCCGACGCCGTTCGTGCCGATCGATCGGCCGGTGCGAGCCGCCTTCGTGGGCCTTGGTCGGATCTACGACCTGAACGTGCGCGGCTACCGGGACAACGGCGACGTTCGCGTCGTGGCCCTGGTGGACCCGAACCCGCAGCGCCTCGCGCAACGTCAGTCCGACTGGCCTGAGGCGCGCACCTTCGCCTCGGTCGAGGAGTTGGCCGCCAGTGACCTTGCGGTCGACGCCGTGGAGGTCCTGCTGCCGGTCGCGCTGCACGAGTCGGGCGCGGTCCAGTGCCTGGAGCAGGGCTGGCACGTCAACCTGCAGAAGCCCTTCACGAACGACCTGGCCAGCGCCCGGCGGGTCATGGACGCGGCGCACGACCACCGCCGCCAGTTGCGGGTGATGGAGAACTACCTCTTCTACGAGCCGCTGCTCCGGCTGAAGGCGGCGGTCGACTCCGGGGCGCTCGGGACGATCAGTGGCTACCACCTGAAGATGGTCGCGAGTGGCCGTGGGGGGTGGGAGGTGCCGGGCGACACGTACCGGTGGCAGTTCGAGCAGGCGCGCCGTGGTCGCGGGGTGCTCCTCTTCGACGACGGATGGCACAAGCTCTCGACGGCGATCTGGCTGTTCGGCCCGGTCAAGGAGGTGCGCGCCTGGGTGGGCGCCACGGAGGTCGTGGAGGGACTGGCGATCGACGCGCCCACGACGGTCGTCTGGGAGCACGTCAACGGCGTGCGCGGCGTCTGGGACATCACGCTCGCGGTCGACATGTACCTGCGCTCGGACTACTACACCAACGACGAACGCTGGGAGGTGACGGGACGACGGGGATTCGCCCGAGTGAATCGCTGCACCGGCCGGGGCCTGCAGCAGCCGAGCCTCGAGATGTACCTCGACGGCGAGATGCGCGCGTACCACGCGCTCGACGACGACTGGGCCAGCAGCTTCCGCGACTCGGGGCGTCACTGGCTGCGATGGCTGCGCACCGGCGAGGGGCCGCTCCTGTGGGGGCCGGAGGACGCGCTCGACGTACTGCGCTTCGCGCTGGCCGCCTACGAGAGCGACGCCAACGGCGGCGTGGGTGTCGATCCGAGGCTCCTCGCCTGACTCCGCCCGCGGCGAGCGAGACCTCGGGGGACCTTCGGAGCGTGCGCGATCGGGGCGCGCCGCGGCCGGTTCCACGCCGGCGGCAAGGTCCCCCGCTTCGCTCCGTCCCCTCCGGGCCCCCGTGGGGGCGACCTGGACATCGACCCGCCGGCTCGTTGGGCGCTCCCGGGCAGGCTGACGCGGCAGCCTGCCCCAGGGCCACGACCAGCACTATCGTTCGCGCAGCGGCTCAGGTTGTGGCCGGGTGAGCAGCGGCGACCGGTGACCCGTCGTGCCAGACGTCTTGTCCTCGGTTAACCCACGCGAATGCGGGGAGGACCATAAGTATACTTTCTGTCTGACAGTGCCACGTTGATGTTCGGCACAGGGCAGGGGGGCCATGAGGCGTTTGGTCTGGCTGGCGCTGGCAGCGCTCCTCGGCGCGGGCCTACTCAGTTCTCCGGTGTCGTCGGGCGCGCCTGCCGGCGCCCTCGCAGCGGCTTACGGAGCCCCGACGATCTGGTTCGGACGCTGGGTGGACACCTGCGGCTCGCTAGACATCAACCAGAACGCCGGCTACCTCTTTACGTGGGGGCCTGTGAGCGGGAGGTTCAAGTACTTCGGTCGCGCCGTGGACGGCGGGATCAGCAGCTGGGGAGACGGCGTCTACGCGCCGAGTCCTGCCAACTCTTTCTACCCAGCGGGGACCTTCTACGACATCTCGTTCCTGGGACAGAACCCAATTTGGCGTGGCTTCTACCGCGGGACGATCTACTGGGCCCCCTCGGACTGCCAGAAGCTCACGTACTCACGGACGTCTGATCGGCTGCAGCATTGGAACTGCTCGCCCGATACCAAGCCATTCGAGTACGCCCCGTGGCCCGCCAACCGTAACGGGCAGTTCGTGGGGAATTGCTCGCCGATCTGGCGTGCGCCGTAGCTCTCTGACCGGTGCGGAGCCCAAGAGGAGGAATATCGCGACATGAGGACGAAAATAGTCCGGGTGCTGGCCTGCTGCCTGATCGCGGCGGCCCTTGCGCCGGTGGCAACCACGCTGGCCGCCGCGGCCGCAGGCGCGGCCCCCGGGACGTGCGCACGCTACCCCTTGTGGGCTGACCAACAGAACCAGGGCCTTACGAGGAACGGCTCGGCTGCCGGAGTGAGGAAGGCCGTGGTGGACTTCCAAATCCTACGCGCCAAGGACTCCTGCCCGTTGGGGGTGCTCGAGATCCGGGGCGCCACCGCTACCCGCACGGCGGTCAGCTCCTCCGATCTGGTTGTCTTGCCTGTCCCGCCGCAAGGAGGTACCGCCCACGCCACGCGCCTCGTCGTCCAGAACGAGTGCGGCCAGCCCGTCTTCGCCCCACTGATCGTGAACAGCTCACCCGCTCGTCTGGCGTTCCGACAGGCCTGCCAGGCCACGTCCTTGACGGTCGTGGCCCTGCCAAGCGCCACCGGTACAGCCGTGCGGGAGCCCACCGACACGTGCGTCTGGGTGGGCCTGGACATCCTGAGGGCACAGAACTCCACCGCCCGGGCTGTCCGTCTGGACATAAACCTGCAGACGCTCAACGTTTCCCAGCCGGACAGCGGTGACGGCTATGTGTTCGTCCGAGCGGTCTTCACGCTCTACGACGGCGCAGCCACGGCCGTCCAGTCCGAGGCGGACGCGCCCGCCGCGCCGGGCGACCACGCTCCCACACCGCAAATGCAGGGGAGCTGTGTAGCCCCGTAACTAGGCCAGCCAACAGGAATAGGCAGGGCCGGATGAGGTCAACGTTGACGCGTCGGTTGCCGACCCGGTCCGGCGGCTTCGTGGTGGCGAGAGCGGGGTGCGAGGAAGCGGTGGGTGCGCAAGATCGCCGAACATGATGACGGGTCAAATCGTGCGGCGAACGTCAGGGCTGAGAAGCCGGTCCCGCTCGGCGCGTGGTGAAACTCGCCGGCGTGGTGGAAGTCGCCAGTCGTTCGCCGGTCCCTTCACGAACGACCTGGCCAGCGCCCGGCGGGTCATGGACGCGGCGCACGACCACCGCCGCCAGTTGCGGGTGATGGAGAACTACCTCTTCTACGAGCCGCTGCTCCGGCTGAAGGCGGCGGTCGACTCCGGGGCGCTCGGGACGATCAGTGGCTACCACCTGAAGATGGTCGCGAGTGGCCGTGGGGGGTGGGAGGTGCCGGGCGACACGTACCGGTGGCAGTTCGAGCAGGCGCGCCGTGGTCGCGGGGTGCTCCTCTTCGACGACGACTGGGCCAGCAGCTTCCGCGACTCGGGGCGTCACTGGCTGCGATGGCTGCGCACCGGCGAGGGGCCGCTCCTGTGGGGGCCGGAGGACGCGCTCGACGTACTGCGCTTCGCGCTGGCCGCCTACGAGAGCGACGCCAACGGCGGCGTGGGTGTCGATCCGAGGCTCCTCGCCTGACTCCGGCCGCGGCGAGCGAGACCTCAGGGACCTTCGGAGCGTGCGCGATCGGGGCGCGCCGCGGCGCGCGGGGGGTGGTCGATCCGACCCCTTCGTCTCGAGCACTCATCGCCAAGAACCGAGGGGTGCGGGGGCGCGCGAAGTCCAAGGTGGGCTCCTCGACGCCATCGCGCTCTGTCGCCCGTTCGTGCCCGAGGGTTCAGTCGGGATGCCCGTCACGGTGGGGCAGACTCGCGCGGCGGCCGTCGGCTAAGTCCGGGTCCCGGTGGGTTCGGAACGCTGCGCGTGTCGCCTCGTCGGGCCCTGGCGTGTCGCGATCCCGACGCCGTCGGAGCGCGCTAGGATTCGAGGCTGAGCACGAAGGAGGTGACGATGCGCAGCGAACCCCCGAGTAGTAGGTCCGCCGGCCCGTCCCTCCTGGTGCTGCGCGAGATCTAGTCCAGAGCATCTCCAGCCGCATCCGGGACGGCCGGCGTTGGCGCGCCCTTGGCGCACGCGTTCACGCCCTCAGAGCCTCCGGAGCAACCATGTCTTTCCTTCCCTTTTCTCGCCGTACCGCACGATCGCGATCCGCCGCTCGTGTTCGCACAATCCTTCGCACGCCCGTGGCGGCTGCCTGTTCGCGGGTGCTGCGCCGGTGAGCGCGCGCGACCACGTCACCGAGTCCGCGGTGCTTGACTCCGCCCACGTCGGCGATATCACGGGGGCCTTCGGATCCATTCCCGCGCACGACCACGGTCCCCGCCGGGGACTGTCCGCGCGGGCCAAGACGCTGCTCGCGATCATCGGGCCGGGCCTGATCGTCATGGTGGGGGATAACGACGCGGGGGCCTTCTCCACCTACACCCAAGCGGGGCAGAACTACGGGGTGCGCCTGTTGTGGACCCTGGTGTTGCTGGTGCCCGTGCTCTACGTGAACCAAGAGATGGTGCTGCGCCTGGGAGCGGTCACCGGGGTCGGCCACGCCCGACTGATCCTCGAGCGGTTCGGTCGCTTCTGGGGGTCCTTCAGCGTGATCGACCTCTTCATCCTCAACGCCCTGACCATCGTCACCGAGTTCATCGGGATCACGCTGGCAGCGGGCTATCTCGGGATTCCGAAGTGGCTGGCGGTCACGCTGGCCGCCGTCGTCATCGTGGCCGCGGCGTCGACCGGCTCTCTCCGGCGGTTCGAGCGGGTGTGCATGGCCCTGGTCGCCGGGTCGTTCCTGCTCGTGCCGGTCGTCCTCGCTGTCCACCCCCCGGCCAGCGCGGTCGCGAAGGGATTCCTGGTTCCGGGGATGCCCCCGCACGCCCCGCTCTCGACGGTGATGCTGCTCATCATCGCCATCGTGGGCACGACCGTGGCACCCTGGCAGCTCTTCTTCCAGCAGTCCTACGTGATCGACAAGCGGATAACACCGAGGTTTATCGGTTACGAGCGCGTCGACCTCTGGCTGGGCATCGTCATCGTGGTGATCGGGGCTGCCGCCATGTTCGGGTTCTCCGACGCGGCGTTCTCCGGGACGGCGGGCGCCGGACACTTCACCAGCGCCGCCGGCGTCGCCGCGGGTCTGGCGCACCGGGCGGGTCACGTGGTTGGCGACCTGTTCGCCCTGGCGCTCCTCGACGCGTCGATCATCGGTGCCTCGGCCGTCGGCCTGTCGACGGCCTACGCGGCGGCCGACGTCGCGGGCCGGAATCACTCGCTGCACCGCTCCGTCGCCACCGCCAAGGGCTTCTACGCCACCTACGGGCTCCTCATCGTGGTCTCGGCGACTCTGGTCGTGATTCCCGGGGTCCCGCTGGGGCTGCTGACCGAGGGCGTGCAGACCCTCGCGGGCGTCCTCCTGCCCAGCGCCACGGTGTTCCTGCTGCTGCTGTGCAACGACCGTCAGATCCTCGGGCCCTGGGTGAACTCCTCCGCCAAGAACGCGTTCGCGGGGGCCGTCGTCTGGATCCTCGTCATCTTGTCGGTGGTCCTAACCGCGAGCGTGCTCTTCCCCGACATCAGTGGGCGACAGATCGAGATGATCCTGCTCGTCGGGGCCCTCCTCGGCGTCCTCCTCGCCGTGGTCATCGGACGCGTCGCCGCTCTCCCGGCGGGGGCTGCGGTGCCGTCGCGCGACGACAGGCTCAACTGGAGGATGCCGAGGTCGGCGCTGGCGGACCGGCCGTCTCTGACACCTCAGGTGAGGGTGGGCCTCGTCGTGCTGCGCGGCTACCTGCTCGTGGCCTTCCTGCTCGTCATCGTCAAGGTCGTCGAGGTCGCGGCCACGAGCCGATGACCGCAGGGGCGACCGTGGCCGGGCGCGGCCCCGGGCCCGCGCGCCCGGGGCTCAGTCGGACGAGCGGTTGAGGGCCACGGCGGCGCGCACCAGCGCGGTGAAGGCCCGGGCGTTGAGGCGCCCGCCCTCGCGCAGGTCGATGGCCCGGCGCACCTTGCCCTCCAGGCTCGAGGTGAACAGCCCCGTGGGGTCGGAGAGGGACGCCCCGCGCGCGAAGGTGAGCTTCACGGCCGCCTTGTACGTCTCGCCGGTGCAGACGATCCCGTCGTGGCTCCAGACCGGCACGTTCCACTTCCACTCCTCGACGACGTCGGGGTCCGCGCGGTGGATGAGCTCGCGCGCGTGCGCGAGCGCCTCGCCGCGCCAGTCGCCCAACTCCGCGATACGAGCGTCGATGCGCTCGCCGGGCGTCGCGCCGGGGGTCGGGCTCTTGTTCATAACACGGTGCTAGCACAGGCCACCGCCGCGGGGCCGTGGGCCCGTGCCCCGGCGGTGCGACGCCCGTGGGCGCCCCGAGACGCTAGAGCTCGGCGTCGAGCTCGACCCCGTGAACGAGGTCGGTCTCGGCCTCGACCGCGGTCTCCTCGGGCGAGCCGACGCCGACGGCGCCGGTGAGGATCTCCATGAAGAACGCGGCGACGGCGGTGGGTGCCATGGTGCGCCGGGTCGACACCGGTAGGACGAACTGACCCACCGACGCGGCCCAGAACATGAGAACGACCATCTCGGCCGTCGTCCCGTCGAAGGTCCAGCCGCGCTGGTGCGCGAGCTCGGCCGCCGCGAGCCACCGGTCGAACTGGGCGTCGAGCTGGCTGCGGAAGCGCGTCGACTGGCCCTTGTTGTCGAAGATGTTGATGAAGGTGCGGATGAGCGAGTAGCGCGCGTCGGCCCGCCCCAACGACCAGGCGGCGGTCATCTGGTCCCGGACCGTGGCGTAGAAGACGTTGGGGTCGCCGACGTCGAGGGCGCGTTCGATCGCGGCGATCCGCTCCTCGAAGGCGCCCACCAGGTCCTCGTAGCGCTGGCGGTCGGCCTCGGCGAGGCAGTCGGCGAAGGAGGTGAAGTAGTAGTAGAAGGTCGAGGGTGCGATGTGGGCCCGCTCGCAGAGCACCGAGACCGACAGGGCGTCCTTGTTCGTCTCGGTGAGCAGGATCTTGGCGACGTTGAGGATGTGCTCGCGAGTCTTGGAGTTGGGGTTGCCCTCGGCCATGGCTCTCTCGTTCGGTCGGCGGTCTCGGAACTCTACCCAGAGTGTGTCGCACACCCGACCGTGCGGGTTACGAAAAAATGTTTTCCGCTCGGGTGGCCTTCAGTATCGCCGTGCGGGGGCCACGCGGGGCCGCGGGGCGTGCGCACACCACGAAGCGCCACGGTCGCTCGACCTCGCGACTGATGCCCACGCGCGGAGTCGCCTCGACGTCGGCGCCCGCGAGACCTCGCGCGTCGCGGGCGAAGTAGACCCGGGCGTCGCGCGCGCAGCAGTCGAGGCCCGAGTCGGTGCCGGTCACCCCTAGGGCGCGGGTCAGGAGGCCGGGCCCGCGCAGGTGGCCCGACTCGGGTACCAGGAGCTCGGCCGCGCGCACCAGCACGGCGCTCGCCGCGCCCCGGGGTCCGGTCACCACGTTCGCGCACCAGTGCACGCCGTAGCTCCTGTAGACGTAGAGCACGCCCGGTGGTCCGAACATGACCGCGCAGCGCGGCGTCGGCCCCCGGAAGGCGTGCGACGCCGGATCGTCGGGCCCGCCGTAGGCCTCGGTCTCGACCACGCGGGCCACCCGACGGGTCGCGCCGTCGGCGACGACGAGGAGCGTCCCGAGGAGGGCCCGCGCCACGACCTCGGGGGAGCGGGCGAAGAAGCTACGGCCCAGCCGGCGCACCGTACGCCCTAACGGAAGCCCGCCACCGCGTGCGGGCGGTACGGCGCCTCGAGGGCGGCCACGTCCTCCGGGCTCAGCTCGAGCGAGAGCGCGGCCACGGCGTCGTCGAGGTGGTGGGGCTGGGTCGCCCCCACGATCGGGCTGGTGACGCCGGGCCGGGCGAGCATCCAGGCGAGGGCCACGGTGGCCGGCGCCACCTCGTGGCGCGCGGCGACCGCGAGCGTGGCCTCGACGACCGGCCGGTCGTCCTCGCCGTAGAGGGCGCGGCCGAACTCGTCGCTCTCCACGCGGTGCGTCGACGCCCCCCAGGGCCGGGCGAGGCGGCCGCGCGCGAGCGGGCTCCAGGGGATGACACCCACCCCCTGGTCCTCGCAGAGCGGCAGCATCTCGCGCTCCTCCTCGCGGTAGAGGAGGTTGTAGTGGTTCTGCATCGACACGAACCGGGTCCAGCCGTTCAGGTCCGCGAGGTAGAGCGCCTGGGCGAACTGCCAGGCGTGCATCGACGAGGCGCCGATGTAGCGCGCCTTGCCGGCGCGCACGACGTCGTCCAGCGCGCCGAGGGTCTCCTCGATCGGGGTGTCGTAGTCCCAGCGGTGGATCTGGTAGAGGTCGACGTAGTCGGTGCCCAGGCGCCGCAGGCTGTGGTCGATCTCGGCGAGGATGGCCTTGCGCGAGAGGCCCTGGCCGTTGGGGCCCGGCCCCATGCGTCCGTTGACCTTGGTCGCGATGACCACCTCGTCGCGCGGGACCATCGAGAGGAGGGTGGTACCGGTGATCTCCTCGCTCGAGCCGGCCGAGTAGACGTTCGCGGTGTCGAAGAAGTTGATGCCCAGGTCCAGCGCCTGGGCGAAGAAGGGGCGGGCCTCGTCGGGCCCCAGGGACCAGGGCTGGTTGCCCCGGGTCGGATCCCCGTAGCTCATACAGCCCAGGCAGATCCGCGAGACCTTGAGACCGGTGTGACCGAGGGGGGCGTAGTCCATGGTTCGAACCTAGCGCCGGTCCCTACAGTGGGGGGCCGGACGAGGAGGCACCGTGGAGAACCGACGCGTCGTACTGGCCGAGCGGCCGCGAGGGAGGCTCGGCGCGTCGACGACGCGCCTGGAGTCGGGCGAGCGACCGGCGTGCGCCGAGGGCGAGGCCCTCATCCGGGTGGGGATGCTCTCGATCGACGCGACGATCCGCACGTGGATGGACGACGCCCCGGGCTACCTGCCCCCTATCGAGCTGGGTGGGGTCGTGCGCGGCGCCGGCGCCGGGGTGGTGGTCGAGTCGCGCACGCCGCGCTACGCCGTGGGCGACGTGGTGGTCGGCATGACCGGCTGGCAGGAGTGGACGCTGGCCACCGACGAGGTGCGCTTCTCGGTCGTGCCCGTCGGGCTCGGGCTCGACCTGGCGACCGTGATGAACGTGCTGGGGGTCACCGGGGTGACGGCCTGGGTCGGCGTGCGCGAGGTGGGCGGACTGCGCGAGGGTGACACCGTGGTCGTCTCGGCTGCCGGCGGGGCCACCGGCTCGGTGGCCGGCCAACTCGCCCGCGAGGGCGGTGCGCGCACGGTCATCGGCATCGCCGGGGGCCCCGAGAAGTGCCAGGAGGTCGTCGAGACCTACCGCTTCGACGCCTGCCTCGACTACCGCGAGGCGAACCTCGCGGCCCGCTTGCGCGAGGCCTGCCCCCAGGGCGTGGACCTCTACTTCGACAACGTCGGGGGCGCCGTCCTCGACGCCGTCTTGGCCAACCTGGCGATGCACGCGCGCGTGGCGCTGTGCGGGGCGATCGCCCAGTACGACGGGGCCGAGCGCCAGGGCCTCCTCAACACGGCGGCCCTCATCACCCGGCGCGGGACGATGCGCGGCTTCATCGTTCTCGACTACCTAGAGCACTTCGCCCGGGTCCAGGGGGAGCTCGCGGCCATGGTGCGCGCGGGCCGCCTCGCCCACCGCGAGCACCTCGTCGAGGGGCTCGACCGGGCCCCCGACGCCCTCTCGATGCTGCTGCGCGGGGAGAACCACGGCAAGACGCTGGTCGTGGTCGACCCCGCGGTGACCCTGGCCTAAGGCGCGCCCGAGGCGGCGGCGCTCGACCTGGTACCTCGCGTCCCCGGCGTCGACGATGACGATCCCGACGAGGGCGGTCGTCCCGAGGGTCACGTCGGTCGCGTCGGAGAGGCGCGCGGACGACGAGAACGCCCCGACTCCCGGGCGCGACTCGGTTACCCGTCGCCCAGGTCGTCGGGGAAGACGGCCGGTGCCTCGCACCAGGCCCGCCACGCCGCCCAGGCCGGGTCCCGCTGGCCCGCGAGGACCAGCAGCTGCTGGGGCATCGCTCCGATGGCGTAGCCCATGGTGGTCGGGCTGTCGCGGCGCGCCACGACGAAGTCGAGGTCGCTCAGCACCGCGGCCATGATCGCGGCCTGGCTCTCGGGGACGCGGTCGGCGAACTCCTCCCAGCCCTGGGGCACCTGAGCGCCGCGCATGACGCCTCCTCGCGCCGACCCGAGTGCACGCTAGCGGGCGCTCGCCCGCTACCCGGACGGCCCCAGGTCGACCTCGCAGACGAGGGCGAGGTGGTCGCTGCCGCCGTCGACGGTCCAGCTACGGGTCGAGCGCCACGGCCCGCGCCCGAGGACGTGGTCGATCTGGCTGTGGGGCCGGTACGCCGGCCAGGTGCGCCCGCGCGCCAGCGTGCGCCAGTCGGGCAGCAGGGCCCGTAGGAGCGGACGCCAGCAGTTGAAGTCTCCGGCGAGCAACACGGGCAGTTGGGGGTCGAGGTCGGCGAGCAGAGCGTTCACGCGCCGGTACAGCACGGGTGAACCGTGGGAGAGGTGCGCGCCGTGCAGGGCGACGGCGTGGAACGGGCGGTCGCCGAGTGAGAGGCGCGCCAGGATGAGGGCCCGCTCGACCTTCTCGCGCGCCATGCGCCCGAGCGGGACGACCTCGGCCGACTCGAGGGGCAGCCGGGTCACGAGCGCCAGCCCCCAGTCGCCCGGCTCGAGCCGGCCGGCCCGCGCGGAGTGCGCGCTCTGGGGCCGGCTGAGCGTCCGGTGCTCGTCGAAGAGCAGGACCCGCTCGCCGGTGAAGTGGGCGCCGAGGGGCTGCCAGCCCGGGCCCCCGGCCCCGTCGTGGGCCCGCCGGCCGTGCGCGAGGGGCGCGAAGACGCCTCGGCCCCCGGTGCGCGCGAGGAGCGCCTCGAACATGTCCTCGTCCTCGCCCCGCCAGGTCTCGGGCAGGACGATGAGGTCGGCGTCGAGCCCGACGACCGTGTCGAGCGCGGCCGTGGGACGCCCCCACCCGTCGACGCCCGCGTGGAGGTTGAAGGTCGCCACGCGCACCCGTTGAACCCTACCGACGAAGGGAGGGCCTGTGGCAGGCTGGGGGACATGGAGTCGGTCGACGTCGCCTTCGGGCACCGGCTGTGGTGGGTCGACGCGTTCGTCGGCGACACCGAGCGGGGCAACCCGGCCGTCGTCGTGCTGCTCGAGCACCCCCTCGCCGACCACGCGATGCAGGCGATGGCCGCCGAGCTCGGCGTCTCGGAGACGGCATTCGTGCGCCGCGTGGGCGACCAGTGGTCCCTGCGGTGGTTCACCCCGACTGTCGAGGTCGACCTGTGCGGACACGCCACCCTGGCCACCTTGCACGTGGTGCTGGCCGAGCTGGAGGCGCCCGGCGGGGAGCTCTACTTCGCCACCCGCTCGGGCACCCTCAGCGGACGCCGGCTCCGTGAGGGCCTGCTCGCGATCGACCTGCCGCGCAGCTACCTCGAGCCGCTCGACCCCGCGGTCCTCGGCGACGCGGTGGGGGAGGTGGCCGAGGCCTTCCAGGCGGGCGCCTCGACGGTGCTCGCCGTCGTCGAGGACTACGACGCGCTGTGCGCGCTCAGCGTGGACCCGATGGCCCTCTTCCTGGCGCCGGCGACCATCGTCATCGCGGCCTGCCCCGGGGGGCCCGGCGCGGACGTGTCGATCCGGGTCTTCGCCCCGCGCCTGGGCATCGCCGAGGACCCCGTGACCGGCAGCGCCCTGTGCGCGGTCGCGCCGTGGTGGATGGAGCGCGTCGGCGCCCCGACGGTGACGGTTCGCCAGGTCAGCGCGCGCGGCGGGGTGATGCACGCGCGCCTCTTCGAGCGCACGGTGGAGGTCGCCGGCCTCGCGCGCACCTTCTTCCACGGCGAGGTCCGCCCGTGAGGGACCCGCTGGGCCCCGGCCCGCGCACCCGGGTGCGGCGACTGCCCGAGAAGGCCCGCTACGACGCCGCCACGGTCCACGAGGTCCTCGACGGGGCGCTCGTGGTGCACCTGGCCGCGCTCGTCGAGGGCCGGGCCGTGGCCCTGCCGACGCTGGCCGCGCGCGACGGCGACGTCCTCTACGTGCACGCGAGCCGCTCGAACGCCGTCCTGGCCGCCGTGGTGCGCGACGGCGAGGCGTGGCTCACCGCGACCCTCGTCGACGGGCTGCGCCTGGCCCGCAGCGGCTTCGAGTCCTCGATCGCCTACCGGTCGGTGGTCGTGGTGGGCGCGGCGCGCGAGGTCGAGGGCGAGGAGAAGGCCCGCGCGCTCGAGCTCGTGGTCGACCGGGTCGTCCCGGGCCGGTCCCGTGAGGTCCGCCCGGCGAGCGACCGCGAGCTCGCGCTCACCCGGGTCGTGGCGATCGCCATCGACGAGGCGTCCGCGAAGGTGTCCGCGGGCCCCACCGAGGACGGGCCCGAGGACCTGGCACTGCCGGTCTGGGCCGGCACCGTCCCCCTGCGCACCGGTTGGGGCGAGCCCGCGGCGGACCGTCGCGGCGCGCTCGGCGACGCCCGCCTCGCCGAGGACCTGCCGCCCTCCGTGCGGGCCCTCCTCGGGCGGCCGTGAGCGACGCGCTGCGCGCCGCCATCGGCGCGATCGACCCGGTCGACGAGCGCGAGGCGCTCTCGATCGAGCGGACCCTCGAGCGGCTGAACCGGCCGCCCGACCCCTTCGACGAGACGGCCGACGCCCACCACCTCACGGCGTCGGCCTTCGTCGTGTCGGCCCGCGGGGTCGTCTTGCACCGGCACCGGCGACTGGGCCTGTGGGTCCAGCCGGGGGGCCACGTCGACCCGGGCGAGACGCCCGAGGCGGCGTGCGTGCGCGAGGTGAGCGAGGAGACCGGGCTGGCGGCGGTCCACCTCGAGCCGCCGCTGCTCTTCCACGTCGACGTCCACCCCGGTCCCCGGGGCCACACCCACTACGACCTGCGCTACGTGCTGGTCAGTCCGCCCGAGGACCCCCGTCCGTCGGCCGGCGAGAGCCCCCTCGTCTTCTGGTTCGACCGGGCCGGCGCGCGGGCGCGCGCCGAGGCCGACCTCGTCCCGGCGCTCGAGAAGCTCTTCGCGTCCCTGGAGCGCCTCGTGGTGCGAGACTGAGCGCGTGCCCAGCGAGGACCTGCGCGCCCTGATGGAGGCGGACCGGTGGCTCGAGCGGCTCGCCGGCCAGCGCGCCACCCTGCTCGAGCGCGTCGAGCTCGCCCGGGTCGAGGAGGACCTGCGCGAGCGCCTCGGGGCGCTGCGCGCCGCCGAGGCGAGCCTCGAGCCCCTCACTCGCGCCTACGACGAGGCCTCGGCCGAGTCGTCGCGCCTGCGCGAGCGCCGCGACCGACTGGCCTCGCGCCTCGAGGCGTCGCGTGACGCGCGCGAGAGCGCGGCGCTCGCGAGCGAGCTCGACCAGGTGCGAGAGGTCCTGGGCGCGGCCGAGGACCGCGAGCTCGAGGCCCTGGTCGAGGTGGAGCCCGCCGCCGAGGCGGCGGCCGCCCTGCGTCGCGAGGCCCAGCCACTCGCCGCCCGCCGCGCGACGCTGATCGCCACGGTGGCCGCCCTGGAGGCGTCGCTCGACGAGGAGATCGCGGCCCAGCGCGTCGCCCGCGAGGCGGCCGCCTCGATCGTGGCGCCCGGGCTGCGCGCGCGCTACGAGGCGGCGCTCGCGCGCGCGGGCGGCGCGGGCGCGGCCCCGGTCGTCGAGGGTCGCTGCGAGGGATGTCGGATCGCGCTCAGCCCGCTCGAGTTCGACCGGTGGCGCCACGCGCCCGAGGGGACCTACCCCGAGTGCCCCTCGTGCGGCCGGCTGCTCCTGCCGTAGGCACACCCTTTCACCAGGTCGCACACAACGGAGCCCGCCCGGCCCCCGAAGGGGTCAGGCGGGCTCTCGATGTTTGGCCCCCCCAGCCAATGCCACGAAGATAGCGGGTGGCCTCCCGCTAGCGTGGGACGAAACACCGTGCAATCACCGCATTGTGCGAACGTTCACGAGGAGGGCGCATGGAGCGTCGCACACTGGGACAGGGCCTCGAGGTGTCGGCCCAGGGGCTGGGCTGCATGGGGATGAGCGAGTTCTACGGCCCCGGCGACGAGGCTGAGTCGATCGCCACCATCCACGAGGCGATCGACCTCGGGGTCACCTTCCTCGACACGGCCGACATGTACGGCCCGTTCACCAACGAGCGCCTGGTGGGGCGCGCCCTCGCCGGGCGCCGCGACGAGGTCGTGCTCGCGACCAAGTTCGGCAACCAGCGCGCCGCCGACGGCACGTACCTGCGGGTCAACGGCACGCCCGAGTACGTGGTGGCGGCGTGCGACGCCTCGCTCGCGCGCCTCGGTGTCGAGGTGATCGACCTCTACTACCAGCACCGGGTCGACCGCACCGTGCCGATCGAGGAGACCTGGGGGGCGATGGCGTCGCTCGTCGAGGCGGGCAAGGTGCGCCACCTGGGCATCTCCGAGGCGTCGGTCGCCACGATCGAGCGGGCCCACGCCGTGCACCCGATGACCGCGGTGCAGATGGAGTACTCGCTGTGGACCCGCGACCCCGAGGACGGCGTGCTCGGGGCCTGTCGGCGCCTGGGCATCGGCTTCGTCGCCTACAGCCCCCTCGGGCGGGGGTTCCTCACCTCCGAGGAGGCCAACCGGGTCGGCGGCGAGGGGGACTTCCGCGCGAACAACCCGCGCTTCGTCGGCACCGCGGGCGAGGCCAACCGCGTCTTCGTCGAGCGCCTCGGGCGGGTCGCGGCGCGCACCGGCGCGACGGTGGCCCAGCTGGCGCTCGTGTGGGTCCTCGCGCGCGGAAGCGACGTCGTGCCGATCCCGGGCACCAAGCGGCGCCGGTGGCTGCGCGAGAACGTCGCGGCGTCCGCGCTCGAGCTCAGCGCGGACGACCTCGCCGAGATCGACGCCGCCGTGCCGCGCGAGGAGGTCGTGGGCGCGCGCTACCCCGAGGCCTCGATGGGGGGGCTCAACGGCTGAGCGGGGCGAGGCGGCCCTCGCGCAGCTCGACGACCTCGTCGCACCACCCCGCGACGGTCGGGTCGTGGGTGGCCACCACGACGCCCGCGCCCGAGCGTTCGAGCGCGCCGAGCACGAGCGCTGTCGCGTGCGGGTCCAGCCCGGCCGTGGGCTCGTCGAGGAGGACGAGGTCGGGCCCGCCCGCCAAGGCGCGCGCCAGCGCGACCCGCGCCGTCTCGCCCCGCGAGAGCCCCTCGACGCGCTCGACGCCCGACAGTTGGAGGCCGAGCTCGCCGCAGAGGCGCAGCCCCGCCTCGGCGACGGGCCGTCCGAGGGCGACGACGTCGCGGGCGTAGCCCGTCACGAGCCCCGGTTCGCTCGGCACGTAGGCGACGCGCCGGCGCAGGTCGTCCTCGTCGAGGTCGGTGAGGTCCACTCCGCCCACGAGGATCGTCCCGGCGTCGGGGTGGTCGAGTCGGGCGAGCAGGCGTAAGAGGGTCGACTTGCCCACCCCCGAGGGCCCCACCACCGCGACGCGCGCCCCGGGGCCGACGCGAAGCGACGCCCCGGCGAGCACCGTCCGGCCCGCCTCGTGGTAGTCGAGGCCGTGGGCCTCGATCCCGGGGCGTGCGGGCACGGCGAGCCGCCCGCTCGGGTGGGGCCGGTCGAGCGCTTCGAGCCGCTCGGCCGAGGCGACGACGTCGGTCGTGCCCGCCAGGGCCGCGTCGATCGCGACGAGCAGCTCGAGCGCGGCTGTCCCCAGCGTGACCGCGACGACCCACCAGAGCACGGCGCCCACCGGGTGCACGGCGACGACGGCGATCGCCGCCGCGCCGGCGACCCCGAGCAGGCCGTAGCGGGCCGCCAGGGGCGCGCGCCGGGCGGCCTCGGCCCGGTCGAGGGGGACCAGGGCGCGCGCGAGGCGCGCTTCGACGACCTCGGCGCGCCCGAGGGCGGCGAGGGCCGGACCCGCG
>JAJXZW010000018.1 GCA_021779855.1 Actinomycetes bacterium
ACAACACCGAGCGGCGCCACAGCGCCCTCAACTACCTGACGCCGAGCGAGTTCGAGGCCTTACACTCTGTCCAACCAACCCAGGCCACGTTGCCATAAGGGTGGTCGCACGAACGGGGGCCAGGCCTGGTGGTGGAGGTGCGGGGATTCGAACCCCGGTCCGTCAGTGCCTTGGTCTGCATTCTCCGAGCGCAGCCGGTGGGAGGTTGTCGGGAGGCCCCTGGCACCGGCACCGAGGGCACTCCGTAGTCAGCGAAGGTGTCCCGCCCGAGCCACTGACGAACCCGGGCGGTGAGCCCTACTTCTATGACACCCGTGAACTGAGCCGTAGGGCTGGGCCCAGGCGGATGTTGCTACCTAAGCAGCAAACGCAAGCTGAGGCTTGGCGTTTATTTTGTGTTTTCCGGCTCTTTAACGTGGTTCCGGAGACCACGGCTCGCTTCTCAGACCTCAACGACCAACGTCGAGAACCATTCACCCCCTCGTCCGGTCAACCTGACCGGACGGCCAGTCTACCGGGGGAGGGGACCGGTCGCCCTAGGGGTAGCGCTCGGAGCGGCGCACGGCGCGGGCCATCTCGCGCTCGGCGTCGCGCTTGGCGATGGCCTGGCGGATGTCCTGGTGACGTCGGCCCCGGGCGAGGGCCAGTTCGACCTTGGCCCGGCCGCTCGAGAAGTACACGCGCAGCGGGACCAGCGTCAGTGACTGGGTCTCCACCAGGTGGCGCCACCGGTCGATCTCGTGGGCGTGGGCCAGGAGCTTGCGCTTGCGGTCCGGGTCGTGGCTACCGAAGCCCGTGGCGTAGCTCCACGGGGGGATGTGGCTCTGGAACAGCCAGAGCTCGCCGCCGTCGACGCGGGCGAAGGCCTCGGCGATCTGTGCCTTGCCCTCGCGCAGGGACTTGACCTCCGAGCCCGTGAGCACGATCCCGCACTCGAGCGTGTCGAGGATCTCGTAGTCGTGCCGGGCGCGCCGGTTGGTGGCGACCACGCGGTCGCCGGCCACCGCCGTGCGCGCCTCGGCGCGGCGCCGCTGGATCTGCTTCGCCCGGGCCACGGCTTCAGCGTAGAGGCATTCGCCCACCCGTCCTAGGGTGACGGGATGCTGAGGCTCCGGGGTGCGCACCGTGACGCGATGGTCGCTACGGCGATCCGCGCGCTGCCCAACGAAGGCTGCGGCCTGCTCGTCGGGCGCGCCGACGACGTGGTCGAGGTCGTGCCGAGCCCCAACGTGGCCGACTCGGCGCGCGTCTACGAGGTCGACCCCCGGGTGCTACTGCGAACCTTTCGCGACGCCGAGGCCCGTGGCCTCGAGGTCATCGGTGTCTTCCACAGCCACACGCACAGCGCCGCCTATCCCAGCCCCACCGACGTCGCCCAGTCGCCCGACCCGTCCTGGCACTACGTGCTGGTCTCTCTCGCGGAGGCGATGAGCGACGTGCGCAGCTTCCGGATCGTCGAGGGGGCGATTTCCGAAGAGGAGCTCGCTCTCGAGGGCGAGGAGGGGCACGACCGGCTGCGCTACCGGTAATCTCGACCGCGCAGGTCAGGATTCCGGTCTAGCGAGAAGAAGAGGTGTCATGGCGGCCGTCCTCCGAGTCCCCACCGTCCTTCGCCCGGCCATGGGCAACAACAGCGTCCTCGAGGTCGAGGGCTCGACCATCGGCGAGGTGTTGGCCCGGCTCACCGAGGCCTACCCCTCGGCGCGCGCGCAGCTGCTCAGCGAGGACGGGTCCCTGCACCGGTTCTTGAACGTGTACGTGAACGACGACGACGTGCGCTACCTCGGCGGTCTGGACGCCCCCGTGTCCGACCGTGACGAGATCACCCTGCTGCCGGCGGTCGCGGGCGGGTCCTGCTAGGTGGCCCGGGTCGCGTCGGTCCTGGAGCTCATCGGCTCGACACCGGTCGTCGACGTCAGCGCCCTGTCGCCGTCGCCCAACGTCACCCTGCTCGCCAAGCTCGAGGGGCGTAATCCTGCCGGTTCGATCAAGGACCGGGTGGCGCTCTCGCTGGTCGAAGCCGCCGAGGCCGACGGGCGCCTCGTGCCGGGCCGACCCGGCCAGGTGTTGATCGAGCCCTCCTCGGGCAACACCGGTATCGCCCTCGCCATGATCTGCCGGCTGCGCGGCTACCACCTCAAGGTCGTTTTGCCGGCGAACGTCTCGCCCGAGCGTCGCCAGCTCCTCGTGGCCTGGGGGGCGGAGATCGTCGACTCCCCCGGGGCCGAGGGGTCGAACGGGGCGGTGCGGCGCGCCCGGGCGCTCGCCGCCGACCACCCCGACTGGGTCTTCCTCTACCAGTACGCGAACCCCGCCAACCCCCGGGCCCACTACACGACGACCGGTCCCGAGATCCTCGCCGACGTGCCCGAGATCACCCACTTCGTCGCGGGCCTCGGGACCTCGGGGACGCTGATGGGTGTCGGACGCTACCTCAAGGAGCGCCGTCCCGACGTGCAGGTGTGGGCTGTCGAGCCCCCGAGCGGCGAGGTGGTCGACGGGCTGCGCAGCCTGGACGACGGCTACGTGCCCCCGGTCTTCACCGACAACGGGGGCCCCGATCTCCTGGATCGCAAGGTCATTGTCCGGCTGCGCGAGTCGGTGGAGTGGACGCGCCGTCTCACCGAGGTCGGGCTCTTCACCGGCCTGTCGTCGGGGGCGATCATGGCCGGCGCCGTCAAGTGCGCCCGCTCGCTCGGCGACACGCCCGCCACCATCGTGACCGTCGTCTGCGACGACGGCTGGAAGTACCTCTCGACGGGCGCGTGGAGCGACGACGTGGACGACGTCGTGGAGCGGGCCCGCACGACCATCTACTTCTAGGGCCGACCCCGACTACGGTGGCTGCCGACCCCAGGAGGACCATGGACACCACCCGAGCCGACGGCCGCGCGCCCGACGAGCCCCGCCCGATCTCGTTCGAGCGGGACTTCACCGACGCGGCTCTCGGATCGGTGCTCGTGCGCGTGGGGCGCACGCGCGTGCTGTGCACGGCCTCGGTGGAGCTCGACGTCCCACGATGGCTCCGGGGCCAGGGGCGCGGCTGGGTCAGCGCGGAGTACTCCATGCTGCCGGGGGCCTCGGTCGAGCGCATCGCGCGCGAGGCCGCTCGGGGCAAGCAGTCGGGACGGACCCACGAGATCCAGCGGCTCATCGGCCGCTCGCTGCGCGCCGTTACCGACCTCACCCGGATGCCCGACGTGCAGGTGCTCGTGGACTGCGACGTCCTCCAGGCCGACGGGGGGACCCGGACCGCGTCGATCTGCGGCGGGTACGTGGCGCTGCACGACGCCCTCACCCGCCTGGTCGCTTCGGGGCTCCTCAGCGAGCACCCCCTGGTCGACTCGGTGGCCGCGGTGTCCGTGGGGATCGTCGACGGCGCGCCCGTGCTCGACCTGCCCTACGCCGAGGACTCCCGGGCCGAGACCGACATGAACGTCGTGATGACCGGCTCGGGCCGCTTCGTCGAGATCCAGGGGACCGCCGAGGGGGCGCCCTTCGACCGTTCCGAGCTCGACGCGCTGCTCGAGCTCGCGGCCCGGGGGCTCGCGCGTATCGCGGCGGCCCAGCGTGACGTCCTGGACGTGGCGCCCGGACCGCGCGCGTGAGCCGCCTGGTCCTCGCGACGGCCAACACCCACAAGGCGGCCGAGATGCGCGCCGTGCTGTCCGGGCTCGGCTTCGAGGTCGAGCCGCGTCCCGAGGGACTGGGCGAGGTCGACGAGGTCGACGAGACCCTGGAGGGCAACGCCGTCTTGAAGGCGCGCGCTGTCGCCGCCGCGGCCGGGGCGACGGCCGTGGCCGACGACACCGGGCTGTTCGTCGACGCGCTCGGCGGGCGCCCGGGGGTCTACAGCGCGCGCTACGCCGGCCCCGGAGCGAGCGACGCGCAGAACGTCGCGCGCGTGCTCGCCGAGCTCGAGGGCGTGGCGCCCGCCGCGCGCGGCGCCCACTTCCGCACGGTGATCGCGGTCGCCGAGCCCGACGGGAGCGCCCGCTGGGTCGACGGCGTGCTCGTGGGCCGGATCGCCCCCGCGCCGCGCGGGGAGAACGGCTTCGGCTACGACGGGGTGTTCATCCCCTCTGACCTGGGAGGAGAGACCCTCGCGGAGTTGTCGGCGGATGCGAAGAACGCGATCTCGCACCGGGGTCGTGCCCTGCGCGCCCTGGCTGAGTTGCTGAGAAGAGAGGGGGGTCCTTCACGGGCCGTTCACCCGTAGGGTGGGCCCGTGAGCCCGAAGGCCCTGGCGATGTTCCCGTTGGGGATGGTGGTCTTCCCGCACCAGACGATCGGCCTGTGCGTCTTCGAGCCCCGCTACCACCGCCTGGTGGAGGACGTTGCCGACGACGGCCGCTTCGGAACGTGTCTCATCGAGCGCGGCTCGGAGGTCGGCGGGCGCGATGAGCGCACCTCGGTGGGCACGGTGGTCGAGATCCTCGGCTCCCACGAGCTCCCCGACGGCCAGACGCTGCTCATGGTCGAGGCGGTCGAGTGCGTGGAGGTCGCGCGGTGGCTCGAGGACGACCCCTACCCCCGGGCCGAGGTGCGCGCGCGCTGCTGCGACGACGTGGCGGTCGAGCCGATGCTGCTCGCGTCCACCGAGTCCGCGGTGCGCGCCCTGCGCGCCCTGCAGAGCGAGGTGGTGGCCGACCAGTGCCTGCGCCGGGACGTCCCCATGGACGACGACCTCCAGATTCGAGCGTGGCAGCTCTGCGCGCTGACCCCGATGTCCGTGCTCGACCAGTTCAAGGTGCTCAGCCAGTCGAACCCGAACGATCGGCTCCGTCTGGTGGCCGAGATCTGCTGCGAGCGCTACGGCGACTTCCAGCGCCAGCTGGCCCTCGACGGCCAGCCGTCGCGCAGCTGATCAGCGAACCGCGACGAGGTCGACGACAAAGAGCAGGGTCTCGCCCGGCGCGATGACCCCGCCGGCGCCCCGCTCGCCGTAGCCGAGGTGTGACGGGATGACGAGCCGGCGCCGTCCGCCGACGCGCATCCCGGCGACGCCCTGGTCCCACCCGGGGATCACCCAGCCCGCGCCGACGAGGAACTCGAAGGTCTCGCTGCGGTCCCACGACGAGTCGAACTCGGCGCCGGTGGAGTGGGCCACGCCCACGTAGTGCACGACGGCGGTCTGGCCGGCCCGGATGGGCTCGCCCTCGCCGAGGACGAGGTCCTCGACGAGCAGGTCGCTCGGGACGGGGCCGGGGTGGGGGTCGACGAAGGGCTTGTCGGTCATCGGAGGGACCCTAGCGGGCATCGGTGCGGGCGGCGGGACTCGAACCCACACTCCGAAGAACTGGTACCTAAAACCAGCGCGTCTGCCAATTCCGCCACGCCCGCGACCCTCCCACTCTAGGACCGTCCCGGGACCGTCCCGGGACCGCACGGTAGATTGGGCCCATGATTAGTGCCCGTATCGACGCCGGCTCGACCAACGACCTCAACCAGCGACTGCTGCGCGAGCGCATCGTCTTCCTCGGCTCGGTGGTGGACCAGGAGACGGCGAACCGCATCTGCGCCGAGCTGCTGCTGCTCGAGGCCGAGGACCGCGACCGCGACATCAGCCTCTACATCAACTCCCCGGGCGGCTCGGTGACCGACGGCCTGGCCATATACGACACCATGCAGTACGTCAACTGCGACGTGCGGACCATCTGCATCGGGATGGCCGCGTCGATGGGCCAGTTCCTGCTCTGCGCGGGCGCGCCGGGCAAACGCTTCAGCCTGCCCCACAGCCGCATCCTGATGCACCAGCCCTCCATGGGTGGCATGCAGGGCCAGGCGTCGGACATCGCGATCCAGGCCGAGCAGATCGTCTACCTCAAGCGGATGCTCGCCGAGCGGATCGCGCACCACACGGGCCAGCCGGTCGAGCAGATCGAGGCGGACTCGGACCGCGATCGCTGGTTCACGGCCCACGAGGCTCTCGAGTACGGCTTCATCGACGCCGTCATCGAGCGCTCGGCGCTGCGCCAAGGGGCCTAGTGGACGAGGCCTCGCTGGCCGGCCCGCGCGAACGGGCCCTGGCCGAGGCACCCGTGCGGGTCGTGAGCGCCCGGATCGGTCTCGGCCGTCGCCTGGCGGGCCTGTGGTCGCGCCGCGAGCTGCTGTGGGGGCTGGTCTTCTCCGACATCCGGATCAAGTACAAGAACTCGGCTCTGGGCATCTTCTGGTCGATGCTGTCCCCGGCGTTCACCCTCGCCGTGTACTACATGGTCTTCTCGCTGTTCTTGAAGAACGGTATCCCCAACTTCGTCGTGTACCTCTTCGCCGGGCTCGTCGTGTGGAACATGTTCCTCACCGCGGTGAGCACCGCGACCGCGGTCATCGTGGACCGGGCCGCGCTCGTGAAGAAGGTCTCGTTCCCGCGCGAGATCCTGGCGCTGTCGAACGTGGGCGCCGCGATCGTCTACTTCGTCGTCCAGCTCGTGGTGCTCGTGGTGTTCCTGCTGGTCCTGCGCCACGCGCCGGCCTGGGGCTTCCTCTGGCTGCTGCCCGTCTCGTTCCTGGCCCTGGCCGCCTTCTCGGCGGCGCTCTCGATCGTGATGTCGGCGGTGAACGTCTACTTCCGGGACATGAAGCACCTCATCGAGGTGGTCCTCCAGCTGTGGTTCTGGCTGACCCCGGTGGTCTACTCCTACGAGAACTCGATCGCGCCCCACCTGGCTGCCCACGGCCTCACGGTCCTCTACTTCTTGAACCCGGTGACCCTCGTCGTGGTGACCTTCCAGCGGGTCTTCTACGTCACGCCGGTCGTCCACTCGACGGTGACCGGCCAGGTCCTCAGCATCCTGCCCACGTGGTCCTTCGACCGGTTCCTCCTGCTCAACCTGGCCCTCCTCGCAATCTCGCTCGCGGCCTTCGTGGTGGCCGAAGTCGTCTTCGGACGGCTCGAGGGAAACTTCGAGTCGGAGCTCTAGTGACGACGGTCATCGAGGTCCGCGGGGTCTCCAAGCAGTTCAAGATCCACCACGAGCGCCACCAGTCGCTCAAGGAGCGGGTGCTGCACCCGCGCGCGGGTTCGACGGAGCTGTTCAACGCCCTGCGTGACGTCTCTTTCGACGTGGGCGCTGGCGAGACGGTGGGGATCGTCGGGCACAACGGGTCCGGAAAGTCGACGCTGCTCAAGTGCATCTGCGGCGTGCTGAAGCCGTCGGCCGGCCAGATCCGCCTGCGCGGTTCGCTGGCCGCGCTCTTGGAGCTCGGGGCCGGCTTCCAGCCCGAGCTCTCCGGTCGCGACAACGTCTACCTCTACGGCGCGATGCTGGGGCTGTCACGGCGCACCGTGGACGCCGTCTTCGACGAGATCGTCGAGTTCAGCGAGATCGCGCCGTTCATCGACACCCAGGTGAAGTTCTACTCGAGCGGGATGTACGTCCGGCTGGCCTTCGCCGTGGCGGTCAACGTCGACCCCGACATCCTCGTCGTCGACGAGGTCCTCGCCGTGGGTGACGAGCGGTTCCAGGCCAAGTGCGTGGACCGGATCCAGCGCTTCCAGCGCGAGGGCCGGACGATCCTGCTCGTCACCCACAACGCCGACCAGGTCCGCGCACTGTGCGACCGGGCGATCGTCCTCGACGGGGGGGACCTGGTGGCCGACGGCCCGACCAACGAGTCGCTGCGCGTGTTCCGCGAACGGCTCCTCGACGAGGCGGCCGAGCACGACCCCGAGAGGCTCCTCGGGACGATCCAGATCGAGTCGGTCACCACGCCCTCGGGTTCGTTCGAGGTGCGCAACGGCGCCGGGATCCACCTCGACGTCATGGTCACCTCCCAGGCCGCCTTCAGCGGCAACTTCGTCGTGGAGGTCTTCACGCGGGCCGGTCTGCTCGTGAGCCGTAGCGACGCCCAGGGCGCGCCGATCAACCTCGCGCCCGGGACGAACCGGGTGGCCGTCGACCTGCCGGCCCTGCCCCTGCTCGACGGGGTGTACGACGTGAACCTCGGGGTCGTCGACGCCCTCGGCCACACCGTCGTGGCCTGGCGAGAGGGGGCGGCCTCGCTCCAGGTGATCTACGACGGACGCGAGGGCGGCATCGTCGCCCTCGGGGCCGCCGTCACCCAGCTCTAGGCCCCGGGCGGGCGCGGGTAGCGTCGGAGCCGCCCGAGGCGCCCGAGGCGACCCACGTTGAAGGGGTAGTCGGCCCGCTCGAGCATCCGGCGGTCCCCCCGGGAGTTCCCGTAGGCGTAGAGGACGGGGTCGCGGCCGCGCGCGGCCAGCCACCCCTCTAAGCGCCGCGCCTTCTCGTCGCCCCGACAGTTGCGCCCCTCGTAGCGGCCGGTCAGCCGTCCGGTCGAGTCGACGGCGAGACGGGTCCCAATCGCCCCGGCGGCCCCGAGGTGCTGGGCGACGACGGTGACGTAGAGCTCCGGGGAGGCCGAGACGATGACGGTGGGGTGGCCCTGGCGCTGGTGCCAGCGCAGGCGCGCCACCACCTCGGGCCGGGCGTGGCGCTCCAGGTGCTCGAGGATGAAGTCCCGCGACACCGCGGCGACCACCTCGGCGTCACGGCCCTCGAGCAGCCGGGCGAACAGCCGCTCCTTGGACCGGTCGGCCACCGGGCCCGAGCGCAGCGCCCCCAGGGCGAGGGGCACGGCCAGCTCGGCCGCGGCCCGGTAGGCGGGGGCGGTCCCCGCGACCCGGCGCAGCCATCGGAAGACGCTGCCGCCGTCGGTGAGGGTCCCGTCGAGGTCGAAGGCGGCGACGACCTCGCGCGCGGGCTCTGGCACCCGACCAGTCTCACACCCGCGGCCCCGAGGTAATCCCCATAATTCCGGTAGATTATTGTGAGAATTGCGGGCCGGCCGCTAAGGTGTCGCGGTGCCACCGACCGGCGGCGCACGGGAGAAGGAGCAGACATGGCGATCCGACTGGGCGACGAGGCACCGAACTTCACGGCGGACACGACCGAGGGCCCGATTGACTTCCACCAGTGGCTGGGCGACAGCTGGGGGATCCTCTTCTCCCACCCGGCCGACTTCACGCCCGTGTGCACGACCGAGCTGGGCGGGTTCGCCAAGCGCAAGGCCGAGTTCGACCAGCGCAACACCAAGCTCATCGCGGTGTCGGTCGACTCGGTGGAGTCGCACGACCGCTGGAGGGGCGACATCGCCGACGTGTCCGGGAGCGCCCTCAACTTCCCGATCATCGGTGACGAGAGCCGCACCGTGGCCGGCCTCTACGACATGATCCACCCGAACGCCTCGGACACGACGACGGTGCGCAGCGTCTTCATCATCGGGCCCGACAAGAAGGTGAAGCTCACCCTGACCTACCCAGCGTCGACCGGGCGCAACGTCGACGAGATCCTGCGCGTGCTCGACTCCCTGCAGCTCTCGGCGGCCTTCCCGGTGGCCACGCCGCTCGACTGGCGCCCCGGCGAGGACGTGATCGTCGGCGCGAAGTTGACCGACGCCGAGGCGACCGAGAAGTTCCCCAAGGGCTTCCGGACCGTGAAGCCCTACCTGCGCTACACCCCCCCGCCCAACCAGTAGGGCGTCGCGCCGCTGCCGCCTAGGCGGGCTGGGGGTGGGCGAGCCACTCGCGCAGCTCGCGCTTGAGCACCTTGCCCTGGGGGTTGCGCGGCAGGGCGGTCGAGCGCACCACGATGCGTGAGGGGACCTCGAAGTGGGCGAGGCGTGCCGACGCGTGACGAGTGAGCTCCTCGGCGCTCACCGCGCGGCCCGGGCGCGCCACCACCACCGCGACGACCTCCTCGCCCAGCGTCGGGTGGGGGAGACCCACCACGGCGCAGTCGGCGACCGCGGGGTGCTCGTAAAGGGCGGCCTCGACGATCACCGAGTAGACGTTCTCGCCGCCGCGGATGATCATGTCCTTCGCGCGGTCAACGATGTAGACGTAGCCCTCCTCATCGATCCGCGCGACGTCGCCGGTGTGCAGCCACCCACGGGTGAAGGACGCCGCGGTGGCCTCGGGCTTGTTCCAGTAGCCGCTCACCACGCTCGGGCCCTTGATCCAGAGCTCGCCCACGACGTCGGGACCCTGGGGGCGGCCGGGGTCGGGCTCGGCACCCGCGAAGCCCTCGGGCACCACGGCGACCTCGCAGACCGGCACGATCGGGCCGCAGCTGTCGGGCTTGGCGACGTAGTCGGGACCGAGGTTGAAGCAGACCCCGGCCGAGGTCTCGGTGAGCCCGTACCCGTTGCCGGGCTGGCCGGCGGGGAAGGCCTCGCGGATCCGGCGCACGAGGTCGGGCGGGGCCGGGGCGCCGCCGTAGGAGACGCTCGCGACGCTCGAGGTGTCGAACTGGTCGAAGTCGGGGTGGTCGATGATCTGCATGGCGATGGTCGGCACCCCGCCGAAGGACGTGATCCGCTCGGACTCGATGAGCTTCAGCGCCCGTCGGGCGTCGAAGTGGTGCATCATCACGAGCTTCGAGCCGGTCAGCAGGCTCGACATCATCGTCACCAAGCACCCGGTCGCGTGGAACAGGGGCACGTTGAGCAGGTTCGCGCTCGTGTAGGGGGAGGGCGTCGGCGGCGTGGGCGTGCGGGCCGCGACGACCTGGGCCCGGAAGAAGAGGTTCATGAGGTTGGTGGCGGCGTTGCGGTGGGTCCCGAGCGCTCCCCTGGGCCGACCGGTCGTGCCGGAGGTGTAGAACATCGTCACGGGGTCGTCGGGCTCGAAGTCGATCGAGGGCGGGATGGCGTCGGGCGCGACCGGGCCGAGGAAGTCGCGATAGTCGCGCACGGCCACCGCACCGGTCAGCTCGCCCAGGCGGGCGGCGCGACCCGGCTCCTCGCTCACCACGACGACGGTCGCGAGCGAGGAGCCGTGGCCGAGGTGGGGGCGGAGGCGCTCGAGGCGCTCCTCGTCGACGACCGCCAGGCGGGCCCCCGAGTCCTCCAGGCCGTAGAGGAGCTCGTCACCGGTCCACCAGGCGTTGAGCGGCACCGCCACCGCCCCGGCGGCGACGATCCCCCAGAACGCGACGACCCACTCGGGGAGGTTGCGCGCCGCGATGACCACGCGGTCCCCGGGGGTGACCTCGCCGTCGACGAGGCGGTGGGCGAAGGTGGCAGCGGCTCGGTAGTGCTGGTCGAAGGTGAGCCGGTGGTCCTCGTAGACCAGGAAGTCGCGCTCCGCGTGGGCGAGCGACGCGTCGAGGATCCGCCGCAGGTCGTGCGGGGCGTTCTTCCAGGTCCGCATCGCGACCCCGTCGACAACGGCCGGCTCCATCTCGAAGGGCTGGCCCGGTGCGGTGAGCCGGGCCGTGACCTCGGCGGCGGAGGGGACCTCGTCGCTCACGAGGCGTCGGGCGGTGCCAGCTGGAACAGGACGTCTCGGTAGTGGGCCAGCTCGCGCACGGACTCGCGGACGTCGTCCAGCGCGCGGTGCGTCGTCTCCTTCTCCCCGAGGCTCGCGAGGACCTCGGGGCGCCACCGCTTGGCGAGCTCCTTGATGGTCGAGACGTCGACGTTGCGGTAGTGGAAGTAGTTCTCGAGGGTCGGCATGTACTCCTGGAGGAAGCGACGGTCTGTCCCGATCGAGTTCCCGCACAGCGGCACGGCGCCGGCGGTGGGGACGTGCGCCTTGATGAACTCCAGGGTGCGCCGCTCGGCCTCGGCCACGTCGACTCTCGACTCGGCGATGGCCGCGAGCAGCCCGGAGCGCTCGTGCATCTCTCGGACCACCGGGGGCATCGCGGCGAGCTGCTCGGGCGTGGCGTGGATCACGAGGTCCGGCCCCTCGGCGACGACGGTGAGGTAGTCGTCGGTGACCAGGGTGGCGATCTCGACGATGGCGTGGCGCTCGGGCTCGAGGCCGGTCATCTCGAGGTCCATCCACACGAGCACGAGTGCGACACTACCGAAACGGCGCGGGCGGATGGGTAGTCTCCGGGGGTGGAGATACCCGTGCGCGTCCTGCGCCCCGACGCGGTGGTGCCTCGGGTCGCCCACCCCGGCGACGCGGGGGCCGACCTCGTGGCCGTGGAGGGGCGGCGCCTGGCGCGGGGGGGCGGGCGCGCCCTGGTGCCCACGGGCATCGCCCTGGCGATCCCCGAGGGGTACGGGGGACTGGTCCTGCCCCGCAGCGGGCTCGCCGCGCGCCACGGGGTGACCTGCGCCAACGCCCCCGGGCTGATCGACGCCGGCTACCGGGGCGAGATCCAGGTCGCGCTCGTCAACCTCGACCCCGAGCAGGACTACGAGGTCCACGCGGGGGACCGTGTCGCCCAACTGGTGGTGGTGGCCTGCACGGCGCTCGATCTCGTGGCCTGCGACGAGCTGCCCGTCTCGACGCGTGGTGTCGGGGGCTTCGGCAGCACGGGGCGCTAGCGGGCTGGGAGGCCCGGAGCGGTCGGCTACACTGGGGTCACCTCGCGGACGTAGCTCAGTTGGTAGAGCGCGACCTTGCCAAGGTCGAGGTCGCCGGTTCGAGCCCGGTCGTCCGCTCCAGATGCCCCGCCGCCGCTCGCGGCGGCCGTGACCGTCGTCGCCCGGGTCTCGGCCGTCCGGACGAGGGCTGCCGTCCCCCGCCTCGTGGGCCCGGAGCGTCCCGACGAGCCCGCTGTGCCGTGACGCGGCGTCCCCGGCCCGAGACCCTGTCGGGGCAGACGACCAGGGCAGGCGGGCGCAGGGTCGCGTCGGCGGCTCGCTCGGCCCGGATCCCCTGAACCCTGGCCCGGCCCGCGGAGGTCGCCTCCGCCGCGCCCGTGGTCTCCGCCCCGGCCGGCTCTTTCACCTCGTCAACCCGTCGTCACGCCCCTCCTCGCCGGACACGGGCGACGGGTGCCCCTGGTCGGTCCGGGACGCACCGGGAGGGCGGTCACCTTCCGATGCCCGTCGGCCCTGGCAGGGACGAGGGGTCGGGGCGCACGGGCATCTGGTATCAATGAGGGCCGGGCGCCGGGGGGCGTCGCACGCTTGTGAGGAGAGTCATGCAGCGAAAGTCACTATTCCGTCACGTGGCGGTGGTCGTCGGCGCCGGTGCGCTGGTGCTGTCCACCGGCGTCGTGGCGAGCGCGTCAACCTTCGGGGCGAAGTACAACGCGGCCGCCGCCAAGCTGGTCCCCGCACCCTACAAGAAGGCGGTCCTGCAGGTCGCCACGGACGCGACCTACCCGCCCGACGAGTCGATGCAGGGCACGACGATGATCGGCTTCGACGTGGACCTCATGAACGCCATCGCCACGACCCTCGGGGTCAAGGTCAAGGAGAACAACGTCACCTTCGACAGCATCCTCGCGGGCATCAAGGGCGGGCGCTACCAGATCGGCAACTCCTCGTTCACCGACAACACCGCGCGCGAGAAGCAGGTCTACTTCGTCGACTACTTCCAGGCCGGTGAGGGCGTCTACGCGAAGAAGGGCGAGAAGGTCAGCTTCACCGGGCTCAAGAGCTTCTGCGGCCTGAAGATCGCCGTGGAGACGGGTACCGTCGAGCAGACCGACGCGCAGACGGCCGCGAAGTCGTGCCCCGCGTCTAAGAAGGCGGTCGTGCTCACCTTCCCGACCCAGACGGGTGCGAACCTCGCCGTCCTCTCGGGCCAGGCCAACGTCGGCTTCGCTGACAGCCAGATCGCGACCTACATCGTGGCGACGAGCAAGGGCAAGTTCGAGAACGTCGGGAGCGCCATCAACGTCGCCCCCTACGGCATCGCCTTCCCCAAGACCGCGACCGGACACCAGATGGCCCTGGCCACCCAGGCCGCGATCAAGGCCCTGATCGCCAGCGGCGTCTACCACGCGATCCTCGCGCACTGGGGCGTCACCCAGGGTGGGCTACCCGCCAGCAAGGTCGTCATAAACGGCGCGACGGGCTGAGACACTGAGCTGAACAACCCGCGACGAACGTGAGCACGGACGGGGACGGCTCGGTAAAGGTCGTCCCCGTCCGTCACGTCGGGCGGTGGGTCGGAGTCGCGGTGGCGCTGGTCGTCGTCGCGATGATCGTCCACACCCTTCTGTCGCGCCTCCCTACCGGTCAGAAGGCGTGCCAGGGGGCGGGGGCGACGCGGGTCTGCCACGCCGTGACCGAGTGGCGCTTCTCGTGGGACATCGTCTTCCGCTACTTCACGACCAGCGAGATCCTCCACGGCCTGCTCATCACCCTGGAGCTCACGGTGATCGCGATGGCCGTGGGGATCGTGCTCGGCATGGTCCTGGCCGTGATGCGGCTCTCGCCGAACCGGGTCCTCTCGGGCTCGGCGTGGACCTACACGTGGTTCTTCCGGGGGACCCCGGTGCTGGTCCAGCTGCTCGTCTGGTACAACATCGCGATCCTCTACCCGCGGGTCAGCCTGGGCATCCCGTTCGCGCCCGTCTCCTTCCTCACCCTGCACACCAGCACGACCTTCACGGCCCTGGAGGCGGCGTGCATCGCCCTCGGGCTGAACGAGGCGGCCTACATGTCCGAGATCGCCCGCGCCGGGTTGCTCTCGGTGGACGAGGGCCAGGTCGAGGCGGCGACCTCGATCGGGATGGTGCGCCGTCAGACCCTGCGCTACGTGATCATGCCCCAGGCCATGCGGGTGATCATCCCGCCCACGGGCAACGAGGTGATCTCGATGCTGAAGACGTCGTCGTTGGCCAGCGTGATCAGCGTCATCGAGCTCCTGGGGGCGGCGACCAACATCTACTCGGCCAACTACGAGATCATGCCGCTGCTGCTGACGGCGAGCCTCTGGTATCTCGTGGTGACGACCGTCCTCTCGATCGGCCAGTTCTACCTGGAGCGCTACTTCGCTCGTGGGGCGCTGCGCACGCCACCGCCTACTCCGCTGCAGCGGATGGGCCGCGACGTCGCGGGGATCCTGGCGAAGTTCCCGAGCCGTCGCGTCGTCTCCGGCGTGGTGGAGCGATGACCGAGACTCCGGCGCTCATGGTCGAGGCCGTCGGCGTGCGCAAGCACTTCGCCGGGGTCGAGGTCCTCAAGGGCGTCGACCTCAAGGTCGGGCGCGGCGAGGTGGCCTGCCTCATCGGCCCCTCCGGGTCGGGCAAGAGCACGTTCCTGCGCTGCATCAACCACCTCGAGAAGCACGACGCGGGAGAGCTGCTCGTCGACGGCCAGTTGGTCGGCTACGAGTTGCGCAACGGCAAGCTCTACGAGCGCAACGACAAGCAGATCTGCGCCGAGCGCGCGCGCATCGGCATGGTCTTCCAACGCTTCAACCTCTTCCAGCACCTGACGGTCCTCGAGAACATCACCATCGGCCAGGTGAGGGTCCTGCGGGTGAGGGAGGACGCCGCCCGGGCCCGGGCCCGGGAGCTCCTGGAGCGGGTCGGCCTCGCCGGACGCGACGGCTACTACCCGGCCCAGCTCTCGGGCGGACAGCAGCAACGGGTCGCGATAGCCCGGGCCCTGGCCATGGACCCCAAGCTCATGCTCTTCGACGAGCCCACCAGCGCCCTCGACCCCGAGCTGGTCGGCGAGGTGCTCGACGTGATGCGCGACCTCGCGCGCTCGGGCATGACGATGATCGTGGTGACCCACGAAATGGGCTTCGCGCGCGAGGTGGCCAACACCGTCTACTTCCTCGACGCCGGGGTCATCGAGGAGTGGGGGGACCCGCGCGAGGTGCTGACCCACCCGACGTCCCCGCGGCTCCAGAACTTCCTCTCCAAGGTCCTCTAGCCCCGGCGCGCCGCCGGGCGTCGGTACCATGACGCGATGGAGTTCTCCGACGTCGTGCGCCGACGGCGCATGGTGCGCGAGTACGAGGACCGCCCCCTTCCGCCTGAGGTCGCCGAGCGCGTCGTGGCGAGCGCCCTGCGGGCGCCCTCGGCCGGCTTCTCCCAGGGGTGGGCGTTCCTGATGCTCACCGACGCCGACGACCGGGGCCGGTTCTGGCGCCACGTGCCGACGAGGGTCCAGGCCACGCCGCGGATCCAGAACGCGCCGCTCGTCGTGGTGCCCCTGTCGCACCGCGACGCCTACCTCGAGCGCTACGCCCGGCCCGACAAGGGCTGGACGGACCGGGACGAGGCCCGATGGCCGGTGCCGTACTGGCACCTCGACACGGCCATGGCCACCCTCTTGATGCTGCTCAGCGCGGTCGACGAGGGGCTGGGGGCGTGCTTCTTCGGTATCGCCCCGGAGAACCTGGCGCCCTTTCGCGCCGACTTCGGCGTGCCCGAGGCCTACACGCCGATCGGCGCGGTCTCGGTCGGCTACCGCGCGGTCGACCTCGGCCCCCAGGAGCCGTCGGTGGCGGCGCGCCGCCGGCCGGCCCGCGAGGTGATCCATCGAGGGCGCTTCGGGCGCCACGAGGAGGAGACGTGACCTACCCCTACGCCGACCGCTTCGAGGTCCACCGCCAATTGCCCGAGGAGGGCGTCGAGCGCGACGCCGTGCTGGGCGAGCTCGCGGCGATGGCCGCCGCCGAGGACCCCACCTGGGAGTCGGGCCAGTGCTCGGGCACCATGTACTGCGGGGACCACGACCACTACGACTTCTTGAACCGGGCCTTCGCGCACTTCAGCCACGTGAACGTCCTCCAGCGCGACATGTGCCCGAGCGCGACCAAGTTCGAGGCGGAGGTCATCGCGATGACCCTGGACCTGCTCGGCGGCGCCTCGCTTCGGGGGCGGCCCGGCGGGCTGGTGACCTCGGGGGGGAGCGGGTCGATCGCCCACGCCGTGCTGGCCTACCGGGACGCCAACGCCGCCCGCACGCGTCGGCCCAACCTCATCAAGCCCGAGACGGCGCACCCGGCCTTCACCAAGGCCGGCCACCTCTTCGGCGTCGAGGTCCGCGTGGCGCCCGTCGACCCGGTGACCACGCGCGTCGACCTCGACTGGGTGGCCGAGCACATCGACGGCGACACCGTCGCACTCGTCGGCTCGGCGACCAACTACGGCTACGGCACCATCGACCCCATCCCCGAGCTCGGCGCCCTGGCGCTCGAGCACGGGGTGGGCCTGCACGTGGACGGCTGCCTGGGTGGCTTCATCCTCCCGTTCGGGCGCGAGCTGGGCGAGCCCGTCGCGCCGTTCGACTTCGCGGTCCCCGGGGTCACCACGATCTCGGCCGACACCCACAAGTACGGCTACGCGCTCAAGGGGACAAGCGTGCTCTGCTTCGCCGACACTGCGTTGCGCGACAGCCAGTACTTCTACCAGACCGACTGGTCCGGGGGGAAGTACTGCTCGCCGGGCGTGGAGGGGTCGCGCTCGGGCGGGCTGCTCGCCGCGACCTGGGCGGCCATGGTCCACCTCGGCCGCTCGGGGTACCGGCGCTACGCGCGCGCGATCTTCGACACGGCGCGCGCCATGCGCGCCACCGTCGAGTCCCACCCGTCGCTGCGGGTGATGGGGGAGCCCACCTTCCTCTTCTCGTTCACCTCCGAGGAGTACGACGTGTACCACGTGAACGACTTCCTGCGCACCCGGGGTTGGCGGCTCAACGGGCAGCAGTACCCCAACGCGCTGCACATGGCGGTCACCCGCCCCCAGACCCAGCCCGGGGTCGTCGAGCGCTGGCGCGAGGACCTGGCCGACGCCGTCGCCTACGCCCAGGCCCACCGCGACGAGCCGGCCCGCTCGGGGGCTATCTACGGTGGGGTAGCCGGCGGGTGGTCGGACGAGGCCGACGAGTTCATCCGGGCCGTCATGGCCGAGATGATGGACGAGCAGCTCGCGGTGCCCCCGGGCTTGTGACCGACCTCTGCCTCGCGGTCGATCTGGGCACGGGGGGGCCGAAGGTCGCCCTGGTGACCCTCGACGGCGAGATCGTGGGCGTGGAGTTCCACGGCGTAACGACCCGCGTGGACGCGTCGGGGGCCGCGACCCAGGACCCCGACGAGTGGTGGCGGCTCATCGGCGCGGCGTCGCGCCGGCTGGTGGCGGCCGCCGACCCCTCGCGGGTGGTCGCGGTCGGGGTGACGGGCCAGTGGGCCTCGACGGTGCCGGTGGACGAGCGCGGCGCGCCGGTCGGGGAGTGCCTGACCTGGCTCGACACCCGCGGCGTGGCCCACGCGCGCTCGGTCCTGGGCGGACCGGTGATGGGCTACGCCCCGCTCAAGGTGGCCGCCTTCGTCCGGCGCAGCGCCGGTGCCCCGTCGGTCTCGGCGGGCGACCCCCTGGGCCAGATCCTCTACCTCGAGCGCGAGCGCCCCGAGGTCGCGTCGAGGACCCGCTGGTACATGGAGCCGATCGACTTCCTGACGGGTCGCATGACGGGGGTGGCCACCGGGTCGCCGGCGTCGCGCCTGGCGCTGTGGCTGACCGACAACCGAGACCTCACGAGGGTCGGCTACGACGCGCGTCTCGTACGCCTGTCGGGCCTACCCGGTGAGAAGCTCCCGCCGCTCGTGGCGACCGGCTCGGTCGTCGGGGGACTGAGCGCCCCCGCGGCCGAGGCGCTGGGCCTGCGCGAGGGGACCCCGGTCGTGGGTGCCGTGCCCGACCTGCACGCCGCCGCCCTGGGCGCGCGCGCGGTCGGGCCGTACCGGGCGCACGCGGCGCTGTCGACCACCGCCTGGGTGAGCTGTCCCGTCCCGAGGAAGAAGACCGACGTCGTGCACTCCATCGCCACGGTCCCGGGTCTGGGCGACGGGCGCTACCTCGTGGTCGACAACCAGGAGACCGGGGCCCGCGCGCTCGAGTGGTGCCGCGACCTGCTCTGGCCCGAGGCGGCCTACGAGGAGCTGACGGCGCTGGCGGCGAGCGCGCCGCCCGGGGCGAACGGCGTGCGCGTGGGCCCCTGGCTGGCTGGAGAGCGCTCGCCGGTCGAGGACAAGGGACTGCGGGCCCTGATCACGGGGCTGGGGGTGGCCACGGACCGCGCCGACCTCGTGCGCGCGGTCATGGAGGGGGTGGCGGCCAACGTGGCGTGGCTCTTCTCCCACGTCGAGCGCTTCGCGGGCCGCCGGCTCGAGCCGGTCTCGCTCCTCGGGGGTGGGGCCGAGTCGGCGCTGTGGTGCCAGATGGTGGCCGACGCGACCGGACGGCTCGTGGTGCGGGCCCCGGCGCCCCGGGCGGCCCAGCTGCGCGGGGTGGGGCACCTGTGCGCCCTCGCCCTGGGGCGCACCACGCTCGACGAGCTCGCCGCTCACCCCGGCGAGGGCGAGCGGTTCGAGCCCGCGGAGCGCCCCGGCGGGACCGACCTTGTCGCGCTCTACCGGCTCGAGCGCGCGTGGCGGCGCGCGGGACGCCGGCACCGCCGCCGTCTAGGCTGACCCGACGTGGGGCTGGACCCGGCGATCGAGCGGCTCCTCGTCGAGGCGCGCGCCGCGCCGGCGGCCGACCCGGAGGCCCTGACCCTCGAGGAGCGGCGTCACCAGTTCCGCGCCGACCTGGTGCATCTGGGCCGGGACCCCGCGCCGATGGCGCTGGTCGAAGAGCGCAGCCTCGACCTGGTCGATCGCCGCCTGGGAGCCCGCCTCTACGTGCCCGTCGACGAGGCCCCCGGGGCCATCGTGCTCTACGCGCACGGGGGCTCGTTCGTGGTGGGCGACCTCGACTCGCACGACTGGCTCTGCCGGCGCCTGTCGAGCGACCTGCGCCGTCGCATCCTGGCCCTCGACTACCGCCTCGCCCCCGAGCACCCCTTCCCGGCGGCGCTCGAGGACGTGGTGGACGCCGTCGCCCACGTCGCGGCCCACCGCGCCGAGGTGGGCCGGCCCGACGACCGGATCCTGCTCATGGGCGACTCGGCGGGCGCCAACCTCGTCACGGTCGCGAGCCGGCTAGTGCGCGACGACGTCGAGCTCGCCGGGCAGGTCCTGCTGTATCCGACGCTCGGCCCCGAGGTGATGACCGAGTCGGCGCACCGCTACGGTTCGGGCTACCTCCTCGAGCTCGACCAGCTCGCGCGCGACTACCGGCGCTACCTCGCCGGGGCCGAGCCCACCGACTGGCGGGTCAGCCCCCTGCTCTGCGGCGACCTGGCCGGCGTGGCGCCGGCGATCCTCGTGGTGGCCGAGTGCGACCCGCTGCGCGACGAGGCGGTGGCCTACGCCGGTCTCCTCGAGCACTTCGGGGTACCCGTCGAGCTGCTCGAGGCCAAGGGCATGGTGCACGGCTTCATCCGCTACGGCGGGGTCGTCCCGAGCGCCCTGGCGGTCATCGACGACCTGGCCGCCCACGTGGGCCGACTCGTGCGGGCCGCCTCGTGAACGTCCTGTTCGTCACGCTCGACCAGTTCCGGGCCGATAGTTACGGCGCCGCGGGCCACCCCCTCGTCACCACCCCGACCCTCGACCGCCTCGCCCGCGAGGGCGCGCGCCTCACCCGCCACTACTCCCAGGCGGCCCCGTGCTCGCCCGGCCGGGCGGCGCTCTACACCGGCACGTACCAGATGAATAACCGGGTGGTCGCTAACGGCACGCCGCTGGACCGACGCCTCGACAACGTGGCGCGCGTGGCCCGGCGGGCCGGCTACGACCCGACGCTCTTCGGCTACACCGACCAGGGGGTCGACCCCGTCGAGGCGATCGGGCCGGACGACCCGCGCCTCGACGACTACGACGGGGTGCTCCCGGGCTTCTCGGTCGGTCTCTACCTGCCGAACTCCCAGGCCGGCTACATCCAGTACCTGCGCGCCCTCGGCTACGACGTGGCGAGCGGTTGGGAGGAGTCGGTCCTCGGCGAGCCCTCCCGGCCGGCCGAGCATTCCCTCAGCGCCTTTCTCACCGACCGCTTCCTCGGGTGGCTCCACCGCCAGGAGCCCGGCTGGTTCGCCCACCTGAGCTACCTGCGGCCCCACCCGCCCTACGCCGCGGCGGGAGAGTACTCGCGCCTCTACGACCCCCGTGACGTCCCCCCGGCGATCGCCCCCGTGGAGGCCGCGGCCCAGCACCCGCTGCACCGCGCGGCCCTCACCTGGCCGCTCGTCACCGCCACCGACCCGGCTGCCGTCGCCCGCCTGCGGGCCCAGTACTACGGCATGGTCAGCGAGGTCGACGCCCAGCTCGGTCGGGTGCTCGAGGCGATCGAGGCCCGGGGTGAGTGGGGCGAGACGCTCGTGGTCGTGACCTCGGACCACGGCGACCAGTTGGGCGACCACGGCCTCAAAGAGAAGCTCGGCTTCTTCCCCGAGAGCTACCACATCATCGGGCTGTGGCGGGACCCGCGCCTCGGCCCACGGGTGGTGGAGCACTTCACCGAGAACGTCGACCTGCTCGCCACCCTGGCCGAGAGCCTCGGCCTCGAGGTGCCCGTCCAGTGCGACGGCCGCTCCCTCGCCCCGCTGCTCGAGGGGCGCGACGTCGAGTGGCGCCGCGCCGCCCACTACGAGTGGGACAGCCGGTACCTCCTGCTCCTGGGGGGTCACGCGCCGCCGGACGAGGTGCTCGCCCAGCGCAACCTTGCCGTGACCCTCACCGACGACCTCGCCTACGTTCAGTTCGGGGACGGTTCGTACCGCTGCTTCGACCTGGCGGCGGATCCGAGCTGGCGCACGGAGTGCGCCGACGCCGGGCGGGTGCTCGCCGCTGCGCAGACCCAGCTGGTCTGGCGCCAGCGCCACCTGCGTCGCGAGGGGACCGACCTACTGCTGTCGCCCGAGCGCCTCGGCAACTGGCCGAGCGACCTGCGCCCCGTGCCGGCCTAGGGCCGCTCAGCCGGGCCCCGCGGAGAGGGCGGGGCCGTCGAAGTGGTCTACCGTGGCGAACTCCTCGACCCGATGGCGGCTCAGTCGGGTGTGCCGGCGCTCGGGGTAGCCGAGCACTACGACGGCCGCCACGGCCATCGTCTCGGGCAGGTGCAGGATCGCGCGCAGGGTCGGCTCGTTACGGGTGCCCACGGTCGTGATCACCCCGCCGAGGTCGCGGTCGCGCGCCGCGAGGAGCAGACTCCACACGAAGGGGTAGACCGAGGCGCCGCCGACCAGGCCGTAGCGCTCGAGGTCGCGGTCGGTGGCGGCCAGGCACGTGAGGTCGGCGGCGACCACCAGCATCGCCGGAGCGCGGCCCAGCGTCTCGGCGAAGCCGTCGGGCTTGGAGGCGGCCTCGGCGTGGCCGCGCTGGGTCGCCGCGGCGTGGCGGTCGGCGTCGCTCGCGAGGGGGGAGAAGGGGATGAGCCCGGCCAGCACGTGGGCCACGTAGTCGTGCCACGCGTCGAGGTACGCCTCGCCGACGGCCGCCTTCAGCGCCGGGTCCCGTACGACGACGACCCGCCACGCCTGGCGGTTCCCCCCCGAGGGCGCGAAGCGCGCGTCGTCGAGGATCTCACGCACGAGTGCGTCGTCGACGGGACGCTCGGCGAAGCGGCGGATGGACCCGGTCGTCCGCAACGCCTCGCGAAGGTCCATCGCCTCACCCTAGGACCGTGCGGGCCCTCTGTCTAGGCGTCGCGGCGGGTGAGGACGGTCACGGCGGCCACCATCAGCACAACCGCGTAGAGGGACAAGACGAGCAGGGCCGTGCCCGCGCTGAAGGCGTGGGCCGGGGGCGACACCGACTCCATGGACTGACCGAGCGTCGAAGGCTCGAAGCGGCTGATGGCGTTCTGCCAGCTCGAGGGGAGGAGGAACGTCACGATGGGCAGCACCAGGATCAGCGAGGTGAAGACGCTGATGCACGCGGCGCTCTGTCGCAGGAGCCACCCCAGCGCCATCCCCACGACCCCGAGCAGGGTGAGGTAGAGGCCGCCGAAGAGTACGGCCCGCAGCACCGAGGAGTTCGACAGCGACGCCGTGGGCACGACCCCGGAGTAGATGGCCTGGCCCATGAGGAAGGTGATGAGGACCGCCGCCTCGCTCACGAGCACGAGTGAGACCACGAGCACGGCCAGCTTGGCGAGGGCGACCTCGACCCGCCGCGGGGTGGCGGCCAACGTGGCGCGGATCGAGCCCGTGGAGTACTCCGAGGTGACGATCAGCGCGCCGATGACCCCCACGGCAAACTGGGCGAAGAGCGTGCCGCCGAGGCTGGTGGTCACGGGGTCGAAGCCGATGTGGGCCTCGGGGTGCGAGGTCCAGTGGGTTCGGATAGACGCGGTGATGATGGCGCCGATGCCGATCGTGAGCACGAAGGTGATCGCCACGCCCAAGATTGACGAGCGCACCGAGCGGAACTTGATCCACTCCGAGCGGATCACCGAGGCCAGCGTGGGGTGCGCGCTCATGACGCCCCCGACCCGTACTCGACCGAGCCGGACGTGAGGGCCATGTAGACCTCCTCGAGGGACGCCCGTTCCGGGGTCAGCTCGAAGAGCACCACCCCGTGGTCGAACGCGAGCTGGCCCACCGCCTCGGCGGTGAGCCCGCCCACGCGCAGGGCGTCGTCGTTGGCCACCTCCACGGTCGCGCCCCCGGCGCTCAGGACTCGCTCGAGGCGCTCGCGGTCGTTGCCCCGCACCACGACCGAGCCCTTCGCCGCGGCGGTGAGGTCGCCCACCGAGCCCTGGGTGATGAGGTGGCCCTTGCCGATGACGATGATCTGGTCGGCGGTGACGGCCATCTCGCTCATGAGGTGGCTGGAGACGAACACGGTGCGACCCTCGAGGGCGAGGGAGCGGAAGAGGTCGCGGATCCAGCGGATGCCCTCGGGGTCGAGCCCGTTCACCGGTTCGTCGAAGAGCAGGATGCCCGGGTCGCCGAGCAGGGCGGCGGCGATCCCGAGCCGCTGGCCCATGCCGAGGGAGAAGGTGCCCACGCGCTTGGTGGCGACGCTCGTCAGGCCCACGAACTCGAGGACCTCGTCCACGCGCGAGAAGGGGATCTTGTTGGAGGCGGCCAGCGCTCGCAGGTGGTTGCGCGCGCTGCGCCCGGGGTTGATGGCCTTGGCCTCGAGCAGCGCCCCGACCTCGCGTAGCGGGTCGCGCAGGTCGTGGTAGGTCCGGCCGTTGACCGTGGCGCGCCCCCGAGTCGGACGGTCGAGGCCCATGATGACCCGCATGGTGGTGGACTTGCCCGAGCCGTTGGGGCCGAGGAACCCGGTGACGACCCCGGGCTGGATGACGAGGTCGAGGTCGTCTACCGCCACCGTCTTGCGATACCGCTTAGTGAGGTGCTCGATCGCAATCATGACCGGACTCTCGAGCCTAGTCCGCTGTCCCCGGCGGTTGGCGCTCCGGGGCCCCTAGGGTGGGCCCATGTTCCAGCGAGCCGTGATGATCGGGCCGGACGAGGCCCTTCCCGGGCGCGACGTCGCCGTCGACGTCGCCCGCCCCCACCTGCTTCTCGGGACCTCGCTGACCGAGGTCCCCGGCGGGGCCGAGGTCGCCTACGTGGCGATGGGCTGCTTCTGGGGCGCCGAGCGGCTCTTCTACCGGCTCGACGGCGTGCTCGCCACGGCCGTGGGCTACCAGGGCGGCTACACCCCGAATCCGACGTACCGCGAGGTGTGCACCGGCGAGACCGGCCACGCCGAGGTCGTGCGCGTCGTCTTCGACCCGGCGCGACTGAGCTACCGCGACGTCGTGCGCACGTTCTTCGAGAACCACGACCCCACCCAGGGCTACCGCCAGGGCAACGACGTGGGCACCCAGTACCGCAGCGCCCTCTTCGTCCTCAGCGCCGCTCAGGAGGCGGTCGCGCGCGAGATGGCCTACGCCTACGGCCAGCGCCTGGCCGCCGCCGGCTACGGGGCGCTGACGACCGAGATCGCCCCGGCCGGGCCGTTCTACCTGGCCGAGGAGTACCACCAGCAGTACCTCGAGGCGAACCCCGACGGCTACTGCGGGATCGCCGGCACCGGGGTGAGCTGCCCCGTCGGCCTCGGCGCTCTAGGCGCCTAGGCGCGCGAGGATCGCCTCGGCTTCGGCGACCATGTCGGCGACGATGCGCGCCGCCGGCACCACCTGGTCGATCGCGCCGACCACCTGGCCGGCGGGATAACCCTCGCGCTCCGGGTCGACCCCGGGCGTGGTCTCGTCGCCCCCGAGGTGGAACGTCCCCTCGCCGAGCGCGACCCCGAGCTGCTCGGGGAAGGGGCGCAGCGACGAGGGGTCCCTCTCGTAGCGTTCGGTCGTGGCGTTGCGCAGCACCCGCATGGTCTTGCCCGTGAAGGCGCGTGAGACGACGGTCGCGTCCTCCGCCGCCGCCAGGATCCGGTCGTGGTAGCCGGGCAGGGTCCGCGCTTCGGGCGTGGCGATGAAGCGGGTACCGACCCACACGCCGTCGGCGCCCAGGGCCAGCGCCGCGGCGAGCCCACGGCCGTCGGCCACACCGCCGGCCGCGACCACCGGGACGCGCCCGTCGACGGCGTCGACGACGAGGGGCACGAGCACCATGGTCGCGACCGCCCCGGTGTGGCCGCCGGCCTCGGTACCCTGGGCCACGACCAGGTCGCAGCCCGCATCGAGCGCCCGGCGCGCGTGCTCGACCTTGCCGCAGAGCGAGACGACCAGGACGTCGTGGCGGTGGCACAGGTCGACTACGCGCGAGGGCACGCCGAGGCCGGCGACGAGGGCGCGGGCCCCGCCCTCCAGGGCGACCTCGGTCTGGGCGACGAGGGTGTCGGCGAAGGCGGTGAGCAGGTCCACCCCGAAGGGCCGGGCCGTGGCGGCGCGCGTCAGGGCGATCTCGTCGCGCAGCTGGCCCGCCGACATCGTCGAGGCCCCGAGACAGCCGAAGCCCCCGGCCTCCGAGACCGCGGCCGTGAGGGCGCTGTAGGCGACCCCGCCCATGCCGGCGAGCATCACGGGGTGCTCGACGCCCAACAGGTCGGTGACGCGTGTGCGCACGGACTCAACCTAGCGAACGGTCCGACCGGTGTAGGAGCCACGCCCCCAGCAGCGCCGCCGCCACCGAGCTCGCCAGCAGGCCGAGGTCCAACGCGGCGTACGTGGAGCTGGCCGCGCCGAAGAGGGCACCGGCGAACAGAAGCGGCACCGTGAAGCCGATCGCGCAGACTACCGACACCTCGACGACGAGGCGCGTGGAGAGTGAGGGATGGGGACGGTAGCCCGCGAGGCGGGCGAGGCCCACCCCGCCGGTGATGCCCACCACCTTGCCCACCAGTCGGATCGCGACCGTCGCGAGCACGAGCGAGAGCGTCGTGGGACCGGAGAGATTCCGCCAGGCGACCCCGCTGGCGGCGAGGGCGAAGAGGGGCAGGACGAACGTCGCCGACACGAGGGTGGTGCGCTGCTCCAACCGGTCGCACCAGAGCGAGCCGGTGTTGACGAGACCCCCGGCGAGCACGCCGGCGAGGGCGGGGTCGACGTTGGCCCAGGCGAAGCCGAGCCAGGTCGCCCCGGCGAGGGCGACCGCTGGTCCCGCGCGGTCGAGCCGTCGCACGAGGGGCGTACCGGTGACGACGACGACGACGAGCACCGCGAGCCCGACCGGGCGCAGGTGGGTGGTACCGGTCACGGTGAGTACCACGATGCTCGCCACGTCGTCGGCGATGGCGAGGGTGAGGAGGAAAGTCCGCAGGGCCGGCGGGAGGTGCCGGCCGACGAGGGCAACCACGCCCAGGGAGAAGGCGACGTCGGTCGCCATCGGCACGCCCCAGCCCCGCACCAGCGCGGCGCGGCCGAGCAGGTGGCCCAGGGCGACCGAGGAGAGGGCGGTCGCGGCCATCCCACCGAGGGCGCCGATGACCGGCGACACGGCGTAGTCGCGGGTGGTGAGCACGCCGCGGGTCAGCTCCCGGGAGAGCTCGAGCCCCACGGCGGCGAAGAACACGGCCATCAGGCCGTTGACGACGAGATCGTGCGCGGTCCCGACCTGCAAGTAGTTGGCGAGGCTCCAGGCGACGTGGTCGGAGTCGAGGGTGAAGTAGGTCGAGGGCGACGCCGCCGACCACACCAGGGCGGCCGCGACGCCCACGGTGAGGGTGAGCGCGGAGAAGTACTCGCGACGCGCTGCGCGCGACACACGGCGCGCGAGCGAGGTCATGGGCTCGAGGCTACCGACGCGCCGACGCGCGCGGGATCGGCGGCGTCGGCTCACCGCGCGTGGCCGACGCGACGAGGTGACCATGCCCGGGGACCGAGCGTCCGCCGAACGGTGGGCGGGCGAGCCGTCCGTGATCGCCGGCGCGCTGACGCCGGGGATGCCGCTGTCGACGACCGTCTCGACGGTGCGGCCCGCCATCGTCGGCGACCTCTACGGCCGCACGAACCTCTTCCAACACCCGATCGTCATGCAGCCGTCGGCTCCTCGACGTTCGGGGCGCTCACGTTCCCCTCGTCATCCGTCAGCCCGTCCGGGGCGTCTCGCCGACGGCCCGGGTCCGGCCGCGGCCGCTCATGGCCGGACTCTTCGGCGCGTCGATCGCCTCGGGTGCGCTCGTCGCGAGAGGCTCGCGGTGGCGCCCGCTCCCCATCGTGGGCCCGTGGTCATGACCGCCGGGCTCGGACCGTTCAGCGTCATGTCGGCGGCGACATCCAACGTGACCCAGGGCCACTAGGGGGTGATCCTCGGGGGGCTCAGCCGGGTGGTGCGGCTGCTCGTCCCCGTCGTCCCGCGCACCCCTCCGTCCTCGGGGCCGTGACGGAGGTCCGACGCCGCCGCCTCGATCGGCGGCTCCCCCGGACGGCCGTCGTCGGCAACCTACGCTGCCGAGCTGTCCCGCCTCGTCGCGCTCCCGGTGGTCACCGGCCGGAGGCCGGCGCCGGCGTGCGACGGGGTTCCGGGTCATCGCCCAGTCCATGCGGGACGTCGGCCGGTGGTCGCCCGCGGTCGGCGTGCGCCGGGGCCTGACTCGTTCACGCTCCCGGGGGCCGTCCCGGGCCCCGCGCCGCACCCCGTCGCCGACGAAGCTCCGCCGTCACTGCCGGACCCGACGAGCTGAGCAGCGCCAGGCACGCCGCGAAGGCCGCGTCGTCCCCGTAGTAGGGGTCGGGGACCTCGAGGCCCGAGCCCAGCGCGTCCGGCTCTCGCCACAGGGCGACGTCGGTGGCGCCGCCGTCGAGGCGCGCGCGCACCTCGTGAACGTGCTCCCGAGTCATCGTCACGACCAGGTCCTGGGCCCGGAGGTACTCGGGGCTCGCGTACGCGGCCGGGCTGCCCGGGCCCGTGAGGCCGGCCCGGTCGAGCGCCCGGCGCGCGCGGGGGTCCATCGCAGCGCCCTCGTGCCAGCGAGCCGTCCCGGCGCTGGAGACCTCGACCTCTCCCACCAGGAGCGGGTCGGCGGCGACCAAGTGGCGCAACAGCACCTCGGCCATGGGCGACCGGCAGATGTTGCCGGTGCACACGACCGCGACGCGCAGGGGGCGGGTGGGGGCGGTGATGGACCATCTTTACCCGCGCGGCGCCCCCGCCGTCGCTGCGACGTGCGCCTCAGAACGGGGCGGCGGTAGAGTACCCACGAAGGGGAGGGAAGAGGAGTCCTGATGCCACTCTCGGAGCACGAGCAGCGCATCCTGGCTGAGCTGGAGGAGTCCCTCACCAAGCACGACCCCTCGTTCGTCAAGAGCGTGCGGGAGACCTCGGTCGTCGCCCACGCCGGGCGGCGGATCCGCTGGGGCGTCGGGGGATTCCTCGCCGGTCTGCTGGTCCTCGTCCTGTTCTTCTCCCACTCGGTGGTGGTAGGCCTGCTCGGCGTGGCCCTCATGTTCGTGTCGGCCGTCGTGGTGGAGCGCAACGCCCGCCGCCTGGGGCGCTCGCCGTGGGGCGAGCCCGTCGCCGGCGCGGAGCCGGGCGCGCGCGCCTGGCGCGGGTGGCTCTCGCGCCGCCGGCGCTCCGAGTGACCTCTGGCGAGGGGGCGGGCGAAGGGCCCGCGTGCCTCGCCATCGACATCGGTGCCTCGAAGGTCGCGGTGGCGGTCGTGACGCCCGGGGGCCTGATCGGGGACGTCGGGCGCCTCGAGGTCGCCGCGCACCCCCGGGACCTCTTCTCCGCCGTGTGCGGCCTCGCCGCGGCGCACCTCGAGCGCTCGAGCGTCGATCGGGTCGGAGTGGGCTGCGCGGGACCGATGACGGCTGGAGGTGAGACGGTGTCACCCCTCAACATCCCCGCCTGGCGCGACTTCCCGCTGCGCGACGCGCTCGCGGCCGAGTTGGGTCTGCCGGTCGCGGTCGAGGGTGACGCCCGGGCCCTCGCCCTGGGCGAGGGCCGCTTCGGCGCCGCCCGTGGCGTGAGCGACTACCTGTCGATGGTGGTCTCGACCGGCGTCGGTGGGGGCCTCGTCCTCGACGGGCGCCTCGTGGACGGGCGCACGGGCAACGCCGGCCACCTCGGCCACCTCGTCGTCGTCGAGGGTGGCGCGCCCTGTCGCTGCGGGGGCCGGGGCTGCCTGGAGGCGGAGGCCTCCGGGGGGGCGATCGAGCGGCGCACCGGCCGGCCGCCCCGCGAGGCTGACGACGGTGAGCGGGCCCGGGCCGCCGACCTCGTCGGGCGAGCCGTCGGCGCCCTCGCGGCGACCCTCGACTTCGTGCACTGCTTCGTGGCGGGCTCGGTGGCGCTCGGCTTCGGCGCGGCGTTCCTCGAGCGCGCCACCGCGAGCGCGCGCGAGGTCGCGCGCCTGGGCTACGCGCGCGGCGTCACGCTCGAGCCGTCGCCCCTGGGTGCCGCGGGCCCGTTGCTCGGCGCGGCGGCCGTCGCGTGGCGGGACCGACCGTGAGGGGCCTGCCCGTGCGCGGGCTCCTCGAGCACCTCACGCGTCATCCCGGTGACGCGGTCGTCCTGGCGCGCGCCGGGTGGCGGCTGCGCCGTCGGGGGTGGTGGCGGTGCTGGCCCCACCTGCCCGTCCCCGGGCGTGCCTACTGGCGCTTTCGCGTGGCGACGGCCACCGGCCGCGAGGACGGGCGCCTCGGCGTCGAGGAGGTCGTGCGGGCGGCGCAGTGGTCCGTGAGCCAGAAGGGGCGACGGTAAGTTCTACCCATGGGCCGGGTCCTCTTGCTCAACGCGACCTACGAGCCCCTGCAGTTGGTGTCGGACCGCCGGGCCGTCGTCCTGGTGCTGGGGGGCCGGGCCGAGCCCGTGGCCGTGCCCGAGGCCCCGCAGGTGTGGCGCTCGGCTTCGGTGAGCGTGGAGATCCCGGCGATCGTGCGCCTGTGCGAGATGGTCCGGCTGCCCTCACGGGTGCGGACCCCGCCGCTGACCCGTCGAGCCCTGCTGCTGCGTGACAGCTACCGTTGCGCGTACTGCCTCGAGCACGCCGACACGGTCGACCACGTCGTGCCCCGCTCGCGTGGCGGGCGCCACGACTGGCTCAACGTCGTCGCCGCCTGCAAGCACCACAACCTGGAGAAGGGCGATCGACTGATCGAGGAGATCGGCTGGCGGATGCACTTCGAGCCGCGGGTCCCCGAGGGGCCCTGGTGGCGCTGGCGCCACGTGCCCGACCCCGACCCGCTCTGGGCGCCGTATCTGCCCAAGGCGTCGTGAGCCCCGCCGTCGACGAGCTGCTCGACTACGACCGGCTGCGCGCGACGGGGATCGCCACCGTCTTCGTGCGCACGACGACGGTCCCCCTAGTCGTGCTGGGGAGCGCGCAGGCGACCGACGCCCTCGACCTCGCCGCGCACGACGGGGTCGTCGTGCGCCGTCGGCGTGGCGGTGGGGGGTTAGTCCTGCTCGACCGCGGCGACCTGTGGGTCGACTGGTGGGTGCCCACGGGCGATCCCCGCTGGTCCCCCGACGTCCACGCGACGGCGGCAGCGGCCGGGGACCGGTGGGCGGAGGTCCTGGCGACGCGCCTCGACGCGCCGGTGAAGGTCCACCGCGGCCGGCTCGTGGGGGACCCGACCCGACCCGGCGTCTGCTTCGCCGGGCGCGGCCCCGGTGAGGTGTTCGTCGGGGGGCTCAAGGCCGTGGGGGTCACCCAGTGGCGGGTTCGTGAGGGCGCCTTCGTCTCGACGGTGCTGCCCGCCTCGCCCCAGGCCCGCCTCGCCCCGGTGCTCGCGAGCGTCCCGGGGGAGTTCGCCTCCCTCGTGCACGCCACGGTCTCGACGCTCGGCCTCGCGGCCGGCGCCGGGGAGTTGCTCGAGGCGCTGACGCGCGTCGACGGCCCCTGGCGGGTCGAGCGCTCCGATCCGCTCGCCTGAGCCCGCACCGTGCCCCGGCCACCCTCTCGGGGGCTCAACACGCCCCCAATTTGGGGGTTAGTGGCGAGAAGTGGTGTATGGTGTCACGAAGTGGGGGCCAGTGGAGGGCCCGCGGGAGGAGGGCGATGCTCGGCTTCGTGGGCCAGTTCCAGCACTCGCTGGACGCCAAGGGCCGTCTCATCCTTCCCGCGCGGTTCCGCGCGGCCTTCGAGCGCGGGGGGAGCCTCAGCCCGAACACCGAGGGGTGCGTCGCCCTGTGGACCCCGAGCGAGTTCGCCCGCCAGATGGACGAGCGCCTCGCGCGCGCGCGCGAGGGGGGCCCCAACGAACGACGCGTGATGAGGTTCTGGTCGGCCAACTCGTCCGAGGTCGAGTTCGACAAGCAGGGTCGCTTCGCCCTGCCCCCCGCGATCCGCGACTACGCCGAGCTGTCGGGCGAGGTGCTGGTGGTGGGGGCGATCGACCACATCGAGCTGTGGAACCCGCCGACCTACGCCGAGATGGTCGACGCCGCCGAGGCGACGTTCAAGCGGGGACTCGAGTGAGGGGAGGCGTGGGAGTTCAGTACCGGCCGCGGACCACGCGCAGCCTGGCAGTCGCGGCGACGAGGCGGGAACCCTCCTCCGCCCTCTCGTCTCTCGCCGCGACTGAAAGGCTGCGGATGGCCCAGGTCAACTATCACGAACCCGTCCTCGTGCGCGAGGTCGTCGACCTCCTGGCGGGGGTCCCCGCCGGGGTGGTGGTCGACGCCACCCTCGGCGGGGGCGGTCACGCCCTGGCGATCCTCGAGCGGCGAGGGGACCTGCGCGTCCTGGGCATCGACCGCGACCCCGACGCGCGCGCCGCCGCCGCGGGCCGGCTGGCCGGCGTCGCTGACCGGGTGCGGATAGCCGAGGCGACCTTCGACGACCTCGCGGCGGTCCTCGCGGCCAACCGGGACTTCATCGGCGGCGCCCCGATCGTCGCGGTCCTGATGGACCTCGGGGTCTCGTCGCACCAGTTCGACGAGGGGAGTCGGGGGTTCTCCTTGCGCGCCGACGCCCCCCTCGACATGCGGATGGACCCGTCACGCGGCGTGACGGCCGCCGCGTACCTCGCGAGCGTCGAGGTCCACGACCTGGCCCGGTTGCTGCGCGAGCACGGGGAGTCGCGCTTCGCCGGGGCAATCGCGCGCGCCGTGGTGGCGGCACGTCCCTCGACCACCTTCGAGCTCGTCGCGGCGGTGGAGCGCGCGGTCCCGCCCGCGGCCCGCCGACGTGGCCACGTGGCCACGCGGGTCTTCCAGGCGCTGCGGGTCGAGGTCAACGACGAAGGGGGCCAGCTCGCACGCGGTCTCGTCGCGGCGCTCGAGGCCCTCACCGTCGGTGGGATGCTGGTCGTGATCTCGTACCACTCGGGCGAGGACCGGGCCGTCAAGGCCTTCCTCGACGAGGCGGCCACCGGCGGGTGCACGTGCCCGCCCGGGCTGCCCTGCGTGTGCGGGGCCGTGGCGCGGATCGAGGTCGCCCGTCGCGGCGCTCGCCTCGCCACGCCCGAGGAGGTGGCGCGGAACCCCCGGGCCCGCTCGGCCCGGCTCCGCTCTGCGCGCAAGGTCACGCCGTGAGCGTCATCACGCTTCCGCGTCGTTCCGAGCGCCGGCGCGCCGGCCTGCGCTCGCCCCGGCGCGCGCCGGCGCGGGCCGCCACCGC
>JAJXZW010000041.1 GCA_021779855.1 Actinomycetes bacterium
CGCGCCTGGGCGTCGTGGGCGAGGTCGACCCGGACCTCGTCGCCACCCTCGCGGGCGGCGAGGCGCCCCGGCGCGCGGGGCTGGTCGAGCTCGACCTCGACGCCCTGTGCGACTCGGCCCGCGCGACCCCGGCCCCGCGCGCCATCCGCGCGCCGAGCCGCTTCCCGAGCGCGGTGATCGACCTGGCCTTTGTCGCCCCCGACGCGCTCAACGCCCAGGACCTCGCCCACGCGCTGTCGTCGACCGACGAGCGCGTGGAGTCGGTCGCGCTCTTCGACGCCTACCGCGGCGGGGCGGTGCCCTCGGGGGCGCGCAGCCTCGCCTTCACGGTGCGGCTGTCCTCGCCCGAGCGCACGCTCGACGAGCGCGAGGTCGCCCAGCTGCGCGAGGCCCTGATCGAGACGGGCGGGGCCCTGGGCGCGAGCCTGCGCTGATGGAGTTCGTCGCCTGGGTCGAGCGCACGCGCCGCTACCGCGGCGCGGCGACGGTGCGCCTCGGTGACGTGGACCCGGCCGGGCGGCTGCGGGTCGACGCCCTCGTGCGCTACCTCCAGGACGTGGCGACCGACGACTGGAACGACACCGGGCTCACCACCGAGAGCGACGACGTCTGGCTGGTGCGCCGCACGGCGCTGCGACGCGTCGCCGGGGCCCGGTGGCCCGGCTACCTCGAGGGGCTCGAGCTCGCGACCTGGTGCGCCGGCACGGGCCCGGCCTGGGCGGAGCGGCGCACCGACGTCCTCGTCGACGGCGTCGCGGTGATCGAGACCGCGGCGCTGTGGGTGCCCACCGACCTCGAGGGCCGCCCGGTGCGCATGCGCGAGTCGTTCTTCGCCGTCTACGGCGAGCCGTCGCGCGAGCGGCGCGTCTCGAGCCGCGTGGAAGTGCCCCCGATGACCGAGGGCGCGCGGCGCCGGCCGTGGCCGACGCGGCGCAGCGACCTCGACGTCGTGGGTCACGTGAACAACGCCGCCGCCTGGGAGGCGGTGACCGAGGTGGCGCCCGGACCGCTCGAGGCGGCCACCGTCGTCCACCACGGTCCCCTCGCGTTCGGCGACGACGTCACCCTCGTCGAGGGTGCGGGCGTCGCCTGGCTGGTCGTCGGCGAGGAGGTGCGGGTCTCGGCGACCTACGTGGCCTGAGCCTCGGCGAGGGCCTCGTCGCGCTGGCGGGGGCCGGTGGAGGCGAGGATTGAGCCCACGATCACGAGGGGGAAGCCCACCGCGATGCCCACGGTGAGGGGCTCGTGCAGGCCCACCACCCCGAGGACCACCGCGAGGGCGGTGTTGAGGTAGGTCACCACGACCGAGCGCGCGGGGCCGGCCTCCTTCACGAGCTCGAAGAAGACGAGGAAGGCCGCGACGGTGCACACGAGGCTGAGCACGACGATCGACCAGACCGTCTCGCCCGAGACCCGCGCCGGCCAGTGCACGACGTCCCAGGGGACCCAGGCGAGCGAGACCACGGCGGTGGCGCCCATGATGACCGTCGGCCCGTCGAGGTGGGCGAGCTTGGTCGCGAGGATGATCGGGCCGAGCGAGTAGCCCACGATCACCACGAGCATCAACCCGATCCAGGGGAGCGAGCCGCGGTTGATCCCGAACCCGACGAGCAGCGCCACCCCGAGGGCCCCCACGCCGAGCCCGCCGAGGCGGCGCCGGTCGACCGTCTCGGCGCCGCGCAGGCGCTGGACGACGACCGAGAGCAGGGGCACGCAGCAGATCAGCAGGCTGGTGAGCGAGCTCGTGATGTGGCGCTCGGCCGTCGACATGAGGTACCACGGGACGCCGAACTCGGCGACGCCGAACAGGGTGATCCACCCGAGGTGGGTGGCGAGCGCCCGCCACTGGCGCCGCCAGAGGACGAGGGGCCCGAGCACGAGCGCCGCCGGGCCGGTGCGCGCCAGCACGAGGACCCCGGGGTCGAGCTGGCGCACGGCCACGCGGATCAGCAGGTAGGGGATGCCCCAGAAGACCGACATGGCGACAAAGAGCAGCCAACCGCGGCGGGACACGGCTCCACGGTAGCGGACAATCCGTCTATTTGTAATTTACGTCGGACGTGTGCATAAAATGGCGCATGCGAGTCGGGGTCGTCGGGGCGAGCGGGTACGCCGGCAGCGAGGTCGTGCGCCTGTGCGGGTCCCACCCCGACCTCGAGGTCGTGCTCGCCACCGGCGAGTCGAGCGCGGGCGTCGCCCTGGGCGCCCACGTGCCGGCCCTGGCGGCGCGCTACCCCGACCTCGTGCTCGCCCCGACCGAGGCCGTGCTCGAGGCCGAGCTCGACCTCGTCTTCCTCGCCCTGCCCCACGGCAAGAGCCAGGGGATCGTGGCGCGCCTCGTCGAGCGCGGCGTCCCCGTCGTGGACCTCGGGGCCGACTTCCGCCTGAGGGACCCGGCCCAGTACGCGGCGTGGTACGGCGAGGCCCACCGCGCGCCCGAGCTGCTCGCCCGCGCCGTCTACGGCCTGGTCGAGCGGCACCGCGAGGAGCTCGCGGGCGCCACCCTCGTCGCCGCGCCGGGCTGCTACCCGACCGCCACCGCGCTCGCCCTCGGGCCCTTCCTCGACGCGGGCGTCGTCGAGCGCGAGGGGATCGTCATCGACGCGCTCTCGGGCGCCTCGGGCGCCGGGCGCGCGACGAGCGAGCGGCTGCACTTCAGCCGCCTCTCGGGCAACGCCGAGGCCTACGGGCTCGTCGGGCACCGCCACACCCCCGAGATGGAGGCCGAGCTCGGGGCGCGCCTCCTCTTCACCCCGCACCTGGTGCCGGTGGCCCGGGGCATGCTCGTCACGGCCTACGCGCGCCTCGCCGAGCCGCTCACCAGCGCGGCGGCGCGCGCGCTGCTCGAGGCGCGCTACGCCGCGGACCCCTGCGTCGTGGTGACCGAGGCCCCCCCGACGCTGAAGGACCCCGTCGGCTCGAACCTGTGCTTCGTGAGCGCGGTCGTCGACGAGCGCACCGGCTGGCTGGTCGCCCTGAGCTCGATCGATAACCTCATCAAGGGAGCGGCCGGCCAGGCCCTCCAGGCCTGGAACGTGGCCAGCGGTCGGCCCGAGACGCTCGGCCTGCCGCTCACGGGGGTGACCCCGTGAGCGTCGTGGCGAAGCTCGGCGGCCACGCGCTCGACGACCTGTCACCCGACGGCGAGACCCTGGCCGGGCTCGCCGAGGACCTCGCGACCCTCGGACGCGCCGGGGAGCGCCTCGCGCTCGTGCACGGGGGCGGTCCCCAGATCGCCGCCCTCCTCGGGGCCCTCGGCGTCGAGAGCGTCTTCGTCGACGGCCTGCGGGTCACCGACGAGACGACGATGGGCTACGTGGCCATGGCCCTCGCCTCGGTGAACGCGGCCCTGGTGGCCGGGCTCGTCGCCCACGGCGTCGCGGCGGTGGGGCTCTCGGGCCTCGACGCCGGGCTGCTGTCGGCCCGGCCCCTCGGCCCGCCGTGGGGCCGGGCCGGGGGCCCCCCGGAGGTCGCGCCGCGCGTGCTCGAGGCCCAGTGGGCCAGCGGGCTCGTCCCGGTGGTGAGCCCGGTCGCCGCCGACGAGGGGGGCCGGCTCCTCAACTGCAACGCCGACACCGTGGCCGGCGCCCTCGCCGGCGCCCTCGGCGCCGAGCTCGTGCTCCTGAGCGACGTCGACCAGCTGCGCACGGACCCCGAGGACCCCGCGACGAGCCTGGCCCGGGTGAGTGCGGCCGAGGCGGCCGACCTGCTCGAGAGCGGCGCCGCGCGCGAGGGCATGCGGCCCAAGGTCCGCGCCGCGCTCGACGCGCTCGCGGGGGGCGCGGGACGCGTCGTGCTGGCCAACGGGCGGCGGCCCCACGCGCTGGCGTCGGCCCTGGCGCGCGACGGCCGCCACACCGAGGTGGTGGCGTGACCCGTCACCTGCTCACGATCGACGCCCTGAGCGACGGCGAGCTCCTCGAGGTGCTCGACCGCGCGACGGCGCCCCTCGACCCCACGCTCTACGAGGGCGAGCCGGTCGCGCTGGTCTTCGAGCACCCGAGCCTGCGCACCCGGGCCGCGGCGACGGTGGCCGTCCACCAGCTGGGGGGCTGGCCGGTGGAGTTCACCGGCGACGAGGTCGGCCTGGACACGCGCGAGTCGGCCGAGGACGTCGCACGCACCCTCGCCGAGACCTTCGCGGTGGCCGCGCTGCGGGTGCGCCGCCACGGGGTGCTCGAGCGGATCCGCGCGGCGGCCGGGGGCCTCGCGATCGTGAACCTGCTCTCGGAGGCCGCCCACCCGACCCAGGCCGTGGCCGACGTGCTCACCATCGCCGAGGCCCACGCCGGCGGCGACGTGCGCGGGCTCGCCGGGCTGCGGGTCGGCTACGTCGGCGACGCGACCAACGTCGCCCGCTCGCTCGCGGTCGCCCTCGCGCGCCTCGGGGCGAGCGTCGTGGTGGCGGCGCCGCCGGGCTACCAGCTCGCCCCGGGCGGGCCCGAGGACGCCCTCGCCCTCGGGTCCCGGGTGAGCCTCGTGGGCGACCCGCGCGAGGCGGCCCGGGGGGCCGACGTCCTCTACACCGACACCTGGGTCTCGATGGGCGAGGAGGCCGAGGCGCACCGGCGCCGCGCGGACCTCGCCGACTTCCGGGTGGACGAGACGCTGGTGGGTCTGGCGAGCGAGCGCTGCGTGGTGCTGCACTGCCTGCCCGCGCACCGGGGCGACGAGGTGAGCGACGGCGCGCTCGACGGGGCGCGCTCGCGGGTCTGGCGCCAGGTCTTCCACCGGCGCACGGCGATGCTGGGCGTGCTCGCCTGGCTCAAGGGGGGGGAATGACCAAGGCCCAACGACAGCACCGGATCGCCGCGATGATCGACCGCGAGGTCATCTCGACGGCGGCCCAGATCGTCTCGCGGCTCCACGAGGAGGGGATCAGCGCCACCCAGGCGACCGTCACCCGTGACCTCCAGGAGCTCGGGACCGTGAAGATCCGCGACGAGCGCGGCGTGCGCCGCATCGTCTTGGCCGCCTCGCCCAAGCTCGCGCCGGCCCCGCTCGACCACCTGCGACGGGTCATGGGCGAGTGGGTCGTCACGGTCGAGCACTCGGCGAACCTGGTCGTCGTGCGCACGCCCCCGGGCTGCGCCCACGTGGTCGCCTCGGCGCTGGACCGCAGCGCGCTGCCGGGCGTGCTCGGCTCGGTCGCCGGCGACGACACGATCCTCGTGGTGGCGACCGACGCCCACGGCGGCGACGCCCTGACGGCGCAGTTCCGGCTCCTGGCCGGACTGGATGAGTTGACGGAGGCCAAATGAGCAAGAAGGTGGTGCTCGCCTACAGCGGCGGGCTGGACACGTCGGTGGCGATCCGCTGGATGATCGAGGAGTGGGGCGTCGAGGTCGTCGCCGTGCTCGTCGACGTCGGCCAGGACCCCACGAGCTCGGAGAGCTTCGAGGGGATCTCGGCCCGGGCGCTGGCCGCGGGGGCGAGCGCGTGCGTGGTGGTCGACGCCCGCGACGAGATGGCCGAGGAGTTCTGCGCCCGGGCGATCGCGGCCAACGCGCTCTACGAGGGCCGCTACCCCCTGGTGTCGGCGCTCAGCCGGCCGGTCATCGTGCGCCACCTGGTGGACCAGGCCCGCCGCCACGAGGCCACCGCGGTGGCGCACGGCTGCACGGGCAAGGGCAACGACCAGGTCCGCTTCGAGGTGGGGGTGCACGCGCTCGCCCCCGACCTCGAGGTGCTGGCCCCGGTGCGCAACTGGGGGATGACCCGGGCCGACTCGGTCGACTTCGCCCAGAAGTGGGACATCCCCATCAAGGCCACCCGGGAGAAGATCTACTCGATCGACGAGAACCTCTGGGGCCGGGCGATCGAGTGCGGCGAGATGGAGGACCCGTGGGCCGCCCCGCCCGAGGAGCCCTACACGCTCACCCGGGTGCGCACGGATGCCCCGGTCGAGGTCGTCGTCGGGTTCGCCGCCGGGGTGCCGGTGGCGCTCGACGGCGAGCCGATGGCCCTCGCGGCAGTGATCGGCCGGCTCAACGGCGTCGCCGGCGCGACCGGGTTCGGGCGGCTCGACATGGTGGAGAACCGCCGGGTCGGCATCAAGAGCCGCGAGGTCTACGAGTGCCCCGCCGCCCTCGCTCTGATCGCGGCGCACCAGGACCTCGAGGGCCTGGTGCTCGAGCGCGACCTCGCCCACGAGAAGCGCCGGCTCGAGACGCGCTGGGCCGAGCTCGTCTACGACGGGATGTGGTTCTCGCCGCTCAAGGAGGCCCTCGACGCCTTCGTCGAGGAGACCCAGCGCCACGTCACCGGCGAGGTCCGCCTGACCTTCACCCCGCCCGGGGTCCTCGCGATCAGCGGGCGCCGCGGCCCCGCGGCCCTCTACGACTACGGCCTGGCGACCTACGAGGCGGCCGACACCTTCCGCCACGCCGACTCCGAGGGCTTCGTGCGCATCTACGGGCTCGGGGTGAGGACCTGGGCCCAGCGACAGGGCGCGAAGAACGCCACCCCCAGGCGGTCCTAGCCGTGGCGCTCTGGGCCGGCCGGTTCGAGTCGGCCATGGACCAGGCCCTCGTCGAGCTCTCCGAGAGCTTCAGCTTCGACCGGGCCCTCTACCACTACGACCTCGAGGGCTCGGCGGCCCACGTGCGCGGGCTCGCCCACGGGGGCCTGCTCAGCGAGGCCGAGCGCGACGAGCTGCTCGGGGTGCTCGCCGCGATCGAGCGCGAGTTCGACGCGGGGGCCTTCGTCACCGAGGCCGGCGACGAGGACGTCCACCTGGCCATCGAGCGCCGGGCCATCGAGATCGCCGGGCCCCTCGGGGCGCGCCTGCACACCGGGCGCAGCCGCAACGACCAGGTGGCCACGACGCTGCGCCTCTTCACCCGCGACGCGCTGGGCCACGTGGGCGAGGGGATCCTCGGCCTCGTCGACGCCCTGGTCGCCCTGGCCGACCGCCACCCCGACGCGCGCCTGCCCGGCTACACCCACCTCCAGCGGGCCCAGGCCGTCCTCCTGAGCCACCACCTCGGCGCCCACGCCTTCGCCCTCCTGCGCGACGTCGGCCGGCTGGCCGACGCGCGCGCGCGCCTCGACGTCTCGCCCCTGGGCGCGGGCGCCCTCGCGGGCAGCTCGCTGCCGCTCGACCCCGCCTACACCGCCGGGCTCCTGGGCTTCGCCGCCCCCTTCGCGAACTCGATGGACGCGGTGAGCGACCGGGACTTCGTCGCCGAGAGCCTCTTCGCGATCGCCCTCACGGGGATCCACCTGAGCCGCCTGGGCGAGGAGCTGGTGCTGTGGACCTCGAGCGAGTTCGGCTTCGCCCGGCTCGGCGACGCCTTCACGACCGGCTCGTCGATGCTGCCCCAGAAGAAGAACTCCGACGTGGCCGAGCTCGCCCGGGGCAAGTCGGGCCGCCTGGTGGGCAACCTGACCGGGCTGCTGGTGACGCTGAAGGGCCTGCCCCTCAGCTACAACCGCGACCTCCAAGAGGACAAGGAGCCGCTCTTCGACTCGGTGCGCCAGGTGGTCGTGGTGCTGCGCGCCCTCACCGGCGCCTACGGGTCGCTCGAGTTCGACGAGGGCCGCGCCGCCGCGGCCGCCGACGACGAGCTGCTCGTCGCGATCGACCTCGCCGAGGCCCTGGTGGCCGAGGGGGTGCCGTTCCGCGAGGCCCACGAGCGACTGGGACGGCTGGTCGGCCGGGCCGTGCGCACGGGCGCGCGCCTGTACGACCTCGTGGGCGAGGACCCCGCGCTCGCCGCCCACCGCGACCTCTTCGCCCCGGGCGCGGCCCTGGCGCGGCGCACCACGCCGGG
>JAJXZW010000019.1 GCA_021779855.1 Actinomycetes bacterium
TCCGATCTGGGGTCCGCACGGGCGTCGCGTCGCCGCGCGTCTCGGGCGGGGCCGCGTCGGTCGCCGGGGGGGTGGTCGGCCGCCGCGCCGCGCTCGAGGCCATGACGTCGGTCACCGGAGCAGCGGTGTCGACGTCGGGTGGGTTGTGCAGTGAGGTCATGAGTCCTCCTTTCCCACTCCAACGCTAACGACGGCCTCCATCGCAAACTCCTGTGAAGTTAGGGAGTGCGACTCACTGTCTGAACGCATCGCTCCAGGTGGGGCGCGGTCTGCCGTGATGCGGCGGGGAGGCGGAGCACGGCGCTCGTCCGCACCGTCTATCACCGCCCGACGTCGGGTCGCCGTGGCGCGGGGGGCCTACTCGAGGGCGTGCGCCTCGAAGGCGACGACGGCGTCGTCGAGGGGGACGACGGTCATCGGCGCGACCCTCTGGTGACCCGAGGGTCCGGGCCGCACGACCGTGCCGATCGCGACGAAGCCGACGGCGTGGCTCGCGAAGCTCATGGGGCCCTCGTCGATCGAGACCCCGACGACCCCGGTGGCCCCGAGGGCCAACGCGGCGTCTTGCATGCGGGCCATCGCCGTCTCGCGCGCGGCGTAGATGGCCTCGGTGAAGTTGGTCAGCTCCACGTTCTGGGTCTGCTGTCCGAGGACGGTGCCCACGGAGCGTCGGGGGGCGAAGACGAAGCTGGAGCCGACGGCGAGGCCCACCGTCTCCCAACCCGCCACCGAGAGCAGGGTGAAGTCCCGACCGGAGAGGTCCGAGAGGAAGACCTCGGCCTCGGGGCGGGCCCCGGCGCCGACCGGGCGCACGGCGCTGCCGACGAGGGCGACCTCGACGTGGGTCGGACGCACCACCGCCTCGACTCGCACGCCGACCACGCCGTGGCCCCCCGCGCGGGCCGCCTCGCGGTGCAGCCGGGTGACGGCGTTGGCGAAGGCGTGCCGGTGCGCCTCGCTGGCGGCGGTGATCTCGCCCTGGCCCCAGTTCCACCAGCCGAGCGGGATCGAGACGATCGAGACCCCGCTCACGAGCTCGACCGGCTCCCAGCCGATCGAGTGCAGGGCGAGCTCCTCGTCGATCGTGAGGTCCGAGGTCGTGGGGTACGTGTCCGAGGGGGTCCCGTCGAGGGCGGCGACGGCCCGGCGCACCACGGCCTTGAGGTCGACCGGCTCGGGCGACGGTGCGCTCACGAGAGGGCGACCGTGAGCGTGGGGGCGGGCAGGGGGCTGAAGGGGGCGACGCGCCGCACCCGGTTGCCCTTCAACAGCACCTGGACCTCGAGGTCGCCGGACCCGTGCTCGCGGGCGACGACCGAGAGCTCCGCGCCGTGCAGGGCATCGCCGTGGAGCTGGGCGCGCACCCGGGTGCGGGCGAGGTCGCGCGCGACCCCGTGGGCGCGCACTACCTGGTCGACCTCGGCGACCGACCCGCCACCGGCGAAGAGGCCCCCGGTGCCCTCGAGGGCGTACTCGGTCACGCAGTTCGCCCAGACCCGCACCGAGGAGACCGTCGCCACCGCCCCGAGCGGCGCGTAGCCGGCCTCGAAGACCTTGGCCAGGCGCTGGCCCGCGAGGAACGTCGTCCACGGGTCGCCCTTCGGCGCGGGGGCGCCCTCGACCCGCACGGCCGTGCCGCGCAGGTGGAACTCGGCGACCCCGGCCTCGGCGAGGGGCGTCTCGGTGTCGAGGACGCCCACCACCCCGTGGGCCCCGAGGGCGGTGGCCTCCTCGACCATGCGGGTGAGCGCGTTGGAGAAGCCCGTCGCCCAGGCCGACTCGACCCAGGTCTGCTCGTAGTTCTGGCCCCAGGCCCGGTGCTCGCCCGTGACGAAGCCGTGGGGGCACTGGTACACCTCGTTGTAGCCGCCCGAGGCGGGCGTGGGCTGGCCCATCATCGCCCCGCCGAGGATCCCGCCGCCGTAGGCGCCCCACTGCATCGCGCAGAACCCCTGGACGAGCCTCAGGGGCTCGAGGCCCATCGAGAGGCAGGCCGCGAAGTCGGGGACCGAGAGGCCCGAGGAGAAGGAGCCCTCGGCGAGGCGCCGCCCGGCCGCCTCGGGGAGGTCGCTCGCGGGCGCCATCAGTGGTCGAGCGAGATGACGGTGACCGGTGTGGCGAGGTCGACCGGGTCGGGGCCCTTGGCGACGGCCGTGCCCAGGGCCAGGAACTCGATCGTGTGCGAGCCCCACTGGTGGGACTTCTCCTCGAGTCGCACCCCCACGATGCCCGAGGCCCCGAGGCGCGTCGCCTCGTCCTGCATGCGGGTCATCGCGAGCTCGCGGGCCTCGTAGAGGGCCTGGGTGAAGTTCGGCAGCTCGACGTTCTGGCCGGTGGTGCTCAGGGTCTGGCCGATCCCGCGGTGGGCGATGTGGTAGACGCACGTGCCCATGACCAGGCCCTGGGGGGTGTAGCCCGTCGAGTGCAGGGTCCAGAAGTCCTGGCCCGAGAGGTCCGAGGTGAAGGGCTTGCCCAGCGCGTTGCGCCGCGAGACGCCGTCCTCGGCCTTCACGGCCGTGCCGACGGCGATGAACTCGGCGGCGTCCTTGCCCCACTCGTAGTAGTTGACGTCGAGGCGCACCCCCACCACGCCGTCGGCGCCGAGCTCGGCCGCCTCCTCCTCCATGCGGGTCATGGCGAGCTCACGGGCGTTGTACATCGCCTCGGTGAGCTTGGTGAGCTCCTGGCTCTGGCTCCACTTACGGGTCTGGATGCCGGTGTGGTAGATCGACGAGCCCATGACGAGCCCGACCGGGTGGAAGCCGACCTCCTTTATGAGGAGGAACTCGTTCACCGAGAGGTCCGAGGTGAAGAGGCCCCGCTCGAGCTCCTCGAGCCGCCGCTCGGTCGCTTCGGGCAGGTCGTTGGGTGCGTCGCTCACGAGGGTCCTCCTATGACGATGTTCTCGAGGGCCCGCCGGGTGCTCTCGCTGTGGGCGGCCTCGGCGCTGAGGGCGCCCAGCAGCCGCACGAGCCACGCGTCGGTGTCGAGGGTCTCGGTGCGGATGCGGATCCCGCCCGAGGTGTGCGCGAGCTGACAGCGCAGGCTCGAGCCCTCGATCACCGCGTCGAAGGCGTCGGCGCCGAGGGTGATGTGCAGGGCGGCGATCTCCTCGGAGCGCCGCCGCCGCCCGCCGGCGTGCTCGACGCGCAGCCGATCCCCGAGGGTGTCGCCGAGCTGGGCGCAGAGGGCCTTCACCAGGGCCTGGACGTCGGGGGCGTTCGAGCGCAGCGTCGCGGCGGCCAGGGCGAGGTCTAAGGAGTCGTCCGGGCCGGCCATCGTCGGCCACCTTACAGTTCGCCCCCTCGCCGGGGGCCGCGCCGGGGGGCGGGACGGACCGCGCCGCGCCGGCGCGGGCGGCCGGTCGCCCGTCGGAGATGTCGAGGGCGTCTCGGGGTCACCCGAGGGGGGCGAACGCCGTGGCCGGGACCTCGTGGACGCCGACCCCGGGGCCGAGCGGCTCTCCCGGGTCGTCTCGGCGAAGGCCCGGAGGTGCCCGGCGAGAGGCTCCTCGTCGGGGCGCCCTGGGACGGCGCGGCGACGGCTCACGCGGGGGCGTCGCGCCTCGGGGCGGCGAGCAGCGCGTCGACGAGGCTCGCAGGGCGCGAGAGCATCGGGCAGTGCGCGCTCTCGAGCACGATCACCTCGTCAGCGCGCGCCGCGAGGAGCTCCTGGAGGAGGGGGTCGATCGCCGCGTCGAGGGTGCAGACCACGTAGGTCGAGGGCACCTCGACGCGCGGGGCCGTGCGGGGGCTGCGGAAGCTCGCCAGGGTCTGGGTCGAGAGGTTGGCGAGGGCCCACTCGGCGACGGCCTCGTCGCAGTCCCCGTAGAGGGCGTCGCGGGCGATCGCGGGGTCGAGCGAGAGGATCCCGTCGGCGTGGCGGGTCGCCTCGTCGAGGAGGGTGCGCGCGGGGACCCGGCGCACGCACTCGTACGCGCTCTCGCCGGGCTCGGGGACGAGGGCGGCGACGTAGACGAGGCCCACGAGGTCGGCCAGCTCGGGCGCGGCCTCGGCGATCACGGCCCCGGCGTAGCTGTGGCCGACGAGCACGACGGGGCCGAGGGGGCGGGCCGCGTCGACGACCTCGCGGGCGTCGTCGCGCAGGAACGTCTCGGGGTGGGCCCCGGTCGTCGCGCTCGGCAGGTCGAGCGAGGCCCAGGCGACGCCCCGGCGCTCGATCTCCTCGCCGACGAGCCGCCAGCACCACGCGCCGTGGTACGCGCCGGGCACGAGGAGGAAGGTCGGCTCGGTCATGGTCCTCCTCGTCGCGGCGACGGTGGGCGGCTACTTAGAATGTTCCAATGAACAGGCCCTTCGACGTTACCGCCGTCGAGACCAAGTGGCAGAGCCGGTGGCTCGACGAGGGGACCTACGAGGTCGACAACGACGACCCCCGGGAGCGCTACTACGCGCTGTGCATGTACCCCTACCCCTCGGGCGCCGCCCACCAGGGCCACATCCGCAACTACACCTTCGGCGACGTGGTCGTGCGCTACCAGACGATGCGGGGCCGGGCCGTCCTCTCGCCCTTCGGCTTCGACTCCTTCGGCCTGCCGGCCGAGAACGCCGCCATCAAGGACGGGAGCCACCCCCGGGTCTTCACCGACGCGCGCATCGCCGAGCTGAAGAGCTCGGTCATCCGCATGGGCGCCGTCTACGACTGGCGCCGCGAGGTGCGCAGCCACGACCCCGAGTACATGCGCTGGAGCCAGGCGATCTTCCTCGCCCTCTTCGAGGCGGGCCTCGCCTACCGGGCCGAGGCCCAGGTGAACTGGTGCCCCGGGTGCCTCACCGTGCTCGCGAACGAGCAGGTGCTCTCCGACGGCACCTGCGAGCGCTCGGGCGACGTCGTGGTCCGCCGGTTCCTCGAGCAGTGGTTCTTCAAGATCACCGACTACGCCGAGGAGCTCCTCGACGCCCTGGAGGGCCTCGAGTGGCCCGAGCGGGTGAAGACCATGCAGCGCAACTGGATCGGCCGCAGCGAGGGCGCCGAGTTCGACCTGCCGGTCCTCGGCCGCGGGGACCTCGCGGTCCGGGTCTTCACGACCCGGCCCGACACCGGCTTCGGGGTCACCTACGCCGTCCTCGCCCCCGAGCACCCGCTGCTCGAGGAGCTCACGACCGAGGACCAGCGCGCGGCCGTCGCCGAGGTCGTCGAGCGCGCCGCGGTGACCAACGAGATCGACCGGACCTCCTCGTCGGAGGCGGGCGTGGGGCTCGAGAAGCGCGGCGCCTTCACCGGCAGCCACGTGGTCAACCCCTTCACCGGGGAGCCGGTGCCGGTCTACGTGGCCGACTACGTGCTGGTCAACTACGGCACCGGGGCGATCATGGCCGTGCCCGGGGAGGACCAGCGCGACTACGACTTCGCCCGGGTCCACGGCCTGCCCGTCGTGCGCACGGTCGTCCCGCCCGAGGGCTTCGTCGGCGGCGCCTACGACGGCGACGGCCCCCACGTCAACTCGGGCTTCCTCGACGGGCTGACCAAGGGCGAGGCCATCCCCCGCGCCGTCGAGTTCCTCGTCGAGCGCGCCCGCGGCGCCCGCGTCGTCCACTACCGCCTGCGCGACTGGCTGGTCTCGCGCCAGCGCTTCTGGGGCTGTCCGATCCCGGTCGTCTACTGCGAGCGCGACGGGGTCGTCGCGGTACCCGTCGACCAGCTCCCGGTGCTCGCCCCCGACGACGTGGTGATGGACAAGACCGGCCAGAGCCCGCTCGCGACCCACGAGGGCTTCTGGCGCACGACCTGCCCGACCTGCGGGGGGCCGGCCCGGCGCGAGACCGACACGATGGACACCTTCACCGACTCCTCGTGGTACTTCTTGCGCTTCGCCGACCCCTTCACCCCCGGCCGGCCCTTCGACCCGGCCCAGGCGGCCCGCTGGATGCCGGTGGACCAGTACATCGGGGGGATCGAGCACGCGATCCTGCACCTGATGTACGCGCGCTTCTACATGAAGGCCCTGGTGGACGTGGGCCTCGCCGAGGGCGTGGCGCGCGAGCCCTTCCAGCGGCTCTTCACCCAGGGGATGATCCGCTTCCACGGCTCGAAGATGTCCAAGTCCAAGGGCAACCTCGTCACCCCCGAGCCCTACCTCGCGACCGTGGGGGCCGACGGGCTGCGCCTCTTCCACCTCTTCGTCGGCCCGCCCAACGACGACGTCGACTGGGACGACCAGACCGACGAGGTCATCGACGGCTGCGCACGCTTCATCGACCGGTTCTGGCGGCTCTGGCACTTCGAGGACGTCGCCTTCCACGACGAGGAGTCCCCGGCGGACCGCGCCGTGCGCCAGGCGGTGCACCGCACCATCGAGCGGGTCACCCGGGACTTCGCCCGCTGGAGCTACAACACCGCCGTGGCGGCCCTCATGGAGCTCTACAACACCGTCTCGCGCCAGGCCCGCTCCGCCGAGGGGATCGCGCGCGCGACCCTGGACGAGGCCCTCGACGTGATGGTGCGCCTGCTCGCGCCGATGACCCCCCACGTCACCGCCGAGCTCTGGGAGGAGCGCTTCCCGGAGCGACCCTCGGTCCACGCCCAGCCCTGGCCCGAGGCCGACCCGGCCCTGCTCGTCGAGGAGAGCGTCACGATGGTCGTCCAGGTGAACGGCAGGGTCCGCGCCCGCCTCGCGGTCGCCCCCTCGATCGACGAGGCCGCGGCGGTCGCCGCCGCGCTGCGCGCCCCGGCCGTCGTCGCGGCGCTCGAGGGTCGCGAGCCGAGCCGGGTGGTCGCCCGGGCGCCCCGGCTCGTCAACGTCATCCCCTGATGGCCGCGCGCGACGGCCGGGCCGCGCTCGAGGTCGTCGTCGAGGCCCCCCGCTTCGACCGGCCCGAGGTGGAGATCCGGGCCTCCGCCCGGCGCACCAAGACCGGCACGGCCCACTGGTCGGGCAGCCGGATCGTGGTGCAGATCCCCGCGCGGATCCGCGGGCGCGAGCGCCGGGCCTTCGTCGACGAGCTCGTCGAGCGCCTCCTCACCCAGCGGCCCCAGAACGCCGCCGGCGACGCGGCCTTGGAGGAGCGCTGCCGGGTGCTCGCCGACCTCTACAACGACGGGGTGCGCCCGAGCGCCGCACGCTGGGTCGCCAACCAGCGCAGCCGCTGGGCGTCGTGCTCGCCCGACACCCGCGAGATCCGGGTCTCGTCGCGGCTGCGCCAGTGCCCGGAGTGGGTGATCGACGCCGTCCTGGTCCACGAGCTCGCCCACCTCCAGGTGGTCGAGCACTCGGCCGCCTTCCACGCCATCGCCGAGCGCCACCCCCGCCAGGCCGACAGCGCCCTCTTCCTCGAGGGCTACGCGCTCGGGCTCGGGCTGCGCGTCGAGGAGGGCGACGTCGACTAGCCCTGCTCGCCGCGCAGGAACCGCTCGAGCTCGGCCGCCAGCTCCTCGCCGCTCGGCAGCTCCTCGCCGAGCGAGGTCCCCTCGGTCCGGTCGGCCGCGGCCTCGAGGCGCTCGACCATCGAGGCGTGCTCGGGGTTGTTCGCGATGAGCTCGTCCACGCGCCGGCGCGCGTCCTCGGCGAGGGCCCGCAGGGCCGAGCTGTCGAGGCTGAGCCCGCTGACCTTGGCCAGGGCGTCGACGAGGGCCGCCGAGGCCTGGGGGTAGGGGAGGGTCGAGACGTAGTGGGGCACCCGGGCCCACAGGGTCACGACCTCGATGTCGGCCTCGGCGAAGGCGAGCTCGAGGGCCGCCCCGATGCCCGCGGGCACCTCGATCTCGCCCTCGATCGTGCCGATCGAGGCGAGCAGTCCGGCGCTCTGGGCCGGGGCGGTGCCGATGACCTTGACCGGGCGGGTGTGGGGGACGGGGGCCGGGAAGGCCCCGAGGGCGACCACGAGCCGGCAGTCGAAGCGCCCGGCGACGTCGACGACGGTGTCCACGAAGTCGCTCCAGTGGAAGTCGGGCTCCGGGCCGACGAGGAAGAGCACGTCGGCCCCGTCGCGGTCGGTGCCGTAGCGCAGGTGGATCTCGGGCCAGGTGAGGGCCGCCGTCACCCCGTCGACGATGCGCACGACCGGGCGGCGGGCCCGCTGGTCGATGAAGTGCTCGGTGTCGAAGGTGGCGATGACCTCGGTGGGCACCGACTCGAGCAGGGTGGCGCTGGCGGTGGCGGCGGCCGCCCCGGCGTCGATCCAGCCGTCGAGCCCCACGACGAGGACGGGCTGGTCGAGGTCGGGGTCGGCGAGGAAGATCACCCGGTCGTAGATCTCGTCGTCCATCATCTCTCCAGGGTCGCGAGCGCGAGGTCGGCGAGGAGCGCCACGTGCGCGGGGAAGCCCTCCACGCTACCGGCGTCGCCCGCGGTCGCGCCCGCGCGGTAGCGGGCGAAGACCCCCTGGAGGATGCAGGCCAGCCTCCAGTAGGCGAACGCCTGGTAGTAGGCGACGGGGCCGAGGTCGAGGTCGCTCGCGCTCGCGTAGGCCGCGGTGACCTCGTCGCGGGTCATGAACCCCGGGGCGGTCGTGGGGGCCACCCCGAGCAGCGCGGCCGCGGGGTCGCCCGGCTCGGCCCAGTAGCACAGCAGGGTCCCGAGGTCCGCCAGGGGGTCGCCGAGCGTGCAGATCTCCCAGTCGAGGATCGCGCGCACGGTGCCGTCGGGGGCGAGGACCGTGTTGTCGAGCCGGTAGTCGCCGTGCACGACCGAGACCCGCTGGGCGGGAGGCACCGACGCCCCGAGCCGGTCGGCGACCTCGAGCACGCGGTTCTCGACGTCGGCCTCGGGGACCCGGGTCTGCTCGAACTGGGTGCGCCAGCGCTTGAGCTGGCGCTCGACGTAGCCGTCGTGGCGGGCGAGGTCGCCCAGCCCGGCGGCCTCGGGCGAGAGCGCGTGCAGCCCGGCGAGGGTCGTGGCCAGGTGGCCCCCGACGGCGTGGCGCCCCGGCTCGTCGAAGGCCGCCATCGCCCCCGCGCGGTCGCGCAGGATGGCGCCCTCGACGAACTCCATCACGTAGAAGGGCGCGCCGGTGACGGACTCGTCCGCGCAGAGCGCGAGCGGCCGGGCGACGGGCACCCCGAGGGGGAAGAGCCCCGAGAGGACCCGGTACTCGCGGGCCATGTCGTGGGCCGTCGGCAGCACGTGGCTCACCGGGGGCCGGCGCAGGGCCACCACGGCCCCCCCGGCGTCCTCGACGCGGAAGGTCAGGTTCGACCGGCCGCCGGCGATGAGGGTGGCCGTGATCGGGGCGCGCAGCCCGAGCGCGCCCTCGAGCCAGCCGGCGACGCGGCCCTCGTCGAGACCCGTCGGACCCCCCATGGTCGGAGGCTAACAGCGCCCTGCACCCCCCTCGGATCGCGGGCCCCGCCGTTAGGCTGCGCTCGTGCGAGACGTGACCGACGCCACCTTTTCCACCGACGTCATCGAGCGCTCGAAGAGCGTGCCGGTCGTCGTCGACCTCTGGGCCGCCTGGTGCGGGCCGTGCCGGACCCTCGGGCCGATCCTGGAGAAGGTGGTCGGGGAGACCGCCGGGGCGGTCGAGCTCGCCAAGGTCGACGTCGACGCCAACCCCATGGTCGCCCAGGCCTTCCAGGTCCAGTCGATCCCGGCGGTCTTCGCCCTGCGCGACGGGCGCGTCGTCGACTCCTTCGTCGGGGCCCTGCCCGAGGCCACGGTGCGCGAGTTCGTCGCGGCCCTCGCCCCCGGGGCGAGCGCGACCGAGCGGCTCGTCGAGCGGGGCGACGAGGCGAGCCTGCGCGAGGCCCTGGCCCTCGACCCGGCCAACCAGGCGGCCGGCGTGGCCCTGGGCGACCTGCTGCGCCGCGGCGACCGGCTCGACGAGGCCGAGGCCGTGCTCGCGCCCTTCGCCCACACCCTCGAGGCCAGGACCGTCCTCGCGCGACTGCGCCTCCAGCGCCAGGGGGTGAGCCTCGAGGGCGACCTCGACCTGCTGCTCGAGCACCTGCTGGACCAGGCCGGCGCGAGCGAGGACGCGCGCTCTCAGCTCCTCGAGGTCCTCGACGCGCTCGGCCCCGACGACCCGCGCTACGTGGCCTTCCGGCGCCGCCTGGCCAGTCGCCTGTACTAGTGCGCCACCGCGTCGTCGGGGACCTCCCCTTCGCCCTCGGCCCGCGCACCTACGACCTCTCGACGCGCGCCCTGGTGATGGGGATCCTGAACCGCACGCGCGACTCCTTCTATCCCCCCGCCGCCACCTTCGAGCTCGACGACTTCCTATCCCGGGCCGAGGCGCTGGTCGGCGCCGGCGCCGACCTGCTCGACGTCGGCGGGGTGAAGGCCGGGCCCGGCGAGGCGGTGAGCGAGTCCGAGGAGCTCGAGCGCGTGGTGCCCGCGATCGAGGCGCTCGTGGCGCGCTTCGACGTGCCGGTCTCGGTCGACACCTGGCGGGCCGCGGTCGCCGAGGCGGCCTTCGCCGCCGGCGCGTGGCTCGGCAACGACATCAGCGGCTTCGCCGACCCCCACTACCTCGAGGTCGCGGCCCGGGCCGGGGCCTCGGTCGTGGCGACCCACATCCGCCTGGCCCCCCGGGTGCCCGACCCCGACCCCCACTACGACGACGTGACGGGGACCGTCGCCGCCTTCCTCGCCGAGCGGCGCGAGCGGGCCCTCGCCGCGGGGATCGGTCCCGAGCGCGTCGTCCTCGACGCGGGCCTCGACCTGGGCAAGACGACCGCCCACTCGCTGACCCTGCTGCGCGACTCCTCGGAGCTCGCCGCCCTCGGGTCGCCCCTCCTGCTCTCGGCCTCGAACAAGACCTTCCTCGGGGACCTCTTCGGCCTCGCGGTGACCGAGCGGCGCGAGGCCTCGCTCGCCGCCGTCGCCCTCGGGGTGACGGGGGGGTGTCGTATCCTGCGGGTCCATGACGTGGCCGGGACGGTGCGGGTGCGCGACGCGCTGGCGGCCCTAGAGGCGGCGCGGTGAGCAGCGTCTGCGTGGTGGGCACCGACGCCACCATGGTCTACGACGCGCTGCACCGGGTCGTCGAGGACGCCCTCGGCGGGCTCGACCCGGCCGTCGCCCTCGAGGACTTCTCGGTGCGCGACGCCGCCGGCCCCGGCGAGCCGGTGGTGCCCGCGGTGCTCGAGGCCCTCTACACCCCGGCCTTCCTCGTCGAGCGCCGGGTCGTCGTGGTGCGCGAGGCCCAGGCGCTCGGGGCGGCCGAGGCGGCGCCGCTGCTCGAGTGGATGGCCGCGCCCACGCCGGCGACGGTCCTCGTGGTCGCCGTGGTCGGGGCGAAGTCGAACCGGCTGGTGAAGGCCGCGGCCCGGGTCGTCGACGTCGCGGTGGGCTCGCGCGCGAGCGAGCGCGCGGCCTTCGTGCGCACGACCTTCGAGAGCTACCGGGTGACGGTCGACGCCGCCACGGCCCAGGGGGTGGCGGCCGTCGTGGGCGACGACGTGGCCCGGGTCGACGCGCTCGCGCGGACCCTGCAGTCGATCTACGGCAGCGCGCCGCTGCGCTTCGAGCACGTCGCGCCCTACCTCGGCGACGCCGGGGACGTCCCGGCCTGGGACCTCACCGACGCGATCGACGCCGGCGACGCGGCCCTCGCCCTCGAGGTCGCCCGGCGCATGCTCGCCTCGCACCGCCGCTCGGGCCTGCAGCTCGTGGCGGTCCTCGAGCGCCACTACCTCAACGTGGCCCGCCTCGAGGGCTCGGAGGCGAGGACGAGGGAGGCCGCGGCGGCGCTGCTCTCGATGAGCCCCTACCCGGCCGCCAAGGCGCTGGCGTTGGCGGACCGGCTCGGCGCGGCCCGGGTCGCCACGGCGGTGGCCTGGCTGGCCGAGGCCGACCTGGCCCTCAAGGGCGGCGAGAGCTACGGGGGGCGGGACCTCGAGAGCGACCTCGACCTCACCGAGCTGACGGTGATCGAGGTGCTGGTGGCGCGCCTGGCGCGCCTCTCGGCCGGCGCGCGGCGCTAACTACTCCTCGGCGCGCAGCGCGTTGAGCCGCCTCACCAGGCCGCTCTTGCGGTTGGCGGCCTGGTTCTTGTGGATGACGCCCTTGGCCGCGGCCATGTCGATGCGCTTTAGGGCCAGGCGCAGCGTCGCCTCCTCGTCCTCGGTGCCGACCGCGGCGACGGCGTTCTTCGTGCGGGTGCGCAGCTCGGACTTCACGGCCTTGTTGCGCTGGCGGGCCGCCTCGCTCTGGCGGTTGCGCTTGATCTGGCTCTTGATGTTGGCCACGGGAGTCCTCGAGGTCGGTCGCGCCTTCGCGCGGGCCGGACAATCCTAGCAGAGGCCCCGGCTAGCCCTTCGCCCGGGTGGTGGTCGTGGTGGGGATCGGGGTGGCGGGACCGGTCCCGGCGGCGTTGCAGGCTCGCGGGTCCCAGGGCTCGAGGCCGGGGTTGATCGCGCTCGGCGCGCTGAAGGCGTTGTTGGTGCGCACCCCGGGCGGGTCGACGACGGTGATCGTGCCCGGGCTCGTCGTCGTGGTGCGGCCCGCGTGGAGCGTCGTGGTGGTGCGCCCGGTGGGGGCCGTGGCGACCGGCTTCACGGTGAGGTCGGAGCCGGCCTGGACGGTCACGACCGAGCCCGGGCGGACCATCGCGGGGTTGTAGCCGAGCATCGCCGGGCCCTCGAGCTCGTTCAGGACGGCCTCGGCGGCCGCGAGCGACGGGCTGGTCCAGTTGGCGTTGGCCGGCGGGCGCGGCCCGCCGTACCAGACGACCGACTCGGCGACCGGCCCGACCGGGGTTGTGGTCGTCGAGCTCGTGACGGCGAAGCCGTGGCGGCGCAGCCCGGCCGTGAGGAGGGGGCCCTCGCTGGCGACGCCCGAGCCGTTCTCCACCGCGACGCGCACGCCGTGGGGGTTGGGCAGGGGCTTGCCGGTGAAGGAGTCGACGCCCTCGGGGATCCCGAGGACCTTGTCGACCGTGGCGACGCCGCTCGGCTGGACGGGGAAGACGACCGAGCCGTAGTAGTAGCCCTGGTAGAGGAGGGGGCCCGACTGGACGGTGAGGACCGGGTAGGTCAGCTGCAGGACGTTGGAGATCGAGGTGTGGGCGAACTCCTGGGCCAGGTGGACCATGGTGCCCTCGGCGAAGCCGCTGTCGACGGTGAGGTCGGGCAGGACGGCCTGGGCCAGGCGCTGGTCGGTGAAGGGGTTCGAGAGGCCCCGGGCGGCGATCTCGTCGGCGATCACCCGGAGGAACTCGTGGGTGCGCCGGATGCGCGCGAGGTCCGACAGTGCCTCCTGGGGCCAGGTGTGGGGGTCGTGGTTGTTGGGGTTGGGCTGGATCTGCAGGTGGCGGGCGCGCACGACCTGCAGGGCGTGGTAGCCGTTGAGGAGCTTGCAGCCCGGCCGCTCGACGTTGAGGCCGGACTCGGCGTCGTAGATCGGGATGGGGAAGTACATCCGCACCCCGCCGAGCGCGTTCACCACGTTCGCGAAGGTGTCGAAGTTGAGTTCGATGTAGTGGTTGATCGGGATGGCGAAGTCCTCCTCGATCGCCGCCACGAGCTGGCTCGGGCCCTGGTAGAGGGCGGCGTCGATCTTGTTGGGGCCGGTGGTGCGGGCGTTGGGGCTGAACAGGTCGCGCGGGATCGAGAGCAGCGAGGCCGTGTGGGTGCCCGTGTCGAGGTGCAGGATCATGTCGATGTCGGCGTTCACGCCGGTCACGCCCTGGGAGCACAGGCCGTAGGCCTTGTTCTGGACGCTGAGGCCGCAGCGGGTCGTCGAGCCGATGAGCAGGATGTTGATCTGCTGGCCCGGGCTCTGCAGGTTGTGCACCGTCTCGCGGTGCACCAGCGAGCCGAGGTAGTAGTAGTCGCCGACGACCGCCGCCACGAGGAGGACGACGACGATCCCGAGGGTTATGAGCGTGCGGCGCAGCCAGCGCCGCCGGCGACGGCCGCCACCGCGGCCGCGCCCCCTCGCCGGGCGCGGCGCGGTCGGCCCGCCCGTGCGCTCGTCGATCGCCTGGCCGAGGCGCATCAGCCGCTGCTCGTTGGGCAGGGCGCGTGACCCCTCGGGCCGGTGCGGGTCTCCGGGTCGGGCCACCGGACAAGAGTAGTGAGGCGCGAGCGGGCCGCCGCGCCAGGGCCGCCCGGCGGGGGGGCCGGTAGCCTCTAGTGACCGTGACCGAGCCCGTCGACCCGCGCACCATCCGCAACCTCAGCATCATCGCCCACATCGACCACGGCAAGTCGACCCTCTCGGACCGGATCCTCGAGATCACCGGGGCGGTCGACCCCCGGCTCATGCGGGCCCAGTACCTCGACTCGATGGAGATCGAGCGCGAGCGCGGGATCACCATCAAGGCCCAGAACGTCCGGGTGCGCTACCGCGACCACCTGATCCAGCTGATCGACACCCCGGGCCACGTGGACTTCGGCTACGAGGTCTCGCGCTCGCTGGCCGCCTGCGAGGGGGCCGTCCTGCTCGTCGACGCTAGCCAGGGCATCCAGGCCCAGACCCTCGCCAACTGCTACCAGGCCCTGGAGCACGACCTGGCGATCGTGGCCGTGCTGAACAAGATCGACCTGCCGGCGGCCGACCCGGCGCGCTGCCGCGACGAGCTCGAGCGGGTCCTCGGGATCCCCGGCGAGGAGGTCCTCGAGATCTCGGCGAAGACCGGCGCCGGCGTGCCCGAGCTGCTCGACGCGGTGATCGAGCGCATCCCCGCGCCCGCCGGCGACCCGGCGGCGCCCCTGCGGGCCCTCGTCTTCGACTCGGCCTACGACCAGTACCGCGGGGTCATCAGCTCGATCCGGGTCGTGGACGGGACCCTGCGGGCGCGCAGCCGGATCCGCCTGCTCCGGGCCCAGACGACCCACGAGGTCGAAGAGATCGGCGTGCGCACCCCCGAGATGGTCGAGGTCGACGTGCTGGGCCCGGGCGAGGTGGGCTACCTGGTCGCCGGGATCCGCGACGTCGGCGGGGCCCGCTCGGGCGAGACGGTCACCGACGCCCAGCGCCCGGCCCCCGAGCCGCTCGAGGGCTACCAGGACCCCAAGCCGATGGTCTTCTGCGGGATCTACCCGATCGACGGCGACGACCTGGCGGCCCTGCGCGACGCGCTCGACCGGCTGAAGCTCAACGACGCGTCGATCAGCTACGAGCCGGAGAACTCCCACGCCCTCGGCTTCGGGTTCCGCTGCGGGTTCCTCGGGCTGTTGCACATGGAGATCGTGCGCGAGCGGCTCGAGCGCGAGTTCAACCTCTCGATCATCGCGACGGCCCCCTCGGTCGTCTACCGGGTCTTCCTCACCGACGGCGCCGAGGTCGACGTCGACAACCCGACCGACCTGCCCGACCCCAGCCGGCTCGACCACGTCGACGAGCCGATGCTGGACGTCACGATCATCACCCCGGCCGAGCACCTCGGGGCGGTGATGGACCTCGGCCAGAGCCGCCGGGGCGAGATGACCAAGATGGAGTACCTCTCCACCGAGCGGGTCGAGCTGCGCTACCGGATCCCCCTCGCCGAGGTGGTGATCGACTTCTTCGACGCCCTGAAGAGCCGGACCAAGGGCTACGCCTCGCTCGACTACGAGCCGGCCGGCTACGTCACGAGCCCGGTGGTGCGGGTGGACCTGCTCATCAACCACGAGCCGGTCGACGCCTTCTCCACGATCGTGCACCGCCAGAACGCCGACTACTACGGGCGGCGCATGGCCGAGCGGCTGCGCGAGCTGATCCCGCGCCAGCTCTTCGACGTGCCGATCCAGGCGGCCATCGGGGGGCGGGTCATCGCCCGCGAGACGGTGAAGGCCCGGCGCAAGGACGTCCTCGCCAAGTGCTACGGCGGGGACATCACCCGCAAGCGCAAGCTCCTCGAGAAGCAGAAGGAGGGCAAGAAGCGCATGAAGAACCTCGGCCGGGTGGAGGTGCCCCAGGAGGCCTTCGTCGCCGCGCTCAAGCTCGACGAGGACTGACCGCGCCCGACTGGCACTCACTAGACTTGAGTGCCAACGAAGGAGGTGCCGTGGCCCGTCGGCAGAAGTCGCCCGTCGCGTCCGGGGACCTCGACGCCCGCAAGGCGACGATCCTGCAGGCCGTCGTCACCGAGCACGTCGACACCGCCGCGCCCGTGGGCTCGTCGGCCGTGGCGGCCGCGACCGACCTCGACGTCTCCCCGGCGACCGTGCGCTCCGAGATGGTGGCCCTGGAGCGCGAGGGCTACCTCGCCCAGCCCCACACCTCGGCCGGCCGGGTGCCCACCGACAAGGGGTACCGCTACTTCGTCGACCACCTCGAGCGCGGGGCCGTGGGGGCCGCCCAGCAGACCCGGGTCCGCGACTTCTTCGCCCACGTGCGCGGTGAGATGGAGGACGTCCTCGAGCAGACCTCGAAGCTCCTGAGCCAGCTCACGAGCCACACCTCGGTCGTGGTGGGGGCGGGCCACTCGCGCGCGAGCGTCCTCTCGGCCCAGCTGGTGAACCTCGACGCCCACCACCACCTGCTCGTCACCGTCTTCTCCGACGGCACGGTCACCAAGCACAGCGTCGCCGACGCCCCCGGCGCCAGCGCCGGCGAGGTGGCCGAGGCCTCGCGCCAGCTGAACGCCCTGCTCATCGGCACGACGCTCGGCTCGCGGATCCAGGTGCCCTCGCGCGCCGACGCCGTCGCGCGCCTGGTGCGCGAGGCGACGAGCGCCCTGCACGAGGCCGCCCCCACCATCGAGGGCGAGCAGGTCTACATCGGCGGCTCCTCGCGCGTCGCCGAGGCCTTCGACGGGGTCGAGACGGTGCGCGCGGTGCTCTCGATCCTCGAGCAGGAGCTCGTCGTGGTCTCTCTCATCGAGGACATCCTCGACGCCGACGTGTCGGTCGCCATCGGCTCGGAGAACGGGCTCGAGCCCCTCTCGGCCTGCGCGGTAATCGTCGCGCCGGTGACCCTCGAGGGCGAGACCGTGGGGGCCCTCGGGCTGCTGGGGCCCACCCGCATGCGCTACCGCGAGGTCATGGCGACGGCCCAGGCCGTCTCGGACGAGCTGACCCGCCACTTCGGGGGCGAGCCCGGTGCCTAGCCCCGACCTGTACGCCGTGCTCGGGGTGGAGCGCACCGCCTCGCCCGAGGAGCTCAAGCGCGCCTACCGGGCGCTGGCGCGCCGGTACCACCCCGACGCCGCCGGGGCCGACCCCGCGGCCGAGGCCCGCTTCAAGGAGATCAACCAGGCCTACGAGATCCTCTCGGACCCCGAGCGGCGGGCCAACTACGACCGCTTCGGCTCGGCCGACGGCCCGGGCGACCCCTTCATGGGCGCCGGCTCGGTCCAGGACATCTTCGACATGTTCTTCGGCACCATGGGCGCGCGCCCCGACCGGCGCGGCCCCCAGCCCGGCCCCGACGCCGAGGTCGCCCTCGAGATCACCCTGGAGGAGGCGGCCTTCGGCGCGGCGAAGGAGGTCACCCTCACCCTCGCGCGGCGCTGCGCCGACTGCCAGGGCAGCGGGGCCGCCCCGGGCACCACCCCCCAGACCTGCCCGGAGTGCGGGGGCGCCGGCGAGGTGCGCCGGGTGCGCAACTCGATCCTCGGCCAGATGGTCACCGCCCAGGTCTGCCCCCGCTGCCAGGGGATGGGCACGCGCGTCGACACCCCCTGCCCGTCGTGCCGGGGCGAGGGGCGCCGGCCCGAGGCGGTGACCCTCACCATCCAGGTCCCCCCCGGGGTCGAGGACGGCTCGACGATGCGCCTGGCCGACCGCGGGCCGGCGGGGGTGCGCGGCGGGGGGAACGGCCGGCTCTTCGTGCACCTGCGCGTCGCGCCGGACGAGCGCTTCGAGCGCCACGGCGACGACCTGCACCACGTCGCGCGGGTCACCTTCGCCCAGGCCGTGCTCGGCACCACGATCGAGGTGCCGACGCTGCGCGGGTCGACCACGCTCGAGGTCGCCCCGGGCAGCCCCAGCGGCACGGTGACGCGCATCCGCCACGAGGGCGTCGAGCACCTCCACGGCCGGGGACGCGGCGACCTCTACGTGCACCTCGAGGTCGAGGTGCCCACCGAGCTCGACGCCGAGTCCGAGGCGCTCCTGCGCCGGTGGGCCGAGCACCGCGGCGAGTCGGTCGGCGAGCCCGCGGCCGGGCTCTTCCACCGTCGCCGCTCCCGGCGGTGACCCTCGAGCTCTTCGAGCGGCGCGTCGCGGCCCTCGCCCAGCTGCGCGTGGCCGACCCGGCCCGTCCCGTGCTCGGCGCTGCGGCCGAGCACCACCTGCGCCGGGTGCTGCGCGCCCGGGTGGGCGAGGAGGTCGTCGTCACCGACGGGCGCGGCACCTGGGCCCTGTGCGCCGTCGCCGAGGTCGGCCTCGCGCCCCTCACCGGGCCCGCGCGCGACCCGGTCCCGCCCGAGAGCGTCCTCTACCTCGCCCCGCCCCGGGGCGAGCGGGCCGACTGGGCGATCGCCAAGGTGACCGAGGTCGGGGTGACCCGGGTCGTGCCGCTCGTGGCGGCGAACCTCGCCTGGCGCTTCGCCGGCGAGGCGCGCGCGAAGGTCCTCGCGCGCTGGCGGCGCGTCGCCGAGGAGGCGGCCGGCCAGTGCCGGCGCACCCACGACCTCGTGATCGACGAGCCCACGACCCCCGCCGGGGTGCCCGACGACGTGGCGGTCTGCGAGCTCTCGAGCGCGGCCACTCGGGACTGGCGCGGGGTGCGGGCCGTCGCCGTCGGCCCCGAGGGCGGCTGGGCCCCGGGGGAGTGGGGGGGCGGGCGGCGCCGGGTGTCGCTCGGCGACACGGTGCTGCGCAGCGAGACGGCGGCCGTCCTCGCCGGGGCCCTCTGCGTGCTCGCGGGCGCGGCGCCGGGGTTTAGCCTGGGCCCGGAGGAGGCGAGATGAGCGACTGCGTTTTCTGCGGCATCGTCGCGGGCGAGGTCCCGGCCACGATCGTCGCCGAGAGCGACCGGGCGATCGCCATCGCCGACGTCGCGCCCCAGGCGCCGGTCCACGACCTCGTGATCCCGAGGGAGCACATCGAGAGCGCCGACCTCGTGGGCGCCGAGCACGCCGGGATCGTCGACGCGCTCATCCTGCTGGCCCAGCGGGTCGTCGAGGTGGAGGGCGTGCGCGAGCGCGGCTACCGGCTCGTCTTCAACGTGGGCGAGGACGGGATGATGACCGTCGCGCACCTGCACCTGCACGTGCTCGGCGGGCGCCGGATGGGCTGGCCGCCCGGATGACCCCCGAGTCGCCCGTGGGAGCGGCCGCCACGACCACCACCTACGTCGCCAACACCCACCTCATGGCGGGCCTGCTCGGCGCGCGCGACGAGAACCTGCGGGCCATCGAGGCCGCCTTCCCCGACTCGACGATCCAGGTCCAGGGCAACCGGATCACCGTCACCGGTCCCGACGCGACGGCCGTCCTGCGGCTCTTCGACGAGCTCGTCCTGGTCCTCGAGGGCGGCCAGGCGCTCGACCTCGCGAAGGTGGAGCGCACCATCGACATGGTGGCCGAGGACGTGCGCCCGAGCGAGGTGCTCGGCCACGAGGTCGTGCGCGCCAAGGGCCGGTCGGTGCGCCCCAAGACGGCCGGCCAGAAGCGCTACACCGACGCCATCGACGCGTCGGTCATCACCTTCGGCATCGGCCCGGCCGGCACCGGCAAGAGCTACCTCGCCGTCGCCCAGGCCGTCCAGTCCCTCCAGCGCCGCCAGGTCCAGCGCATCGTCCTCACCCGCCCGGCCGTCGAGGCGGGGGAGAGCCTGGGCTTCCTGCCCGGCGACCTCATGGCCAAGGTCGACCCGTACCTGCGCCCCCTCTACGACGCGCTCTACGACATGCTGACCCCCGACGGCGCCCAGCGCCTGCTCGCCAACGGCACCATCGAGGTGGCCCCGCTCGCCTTCATGCGCGGGCGCACCCTCAACGACTCGTTCATCATCCTCGACGAGGCCCAGAACACCACGCCCGAGCAGATGAAGATGTTCCTCACGCGCATCGGCTTCAACTCCAAGGCCGTCGTCAACGGCGACGTGACCCAGGTCGACCTCAACGGCAAGCGCAGCGGCATGGGCGACGTCGAGCGGATCCTCACCGGCATCGAGGGGATCGCCTTCGTCCACCTGACCAACAAGGACGTGGTGCGCCACCGCATCGTGGCCGACATCGTCGCCGCCTACGAACGACCATGACGATCGACATCTACGCCGCCGACGAGCAGCACGCCGAGCCGGTCGACCTCGAGCGCTGGGTGGCGCTGGCGCGCGCGGCCCTGGCCGACGAGGGCGTGCGGCCGCCCGCCGAGGTGTCGCTCATCTTCACCGACGAGGCCACCATCGCCGACCTCAACCAGCGCTTCATGGGCAAGGCCGGCCCGACCGACGTGCTGAGCTTCCCGATCGACGTCGACCCCGAGCCGGGGGGGCGCTCGCCCGACGGGGGCACCACCGGCCCCGGCGACGAGCCGACCGAGGAGATCCCCACCATGGTGGGCGACGTCGTGATCTGCCCGTCGGTGGCGGCGCGCAACGCGCCCGAGCACGGGCTGAGCGTCGACGACGAGACGGCCCTGCTCGTGGTGCACGGCGTCTTGCACCTGCTCGGCTGGGACCACGAGCTCGACGAGGAGGCCGAGAGGATGGAGGCGCGCGAGCACGAGCTGCTGGCCCGCCACCATCGCTCGAGCGCGCCGTGATCGCGGCCGCCTGGGGCGCCGGCGACACCGGGATGCTGGTCGCCGTCGTCGTGCTGCTCGCCCTCTCGGGCTTCTTCGCCCTGGCCGAGACGTCCCTCACGCGCATGAACCGCTCCCGGGCGCGCGCCCTGGCCGACGAGGGCCGCCGCGGCGCGCGCGCCCTGGCCGGGCTCACCGAGGCGCCCGAGCAGTTCTTGAACCCCCTGCTCCTGCTCGTGCTCATCTGCCAGCTCGTCTCGGCGACGCTCGTGGGCGTGCTGGCGGGCCACCTCTTCGGGGCGGCCGGGGTGCTCGTGGCCACCGTCGTCGAGGTGGTCGTCATCTTCGTCGTCTTCGAGGCGATCCCCAAGAACTTCGCCCTGGCGCACCTCGACGAGGCGGCCCTCGTCACCGCGCCGATCGTCGGGCGGCTCCTGCGCTGGTGGCCGGTGCGCTTCGTCTCCGCGGCCCTCAACGCGGTGGCCCTGGCCGTGATCCGTCTGATCGCCCCGGGCCGCGCCACGGGAACGCGCGTCACCGAGTCCGAGGTGCTCGCCATGGCCGACGTCGCCCACGAGGACCGGGCCATCGAGTCGACCGAGCGCGAGTTCATCCACTCGGTCATCGAGTTCGGCGACACCGTGGTGCGCGAGATCATGGTCCCGCGCCCCGACATCATCCACGTCGACGACGTCACCGTGGTGCGAGAGGCCCTCGACCTCGCCGTCGCGTCGGGCCGCTCGCGCCTGCCGGTGATCGGCGAGGGCGTCGACGACGTGGTGGGGATGGTCAACCTGCGCCACCTGGCGTCCCTGGTGGCCGAGGGCCGGGGCGACGAGCCGGTCGCCGCCCGCATGGGCGAGGCCCGCTTCGTCCCCGAGACCAAGCGGGTCGCGACGCTGCTCACCCAGATGCGCCGGGAGAAGACCCACCTCTACGTGGTCGTCGACGAGTACGGCGGGACGGCCGGGCTCGTCACCCTGGAGGACGTGCTCGAGGAGCTGGTCGGCGAGATCGCCGACGAGTCCGACGTCGAGGGGCCCGCCCCCGCCTCGCCCGGGACCGGCGCCGGGGTCGAGGTGTCGGGCCGGCTCAACATCGACGACGCCAACGAGGAGTACGCGCTCGACCTGCCCAAGGACGGCTGGGACACCGTGGGCGGCCTCGTGCTCGACCTCGCGGGCGGGGTGCCGGCCGAGGGCGACGTCTTCTCGACCGAGCACTACCGCCTCACCGTCACCCGGGTCGAGGGGCGCCGGGTCGAGCTCGTGCGGGTCGAGGTCGTCCCCGGATGACGCGCGCCGGCATCGTCGCGGTCCTCGGGCGGCCCAACGTGGGCAAGTCCACGCTCGTGAACCGGCTCGTGGGCGCGAAGGTCACCATCACCGCCCGCACCCCGAACACGACCCGCCAGGCGGTGCGCGGGGTCCTCACCGAGGGCGACGTCCAGGTCGTGCTCGTCGACACCCCCGGGCTGCACCGCCCGCGCACCGCCCTCGGCGGGCGGCTCAACGAGTCGGCGCGCGCCGCCGCCGAGGACGTGGACGCGATCCTCGTCGTCCTCGACGGCGCGGCCACCCTCGGCCCCGGCGACCGCCAGGTGGTGGGGGTCCTCGTCGCGCGCGCTCGCCCCTCGGGCGCGCCGGCGCCGGTCGTCGTCGTGAACAAGGTCGACCGCACCGACCGGGCGGGGGTCGCCGAGCACCTGGCCGCGGCCGCGGCCCTCGTCGCCGAGGTGGCCGCCGCGGCGGGCCGGCCCGAGGTGGCGGCGCGCACCGAGTACTTCCCGGTCTCGGCGCGCACCGGGCGCGGGGTCGACGCCCTGCGCGACCACCTGCTCGCCCTCGTGCCCGAGGGGCCCTTCCTCTTCCCCGACGAGGAGGTCTCGGACGTCACCGAGGAGCGGTGGATCGCCGAGCTCGTGCGCGAGCAGCTGCTGCGGCGCACCCGCGACGAGCTGCCCCACTCCATCCACTGCCGGGTCGTGGAGTTCGAGTGGCCCCACGTCACCGTCGAGATCCTCGTCGAGCGCGAGAGCCAGAAGGGGATCGTGATCGGCGCCGGGGGCCAGGTCCTCAAAGAGGTCGGCACCGCCGCCCGCCGCGCGCTGCCCGAGGGCACCTACCTCGAGCTACGGGTGCGCGTCGAGCCGGGCTGGCAGCGCCGCGCCGAGGTCCTCGACCGGCTCGGCTACTGAGCGTCGGGCGAGGAGCGTCGCCGCGAGCAGGACGACGGCCTCGAGGCCGGCGACGACCCCGAGGGCGACGGTTGCGAGCCCCAGGTACTTGAGGCCGCTCAGCACGACGACGGCCGCGATGAGCCGGCGGAGCCAGGGCCCGTCGGCGCGCGAGGAGAGGAGCGAGCCCGCGACGACGGCCGGCACCGAGCCGAGGACGATCGAGCCGGTCACCGCGAGGTCGACGTGGTTGAAGAGGACTGTCCCGAGCGTCGCCGACAGCGTGAGCGGCACCGACTGGGCGAGGTCGGTGCCGACCAGCTGGTCGTTGCGCAGCCCGGGGTACAGGACGAGCACCAGCACCAGGATGAGGCTCCCCGCGCCGACCGAGGTGAGCCCGACCATGAAGCCCCCGAGCACGCCGACCGCGACCGTGAGCGCCGGTCGCGCGAGGGGTCGGCCCTCGGCGCCCCGGGCGCGCCGGCGCACCGAGCGCACCGCCATCGCGACGCCCCCGACGAGGAGGGCGGCCCCGAGGGCGACCTCCAGGCGGCGCTCGGCGAGCGGGCTGTGGCCCATGAGGCGCAGCGCGAGGGTCCCGGCGAAGGCGGCCGGGATCGAGCCGTAGGAGAGGTAGCGCACGAGGGGGCCGTGGATCGTGCCCTGGCGCCAGTGGACGAGGACGGCGGCCGGCTTCATCACGAGCGCGGCCACGAGGTCCGAGGTGACCGCCGAGGAGGGCGTGACCCCGAAGAGCAGGACGAGCATCGGGGTCATGAGGGCCCCGCCGCCCATGCCGGTGAGCCCCACCAGCAGGCCGACCACCGCGCTCGCGAGCACCATCAGCGGGTCGAGGCCCATGATCTCCCTAACTAGATAAAATCTAGTGAAATAATAGCATATACCGGGGAAGCCCCCTCCCACCGCCCCCGCCCCGGGCTGGGAGAGTGGGGGCGGCGCCGCGGGGGCGCCAGGGGAGTCCTATGGCGAGCGAGTCCGAGGTGACCTGGGAGCTCGACGGGGTGACCATGCGCGCCACGCTGGAGGTGCCCGAGGGCCCCGGCCCGTTCCCCGGGGTCGTGATGGTGGCGGGCAGCGGGCCGACCGACCGCGACTGGTGCTCGCCGCTGCTCCCGGGCACCAACGGCAGCGGCCGCCTCCTCGCCGCGGCCCTCGCCGAGGCCGGGTACGCCTCGCTGCGCTACGACAAGCGCGCCTCGGGGCCCGACGCCGCCGAGAACGCGCGGCGCCTCGCCGGCACGTTCTCCATGCGCTCGCACCTCGACGAGCTGCGCGCGGCGGTGCGCGTCCTCGTCGGCGACCCGCGCGTCGACGCGACGCGCCTCGTGGGCCTCGGCAACAGCGAGGGCACCCTGCACGTGCTCCACTACGCGACGGGCGACGAGGCGGTGCCCCTCGCCGGCGCCGTGCTGTGCGCGCCGCCGGGGCGCAGCGTCGGCGAGGTCCTGCTGGCCCAGCTCGCCCTCCAGGCGGCCTCGGTGCCCGGGGGCGACGCGATGATGGCGCGGGTGCGCGAGGCGGCCGCGCGCTACGCGGCCGGCGAGGCGATGGACCCGGACCCGTCGCTGCCCGAGAGCGTGCGGGCCGTGCTCGCGAGCTTCGAGGCGCCGGCCAACCTGCCCCTCGGCCGCGAGCTCTGGGTGGAGGGCGCGGCGCCCCTGCTCGCCGAGGTGTCGGTCCCCACACTGGTGCTCATCGGCCGTAAGGACGTCCAGGTCGACGCCGTGGCCGACGGCGGCGCGCTGGAGCGGGCCGCCGCGGGCAAGGAGTTCGTCACCTTCGCCTACCCGGCCAACGCCAACCACGTCCTCAAGGAGGACCCGCGCCCCTGGGCCGAGGTCGCCGCCGCGCCGGGGAGCGGCTACAACGAGGACGGCACGCGCCTCGACCCGGAGTCGGTCGCGACGATCCTGGAGTGGCTCCGGGGCGTCGTCGACGGGGCGTCGACGGCGCCGTCGTCCCCGGGAGCCGGTGACGTCCCTAGTGGCCCTCGGCCACCTCGATGAGGCTCACGGCGTTGCCGTCGGGGTCGGTCGCGACCGCCTTGCGCCCGGCCGTGCCGACCGGCTCCGCGGGCCCTGGTCGCAGCCCGCGTCCCGCGAGCTCGGCCAGGGTCGCGTCGAGGTCGGACACCGCGATGGCCGCGATCGAGCGGCCCGCGCGCTCGGTGTCGCGCACGACGTAGAGCCAGCCGCCCTCGCTCACGCGCCACATCGCCTCTGTCGCGTGGGGCACGACGTCGGGCCCGCGGCCGAAGAGCGCGCCGTAGAAGGCGACGGCCGTCGTCACGTCGGACACCGCCATCCCGGTGAAGAGGACCTCCATCGCCACGCTCCAGTCTCGCCCACGGCGCGCCGCCCGTGCCGACCCCCGCCGGGTGGCGTGCTCAACGGAAGGGGCAAGGACGTGTCCGCGGTGGAGGTCCGCGCCATCCCCGAGCGGCACGTCCCGTGCCCCCAGCGCCCCGTCACCCCGGCCCGGGCGCTCGGTGCGAGGGGATGGCGGTCACGCCCGAGGGGCTCGGTGTGCGGGTCACCGACGCGTTCGCCCCCGGGGGACCCACTTGCGGCTTCGCCGTGGCCTATGCCGAGTGACGGGCCGGGGACGGCTCAGGTGAAGATGATCTCGCCGCCCGCCGCCATGGCGTAGAGCTCGCCGACGGTGATGATCGCCTTCACCTGGGGCACGAAGTCGGCCTCGGTGAAGCCGAAGAGGTCGGCCGAGGCCCGACAGCCGTAGAGGCCACAGCCCGCGTCGGCGACGAGCTCGATGAACTCGGGCAGCCCCGGGATGTCCTTCTCGTCCATGCGCCGCTCCAGCATGCGCGTAGCGATCGCCGACATCCCGGGCAGCACCCCGATGAGGCTCGCCATGTGCAGGCCGGGGTTGCCCACGGCCGCGACCTTCACGTGCTCGATCCGCTTGGCGATGATGGCGTCGAGCCCGAAGAAGGTGAAGAACAGGTTCGCCTCGATGCCCTCGGCGCGGGCGCCGTTGGCCATGATGAGCGCGGGGTAGACGCCCTCGAGCGAGCCCTTCGACACGATGATCGAGACCTTGGTGATGGATTCGGCCATGGTTCCTCCTAGATGCAGCCGTGGGGCTTGGGGATCCCCGCGATCTTCGCCGCCGTCTTGGCGGGCCCCTTCGGGAAGAGTGAGTAGAGCTCCTTGACCGGGATCCCCGACGTCTTGGCGAGGAGACGGACGTTGGGCCCGCCGCCGGTCGTCTCGTAGGCGTGGCGCATGAAGCGCACGACCTCCCAGTGGCGCTCGGTGAGCGTGATGCCCTCCTCCCGGGCGATCGCCTCGGCCATGGCCTCGGTCCACAGGGAGGGGTCGATGAGGAATCCCTCGGCGTCGCGCTCGACGACGACGCCGGCCAGGGTCTGGGTGGTCACGGGTGCGCTCCTGTGGTCGAGGGATGGTGCAGCATGGAGAGTTTCTTGCCGCGGCGGGGCATGTCGCGCGAGATGCCCGGGAGCGGGCGGCCCGGCAGGAGCGCGTGCCAGTAGAGCGACTCGAAGGCCGCCTTGCCGAGGTGGTCGAGTCGGCTCGGCGAGAGGAGGGGCAGGCCGACCGGGCCGGGGAAGTGGCCGGGCACCGGCTCGACGTCGTTGTTGAAGTCGATGAGGAGGGCCTTGCCGCCGCCGAGTTCGAGGAAGCAGTTGGTGTGGCCGTCGAAGCGGGCCGGGGCCGGGCGGCCGTCGAGCGCCGCGATCAGGTTCTCGACGACGACGTCGCCCTCGAAGTGCGCCACCGAGCCGGCCTTCGAGGTGACGAGGTCCGTGACGTCGCCGAGGGCCAGGACCTCGGGGTGGCCCGGGACCTGGAGGGTCTTCGGGTCGACCGTGACGAAGCCGAGCGCGTCGCCGAGGCCCGGCGAGCGCGTCACGAAGGCCGCGCCGTTGTGGACCGGGACCACCACGGCCAGGTCGAAGTCGACGGTGCGCCCGTCGTAGCCCGTCAGGCGGCCCGCGGCGCCGTCGACCGACGCCGTCGCGAGCGCGGTCACGAGGCCGATGCCCCGCTCGGCGAGCAGCCCGCTCAGGTGCGCCGAGGCGATCGGGCGAGTGAACGCGCCGTCGAGGGGCGTCACGTAGGTGATCTCGACCTTGTCGCGCACGCCGCGGTGGCGCAGCGCGTCCTCGGCCAGGAAGGTGAACTCGAGGGGGGCGACGGGGCACTTGATGGGCGTGTCGAGCACGGCCACGACGAGTCGCCCCGCGGAGAAGCGGGCGAAGGCGTCCGCCAGGGCGGCCGCGCCCGCGGGCGAGTAGAAGGTGAAGACCCGCTCCATCCAGCCCGGCCCGGTCAGCCCCTCGGTCTCCTCGGGGGCGAGCGTCGCGCCGCTGGCGACGACCAGGGCGTCGTAGCGCAGCGCGGTGCCGTCCGCCAGGCTCACGGCGCGGCCCTCGAGGTCGACCGTGTCGACCTCGCCGAGCACGAGCTCGATGTGCGGGTGCAACTGGGCGCGGCGCGAGCGGGTGAGAGAAGACAACGTACGACGTCCGAAGGGCACGTTTAGGAGCCCCGGCTGGTACAGATGGTCGTCGTCGCGGTCCACACACACGATCGACGCGTCATCGGGCGTGAGCGCCCGACGCAGCCGGTTGGCAACGAGGGTGCCCCCGGTGCCCGTGCCCACAATCACGATCCGTCGCACGTTGTCTCCTCATCGCCACTATCGCTGAGAGGGGGCGGTGACGCCCAGGGGCCTAGGTCACTTCCTCGCCGCGGGCGCGCAGGTCCGCCAGGAACGCCACGACCTGGGCCTGGTCGCGGGTGCGGCGCATCGGCGGCAGCTGGCGGAAGAGGGTGGCGGCGTACGACGCCTCGGCCAGGCGGGTGTCGAGGACCGCGACGACGCCCCGGTCCTCGCGGGTGCGGATGAGCCGGCCCACGCCCTGGGCCAGCAGCATCGCGGCCCGGGGCAGGTCGACCTCGACGAACGGGTTCGCCGAGCGCTCGCGGCGGGCCTCGGCGAGGGGGTCGCCGGGCACGCTGAAGGGGAGCCGGTCGATCGTGACGAGGCTGAGCGAGTGACCGGGCACGTCCACGCCCTGCCAGAAGCTGGTGACGGCGAAGAGGCTCGCCTCGGCCGAGCGGCGGAACTCCTCGATGAGCCGGGCCCGCGAGAGGGTGCCCTGGACGAGGACCTCGGTCGCCACGCGCGATGCGACGGCCTCGGCGACCCGTCCCATCACCGCCCGGTTGGTGAAGAGGGCGAGGGTGCGCCCGCCGGCCGCGCCGATGAGGGTCACGAGCTCCTCGACGATCGCCGCCTCGGCGCCGGGCTCGTTGCGGCCGGGGAAGCCGGCCGGCACGTAGAGCAGGGCGTGGCCCCGGTAGTCGAAGGGGCTCGCGACCTCGAGGCGGCGCGCGCCCGCGAGGCCGAGGCGCGCGGGCAGGGTCGGCGGGAGCGTGGCGCTCGTGAGGACGCCGGTCACCTGGCCCCAGAGCTCGCTCGCGAGCCGCGGGCCGACCTCGACCAGGGAGAGCTCGACGTCGATCTCGCGGTCGCGCCGCGAGAGGAAGACGAGCTCGTCCTCGCCCACCTGGATCAGCCGGGCCAGGTCGCCGGCGAGGTGGGTCGCCGGCCCGAGCGCGCGGGCCCGGCGGAACTCGCCGTCGGGGCCCGAGACCTCGAGGCCCCGGAGGGCCTCGACGAGCGCGGTGACGAGCGCGCGGGCACCGTCGAGCTCGCGCGCCGCCCCCTCGTCGAGGCCGCGCAGCCGGCCCTCGGCGAACTGGACCTCGAGGTGGGCTCCCAGCCGGTCGGCGACCGAGAGCAGGGTGTCGGCCGCCTCGGGCGGGTCGGGGGCGAGCGTCGTGCGCGCGAGGACGGCGACGGCCCGCAGGGCCGAGGCGTTCACCGTGGTGCCGAGCAGGGTGGCGAAGATGTCGGGTGCCTCGTGGGCCTCGTCGAGCACGAGGTAGTCGTGGGCCGGCAGGAGCATCGAGCCCGAGGCCAGGTGCGAGGCGTAGAGGTGGGTGTTCACGACGAGGACGTCGCTCTCGGCGGCGCGGTCGCGCGCGAGCTCGGCGAAGCAGTTCGCCCCCTCGGGGCAGCGCGCCCGGGTGAGGCACTCCTGGGGGGTCACCGAGAGCATCCGCCGGGCCCGGCCGTCGAGTTCGAAGCCGACGTCGTCGAGGTCGCCGGTCGCCGTCTGGTCGGCCCAGCGCAGCACCCGGCGGACCTGGTCGACGATCCCGCGCGGGGCCCGCTCGCCGCTGTCGAGGTCGAAGGTGGCCCCGCCGCCGACCCCGCGCGCGCGGAAGCGGCACAGGTAGTTCTGGCGGCCCTTCAAGACCGTCACGCGCAGCCCCTCGACGTGGGCCGCGACCTGGGGGGCGTCCTTCGCGGCGAGCTGGTCCTGGAGGTTCTTGGTCGCGGTGGCGACGACCACCCGGCCGCGCACGCTGGCCGCGGGCACGAGGTAGGCGAGGGACTTGCCGACCCCGGTGCCGGCCTGCACGGCCAGGGGTCGGCGGCGCGCGAACGCCGTGGCGACGGCCTCGGCCATCTCGCGCTGGCCGTCGCGCCGCTCGCCGCCCCCGGGCAGGTCGCGGGTCACCCGGTCGAGCAGCTCGAGGGTCGCGGCGACGTCCACGCCGTCGTCGTCGTGCAGGTCGACGGCCGCCTCGGGGTCGGCCTCGCGCGTCGGGCCGTCCTCGTCGGGGTCGTAGGAGTGCACCGCTCGACCTTACGGGCCGTCGGGAGGGGCCACTAGGTTTCTACCCGTGCCCGATCCCCGTCCGACGGCCCTGCCCGAGGGGCTGGGGCCCGACGTGCCGCGCCACGTGGCGATCGTCATGGACGGCAACGGCCGCTGGGCCACCGCCCGGGGACTGCCGCGCACCGAGGGCCACGGGGCCGGCGAGGCGTCGCTGGTCGACGTCACCTACGGGGCTATCGCGGCCGGCGTCGAGGCCCTGACGGTCTTCGCCTTCTCCACCGAGAACTGGCGCCGACCCGTCGACGAGGTCCGCTACCTCATGAACTTCAACCGCGGCCTGCTGGACCGTCGCCAGGACGAGCTCGCCGCCGACGGGGTGCGCATCGTCTTCTCGGGCCGGCGCGACTGGCGCGTGCCCCGGGGCGTCATGCGCCGCATGGCCCGGGCCGAGGAGGAGACGGCCGCCAACACCGCCTTCACCTTGAACATCGCCTTCAACTACGGGGGGCGCGCCGAGATCGTCGACGCGGTGCGCGCGCTGGTCGCCGAGGGGGTCAGCGCGCGCCAGGTCGACGAGCGCGCGCTGGCGCGCCACCTCTACCGGCCCGACCTGCCCGACCCCGAGCTCGTGGTGCGCACCTCGGGGGAGTACCGGGTCTCGAACTTCCTGCTCTGGGAGATCGCCTACGCCGAGTTCGTCTTCACCGACGTGCTCTGGCCCGACTTTCGCCGCGAGGACCTCTACGGCGCGCTGATCGAGTACCAGCGCCGCGAGCGCCGCTTCGGCCGGGTGGCCCCGTGATCTGGACGCGCGCCACGATCGTCGTCGCGCTCCTCCTCTACCTCGGCCTGTGGGTGCTCGCCGCGGCGGGCGCCACCTCGCTCGTGGGGCCCCTGCTCGTCCCGCTCGTGCTGGCCGTCCTCGTCGGCGGCGGGGTCGCCCTCAACCGCTTCCTCGGCACGTCGCCGCGCTCGCCGCGCTTCGAGGAGCCCCCGCGGCCCGACGGGGACGGCCCGGAGCGGGGGTGAGAGAGCTCGCCGACGACGCGGTGGTGCTGCGCACCTACCGCTACCGCGAGGCCGACCGGATCGCGGTGCTCTTCACCCGTCACCACGGCAAGGTCCGCGTCCTCGCCCGGGGCGCGCGCAAGACGACGAGTCGCCTGGGGGGCGCCCTCGAGGTGCTCGGCCACGTCGGGGTCGACCTGGTGGCGACCCGCGGCGACCTCTTCGTCGCCCGCCACGTGGCGCACCGCCAGACGCTCGCGACCCTGCGCGCGGACTACGCGCGCATCGGCGCGGGCTACGCCGTGGTCGAGGCGCTCGACGCCCTGCCCGAGGGGCTGGCCGACGAGGCCGTCTACGAGCTCGTCGTGCGCGTGCTCACGACCCTCGACAACCCCGACTACCGGCCCGAGCTCGTGCCGGCGTCGTTCTACCTGCGCCTGCTCGCTCTCGACGGATCGGCGCCGATGGTCGAGGCGTGCGTCGAGTGCGGCCGCGAGGCGCCGCTCGTGGCCTTCGACGCCGAGACCGGCGGGGTGCGCTGCGATCGGTGCCGCCGGGGCCGCCCCCTCTCGGGCGAGGGCCTGGCGCTGCTGCGCCGGGTGCTCGGCGGTGACCTCGCCACGGTGCTGCGCGCGTCCGACCCCCCCGGGGCGGCCGAGGTGAGCGCCCTCGCCCACGAGGCGGCCGAGGCCCACCTCGGCCGGCCGCTGCGCGCGCTGCGGGCCCT
>JAJXZW010000020.1 GCA_021779855.1 Actinomycetes bacterium
CGGCCGGGGCGCCGGAGGGCGCGCCCGCCACGGGGGCGCCCGAGGCCACGGGGGCGCCCGAGGCCACGGGGGCGCCCGAGGCCACCGGGGTGCCCGAGGCCACCGGGCCGGCCGTCACGGACCTGCTCGCCTCCACCCCGGAGGACGAGGCCCGCCTCAGCGTCGAAGAGGAGATCGAGCGACGCACGACCGGCGAGCACGCCGACGCCCCCCACTTCCGCAAGGACCAGGAGTAGCCATGTTGATGCCCCGTAAGGTCAAGCACCGCAAGCAGATGCGCGGGCGGATGACCGGCAACGCCAAGGGCGGGACCGACCTCAACTTCGGCGACTTCGGGATCCAGGCCCTCGAGGCCGGCTGGCTCACCGCCCGCCAGATCGAGGCCGCCCGTATCGCGATGACCCGCCACGTCAAGCGCGGCGGCAAGGTGTGGATCCGGGTCTTCCCGGACAAGCCCGTCACCCAGAAGCCGGCCGAGACCCGCATGGGCTCGGGCAAGGGGAACCCCGAGTTCTGGGTCGCCGTCGTCAAGCCCGGCCGGATGCTCTTCGAGCTGGGCGGCGTGGACGAGGCTTTGGCGCGCGCCGCCATGGAGCGGGCCATCCAGAAGCTGCCGATGAAGGCGAAGTTCGTCGTGCGTCCCGGGACGCACGGCGCCCCGGAGGTGACGATCTGATGGCCAAGACCCGCGACCGCGTGGCCGAGTTCAAGATGCTGGGCGACGGCGAGCTGCTGAGCCGCCTGGCCGAGTCCCGGCGCGAGCTCTTCAACCTGCGCTTCCAGCTGGCGACCGGCCAGCTGGACAACTCGGCGCGCCTGGGCGAGGTCCGCAAGGACATCGCCCGGCTGTCGACCTTCCTCCGCCAGCGCGAGATCGCCGCGGCGGAGGCCCTCGGAGAGGAGCAGTCATGACCGACGCCGCGCGCCCCAACCCGCGCAAGGAGCGCGAGGGGATCGTCGTCTCGGACAAGATGGCCTCGACGCTCGTCGTGGCCGTCAACGAGCGCGTCGCCCACCCCCGCTACAACAAGACCGTGCTGCGCACGAAGAAGCTCTACGTGCACGACGAGAAGAACGAGGCCAAGGTCGGGGACCGCGTCCGGGTCCAGGAGACCCGTCCGCTCTCGAAGCTCAAGCGCTGGCGCCTGGCCGAGATCGTGGAGCGTGCCCGATGATCCAGCAGGAGTCGAGGCTCAAGGTGGCCGACAACAGCGGGGCCAAGGAGGTCCTGTGCATCCGTGTGCTCGGCGGCTCGCGACGGCGCTACGCGTCCATCGGCGACGTCTTCATCGCCACGGTGAAGGACGCCATCCCCGGTGCGGCCGTGAAGAAGGGCGACGTGGTGCGCTGCGTCGTCGTGCGCACGGCCAAGGAGAAGCGCCGCCCGGACGGCTCGTACATCAAGTTCGACGAGAACGCGGCCGTGCTCATCAACGACCAGCTCCAGCCCCGGGGGACGCGCATCTTCGGGCCCGTGGGGCGCGAGCTGCGCGACAAGAAGTTCATGCGCATCATCTCGCTGGCCCCGGAGGTGCTGTGATGAAGATCCGCAAGGGAGACGAGGTGCTGGTGCTCGCGGGCAAGTTCCGTGGCGAGCGGGCGCGCGTCGTGGAGGCCCTGCCCAAGGCGAACAAGGTGATCCTGGACGGCGTCAACATCGCCAAGCGGGCCACCAAGCAGCAGGGCGCCACCATGCAGGCCGGCATCATCGACAAGCTCATGCCGCTCGACGCCTCGAACGTGGCCCTGTGGTGCGACAAGCACAAGGGTCCGGCGCGGGTCGGCTACGACACGGCTGACGGCGCCACGTCGCGGGTCTGCCGCAAGTGTGGGGAGGTGCTATGACGACCACGACGCGACCCCGTCTCAAGGTCCGCTACGACGAGACCCTCCGGGCCCAGCTCAAGGACGAGCTCGGTCTGGCCAACATCATGCAGGTCCCGCGCCTGGAGAAGATCGTGATCAACGCCGGCGTCGGCCGGGCCACCCAGCAGGCCTCCCTGCTCGAGGGCGCCCAGCGCGATCTGGAGGCCATCACCGGTCAGAAGCCGGTGGTGACCCGGGCGAAGAAGTCGATCGCCAGCTTCAAGCTGCGCGAGGGCCAGTCGATCGGCGCGAAGGTGACCCTGCGCGGCGACCGGGCCTGGGAGTTCTTCGACCGACTGCTCAGCCTGGCGATCCCGCGCATCCGGGACTTCCGGGGCCTGTCGCCCAGGTCGTTCGACGGCCGGGGCAACTACACCTTCGGGGTCAACGACCAGCTGATCTTCCCGGAGATCGACTACGACAAGATCGACGCCCCCCGCGGGTTCGACATCACGATCGTGACGACGGCCGAGACCGACGAGCAGGGGCGAGCGCTCCTGCGGGCGTTCGGCTTCCCCTTCAGACAGGAGAACCGCTAGAGATGGCCAAGAAGGCTCTTCGCATCAAGCAGCAGCAGACCCCGAAGTTCTCGACGCGCGCCTACACGCGCTGCGAGCGCTGCGGGCGTCCGCGCTCGGTGTACCGCAAGTTCGGCCTGTGCCGGATCTGCCTGCGCGCGATGGTGCACGCGGGCGAGATCCCGGGCGTCACCAAGGCGAGCTGGTAGGGAGGCCGACATGACGATGACCGACCCCATCGCCGACATGCTCACGCGCATCCGCAACGCCAATTCGGCGGCGTTCGACTCGGTGGCGATGCCCAACTCGAAGCTCAAAGAGAGCCTGGCCGGGCTGTTGAAGCGCGAGGGCTTCATCGCCGACTACCGGGTGTCCGCGAACGCGGACAAGCCGGGCTCGACGCTGGAGATCACGCTCAAGTACACCGACGACCGCAAGAAGTCGATCATGGGGCTCAAGCGCGTCTCCAAGCCCGGGCTGCGCGTCTACACCAAGTGCGACCAGATGCCCAAGGTCCTCGGGGGCGTGGGCGTGGCCGTGGTCTCGACGAGCCACGGCCTGATGACCGATCGCGAGGCCCGACGGGCCCGCTTGGGTGGCGAGGTGCTCTGCTATGTCTGGTAGCCCCGCCACCGCCAGGAGGGAGGACTGATGTCGCGCATCGGACGCAACCCGATCGCCGTGCCGGCGGGCGTCACCGTCGACGTGGCGACCGGCGCCATCACCGTGAGCGGCCCCAACGGGACGATGACCCGGGTGCTGCCCGAGGGCGTCGCCGTGGAGCGCGAGGGGGACACCCTCCTCGTGACCCGCGCCAGCGACGAGACGGCCCACAAGGCCCTCCACGGCCTCACCCGCACGCTGGTCGCGAACATGGTCACCGGCGTCACCGAGGGGTGGCGCAAGGAGCTCGAGATCATCGGCGTGGGCTACCGTGCCGCGGCCGCGGGCCCCGACGCCCTCGACCTGTCGCTCGGCTTCAGCCACCCGGTGAAGTTCACCGCGCCGGCCGGGGTCACCTTCGAGGTGCCGAGCCCGACGCGCATCGTCGTCAAGGGCGCCGACAAGGAGACGGTCGGCCAGGTGGCCGCCAACATCCGCAAGATCCGCAAGCCCGAGCCCTACAAGGGCAAGGGCGTGCGCTACCTGGGCGAGCGGGTGGCGCGCAAGGCAGGAAAGGCCGCTAAGTAATGGCACGCACCACCAGAGAGTTGCGCCAGCGCCGTCACGCGCGCCTGCGCAAGAAGATCTCGGGCACGCCCGAGCGCCCGCGCGTCGCGGTGAGCCGGACCAACCGGCACATCTCGGCCCAGGTCATCGACGACGTGGCCGGGCGCACGCTCGCCGCGGCGTCCTCGGTCGAGTCCGAGCTGCGCGGGGTCGACGGCGGCAACGTCGAGGGCGCCCGCGCCGTCGCCGAGGTGCTGGCCCGCCGGGCCAAGGAGGCCCAGGTCACGGCGGTCGTGTTCGACCGCGGGGGCTACGACTACCACGGCCGGATCGCGGCCTTCGCCGAGACCCTGCGCGCGCAGGGACTGGAGTTCTGATGTCAGACGTCGAGCAGTTCGAAGAGCGCACCATCAAGGTGAACCGCGTGAGCAAGGTCGTCAAGGGCGGCCGGCGCTTCTCGTTCACCGCGCTCATGGTCATCGGCGACGGCAAGGGTCGCGTCGGCCTGGGCTACGGCAAGGCCAAGGAGGCCGGGCTCGCGGTCCAGAAGGGCATCGAGGAGGCCCGCAAGAACCTCTTCGAGGTGCCCCTCGCCGGGTCGACCATCGTCTACCCGATCCTCGGCGAGGCCGGGGCCGGGCGGGTCCTGATGAAGCCGGCGGCGCCGGGCACCGGCGTGATCGCCGGCGGCGCCGCGCGGGCCATCCTCGAGCTGGCCGGCGTGCGCGACATCATCGCCAAGTCGCTGGGCTCGTCCAACTCCATCAACGTCGCCCACGCCACGATCGAGGGCCTCACGCGGCTGCGCCGGCCCGAGGAGCTGGCCGCGGTGCGCGGCAAGGCCCCCGACGAGGTCGTGCCGGCCGGGACGCTGCGGGCCTACCGCGAGCGCCAGCGCGAGGGCGACCTGTTCAAGGTCACGGAGTAGCGATGTCACTCAAGGTCACCCAGATCCGCTCGTCGATCGCCACCAAGCCCAAGCACCGCGGGACGCTGCGCGCCCTCGGGCTGCGCGGCATCGGCCAGTCCAACGTGCTACCCGACCGTCCCGAGATCCGTGGGATGATCGCGCGGGTGCCGCACCTGGTCAACGTGGAAGAGGTCTAGAGATGAAGCTGCACGAACTCTCCTCGCCCGAGGGCGCGACGCACCGGCGCAAGGTCGTCGGCCGCGGCATCGCGGGCAAGGGCGGCAAGACGGCCGGGCGCGGCACCAAGGGCCAGAAGGCCCGCCGCCAGATCCCGGCCGGCTTCGAGGGCGGCCAGCTGCCGCTGCTCGCGCGCATCCCGAAGCTGAAGGGGTTCACCAACCCCTTCCGGGTCGCCTACACGCCGGTGAACCTCGACGCCCTCGCGGCGCTCGGGGTCAGCGAGGTCACCTACGACGTCCTCGTGGCCCGCGGGCTCGTGAAGCGGGGCGACCTCGTCAAGGTCCTCGGCCGGGGCGCGGTGTCGAGCGCGCTGGCCGTCTCGGCCCACGCCTTCAGCGAGAGCGCCCGTGCGGCCCTCGAGGCCGCCGGGGGGACCCTCACGGTCCTCGACCCACCCTTCAGCGTGCGCCCGCCGGCCGCCGGCAACCAGCACCAGAACCGATAACACCGAGGGGGGACGGTGCTCCAGCGCCTGGCGAACATCTTCCGCGTCCCGGACCTACGCAACAAGGTCCTGTTCACGGTCGCGATCATCTGCCTGTACCAGCTGGGCGCGAACATCCCCATCCCCGGGGTGAGCTGGAGCCAGGTCCAGTTGCTCGAGTCCAAGGCGGGGGCCTCCGGCGTGCTCGGGTTCCTCAACCTCTTCTCGGGCGGCGCCCTCACCCGCCTCGCGGTGTTCGGCCTGGGCGTCATGCCCTACATCACGAGCTCGATCGTCATCCAGCTGCTCACCACGGTCATCCCCAAGCTGACCGAGTGGCGCGACCAGGGCGCGGTCGGCCAGAAGAAGATCACCCAGACGACGCGCTACCTCACGATCGCCCTCGCCCTCTTGCAGTCGACGGGCCTGATCTACGCCTTCCACGGTCACGACCAGGCGCTGCTCGGCTTCAACATCGACCTCATCCCGAAGTTCACCCTGTGGCTGGGCCTGTTCATGGTGGTGATCCTCACCGCCGGCACGGCCTTCGTGATGTGGCTCGCCGAACTCATCACCCAGCGCGGGGTCGGCCAGGGGATGAGCCTGCTGATCTTCGCCAACGTGGTGGCCGGGCTGCCCTCGGGGGGCCGCGCCGTCTACGCCGAGGGCGGGCCGCTCAAGTTCTACACGATCCTCGTGATCTCCCTCGCCCTGGTGGTCTTCATCGTCTTCATGGACAACGGCCAGCGGCGCATCCCGGTCACCTTCGCCCGGCGGGTCGTGGGCCGGCGCGAGATGGGCGGCCAGTCGACCTACATCCCCTTGAAGGTCAACCAGTCGGGCGTGATCCCGATCATCTTCGCCTCTTCGGTGCTCTACATCCCGGTGCTGCTGAGCAACATCGTGCCCTGGGCCTCGTTCCAGCACTTCGTGACCAACTCGCTCTCGCCCACGAACCTCTTCTACATCCTCGCCGACTTCATCCTGATCTTCGCCTTCACCTTCTTCTACGTCTACATCGCCTTCGAGCCCCACCAGCAGGCCGAGCTCCTGCGCCAGCAGGGCGGCTTCATCCCGGGCATCCGGCCGGGTCTGCCGACCGAGCGCTACCTCAGCCGCACGCTGAGCCGGATCACCGTCGTGGGGGCGGTCTTCCTCTCGGCGGTGGCGGTGATCCCGAGCATCCTGATGTCGCTGTGGCAGATCAACCGCTTCCCGTACTACGGGACGACGCTGCTCATCGCGGTGGGCGTCTCGCTGGAGACGATGCGCCAGATCGACAGCCAGCTCATGATGCGCAACTACGAAGGCTTCCTGAAGCGCTAGCCATGGCCGCTCCCACCTACGTCGTCCTCCTGGGTAAGCAGGGGGCGGGCAAGGGCACCCAGAGCGACCTGCTCTCGGCCCGCCACGGCCTGGTGCACCTCTCGACCGGGGACATCCTGCGCGCCGCGGTGCGCGCCGGCAGCGACCTCGGCCGCGAGGTGAGCCGGGTCCTCGAGGCCGGCGAGCTGGTCTCGGACGACCTCGTGAACCGCCTGGTCGAGGAGCGCCTGGGGGCCCCCGACGCCGCCGCCGGGGCCGTCTTCGACGGCTACCCCCGGACCCGGGGCCAGGCCGAGGCGCTCGACCGCATCCTCGCGCCGAGTGGCGTCGGGCTCTGCGTCCTCGTGGAGCTGCCCGACGAGCTCGTCGTCGAGCGCCTGAGCGGCCGGCGGGTCTGCGAGGGCTGCGGGACGACCTACTCCCTCTCCGACCCCTCGGCCCGGTCGGGGGTCTGCGAGCGTTGCGGCGGCCGGGTCGTCCAGCGCGCCGACGACACCCCCGAGGCCATCGGCGCGCGCCTGGCCGCCTACGAGCGCGACACCCGCCCCCTCATCGACCTCTACGACGAGCGGGGCCTGCTCGCCACCGTCGACGGGGACCGCTCCGTCGAGGAGGTGCAGGCGAGCATCGAGGCGGCGCTCGCGGCGCGGGGCCTCGCGTGATCCGTCGCCCCGACGAGCTCGCCAAGATGCGCCGGGCCGGCCGGGTCGTGGCCGAGATCCACGAGGTCACCCGGGCGGCGATCAGGCCCGGGGTGACGACCGCGCGGCTGAACGAGCTCGCGGCCGAGGTGCTCGAGCGGCGCGGCGCGCGCTCGAACTTCCTCGGCTACCACGGCTTCCCGGCCGTGATCTGCACGAGCCCCAACGACATGATCGTCCACGGCATCCCCGGGGCGTACGTGCTCAAGGAGGGGGACATCATCAAGGTCGACGCGGGGGCCATCGTCGAGGGCTACCACGGCGACGCCGCGTACTCGGCGCCCGTCGGCGAGGTCAGCGAGCTCGCGACCCGGCTCATGGCGGTGACCGAGCGCTCCCTCTACGCCGGGGTCGACCAGCTGGTGAAGGGGAACCGGCTCCACGAGGTCGGCCGGGCCGTCCAGGCGGTGGCCGAGGCGGCGGGCTTCTCGGTCGTGCGCGAGTACGTCGGCCACGCCATCGGCACGGCCATGCACGAGAGCCCCCAGGTGCCCAACTACTGGCCGGGCACCCCGGGGCCCACCCTCAAGGTCGGCATGGCCTTCGCCATCGAGCCGATGGTCAACGTCGGCACCCACGAGACCTACACGCTCGACGACGGCTGGAGCGTCATGACGGCCGACGGCCAGCTCTCCAGCCACTTCGAGCACACCGTCGTGGTCACCGAGAACGGCCCCGAGATCTACACGCTGCCCTGAGCCCGCGGCCGCGGCGGCCGGCGGGTCCGATCCGGCCCCGCCGAGACGGAGGGCCACCCGGCGGTGACCGCCGGACCTACACTGCTCCCGACCCCGCGCGGCCGGGCGCCGCACGGACGCCCGCCGGGGGGTCGCCGGGAGGCACCGTGAGGAGATGGGTCCCCGTCGGGATCACCCTCGTCGCGCTCGCCCTGGCGCTCGGCGCGGCGGCCGTCAGCCTCGCTCGCGCCCCCCGCTACTCCTACTTCGCCCCGCCGCCGGCGGGCGCGCCTCGGGCGGTCGCCGAGCTGCGCGCGGCGCTGAGCGCGACGATGCGGTCCTCGGGATTCGTGCTGACCGTGAACGGGCTCGTCGTGGACTACGCCGCACCGGATCGGACCGAGGTGCGATTCGTCAACGCGCGCGAGGTCGTCATCGGGCGCACCCTCTACGTCACGCACTCCTCCGACGGGGCCCGCCCCCGCTGGACCACGGCACGGCTGGCCGACCCGGACGTCCCCTTCGCTCCGCTCTGGGTCCACCGGCTCCTCACCCCCTACCTCGTCGCGCGCTCGGTCGTGCGCCGCGGGGACGCGTTCGAGGTCCGCCTCGTCGTGCCCGCGTCGGAGCTCGTCCCCGGGAACGCCGGCCAGTCGCTCCTCGTGGCGACCCTCTCGACGAGGGACGGCTGGGTGGTGGGCGTGCGCACGGTCGCGCACGGCCGGTTCCCCGAGTGGCCCTTCGGCGGGGGGCGTCCCGAGGGCCGCATCGACGTGGCCTCCTACCGGCTCTCCTCGCTCGGCCGGCCCCCGCGCATCGCGACCCCCCGGGGCGACGTCGTGCGCGGCTCGCTCTGCGGGCACGGCCCGGGGTGGTTCGTGTCGTGCTTCAGCGCGTCGTAGCGCGAGCCCTCACTGCTCCGAGAGGATCGCCTCGAGCTCGGCGAGCGGGTCGCGCACGACGGGGCCGAGGGCCACGACCTCGCAGCGCCGGATCGTCCCCGAGAAGGCGAAGGGCGCCGCGTAGCCCTCGCCGACCGGTGGCCCCCACTCGTAGCCACACGTCACCCCGACCCCGGTGCCGTTGAAGCCCGAGGGGGTGAAGCGGGGGATGGGGCCGGAGGCCACGACCGCGCCGTCGACGCGCAGCGTGCCGGTGCCGCCCAGGCCCTCGTCCTTGTCGAAGCGGTAGACGACCTCGTGGCGTCCGGGCGGGAGCGGCGTGGGCGAGGCGACGACGTGGCGCTCCTTGCCGTAGAGGTTGTGGACGTAGCGGAGCCGTCCGTCGAGCACGTGGAGCGAGAAGCCCCCGAGGGCGCTGCCGAGGGCGAGCAGGGTCCCGTCGCCCCCGCCCTCGGGGACCTCGAGGTCGACCTCGATCGCGTGGGAGCGGTTGCGCACGTTCGCCGCGACCGGCTCGGGCACCGGCGCGCCGCCGGGGAAGTAGCGGTGGCGCTCGCGCGGGGCGCGGCGGTCGGGCTTGGGGTGCACGAGCGCCCAGAGGACGCGGTTGTCGAGGGGGAGGACCTGATTGCGCTCGGCCTCGCGCCACCAGAGCGCGACGAGCTCGGCCACCTCCTCGGGCCGTGCGGGGGCGAGGTCGCGGGTCTCGGCGGGGTCGGCGACCGTGTCGTAGAGCTCCCAGACGTCGTCGTCGAAGGAGGCGTTGGGGTCCTGGTCGTCGTAGAGGGGCCCGACGGGGTGGAAGGTCACGGCCTTGCGCCCGCGGTGGTAGAGGGCGCGCGACCCGAACATCTCGAAGTACTGGGTCTCGTGGCGCTCGGGGGCGTCGGCCCCGCCCGGGGCGAGCACCTCGGCGACGCTCACCCCGTCGAGGGGGCTCTGGGGGGTGTCGCCGACGCGCTCGGGCGCGGGGACCCCCGCGAGGTCGAGGATCGTCGGCATCACGTCGACGGCGTGGGCGAACTGGTGGCGGATCGCCCCGGCCTCGAGCCGGTCGCCGAAGGCGACGACGCACGGGTCGCACACCCCGCCCTGGTGCACCTCGCGCTTCCAGCGGCGAAAGGGCGTGTTGCCGGCCATGGTCCAGCCCCACGGGTAGTTGTTGTGGGTGGTGGGCCCGCCGATCTCCTCGAGGCGGCTGGCCATCTCCGCGGTCGTCGCCGGGTCGAGGTTGGTGAGGCGCACGTCGTTGATCGAGCCCTCCGAGCCGCCCTCGGCGCTCGCCCCGTTGTCCGAGACCACGAGGACGAGGGTGTTGGAGAGCTCGCCGAGGCCCTCGACGAAGGAGAGGACCCTCCCGAGCTGCTCGTCCGCGTGCGAGAGGAAGCCGGCGTAGGCCTCCATGAAGCGGGCCGCCACGCGGCGCTCCGTCTCGTCGAGGTCGTCCCAGGCGCGCACCCACGGCGGGCGCGCGGACATGGTCACGGACGCCTCGAACAGCCCGAGCGCCTTCTGCCGGGCGAAGGCCTCCTCGCGCCACGCGTCCCAGCCGGCGTCGAAGCGGCCGCGGTAGTGCGCGCGCCAGCGGGCGGGCGGCTGGTGGGGCGAGTGGCAGGCGCCGGTCGCGAAGTAGAGGAGGAAGGGGCGGGTCGGGTCGACCGCGCGCAGGTCGCCGAGGTACTCGATCGCCCGGTCGGCCAGGTCCTCGGTGAGGTGGTAGTCGTCGAGCTCGCGCGGGGGGCGACGGGCGTGGCTGTCCTCGAAGAGGGCCGGCACGAACTGGTGGGTCTCCCCGCCGTGGAACCCGTACCACCGGTCGAAGCCCCTACTCAGCGGCCAGGTGTCGCGGGCGCCGGCCACGTTCGTCGCGTCCTCGGGGGTGAGGTGCCACTTGCCCACGCAGTAGGTGGCGTAGCCGGACTGGCGCAGGACCTCGGGGAGGAAGCCGTTCTCGCGCGGGGGGACGCCCCAGTAGCCGGGGTAGCCGATCGCGAGGTCGGCGACCCGGCCCATCGCGTTGCGGTGGTGGTTGCGCCCGGTGAGCAGGCACGCCCGGGTCGGCGAGCACAGGCCGGTCGTGTGGAAGTTCGCCAGGCGCACCCCGCGCGCGGCCAGGCCGTCGATGACCGGGGTCTCGATGTCCGAGCCGTAGCAGCCCAGCTGGGCGAAGCCGACGTCGTCGAGCACGACGAGCACCACGTTGGGCGCGCCCTCGGGCGCGCGCGGCTCGTCGGGCCAGTCCGGCTCGGAGTCGCGCCAGTCCCGACCGATCCGCCCGCGAAAGCCCGTCATACCCACCACCTTAGAAAGGCCGGTCCCCGTCGGTAGCGTGGCGGCGTGGAAGGTGTCGCCGAGCCGCGGATCACCGGTCGACTCGTCGCGCGCTGGGCGCTCGGGCTCGTCGCGGGCGCGGTCGTGCTCGTCGTCCTCTTCTCCCACCGGGGCGACTTCGCGGGCGCGAGCCACCGGCTCGCCCACCTGCGCGCGGGCGGCGCCCTGGCGGCGCTCGGCGCCGAGGCGCTCTCGCTCGCCTGCTTCGCGGCCCTCCAGCGCGTCGTCCTGGACTCCGGCGGGGCCCGCCTCGGGCTCGGCGAGCTCTACGCGATCAGCCTCGCCAACGACGCCATCGCCCTCTCCGTCCCGGGAGAGCCGGCCGTCTCGAGCGTGTACCGGTACCGCCAGTACCGCCAGCGCGGGGCGAGCGCCTCGGCGAGCGCCTGGGTGATCATCACGGTGATGGTGGCCCAGGCCGCCGGGCTCTCGCTCCTGCTGGTCGCGGCGATCCTCATCGCCCTGGTCGGCGGCTCGAGCCACGTCGGGGTCGGTGTGACCGGGGTGGCCCTCGCCGTGGTCGTGGTCGCGGGGGTGGTCCTCGCCCGGCGCGACCTCGTGGTGGGGCTCCTCGAGGCCGTCGTGCGCCTCGCGCGGCGCCTCACGGGTCGGCCCCGGGGGCGCGTCGGGGAGCGCGTCGACGCGACGCTCGCCTCGATGCGCGCGATCACGCTCGGACGGCGCGCCACGGCCGCGTCGATCGGCTTCGCGATCGGGCTGTGGCTCTGCGACGCCGGGTGCCTGCTGGCGGCCCTCGTGGCCGTCGGCGCCCCGGTCCCCTGGGCCGGCCTCCTCCTCGCCTACGGTGTCAGCCAGGTCGTCGCGGCCCTGCCGATCGTGCCGGGGGGCCTCGGCGTGGTCGAGGGCAGCCTCACCGTCGTGCTCGTGGCCTACGGCGCGGCCCGCGTGCCGGCCCTCGCGGCCGTCCTCGTCTACCGGCTCGCCAACTACTGGTTGCCGATCGTCCTCGGCTGGGCGACGGCCGGGGGCCTCGCCCTGGCGCGCCGGCGCGACGTGGTGCGGGGCGCCGCGCTGGAGGTCGATTAGCAGTAAATTTAGGGGGTGACCGCGACCGAGCGGGTGGGCCTGCGCGAGGCGGCGGAGCGCCTGGGCGTGCACTACATGACCGTGTACCACTACGTGCGCACCGGCCGGCTCCCCGCCGAGCGCGAGGGTGCGACCTGGCTCGTCGATCGCGCGGACCTCGAGGCCCTGGCGGCGCCGGGCGAACGGCCGGGGGCACCGGCCCGCGCCCCGCGCCCCGGCCGCCTGGCCGAGCGGATGGTGCACGGCGACGAGGCCGGGGCCTGGGCGATCGTCGAGGGGGCGATGGCCTCGGGCATGACCCCCGGGGCGGTCTACGAGGAGCTGCTCGTGCCGGCCCTGCGCCGCGTCGGGGACCGGTGGGCGGCCGGGGTCATCTCGGTCGCCGACGAGCACCGGGCGAGCGTCGTGGCGACGAGGGTGATCGGGCGGATGGGCCCGCGCTTCGCGCGCCGGGGCCGCTCGCGCGGCTCGGTCGTGCTGGGCGCACCGGCCGGCGAGAGCCACGCCCTGCCGGTGGCGATGGTGGCCGACCTTTTGCGCGCGGACCACCTCGAGCCGATCGACCTCGGCGCGAACGCGCCGCCCGCGTCCTTCGCCGAGACCGCCGCCGGCGCCGACCGGCTCGTCGCCGTCCTCATCGGGGTGACCGCCGAGGGACTCGAGGGCGCGGTGCGCGAGACGATCGGGGCCGTGGCGCGCAGCGTCGAGGCACCCGTCCTCGTGGGGGGTCGGGCCATCCGCGACCGGGCCCACGCCCTCTCCCTCGGGGCGTCGGGGTGGACCGGCCACAGCGCGACCAGCGCCGTGGCGGCGGTCGACGCGCTCCTCGCCTGATCAGGCCCTGGTCGGCTGGGGGCCCAGTACCCCGCGCCACCGGTCGCGGGCGAAGACCACCTGGACGTCGCTCACGTGGCGCTCCAAGAAGGCGGCCTCGCAGTAGGCGAGGTACATCCGCCAGAGCCGCGCGAACGGCTCGCCGAGCCCGAGGGTCGCGACGTCCTCGGCGCGGGCCCCGAGGTTGGCCCGCCAGCGCGCGAGGGTCTCGGCGTAGTGGCGCCCGATGTCCTCCAGGTCGACGACGCGCAGGTCGCTCGCCCGGGTGGCCGAGCGGGCCATCGCCTCGATCGAGGGCAGGAAGCCGCCCGGGAAGACGAGGCGCTTGATGAAGTCGTCGCGGCGCTTCGCCCGCTCGTAGCTGCGGTCGTCGATGACGATGGCCTGGAGTCCCATGAGCCCGCCGGGCTCGAGCAGCCGCGCGCCGGTGGCGAAGAACGTGTCGAGCTGGCGCCAGCCGATCGCCTCGATCATCTCGATCGAGACCAGCTTGTCGAAGGTCCCCTCGAGGTCGCGGTAGTCGCGGTTGAGGACCCTCACCCGGTCGGCGAGGCCCGCCGCGGCGGCCCGGCGCGTCGCGTACTCGAACTGGGCGTCCGAGATGGTGGTCGTGGTCACCCGGCAGCCGTAGTGGCGCGCGGCGTGCAGGGCGAAGCCCCCCCAGCCGGTGCCGATCTCGACGACGTGGTCCTCGGGGGTGAGGGCGAGCTTGCGACAGAGCCGGTCGAGCTTCGCTCGCTGGGCCTCCGCGAGGGTGGCCTCGGGCCGCTCGAAGAAGGCGCAGGAGTACATCATCGTCTCGTCGAGCATCAGCTCGAAGAAGTCGTTCGAGAGGTCGTAGTGGGCCGCCACGTGGCGCCGGTCCTCCTCGCGGGTGCGCACCCGCTCGGGCGGGCGCACCCACTCGTGGAGGCGCCGGGCCGGCTCGACGAGGGGGGCGAGCCGGCGCGCCAGGGCGTCGGAGCGGCGGCGCGCGGGGGTCGTCGCGCGCTCGAGGATCCGCACGAGGTCGGTCAGCTCGTCGCAGTCCCACCAGCCCGCCGCGTAGCTCGCCCCCAGCCCCACCGACCCCTGGCGCACCAGGGCCGGGTAGGCGCGCGGGTCGTGCACGACGACGCGCGCGAGGGGCCGCCCCGCGCCGAAGATCGTGGTTCGCTCGCCCTCGACCAGTTCGACCGTGCCCGCGCGCACGCGCGCGAGCAACGCGCGCACCACCCGGCGCGAGGCGCCGACGAGGCGCGGGCTCTCGTCGAGATCGGCGAGCCCGGGCCCGAGGGTCATCGGCGACCCGCCGTCACGGGGTGGGCCGCCTGCGCGCGCCGGGGCACGAACGGCGCGCCCTTGCGCCACAGGCGCAGCGCCTGGCGGTAGATCCCCCAGGAGACCGAGACGGCCGCGAGCGGCCGGCGCCAGACCAGGCGGGCCCGGTCGGCGCGCGCGTTGCCGACGCGCTGGAGCGAGAGGCTCGCGTCGAAGACCCGCTCCTCGCCGCGGCGGTTGGCGAGGTGGAGGTGCAGTGACTCGTCGGGCTCCCCGGCGCGCAGCACGTACTCGAGGTCGCGCCCCAGGAACGGCGAGACGTGCATCTCCTTGTCGAAGCGGACGGGCTGCTCGCTCGCCTCGACGACGTAGGCGGTGCGCTCGTGCCACGGGGTCGAGGTGACCTCGAGGGCGATCGCCTCGAGGGCGCCCGCCTCGTCGAGGCAGTAGTAGACCGAGAGCGGGTCGAAGTGCCAGCCCCAGACCCGCGGGGTGGTGAGCAGGAGGATCCGGCCCGTCGGGCGGCGCCCGAGGCGGCTCTCCACGAGGTCGCGGACCGTCGCGTCGAGGGGTGTCGCCGGGTCGCCCAGGTGGTCGGCGCGGTCGAGGCGCACCGGTGCCCACCGGGTGGTCGAGTAGAGCGGGTGGCGCGCGGCCAGCTCCTCCCACTCGTCGAGGGCGACGAGCAGCATCGTGACGCGCTGGGCGAAGGCGTGGGCCACCCCGCCGGTCGCGGGCCCGGCGTGGCGGGTGTGGACGAGGCGCCCCTCGTAGAGGGCGCTCCTCACGGGCGCGCCTCGGGCCAGGTCACGCCGAGAGTCTCGCAGACCACGAGCGCGCTGCGCGCGCCGTCCTCGTGGAAGCCGTAGCCCCAGTAGGCGCCGGCGAAGGAGACGCCCTCGACGCCGCTCACCTCCCGGTGGCGGCGCTGGGCCCGCAGGGCCGCGGCGTCGTAGACGGGGTGGTCGTAGCGCATCTCGGCGATCACCCGCGCGGGGTCGACGGCGTCGGTTCGGTTGAGGGTGAGCAGCAGCGGCTTCGGCGTCGCGAGCCCCTGGAGCCGCGAGAGGTCGTAGGTGAGCGTCGGCCCGGCCACGCGGGTGCCCTGGTGCCAGTTCCAGCTGGCGCGCGCGCGCGCGCGCCCGGGCGGGCAGCAGCCGCTGATCGGTGTGCAGGACGGCCTCGTTCGCGCGGTAGCGCAGCGCGCCGAGGACCTCGCGCTCGGCCGGGGTCGGGTCGCTCACCAGCGCGAGGGCCTGGTCGCTGTGGGTGGCGACGATCACGTGGTCGAAGGTCCGAGAGGGTCCCGCGTCGGTCGCGACCTCGACGCCGCTCGCCCGGCGCACCAGCTTCTCCACGGGCTCGCCCAGGCGCACGCGGTCGCCCAGGGGCGCCAGGACCCGCTCGACGTAGGTCCGGGACCCGCCCACGACCGTGCGCCACTGGGGCCGCCCGCCCAGGCCCAGCAGCCCGTGGTTCGAGAAGAACCGCGCGAGCGCGCGCGCCGGGAACTCGACGAAGGCCTCGGGGTCGGCCGACCAGATGGCGGCCCCCATCGGCACGAGGTACCAGTCGCGGAACTCCCGCGAGAAGCCGCGATCGAGGTACTCGCCGAGCGTGAGGTCGTCGTCGGCGCTCTCGAGCAGCGCGCGCGCCTCGTGGTTGAAGCGCGCCACGTCGCCGAGCATGCGCCAGAAGCCGGGGCGCAGGGCGTTGCGCGGCTGGGCGAAGAGGCCGCCGATCGACGAGCCGCTCCACTCGACGCCGGCCGCCTCGTCGGACACGGCGAAGCCCATGTCGCTCGGGCGCGTCGCGACGCCGAGCTCGGCGAAGAGGCGGGTGAGGAGGGGGTAGTTGCGCTCGTTGTAGACGATGAACCCGGTGTCGACGCTCACGCGCTCGCCGGCGACCTCGACGTCGTGGGTGTGGGCGTGGCCCCCCGGGCGCGCGGCGGCCTCGAAGACGGTGACGTCGTGCGGGGGTGGAGCAGGTGGGCGCAGGTGAGACCGGCCACCCCGGTCCCGACGATGGCGATGCGCACGGGGTCCCTTTCGTCACTGGAGTCCGGCGTCGCCGGGCGGGTGTATTTTAGTGCTAAACTGGGGTGGCCGACCACCCGACCCCGGACACCCCCTGATGGCCCGCTACACCACCACGATCCGCTCCTCGCTCTCGCCGACCGAGGCCCTCGCGCGCCTCGCCGACTTCTCCTCGGCCGCCGAGTGGGACCCCGGGGTCGCGTCGGCCCGCCGCCTCGACGAGGGCCCCGCGCACGTCGGGAGCCGGGTGGCGCTCGTGGCGCGCGTCGGGCGCCGGTCGGTCCCTCTGACCTACGAGGTCGTCGAGCTCGTCGAGGGGGAGCGGGTGGTCCACGCCGCCGAGGCCCGCCTCTACCGCTCGCTCGACACCATCACCATCGCCCCCCACGGCGACGGCGCGCTCGTCACCTACGACGCGCGCCTCGAGGGCCGGGGCGGCTTCGCCCTGGCGGAGCCGCTCCTGGCCCTCGCCCTGCGCCGGATCGGGGACCGGGCCCGGGCGGGCCTGGAGCGCTACGTGAACCCGTGACCCTGGCCCGGGCGCTCGACGTCGCCCTCGAGGCCAGCGTCCTCGGGAGCTTCACCCGCGTCGGCTACGCGCTCCGGCGCCGGGTGGAGCACTGGGACCCGCCCGGGCGCCTCGACGGACGGGTGGCCCTGGTCACGGGGGCGACCTCGGGGCTCGGCCTCGCCTACGCGCACGGGCTCGCGGCGCTCGGCGCCCGCACCCACCTCCTCGCCCGCGATGGCGCCCGGGCCGAGGCGGCACGCCAGGGGATCGTCCAGGCCACGGGCAACCCCGCCGTCGAGGTCTGGGTCGGCGACCTCGCCGACCCTCGAGCGGTGGCGGCCCTCGCGCGCGATCTCGCCGGGGCGATCCCCCGACTCGACGTCCTCATCCACAACGCCGGGTCGATCGCGCCCACCCGCGTCGTGCGCGACGGCGTCGAGACGACCGTGGCGACCCAGCTGCTCGCGCCCTACCTCCTCACCGGGGCCCTCCACCACGCCCTCGCCGCCGCGGCGCCGGGACGGGTCGTCCTCGTCGCCTCGGGCGGGATGTACGCCGAGCCCTTCGACCTCGAGCGCCTCGCGCGCGTCGCCGGCCCCTTCGACGGCGTGCGCACCTACGCGAGGGTCAAGCGGGCCCAGGTCGTGCTGGCCCGGGCCTGGGCGCGGCGCTGTCCGGCCGGGGAGGTGAGTGTGGTGGCCCTGCACCCCGGTTGGGCCGACACCCCGGGCCTGGCGCGCTCCCTGCCGCGCTTCCACCGGGTCCTGCGGCCCCTGCTTCGCACCCCCGACCAGGGCGCCGACACGGGTCTGTGGTTCGCCAGCCGCCCCGACGCGCCGGTCCTCAGCGGGTCGTTCCTCTTCGATCGGCGCCCTCGCGCGACCGATCGGCTGGCGCGGACCCGCTCGGCCGACCTCCGGGGCGACGAGGAGGCGCTCCTCGGGTGGCTCCGCGGGCTCGCCGCGGGCGTGGGGGGCGGCTGAGCCCCCGGGGGGACCGGGCCCGGGCGCCGTTATCCTGGTGGAGCGGCCATCCGCGGCCCGCCGCTTTTGCGCTCCCGGGAGTTTCCGGTAGACTGGTGAGCCGACCTCGCGGGCCGCCGCGGGGTCTCCCGTGCGGGCACTGACCTCGCACGCCGTTGTGCCCGAGCAAGGAGAAGGACCTGAGCAAGCAGAAGGAAGACGCGTTCACCGTGGAAGGCACCGTCGTGGAGCCCCTGCCGAACGCCATGTTCCGGGTGGAGCTGGAGAACGGGTACACCGTCCTCGCCCACAGCTCCGGGAAGATGCGCATGCACCGCATCCGCATCCTGCCCGGCGACAAGGTGCAGGTGGAGATCACCCCCTACGACATGACCCGCGGCCGCATCACCTACCGCTACAAGTAGCTCCCGTCCACGAGTCCAGGAACGAAATGAAAGTCCGCGCGAGCGTCAAGCCGATCTGTGAGAAGTGCAAGGTGATCCGACGGGCCGGCGTCGTCCGCGTGATCTGTGAGGCGAACCCGCGCCACAAGCAGCGCCAGGGCTAGGAGAGAACATGGCTCGAATCGCAGGCGTCGACATCCCGCGCGACAAGCGCACGGTGATCGCGCTGACCTACATCTTCGGCGTGGGCCCGACCATCGCCCAGCAGATCTGCGCCTCCACCGGCGTGAACGAGTCGACGCGGGTGAAGGACCTCACCGACGCCGAGGTGAACGCGCTGCGCACCTACATCGACCAGAACGTCACCGTCGAGGGCGACCTGCGCCGCGACGTCGCCCAGGACATCAAGCGCAAGATGGAGATCAACTCCCTCCAGGGCATCCGCCACCGCAAGGGCCTGCCCGTGCACGGCCAGCGGACCCGCACCAACGCCCGCACGCGCAAGGGACCGCGGCGCACCGTCGCCGGTAAGAAGAAGGTGACCAAGTAATGGCCAAGCCGTCCGCCGCCCGCAAGCCGCGCAAGAAGGAGCGCAAGAACGTCGCCTTCGGCGTCGCGCACATCAAGAGCTCCTTCAACAACACGATCGTCTCGATCACCGACCCCGAGGGCAACGTGCTCTCGTGGGCCTCGTCGGGCCAGGTCGGCTTCAAAGGGTCGCGCAAGTCCACCCCCTACGCGGCCCAGCTGGCCGCCGAGAAGTGCGCGCGCGCGGCGATGGAGCACGGCGTGAAGAAGGTCGACGTGCTCGTGCGCGGGCCGGGCTCGGGTCGCGAGACCGCGATCCGCTCGATCGCCGCGACGGGCATCGAGGTGGTGGCGATCAAGGACGTGACGCCGCTGCCGCACAACGGGTGTCGCCCGAAGAAGCGGCGCCGGGGCTAAGGAAGAAGGAATGGCTCGTTACACAGGTCCCGTCTGCCGCCTCTGCCGGCGTGAGCGCACCAAGCTCTACCTGAAGGGCGAGCGGTGCTTCTCGCTCAAGTGCCCGGTCGCGGAGAACTCCGACCGGCGCATGCGCGCCTTCCCCCCGGGGATGCACGGCCGCGACCGGCAGCGCCAGGGCTCGGAGTACCTGACCCAGCTGCGCGAGAAGCAGAAGGCCCGCCGGACCTACGGCGTGCTGGAGAAGCAGTTCCGCAACCTCTACGAGGAGGCCAGCCGCCGTCCGGGCATGACCGGCACGACGCTGCTGCAGATGCTCGAGACGCGTCTCGACAACGTCGCCTTCCGCGCCGGGTGGGGCGCCTCGCGCGCCCAGGCCCGCCAGTTCGTGCGCCACGGCCACGTGAGCGTCGACGGCAAGCGCGTCGACATCCCCTCGTACCGGGTGAAGCCCGGCCAGGTCGTCACCCTGAAGGCCCCCACCCGCGAGAACTTCAACGTGAAGCGCAACCTCGACGTCCTGGACCGCAGCGTCCCGGGCTGGCTCGAGGTCGGTGAGAACGGCTTCGCCGTGACCGTGCGCACCGTCCCGGCGCGCGAGCAGATCGACGAGTCGATCCGCGAGCAGCTCATTGTCGAGCTCTACTCGAAGTAAACGCCCTCGATACCCCAGGAGTACCCATGCTGATCATCCAACGGCCCACCGTCGAGGCCCTCGGCGAGGAGGTCGCCAACCGGCAGACCTTCGCCATCGGCCCGCTCGACCCCGGCTTCGGCCACACCCTCGGCAACTCCCTGCGCCGGACGCTGCTGTCGTCGATCCCCGGCGCGGCGGCGACGCGCGTCAAGTTCGACGTCGTGCTGCACGAGTTCGGGGTCATCGAGGGCGTGAAGGAAGACGTCCAGGACATCACCCTGAACCTGAAGGACCTGCTCGTGCGGGTCCACTCCGACGAGCCCGTCACGCTGCGCCTGGACAAGCGCGGCGAGGGCCCGGTCACCGCCGCCGACCTGTCGACGACGGCCGACGTGGAGATCCTCAACCCCGACCTGCACCTGGCGTACCTCACCAACCCCAGGGCGGCCCTCGGCTTCGAGCTGACCGTCGAGCGGGGCAAGGGCTACGTCGGCGCCGAGTTCAACAAGGGCGCCTCGGCCATCGGGGTCATCCCCCTCGACGCCGTCTTCTCGCCGGTGCGCCGGGTGAGCTACGAGGTCGAGCCGGTGCGCGTCGAGCAGTCGAAGGACTTCGACCGCCTCGTCATCGAGGTCGAGACCGACGGCTCGATCAGCGCGCGCGAGGCGCTGGCCTCGGCCGGCAAGACCCTCGGGTCGCTGATCGCCCTCATCGCCTCGTTCGACGAGGAGGCCCCGGCCCTCGAGCTGGGCGACGTGGGCAGCGCCCAGGCCGCCGCGAGCGAGCTCGACATCCGGATCGAGGAGCTCGGCCTGACCGAGCGCTCGCGCAACTGCCTGAAGCGCGCCGGCATCAACACGATCGCCCAGCTGGTGAACGCCACCGAGCGCGACCTCACCTCGATCACCAACTTCGGGGCGACCTCGCTGAAGGACGTGATGGACCGCCTCGCCGAGCGCGGCCTCGAGTTGCGTCAGGAGGACTGACCGTGCGCGCCACGCCGACCAGGGGCCGCCGCTTCGGCGGCGACGCCGCCCACCAGAAGGCCATGATGGGCAACCTCGTGGCCTCGATGATCGCGGCCGAGTCGATCGTCACCACCGAGGCCAAGGCCAAGGCCCTGCGCCCGATCGTGGAGAAGGTCGTGACGGCGGCGAAGAACGCGCCCGAGGGCTCGATCCACGCGCACCGGCGCGTGGTCGCCCTCATCCGGGACAAGGACATGGCCCACAAGCTCTTCACCGAGATCGCCCCGCGCTACGCGGAGCGCCCGGGCGGCTACACCCGCATCTTGAAGCTCGGTCCGCGTCAGGGCGACAACGCCCCGATGGCGCGCATTGAGTTCGTCTGACCCAGGGGGCGCCACCCGCCGGTGGCGACTGGACCTGGCCTACGACGGTCGGGCCTTCAGCGGCTTCGCCCACCAGCCCGGTCTCGAGACGGTGGCCGGCGCGCTGCGCGAGGTCCTCGCGCGCACGCTGCGCCTCGAGTCCGAGCCGGTGATCGTGGGCGCCGGGCGCACCGACGCCGGCGTCCACGCGCTGGCCCAGGTGGTCCACGTCGACCTGCCCGCGCGGCCCCGCACCACGCACGCCCTCGAGCCGGCGCGCCTCGTGGCCTCGCTCAACGCCCAGCTGCGCGGGCGCGTCCACGTGATCGCGGCCACCCCGGTCGAGGACTCCTTCCACGCGCGCTTCTCGGCCACCTGGCGGGCCTACCGCTACCTGGTCTGTGTCGACGGGCCCCGCCTCGACGCGCTCGAGGCGCTGGCCTGGAGCGTTCCCGGCCCCCTCGACCTCGAGGCGATGAACGCCGCGGCGGCCGAGACCGTCGGCACCCACGACTTCCGCTCCTTCTGCCGGCGCGCCCCGCGCACCGGGCCGGCGGACCCCATCAACCGGCTCGTCCTCGAGGCCGGCTGGCGCGCCGCGGACGACCCGCTCGACCTGGTGGGGGGCGGGGTCTTCGTGCGTCTCGACATCCGGGCCCAGTCGTTCTGCCACACCATGGTCCGCTCCCTCGTCTCGACGATGGTGGCGATCGGCCAGGGCCGGCTCGCCCCGGACACGGTGGCCCGGCGCCTCGGGGCGCCCGAGCGCGACCGCCTGCCCGCCCCGGCCCCGCCGTCGGGGCTGGCCCTCGTCGCCGTGGGCTACGACGGGGTCGCGTCATAGGCTGGGGACCGTGACCCTCAGCGCCTTCGGGGCCGTGCCCCTGGACCCCGACGGGGCCGTCCGGCCCCAGGACGACCTCTTCCGCCACGTGAACGCCCGCTGGGCCGCGACCACGCCCATCCCGCCCGACCGCGCCCGCTACGGCGCCTTCGACGAGCTGCGCGAGGCCTCCGAGCGGGCCGTGCGCGAGATCCTCGAGGCGGCCTCCGCGGCCGAGGCCGGGACCGAGCTGCGCCGCCTCGGCGACCTCTACGGCGCGTTCATGGACGAGGCGGCGGCCGAGGCCCGCGGCGCCGAGCCCCTGGCCGGGCCGCTGGCCGAGGTGGCCGCCCTCGACTCGGTGCCGGGGCTCTTGCGCCTGGTGGGCCGGTGGACCCGCGAGGGGGTGGGCGGCTTCATCGGCCTCGGGGTCGAGGCCGACGCCCTCGACCCGACCCTCAACGTGCTCTGGCTGGGCCAGGCGGGGATCTCGCTGCCCGACGAGAGCTACTACCGCGAAGAGCAGTTCGCCAGCGTCCGCGAGGCCTTCGCCGGCCACGTCGGGCGGATGCTGGCGCTGGCGGGGCTGTCCGACGCCCCCGGGCGCGCGGCGCGGGTCGTCGGGCTCGAGACGGCGGTCGCCGCCCACCACTGGGACGCGGTGCGCTGCCGCGAGGTGGAGCAGATCTACAACCCGATGTCGGTCGAGGAGGTCGGCGCGCTCTTCGACCGCGCCGGCGCGGCGCGCTTCGCCGACTGGTGGGGCGAGACCGGGCTCGAGGGCCGGGCCCAGCGCACCGTGGTGACCCAGCCGAGCTTCGTCGAGGGCGTCGCGTCGCTCCTCACCGAGGACCGGCTCGACGCCTGGCGCGACTGGCTCGCCTACCACGTCGTGGCGGGCCACGCGCCCTACCTGTCGCGCGCCTTCGTCGAGGAGAACTTCGACTTCTACGGCCGCACCCTCTCGGGCACGCCCCAGATCCGCGACCGCTGGAAGCGCGCCGTCGGCTTCGTCGAGGGCGTGATGGGCGAGGCGGTCGGGCACGCCTACGTCGAGCGCCACTTCCCCCCGAGCGCGAAGGCCCGCATGGACGGGCTGGTCGCCAACCTGGTGGCCGCGTACCGCGAGAGCATCACCGGGCTCGAGTGGATGAGCGAGGCCACCCGCGCCCGCGCCATCGAGAAGCTCGAGGCCTTCGAGCCCCAGATCGGCTTCCCGCGCAGGTGGCGCGACTACTCGGCCCTGGTCGTCGACCGGGACGACCTGATCGCCTCGGTGCGATCCGCGGCGGCCTTCGCCTTCGACTACGAGGCGGGCAAGCTCGAGCGCCCCGTGGACCGCGACGAGTGGGAGATGACCCCCCAGACGGTGAACGCCTACTACCACCCCCTGCGCAACCAGATCGTCTTCCCGGCGGCGATCCTCCAGCCCCCCTTCTTCGACGAGACCCGTGACGACGCCGCCAACTACGGCGGCATCGGCGCGGTGATCGGCCACGAGATCGGCCACGGCTTCGACGACCAGGGCTCGAAGTTCGACGGCGCGGGCCGGCTCGAGAACTGGTGGACCGACGAGGACCGCGCGGCCTTCGAGGAGCGCACGAGCGCCCTCATCGCCCAGTACGACGGGCTCGTGCCCGCCGAGGTCCCCGACCAGCACGTGAACGGGGCCCTCACGGTGGGCGAGAACATCGGCGACCTCGGCGGGCTGGGCATCGCCTGGAAGGCCTACCGGCTCTCCCTGGGGGGCGCCGAGGCCCCGGTGATCGACGGGCTCGGCGGGGCCGAGCGCTTCTTCCTCGCCTGGGCCCAGATCTGGCGGACCCAGGCCCGGCCCGAGGAGGTCCGCCGCCTCCTCGCGATCGACCCCCACTCGCCCGGGGAGTTCCGCTGCAACCAGATCGCGCGCAACCTCGACCCCTTCTACGAGGCCTTCGGGGTCGAGGAGGGCGACGCGATGTACCTGGCGCCGGCCGAGCGGGTCACGATCTGGTAGCCCCGGGCGCCCCGTCGCTGGTCGGGGCCGGGAACTTGCCCGCGCGCGGGGGAGGTCCCTAGGATGGAGAGTCCCGTGTCCGCCCCCGGACCTCGTGAAGGAAGAACCGTGAAGACGTACTCCCCCAAGGCCGCCGACCTGACGCGGCGCTGGCTCGTCGTCGACGCCGAGGGCCTCGTGCTCGGGCGGCTGGCCACGACGGTGGCCTCGCTGCTGCGCGGCAAGCACCACCCCTACTACGCCCCGCACCTGGACACCGGTGACAACGTGATCGTGGTGAACGCCGACAAGGTCGTCGTGACCGCCAACAAGGCCGGCCAGAACTTCCACTACCGCCACTCGGGCTACCCGGGCGGCCTGCGCAAGACCTCGTGGCGGAGCCTGCTCGAGGACGACCCCGTCGCGCTCGTCGAGGCGGCCGTGCGCGGCATGGTCCCGAAGAACCGCCTGGGCCGCGCCCAGATGGGCAAGCTCCACGTCTACGCCGGCCCCGACCACCCCCACGGGGCCCAGCAGCCCCAGCCCTTCGACACCTCGGCGATCCGCCGCTAAGGAGGAACGTGACGACCCCGCTGACCCAAAAGACCGGACGGCGCAAGGAGGCCGTGGCCCGCGTGCGGCTGCGCCCGGGCACCGGCACCATCACGATCAACGCCCGGGCGTTCGACAACTACTTCACCTCGGCGACGCACCGCCAGATCGTGATGGAGCCCCTGCGCCTGCTCGACGTCCAGCAGACCTACGACGTGGACGCCACGATCGAGGGCGGCGGCGTGGCCGGCCAGGCCGGCGCGCTGCGCCTGGGCATCGCGCGCGCCCTCGTCGAGGTCGACGAGGGCTCGCGCCCGGCCCTCAAGAAGGCCGGCCTCCTCACGCGCGACGCGCGCAAGAAGGAGACCAAGAAGTACGGCCTGAAGAAGGCCCGCAAGGCGCCCCAGTACTCGAAGCGCTGATGTCGCGGCCCGTGCGCTTCGGCACGGACGGCATCCGCGGGCGGGCCGGCGAGGTCGTCACCGACGAGCTCGCGTACCGGCTGGGCCGCGCGGTCGCGACGGTCTTCTCGGTCCCGGTCTTCGTCGGCTACGACACCCGCGAGAGCTCCCCGGCGCTCGCCGCGGCGGTGCTGCACGGCCTCTACGAGGGCGGCGCCGAGGCGGTCAACCTGGGCTACTTCACCACCCCGGGCGTGGCGGCGATCGCCCAGGCCCGGGGCGGAGTGGGCGTCGTGGTGTCGGCCTCGCACAACCCCTTCTTCGACAACGGGCTGAAGGTCCTCGGGCCCGGGGGGGCGAAGCTGGACCTCGCCACCGAGTCGGCCGTCGAGGAGGCCCTGGCCGCCGCCCCCGCGACCCCGCTCGGGGCCCACGCCGCCTCGCCGGTCGACCCGACGGCCGAGGCCGAGTACGTCGCCTGGCTGCGCGAGCGCGTGCCGGTCGACCTCTCGGGGCTCGCCATCGTGCTCGACTGCGCCAACGGCGCGGCGAGCCACGTCGCACCGGCTCTCTTCGCCGCGACCGGCGCGCGCCTCGAGGTCATCCACGACCGTCCCGACGGGCGCAACATCAACGACCACGCCGGATCGACCGACGTCACCGCGCTGGTCGCCGCCGTCACCGAGCACGGCGCCGACCTCGGCCTCGCCCTCGACGGCGACGCCGACCGGCTGATCGCCGTCGACGCCGAGGGGGTGGTGCGCGACGGGGACGACCTGCTGGTGCTCTTCGCCCTCGACCGGCACGCCCGCGGCGAGCTCGACGGCGGGATCGCGGTGACGACCATGAGCAACCTCGGACTGCACCGCGCCCTCGCGGCGGCCGGGGTGGGCGTCGTGGAGACCGAGGTCGGGGACCGCAACGTGCTGCTCGCCCTCGACGAGCGGGGCTGGACGATCGGCGGCGAGCAGTCGGGCCACCTGATCTTCCGCGACCTCGCCCCCACCGGCGACGGGCTCCTCACCGGCCTCGCGCTGGGCGAGCTGGTGGTCCGCCGCGGCCCGCTCGGCGCGCTCGCGCGCGACGCGTGGGCGCGCGTCCCCCAGGCGCTGGTGAGCCTGCCGCGCGAGTCGGTCGACGTGGCCGAGGTCGAGCAGCTCTTCGCGCGCGAGGTCGGCCGCCACGGCCTCGCCGCGGGGGAGAGCCGGCTCATCGTGCGCCTCTCGGGCACCGAGCCGGTGGTGCGCGTGATGGTCGAGGCGACCGACGCGGCCCTCGTCGAGGAGTACGTCGCGGCGCTGGCCGAGCTCGCCCAGCCCTAGCGACCCCGGGGTCGCTCGAGGGCCCCCGGGTAGGCTGGGCCCCATGTGCGGGATCATCGGCGTGGTCGGCACGCCCGACGCGCTCGACACCCTGCTCGAGGGCCTGGCGCGGCTCGAGTACCGCGGCTACGACTCGGCCGGCGTGGCGCTGGTGCGCCCCGGCGAGACCTGGCGGGCCCGCACCGCCTCGGGCACCGAGTCGGTGCGGGCCCTCGTCGAGGCCTGTCGCCAGGCCCCCGCGGGGTTCGCCTCGGGCATCGGGCACACCCGGTGGGCGACCCACGGCGCCCCCGAGGTCGAGAACGCCCACCCCCACCTCGACTGCACCGGCCACGTCGCGATCATCCACAACGGGATCGTGGAGAACCACGCCGAGCTGCGCGCCGCCCTCGAGGAGCGGGGCCACGCGTTCTCCTCGCGCACGGACTCCGAGGTGCTGGCCCACCTCATCGAGGAGGCCCGTCGCGCCGGGGCCGACCTCGTCGAGGCGATGCGCCAGAGCCTCGGACGCGTGCGCGGCGCCTTCGCCGTGGCGGCCGTGGACGCGACCGAGCCCGACGTGATCGTCGCCGCCCGGCGGGTCTCGCCGCTCATCGTGGGCACGGCCCCCGGTCGCACCTACCTCGCGAGCGACGTCCCGGCCATCCTCGACCGGGCGGGCGCCTTCTACGCCGTCGACGACGACCAGGTCGTGCGCCTCGCGCCGGCCGGCTTCAGCGCCGTCGACCTCGAGGGCGCGCCGGTCCGGCTGCGCCAGCTGGCCATCGACTGGGACCTCGAGACGGCCGAGAAGGGCGGCTTCGAGGACTTCATGACCAAGGAGATCGAGGAGCAGCCGACCGCCCTCGCGAACACCCTCCTGGACCGGCGCCGGGCCGACGGGACGATCACCTTCGACGAGCTGCGCGTCGCCGACGCCGAGCTGCTCGAGGTGCGCCGCGTCGTCATCGTGGCGGCCGGCACCTCGCACCACGCGGCCCTCGTGGCGAAGTACGCGCTCGAGCGCTGGGCCCGGCTCACCACCGAGGTCGACATCGCCAGCGAGTACCGCTACCGCGACCCCGTGGTCGAGGTCGGCACCCTGGTGATCGGGGTCTCCCAGAGCGGCGAGACGATCGACACGATCCAGGCGGTGCGCGAGGCCCGCCGGCGCGGGGCGCGGGTGGTGGCGGTGACCAACGTCGTCGACTCCTCGCTGGCCCGCGAGGCCGACGCCGTGCTCTACACGCGCGCCGGGCTCGAGGTGTCGGTCGCCTCGACCAAGTCCTTCGTCGCCCAGGTGGCCGCCCTCGAGATGCTGGCCCTGCGCCTCGCCCAGCTGCGCGCGACGCTGCCCGCCGACGACGTCGAGGCCCACGTGCGCGGCCTCGGCGCGGTGGGCGGCCTCGTGGCCGCGGCCCTCGCCCGGCGCGACGCCGTGACCGACGTCGCCAAGCAGCTGGTGGGCGCGCGCGACTTCTTCTACCTGGGCCGCCACGTCGGCCTGCCCACGGCGATGGAGGGCGCCCTCAAGCTCAAGGAGCTCACCTACGTCCACGCCGAGGGCTACCCCGGGGGCGAGCTCAAGCACGGGCCGCTCGCCCTCATCGAGCCGGGCGTCGTGGTGGTGGCGGTGGCGACCGACCCCGCGATGTACGACAAGACGCTCTCCAACCTCGCCGAGGTGAAGGCCCGGGGGGCGTCGCTGGTGGTGGTGGCGACCGACGACGACGAGGCGATCGGGGCGGTCGCCGACTACGTGCTGCGGGTGCCGGCGACCGAGCCGCTCTTCTCGCCGATGGTCGACGTGGTGCCCCTGCAGCTCTTCGCCTACGCGATGGCCCGGGGCCTCGGGCGCAACGTGGACCGGCCCCGCAACCTCGCCAAGACCGTCACGGTCGAGTAGTGGCCGCGCGCGGGGTCGGGGTCGACGTGGTGGACGTGGCGCGCTTCGCGCTCGCCCTTACCCGGCGGCCGCGCATCGTCGAGCGGCTCTTCACCGAGGGCGAGCAGCGCGACGGCCGGGGCCGCGCGGAGCGGCTCGCGGCGCGCTTCGCGGCCAAGGAGGCCGTGATGAAGAGCCTCGGGGTCGGCCTCGGCTCGGTGCCGTGGCGCTCGATCGAGGTGGTGAAGGAGCGCTCGGGCCAGCCCCGCATCGCGCTGCACGGCGCGGCCGCCGAGCTCGCGCAGCGCCGGGGCGTCGCCGAGGTGCTCGTGTCGCTCACCCACAGCGACCTCTCGGCGATCGCCGTCGTCGTCGCCGAGCCGGGGCCCTGATGCCGGCCGAGGGCGTCCACCGGCCGGCCTGGGCCGAGATCAGCCGCTCGGCGCTGCGCCGCAACGTCGCGGCGCTGCGCGCGGTGCTGGGCGAGACGCGTCTCTGCGCCGTCGTGAAGGCCAACGGCTACGGCCACGGGGCGACCCTCGTCGGGCCGGCCGCCCTCGAGGCGGGGGCCGACCTGTTGGCCGTCGCCATCGTCGACGAGGGCCTCGAGCTGCGCCGGGTGGGGGTGACGGCCCCGATCCTGCTGCTGGCCGAGATCCAGCCCTCGGCGCTCGACGCGGCGATGGCCAACGACCTCACCCTCACGGTGGGCTCGCTCGAGGGCGCGCGGGCGGTCGTCGCGGTGGCGACGCGCCGCGCGGCCCGGGCCCGGGTGCACCTCAAGGTCGACACCGGCATGCACCGCATGGGGGTCGCCCCCGAGGGGGTCGGACGGGTCGTCGAGGTGCTCGACAGCCCCTACGTCGACCTCGAGGGCGTCTACACCCACTTCCCGGTGGCCGACGGCGAGGGCGAGGCCGACCGCGCCTTCACCGCCGCCCAGATCCGCCTCCTCGACGAGGTGCTCGACGCGCTCGCCGGGCGCGGCGTCGCCCCGCGCCAGGTCCACCTCGCCAACTCGGCCGGCGCCCTGGGCTACCCGGCGACGCGGCGCTCGCTCGCGCGCGTCGGCCTCGCCCTCTACGGCTACCTGCCCGCCCCGTGGCTGGGGGCGGCCCTCGCCGAGCGCGGCGTCGCCCTCGAGCCGGCCCTCACCCTGCGCGCCCAGGTCGTCGCCCGCCGGCGCCTGGCGGCCGGCGAGCGGCCGAGCTACGGGCGGCGCCGGGCGCTCGAGCGCGCCGCGCACGTCGTGACCGTCCCCTTCGGCTACGCCGACGGCTACCCGCGCCGGCTCTTCGAGGCCGGGGCCGAGGTCCTCATCGGCGGGCGCCGCTACCCGCTCGCGGGCGTCGTGACGATGGACCAGGTCCTGGTCGACGTCGGCGACGACGAGGTCGGCCTCGGCGAGGACGTGGTGCTGCTCGGGCGCCAGGGCGACGAGGCGATCACCGCCGACGAGTGGGCCGCGCGCGCCGGCACGATCAGCTGGGAGATCCTCTGCGGGATCGGGGCGCGCGTCCCCCGGGTCCTGGTCGACTAGCCGTGGAGGCGCCGGCCGAGCTGCTGGCGTGCGAGCGCTGCGCCCTCAGCCGCTCGCGCACCCGGGTCGTCGTCGGCTCGGGGCCCGACGAGCCCGAGCTGCTCGTGATCGGGGAGGCCCCCGGGCGCACCGAGGACGAGGGGGGGCGGCCCTTCATCGGGCCGAGCGGCCGGCTCCTCTTCCGCCTGATCGAGGAGGCCATGGGCCTCACCCGGGACCGGTGCTACGTGACCAACGTGGTGAAGTGCCGCCCGCCGGGCAACCGCACCCCGACCCGCGCCGAGGTCGGGGCCTGTCGGCCCTGGCTGCGCTGGCAGTTCGAGCACGTGTCGCCCCGGGCCGTCCTCACCCTGGGCCTGATCGCCGGCCAGTCGGTCCTGGGCTTCTCGGTGCCGATGGGCGCGATGCACGGCCGCCTCGTCACCGTCGCCGGGCGGCCCGGACTAGGGACCTATCACCCGGCCGCCGCCCTGCGCAGCGGCCCTAGCCTTCTCGAGGTGATGAGGGCGGACCTGGTGACCCTGCGCGAGGCGATGGACGCGTGATCGCCCGGCACTGCGCGAGCGCCGGGGAGACCCAGGCGGCCGGCGAGGCGTTCGCCGCCCTCCTGCGCCCGGGCGACGTCGTCCTGCTCTCGGGGCGCCTCGGCGCCGGCAAGACGACCTTCGTCCAGGGGGTCGCCCGGGGCCTCGGGGTGACAGAGCGGGTCACCAGCCCCACCTTCACCCTGGTGCGGCCCCACGGCTGTGAGAACGACCACGGGGTGACGACCCTGTACCACGCCGACGTCTACCGGGCCGGCTCGCTGGCCGAGGTCTTCGACCTCGACCTCACCGAGCTCATCGAGGAGAGCGCCGTCGCCCTCGTCGAGTGGGGCGAGACGGCGGCCCCGGTCTTCGGCGACTTCTTGAAGGTGACCATCTCCGAGGACGCCAAGGGCGGCCGGGACCTCGTGGTGGAGGGCGCGCTCGTGCGCACGCGCGAGCACGCGCTGGCGGCCTGGGCGGCCGCGTGATCGCCCTGGCGATCGAGACGGCGACGCCCGCCTGCGCCGTCGCCCTCGAGGTCGATGGCGAGGTCGCCGAGGCGGTCCTCGACCTCGAGCGCCGCCACACCGAGGTCCTCGCGGCCGGCGTGGCGCGCCTCCTCGCGGCGAGGGGCGTCGCGCCCGCCGACCTCGACCGGGTGGTCGTCGACCGCGGTCCCGGCCTCTACACCGGGCTGCGGGTGGGGATCGCGACGGCCCTCGGGCTCGCGCTGGCGACCGGCGCGGGGCTGGTCGGGGTGACCTCGCTCGAGGTGCTGGCCGCGGCCGCGGCGCGCGCGGGCGCCACGGGCGAGCTGGTGGCCCTGGTCGACGCCCGCCGCGGCGAGGTCTTCGCCCAGCGCTTCTCCCTCGAGCCCGTCGCGGCCCTCGACCTCGCGCGGGTGCTGCGCCCCGGGGCGCTCGCCCCCGAGCTCGCGGCGCGCCCGGCGCTCCTG
>JAJXZW010000021.1 GCA_021779855.1 Actinomycetes bacterium
GGAAGCGCCCGAGCAACGGCACGACCTTGGACGCATCGACGATGCAGACGAAGCGATCGGCGACTTCGGCGATGTAACGGCCCGCACCGGCGATCTTGGCCGGCACGGCCGACACGTCGAGGGCGACCCTCACCGCCACGCCTCGAGGTGGTCGAGGGCGCAGCGCCGCCAGGTGTTGGCCGCGACGCTGGCCCGGCGCCGCTCGCGCTCGGCGGGCGTGCGGGCGAGGCCCGCGGCGCGCGCGAGGCCGGCGGCGATCGAGGGGACGTCGTAGGGGTCCACGAGCACCGCCTCGGGGTTCGTGGCGACCGAGGGGGTGGTGGCGCTCGCCACGACGGGCGTGCCCAGGGCCAGCGCCTCCACCGGGGGCAGCCCGAAGCCCTCGGCGAGGGGCACGTAGGCGAGGACCTGGGCGTCGCGGACGAGCCCGCGCAGCAGGGCGCGCTCGACCGCTCCGAGCACCACCGCGCCCACCGGCGCCTCGCCCCAGCCGGCCGGGCCCACCAGGACCAGCGGGCCCAGCGCGGGGACGTCGCGGCGGGCCCGGGCGTGGGCCTCGACGAGGCGCGCGAGGTTCTTGCGCGGCTCGCGCGTGCCGGCGTAGAGGACGTAGGGCCCCTCGACGCCCGCCGAGGCGAGCCGGGCCGCCACCGCCTCGGGCGCGGCCGCCGGCCCGTCGAGGTCGACCCCGAGGCGCGACTCGTGGAGGCGGGCCCGCTCGAAGCCCTCGGCCTCGAGCCGCGCGGCGAGCCCGGGCGCGGTCGTCACGACCCGAAGGTCGCCGCGCCGGCGGATCGCCCGCAGGCGGCCCTCGTGGAAGCGCCGACCGGCGGTCCCGAAGGCGTCGGGCTCGTCGCGCCACAGGAGGTCGTGCAGGGCGACGCAGTGCACCGCGCCACGCGCCCCCCCGGCGTAGGGGCCGGCGAGGGTCGTGGCGTGCACCACGTCGGCGTCGCGCGGGACCCCGAGGGGGACACGGTCCCAGACGCGGGTGAGGGCGCGCACGCCCAGCGGGGCGCGCGAGCGGGCCACGGCCTCGGTGGCGAGGTCGGCCGGCTCGGGCCCGCGCGGCACCACGCCCACCACGCGCCAGGCGGGGTCGGCCAGCTCGGCCAGCCCGGCGAGCAGGCCGTGGACGTAGGTGGCGATCCCCCCGGGCTGGGGCCGGTAGAGCTGGTCGAGGGTCACGGCGACCGTGCGCGTCACGCCCCCAAGCCTCGCACGACCTCCCGGTAGAGCGAGAGGTAGCCCCGCGCCGCCCGGGCCGGGGCGAAGTCGCCCGCCCGGGCCCGGCCCGCCGCCGCCGCCACGGCCCGTCGGGCCTCGTTGGTCCAGAGCTCCTCGACCAGCGGGCGCACCTCGGCGTCGCTCGCGGTGAGGGCGGCGGCCCCCGCGAGGAGCTCGCGGTTGACGGCCGTCGCGCGGGCGAGGGTCGGCACGCCCGCCCCCAGCGCGGCGATCGCGAAGGAGGGGAAGCGGGCGCCGTCCGAGACGTGCCAGACGACGCGGGCCTCGCCGAGGGCGCGGCGCGCCTCTCGCCGGGGCCGGACCTCCACCCGGTCACCCAGGGCGCGCAGGCGCGCCGCGGCCTGGTCGCTCGCGAGCACCACCACCCCTCCCCCGAGGGGGGCGACGAGGTCGCTGAGGGTCCCCGCGAGGTCGAGGACGGGCTGGAGGACGCCCGTGACGTTCACGACGAGGGCCCGCCCGTCGACGGGCGGCTCGACGGGCGGGACGGCGGGGGGCACCACGGCCACCCGCGACGGGTCGGCGTCCAAGACCGCGAGGACCTCGTGGCGCGCGGCGCGGGTCGAGGCCGCGATCCAGGCCCCGCGGGCGACGACGCGCTCGAGCGCCCGGACCCGCTGGTGCTCGCGGCCCTCGTCGCGCAGGGGCCGCAGGTCGTCGACCGACACCACGAGCGGGACCGCGCGGGTGGGCGGGGTCTGGCGCCCGGCCACGTGGACGAGGTCGACCTGCCCGAGGAACCGGTCGACGGCCGGACCGAGCCCGCGGCGCCAGCCGGGCGCGAAGGCCGCGCGACCGGCCACGCGCACCTCGTCGGGCCCGGCGGGCGCCGAGGCCGAGCGCCAGCGCACGAGGTCCACCTCACCGGTCGCCTCGAGCGCGTCGGCGAGGTCGGTCATCGAGTCGCCCAGCGACTCGAGCGACCCGTCGAGATCGAGGGCCACCCGCAGGGGCCGCCCCCTCACGCGCGGGCCCGCTCCCGCACCGCCCTCGTCCACGCCGGCCAGAGCTCGACGGCCCACGGCCCGAAGGCCACGGTGCTCGTCGCCACGACGGCGAGCCCCTCGTCGGCGTCGGCGAGCGCGAGCGCCCCGCTCTGGCCGAAGTGGCCGAAGCTGGCCGGCGGCCAGTCGCCCATCCAGTGGTGCTTGGCCCCGGCGAGCTCGGGGCCCAGGCCCCACGGGCAGGGGTCGAAGCGGCCGAAGCCCGGTACGACGCCCGCGAGGCCCGCCAGGTAGGGCGCGACCGCCCGATCACGGGTCGCGGTGCCGACGAGGCCCGGCGCGAGCCACGCCACCGCCAGGGCGACCAGGTCGTTGGTGGAGCCGACCACCCCGGCGGCCGCGCGGCCCTCGAGGGCGCTCGCCATCCCGAGCGGAGCAAAGACGCGCTCGGCGAGCCAGGCGGCCTCGCGGCCCTCGCCGGCGAGCGCGCGCGCCAGGCGGTCGTAGCCCGCGTTGGAGTACACCCGACGGGCCCCGACGGGCTGGACGCGGTCGCCCTCTTCGAGGCCCAGGCCGCTCGCGTGGGCGAGGAGGTGGGCCAGGGTCGCCCCGTCGGGGCCGAGCACCTCGTCGTAGGCGTGTCGACCGCTCTCCACCTCGACGGCCGCGGCGAGGGCCACGGCGAGCTTGGTGACCGACGCCCAGGGTCGGGGCTCGTCGAGGTCCCCGGACTCCTCCACGCGCTCGACGCGACCGTCGCGCACGCGCAGGACGACGTAAGCCGGCGCGCCGGGCCACGTCGGCGCGGCGTCACTCACCACCCGATGTTACCTAGCCCCCCCTAGTGTCTCAGGGGTGATCACGGTCCTCGCCGGCGGCGTCGGCGCCGCGCGGCTGCTGCGCGCGCTCTGTCTCGTGGTCGACCCGGGCGAGCTCACGGCCGTCATCAACGTGGGCGACGACCTCGTGCTGCACGGGCTCACCATCTGCCCCGACGTCGACACCGTGACCTACACGCTCGCCGGGCTGAACGACGAGGCCCGCGGCTGGGGCCTCACCGGCGAGACGTGGCGGGTCATGGACGAGCTCGAGGCGCTCGGGGGCGAGGCGTGGTTCCGGCTGGGCGACCGGGACCTGGCCACCCACCTCTACCGGACCCAGCGACTCGCCGAGGGCGCGACCAAGACCGAGGCCACCGCCGAGATCGCCCGGGCCCGCGGGGTCGCCTCCACCCTCCTGCCGGCCAGCGACGACCCCGTCGCCACCACCCTCGAGACGCTCGAGGGGCCCATGGCCTTCCAGGAGTACTTCGTGCGCCGGCGCCACGACGTGACCGTGACCGCCGTGCGCGTCACCGGCCTCGCCGCGGCCCGGACGAGCCCGGCCGCCCTCGCCGCGATCGCGGGGGCCGAGCGCGTCGTCGTCGCGCCCTCGAACCCCCTGCTCTCCATCGACCCCATCCTCGCCCTGGCGGGCGTGCGCGAGGCGCTCGGCGAGCGCGGCGACGTGGTCGCCGTCTCGCCGATCGTCGGGGGCGCCGCCCTGAAGGGGCCGGCCGACCGGCTGATGAGCGACCTCGGACTCGAGCCGTCGGCCGCCGGCGTCGCCGACCACTACGGGGGACTCGTCGCGACGTGGGTCATCGACGAGCTCGACGCCGCCCTCGCCGGGCGCATCGGCGGGGCCGGCCACGAGGTGCGGGTCACGACGACCGTCATGGACGACCCCGCGCGCGCCCGGGCCCTCGCCGAGGCGGTCCTCGCGTGAGCGCGCTTCGCCTGGTGGCCCTGGCCACGAAGGCCCGGGTCGAGGCCGGCGACGACCTCGCCGCGCTCGCCCTCGCCGCGCTCGCCGAGGCGGGCGAGGCCCTCGAGGCGGGCGACGTCCTCGTCGTGACCTCCAAGGTCGTCGCCAAGGCCGAGGGCCGCGTCGTGGCCCTGGAGGACACCGCCGAGGCCAAGGCGGCCCTGATCGAGGCCGAGGCCCGCCGGGTCCTGCGCCGGCGCGGGAGCCTGCGCATCACCGAGACGAGCCACGGGTTCGTCAACGCCAACGCCGGGGTGGACCTGTCCAACGCCGAGGAGGGCACCGCCGTGCTCTTGCCCCTCGACCCGGACCGCAGCGCCCGGCGCCTGCGCGGCGAGCTCGCCCGGCGCAGTGGGGTCGAGGTGGCCGTCGTCGTCACCGACACCTTCGGGCGCGCGTGGCGTAACGGGGTGACCGACGTGGCCCTCGGGGTCGCGGGGCTGCGCCCGATCCTCGACCTGCGCGGCACCCTCGACGCGAACGGCCGTCGACTGGAGGCGACCGAGGTGGCGATCGCCGACGAGGTCGCCGGCGCGGCCAACCTCGTCCTGCACAAGGCGGCCGGGACCCCCTTCGCCCTCGTGCGCGGCCTCGACCCGTCGCTCCTCGGCCCGGGCAGCGTGGCCGAGGCCCTCGTGCGCCGGCCGGGCGAGGACCTCTTCCGCTGAGGCCCCTCGCCGGTCGCGCCCGCCACGGGCCCGCTAGGTTCGGCCCCGTGGCGCTGACCCCCGGGGACGACGCCCTCCTTGCGGAGGCCGCCGAGCGCGCGCGACGCTACCGGCGACGCGTCGACGACCGGCCCGTCACCCCCGACGGCGCCGCCCTGGCGGGCCTCGCCGCGTTCGACGAGGCCCTCCCCGAGGGGCCCGGCGACGCCGGCGAGACCCTGGCCCTGCTCGACGACGCGGGCTCGCCGGCGACCGTCGCGAGCACCGGCGGGCGCTACTTCGGCTTCGTCACCGGCGGCTCCCTGCCGGTGACGGTCGCGGCCCAGTGGCTCGCGACGGCGTGGGACCAGAACGCCGCCCTGCCGTCGATGTCGCCGGTCGCCGCCCGCCTCCACCGCGTGGTGAACGCCTGGCTGGTCGACCTGCTGGGCCTGCCGGACTCGACGACGGCGGTGTTCGTCACGGGCTCGGCGATGGCCAACACGTCCGCCTTGGCCGCGGCGCGCGACGCCCAGCTGGCCCGCGCCGGCTGGGACGCGCCGGCGGCCGGCCTCTTCGGCGCGCCCCCGGTGACCGTGGTCGTCGGGGAGAACGCGCACTCGACCCTCGTGCGCGCCCTCGGCGTCGTGGGACTCGGGCGCGAGCGGGTCGTGCGCGTCCCCGCCGACGACCAGGGCCGGATGCGGGCCGACCGACTCCCCCGCCGGGTCGACGGGCCCCTCGTCGTCTGCGCCCAGGCCGGCGAGGTCAACACCGGCGCGTTCGACCCCTTCGAGGAGGTCGTCGCGTGGGCCCGCGAGCGCGACGGGTGGGTCCACGTCGACGGCGCCTTCGGCCTCTGGGCCCTCGTCGACCCCTCGCGCGAGGGGCTCACCCGGGGCGCCACCGACGCCGACTCGTGGGCGGCCGACGCGCACAAGTGGCTGAACGTCCCCTACGACAGCGGGGTCTGCCTCGTGCGCCACGGCGAGGACCTGCGACGCAGCTTCGCCGCGAGCGCCGCCTACCTGCCGCCGGACACGGACTTCGAGGCGTCCCACCACACCCCGCAGGCCTCCCAACGGGCCCGCCAGGTCGAGCTCTGGGCGGCCCTGCGCACCCTCGGGCGCTCCGGGGTGCGCGACCTCGTGGTGCGCACCTGCGACCACGCGCGCACCCTGGCCGCCCGGCTCGCCGAGGGCGGGCTGGAGGTGCTCAACGACGTGGTGCTCAACCAGGTGCTGGTGCGCGCCGCCTCCGACGAGGCGACGCGCGCGCTGGTCGCGGCCGTCCAGGCCGACGGCACCTGTTGGTGCGGGCCGACGCGGTGGCGGGGCCGGCCGGCCATGCGCGTGAGCGTGAGCGGCTGGGCGACGACCGACGACGACGTCGCGCGCAGCGCCGCGGCGATCCTCGCCGCCGGGGGGCTGGGCGCGCGGGGGCCCCGACCCGGCGGCTAGACCCCGCCCAGGCGCACGTCGCCCGAGAGCTGGGACTCGGCGGCCACGTGCTCCTTCGCGCCGACCACGCAGGTGGGTCCGAGCGTCGAGCCCGTACCCACCACGGCCTCGGGCCCGATGATCGACCAGCGCACGGCGCACCCGCTCTGGACGACCGCGCCGGGCAGCAGCACGGAGTCCTCGATCACGGCGTCGGCGCCGACCACGCACTCGCGGTCGACGACCGAGCGGCGCACGCTCGCGCTGGCGTCGATCGTGGCCGTCGGGTGGCACCAGGCCCCCTCGACCACGCCGGTCGCCGGCCGCGCGCGCCGCCCCGTGAGCACGTCGATGTTCGCCGTGAGGTAGGCGTGGGGCGTGCCGGTGTCGAGCCAGTAGGCGTCGTCGCCGAGCGCGTAGAGGGAGCCCTCGGCCGCGAGGGCCGGGAACGTCTCGCGCTCGACGCTCACGGGGCGGTCGGGCGCGACGAGCTCGAGGGCGCGCGGCTCGAAGACGTAGTAGCCGGCGTTGATCATGTTGGTCGGGGCCTCGTCGGCCGGCGGCTTCTCGACGAAGGCCAGGACCCGCCCGTCCTCGTCGGTCGGCACGACCCCGAAGTGGGAGGGGTCCTTCACCGGGTGCAGGGCGATCGTCGCGTGGGCCGAGCGCTCGCGGTGGAAGGCCACCAGGCGCGAGACGTCGAGATCGCTCACGATGTCCCCGTTCACCACGAGGAACGTGTCGTCGACCCCGGCGCTCTCGGCGGCGAAGCGGATGGCCCCGGCCGTGTCGAGCGGGGTCGGCTCGACGGCGTAGCGCACGGGCAGCCCGGCGATCACGTTGTCGGGGTAGGCCTCGGTGAACCGGTCGGGCAGGTAGCCCAGCGACAGCACGGCCTCGGTCACCCCGTGAGCGGCCAGTGAGGCGAAGACGCCCTCGATCATCGGCACCCCGACCAGGGGGAGCATCTGCTTGGGCGTCTCGTAGGTGAGCGGCCGCAGTCGCGTGCCCTTCCCCCCGACCAGGATGACGGCGAGCATCAGCCCTTGGCGGTCGTCGTGGTGGTGGGCGCGGTGGTCGAGGTCGTGGGCGCCGTGGTCGGGGTCACCGGGACGGTGGTCGTCGTCGTGGGCGTCGTCGCGAGCACCACCATCGTGTCGACGGTCGACCTCGACGGCGCGAGCGGGGTCACGCCCTTGGGCACGAAGGCCATGGTCACGCGCACCTCGTGGCCCAGGTGGATCGAGGCCGGGTTCGTCGTGAGCGTCGGGGTGGTCTGGGCCAGGGTCTTCCAGTAGGCGTAGACCACCTCGCCCTTCCGGCCGGCGTACTTGGTGCCCGTGGCGCACGTCGCGCCGTTGGCGAAGGTGGTCGCCGGGTCCTTGACCCCGTTCTTGCCCGGGATCGCGAGGGAGGTCGAGGTGAGCGCGAGGCCCGGGTAGCTCGCCGCGAAGTTCGCCAGCGTCGCGTTCCTGCCCGCGCTCGCGCTGGTCAGCGGGGTCAGGTTCACGACGTTGTTGGACTCCACGTGGTAGCTGCCCTTGAACGTGGGGTCCACGCTCAGCGCCGGCAGCGCGGTGCCGCAGTTGTCGCCGGCCAGGGCGAAGTAGTAGGTCTTGCCCACGAGCGGCGGGGTCGCCGCGGCGTGGTGGGCGGTGGTGGGGTTCTGGTACTGGTAGCGCGAGTAGGCGACCAGGGCCAGGCCCAGGATCACGATGACCACGAGCACCCCGTAGAAGTTGGCGGGACGCGCCTTGCGATAGGTCCTACCGCCGCCGGCCGCGCCGACGCGGCTGACGAGCTTGCCCGAGGTGCTTTTGGCCACCCTACAACGCTACTAAATGGCGCCGCCCCGCCCCAGCGACGTAGGGGCGGAGGGATTCGAACCCTCACTGAAGGCGGTTTAAGCGCCCTGCCTCTACCGATTGGGCTACGCCCCCTCGACGCCGCGGGCCCACGCTAACCGAGCCCCGGCCCGGGACCCCAACGGGCCGTTGCCCCCGTTCTCCCGGGGCCCCTCACTAGGCTTGACGCATGCGCGTGCGGCGTCGGGGCACGACACCCTTCCCCCTGGCTGTGGTCCTGGCCCTGATCACCATGGCCCTGGTGGTCGTCCCGGGGCCGGTGGGGGCCCAGACGATCGCCCAGACCCAGGCCGAGATCGCCCAGCTCTCCAAGACGCTGTCCGAGCAGCAGAGGCAGAGCGAGATCACGGCCAACCAGTACGACGCCGACAAGGCCGCCGTCGCCCAGCTCGACGCCACCATCGCCAGCCTCCAGGGCCAGGAGGCCACCAAGCGCAGCGCCGTCGCGGCCACCTCCCGGCGGCTCGTGGTCGCCGTCGTACGCGCCTACGTCCTGGGGGCGGCGCAGGCCCAGAGCATCGCGATCTTCGACCAGAACGTCACGACGGCCGACGCCCGCCAGGTCTACCAGGACAGGGTGGTGGGCAACCTCGCCGCGCTGCGCCGGCGCTACCAGGACGAGCGCACCTCACTGCAGGCGACGGTGAGCCGGGTCGCCAGCGCCCGGGCCCAGAAGGAGCACGCGACCGTCGCCGCCAAGAGGCTCCTCTCGCAGAGCGTCCTGCTGGCCGACCAGACCCAGGCCACCCTCGCCACCGTGACCGCGACCCTGCGCAGCGAGATCATCACCTACGAGATCAGCGCGGGCGCGGCCGCGGCCCGCCGCCACGACACCGCGGCCGAGCAGCAGGCGATCACCGCGGCCTCGGCCGTCGGCGGCCAGAGCGCCGCCAACCAGGTGATCGAGGCGATCCAGGCCGCCACCACGACCGTCACGGTCGCCGAGGTGGCCGGCACGGCCCAGGGCGAGAAGGCCGTCGCCGAGGCCGAGAGCCAGATCGGGGTGCCCTACGTCTGGGGGGGCGAGACGCCCGGGGTGGGCTTCGACTGCTCCGGCCTCGTCCAGTGGGCGTGGGCGAGGGCCGGCATCCTCATCCCGCGCACGACCGAGACCCAGTGGCCGGCGATGCACCACGTCCCGCTCACCGAGCTGCAGCCCGGGGACCTGCTCTTCTACTACAACCTCGACGGCGACAACGCCGTCGACCACGTCGTGATGTACGTGGGCAGCGGGCCCTGGGGCGTCGACACCACGATCGCGTCGGCCTACGCGGGCACCACCGTCGCCCTGGCTCCGCTCTTCACCGCCGGGCTGATCGGCGCGGCGCGCCCGTAGTGAGCGACCCCGAGCTCGACCTCTCGATCGTCGTCCCGGCCCACGACGAGGCGGCCCGGCTCGCCGCGGGGTACGCCCGCCTCGCCCCGACCCTCGAGCGGCTCGGGCCCGAGCGCGTCGAGGTGGTCGTGGTCGACGACGGCTCCCGCGACGCGACGGCCGAGGCCGCCGCGCGCGTCTACGGATCGCTCCCCCACCACCGCGTGGTCGCGCTCGGCGAGAACCGCGGCAAGGGGGCGGCGCTGCGCCTCGGGCTGCGCCTCGCGCGCGGGCCGCTCGTGGTGACGGCCGACGCGGACATGGCCATCGACCCCCGCCACCTCCCCGAGGTGATGGCCGCCCTCGCCCGGGCCGACCTCGCCCCGGGCTCGCGCACCGCCGACGGGCGCATCGCCTACGACTCCGCGCTGCGGACCCTGGCCGGCGCCGCCTTCAGCCGGCTCGTCCACCACTACGTGCGCGCGCCGCTGCGCGACACCCAGTGCGGCTTCAAGGGCTACCGGCTGGGGGCCGGACGGCTCCTCGCGCTGCTCGCCCACGTCGAGGGCTTCGCAATCGACGTGGAGCTCTTCCACCTCGCGGGGCTGCTCGGGCTGTCGGTCGAGCCCGTCCCGGTCACCTGGAGCGACGTCCCCGGCTCGTCGGTCCACCCCGGCCGCGTGGCCCGCGACGTGCTGCGCGACGTGCGCGCGCTCTCGGCGACCCGGTACGTCAACCCCGCCGTGGCGGCGGGCCGGGACGTCACCGTCGCCGAGGTGGTCGAGGCGGCCCGCCGGACCCGGCTCGCCGGGCTCGTCGTCGCCCGCGGCGAGCACGACGCCCTGGTCGTGCTGGGCCGCGACGACGTCGTCGGCGGCGCCGGCGTCGCGGCCGCCCTGGGGGGCGAGCTGCGCACCACCACCCCGCGCGAGCTCGCCGGCCGGACGCTCGAGGCGGCCTAGTCGATCCGGGGCAGGAGCCAGTCGCTCACGAGCGCCGGCGCCCGGTCGGACCACTCCTCGGCGGTGATCGCGTAGTGGGCGTGGTCCTCCCAGGCGCCGTCGATCTCGAGGTAGCGCTCGGCGATGCCCTCGTAGCGCAGGCCGAGCTTCTCCACGACGCGCCGCGACGCGGCGTTGCGCGGGATGATGTTGATCTCGATCCGGTGCAGGCGCAGGGACTCGAAGGCGAACTGCAGGACGACCACGACCGACTCGGGCATGAGGCCCCGCCCGGCGTAGGCCTCGTCGATCCAGTAGCCCACGAAGGCCGACTGCAGGGGACCGCGCTGGATCGACGACAGGGAGATCTCCCCCACGAAGCGACCGTCGACGAAGATCCCGAAGCCGAAGCCCGTGCCGATCTGGCGCTCGCGCTCGCGCACCTGGCAGCGGGTGGCGAAGCTGCGCCGGTCCTCGGCCAGGTGGGGCGCGTGGGCCGAGCGCGGCTCCCACTTGAGCAGCCAGTCCCGGCCGCGCACCCGCACCTCGTGCCAGGCGTCGTAGTCCGACTCGGCGAGGGTGCGCAGCACGACGCGCCGGCCGTGCAGGGAGACCGGCGCGTGCCCCGTGCCCCGCAGCGTCACCATCGCGTACTCCTCATCGTCTCATCGTGCCAGGTCGCCCCCCGTCACGCCAAGCCCGACCGCAGCCGCCCGGCGATGCCGTCGAGGATGTCGCTCTCGGAGCTGAGCAGCTCGTCCACGCCCAGGCGGGCCATGACCGCCTCGACGACGTAGAGGCCGGCGACGATCACGTCCTCGCGGCCGGGGACCATCCCGGGGAAGCCCAGGCGCGTCGCGGGTGGCTCGTGTCCCAGGCGGGCCCGCCAGGCGGCCACCGCGTGGCGCGAGAGCCGCCGATGGTGCACGACGGCCCGGTCGTAGTGGTCGAGGCCGGCGTCGAGCTGGGCGAGGGTGGAGACGGTCCCGGCCAGCCCGACGAGCCGCAGCCGCGGACCGAGGGCGAAGAGCGCGGGCGCGGCGGCGGATGCCCCGTCGAGGGCGGCCTCGATCATCGCGAGGGCCCGGGCCTCGTGCTCGGCGTCGACCGGGCCGGCACCGAGCGCACGCTCGGTCACGCGCACGCAGCCGACCTGCATGGAGTAGCCGACGACACGGCCGTCGATCCGCGAGGCGATCTCGGTCGAGCCGCCCCCGACGTCGAGGATGGCGACGGGGCGCCCGTCGTCGGCCAGGCCCGTCGTCGCCCCCTCGAAGGAGTAGGTGGCCTCGTCCTCGCCCGAGAGGACGACGGCGTCGAAGCCCAGGACCCCGCGGGCGCGCTCCAAGAACGCGGCGCCGTTGCCCGCGTCGCGCACGGCCGAGGTGGCCGCGCACAGCCCCCGGGTGACGCCCGCGCGCTCACAGAGCCCGCGGTACTCCTGGAGGACCGCGAGGGTCCGGGCGATCGCGGCGTCGGAGAGCTCCTTGGCGGCGTCGACACCCTCGGCGAGCCGGGTGATGCGCATCTCGCGCGCCATCGCGCGCCCCCGGGCGTCGGCGATGAGCAGGCGCGTCGAGTTCGACCCGCAGTCGACGGCGGCGACGGGCTCAGCCACTGCCCTCGACCACGAACGACCCGCAGTCGACGCCGAGCTCGGCGGCGACGAGGTCGCCCACCGGGTCCTCGGCGCCGGTGAGCCGGTAGGCGAGGTGGGCGTGGAGGCACTTCACGCCCCGGCGGGTCCCGCCGACGCCCCCCGAGGGCGCGGGGCCGTGCGCGCGCCGCGTCGCGGCCGCGCGCGCGCGGGCGTAGGCGTCGTGGGCCGCCGCCAGCGCCGCCGGGTCGACCAGGTCCTCGAAGCGGTGCACGCCGCCCGCGCCCTCGAGCCGGCTCACGGCCTCGCCCAGCTCGGGGTCGACCAGCCAGTAGAGGGTGGGCATGGGCGTGCCGTCGCGCAGGTGCGGCTCGTTCTCGATCACGACCGGGCGCCCGTCGCGGCGACGCACGGCCACCGCGAAGCGGCCGGCCAGGGGGCGGCCGAGGAGCGACTCCACGACCCGGCGGTCGTCCTCGGAGGCCTCGACGAAGCTCAACGCCAGAACTCGAGCGTGCGCACCAGGCGCTCGAGGAAGCTCCGGCTTGGGGACGCCGACGCGTGGAGCGTCGTGGCCGCGGGGACGGTGTCGGGGCGTGCGAGGGGCTGGTAGCCGGGGTCGTCCCGCAGGGTCCACACGCCGTTGGCGGCCCGGCCCGGGAGCACCTGGATCAGGCTCTGGCCGGGCGAGACCAGCTGGTAGTCGGCCCGGGCGAGGTCGCGCTGGGCCCGGGTCGAGGCCACCTGGCGGGACTGGACGTCCAGCGCGCGCTGCTCACCGCGCACCGCGGCCAGGGCCGCCGACGCCTGGGCGATCTGGTGCTGCTGCTGCCACAGCGCCGCGAAGGGGAACCAGATCGCGACCATCGCCCCGGCCGTCACCACCGCCAGCGGCACCATCCACCGGTGCGCGCCGTGTTGGTTGTGGCCGTGGACGTTGGTCGTGGTCATCCAGCTCCCGACAGCGCCGACCGGCCCGCGAAGCGGGCCGACTCGCCGAGCTGCTCTTCGATCCTCAGCAGTTGATTGTACTTCGCGACCCGATCGGTGCGGGCCGGCGCGCCGGACTTTATCTGGCCCGCGTTCAGCGCGACGGCCACGTCGGCGATCGTCACGTCCTCGGTCTCGCCCGAGCGATGCGAGATCACGGCGCTGTAGCGGTGGCGGGTGGCCTGGGCCACGGCCTCGAGGGTCTCGGTCAGGGTGCCGATCTGGTTGAGCTTGATGAGGATCGAGTTGGCCACCCCGCGCTCGATGCCGCGGGTGAGCAGCTCGGTGTTGGTCACGAAGACGTCGTCGCCCACGAGCTGCACCCGGTCGCCGAGCCGGGCGGTGAGGGCGACCCACCCGTCCCAGTCGTCCTCGGCCATGCCGTCCTCGAGCGAGACGATCGGGTAGCGCTCGCACAGGTCGGCCCAGTAGTCGACGAGCTCCGCGCTGGAGAGGACCCGGCCCTCGCCGGCGAGGTGGTAGGCGCCGTCGCGGTAGAGCTCGCTCGTCGCGGGGTCGAGCGCGAGCGCGACGTCGACCCCGGGTCGCCGGCCGGTCCGCTCGATCGCCTCGACCAGCACCCTCACGGCCGACTCGTTGTCCGCGAGGTCGGGCGCGAAGCCGCCCTCGTCGCCGACGGCCGTCGCGAGGCCCCGCTCGGCGAGCACCGCCTTCAGGGTGTGGTAGGTCTCGACACCCCAGCGCAGCGCCTCGGTGAACGACGACGCCCCGACCGGCATCACCATGAACTCCTGGAAGTCGATCGAGTTGCGGGCGTGGACCCCGCCGTTCACCACGTTCATCATCGGCGTGGGCAGCACGCAGGCGTTGACGCCCCCGACGTAGCGGTACAGCGGCAGGTCACACTCCAGGGCGGCCGCCTTCGCCGTGGCGAGCGAGGCGGCCAGGATGGCGTTGGCGCCCAGGCGGCCCTTGTTGTCGGTCCCGTCCAGGTCCACCAGGGCGGTGTCGACCTCGCGCTGGTCGAGCGCCTCGAGGCCCTCGAGGGCGTCGTCGATCTCGCCGTCGAGGTACTCGACCGCCCGATCGACGCCCCGACCCATCCACGCCTCGCCGCCGTCGCGCAGCTCGGCGGCCTCGCGGGAGCCCGTGGAGGCGCCCGAGGGCACGGCCGCACGCCCCAGGGCGCCCGAGGCGAGCAGCACCTCCGCCTCCACGGTCGGGTTCCCCCGCGAGTCCAGGATCATCCGGCCCAGGACGGCCTCAATCGCGCTCATCACGCCTCCTCGTGTCCACGCTCACGTTAACCCGCCCCTTCGCGCGGGCCGCTAGTCGCGACGCTCGGCGTCGACGATGGCCGCGCGCATCGAGCGGGCCCGCTCGCGCAGCACGCCCTCGAGGTCGACGCCGGCGTGACGGGCGAGCGAGGCCAGCGCCTCGATCGCGTCGCCCCATCCGGGCGGGGCCGCGGTGTCACCGGCCGCGTCGCCGGCCGGGGCGCCGTCGAGCTCGAGGGCCCCGAGCGCGGCCAGGGCGTTGGCGCGCAGCGCCTCGGGCGGCGGCGGCTCCAGCCCGAGCGAGGCCGCCTTGCGCAGCAGCTTGGTGTAGAGCGTGAGGGCGGGCAGCTGCCAGACGATGCCGTCGGTGACGCTCGCGCGGCCCTTCTCGGCGAGCTTCAAGACCTCCCAGCGCGCGGCCACCTCGTCGGCGCTCTCGGCGGTCGCGTCCCCGAAGACGTGGGGGTGGCGGGCGATGAGCTTGGCGGCGAGCGCGTCGGCGACCTCGGTCAGGTCGAAGCGCTCGTCCTCGGCCGCGAGCTCGGCGTGGAAGACGATCTGGCACCAGAGGTCGCCCAGCTCCTCGACGAGGTGGCGGGTCGAAGCCTCGTCGGGGGCGCGCACGTAGTCCTCGAGGGCGTCGAGGGCCTCGTAGGCCTCCTCGAGGAGGTGCCGGGCGAGCGAGCCGTGGGTCTGCTCCTGGTCCCAGGGGCACTCGGCCCGCAGCCGGTGCACCAGGGCGACGAGGTCGTCGGTCGCCTCGGCGGCGCCGCGGGGCACCTCCACCCACAGCGAGCTGAGGTGGTCGACGGGCGGGAGCCGGGCGAGGTCGCCGAGGTCGATCGCCTCGACCCGCTCGTCGGGAAGCCCGAGGTGCGAGAGCAGGGTGACCGACGCGCCGGCGAGCCGGTCGGCGAGCACGGCCAGCACCTCGGGCGCGTAGCACTGGAGCACCAGGTGGGGCCCCTCGCGCCAGGCGACCGGCGAGAGCGCGTCGACGACCCGCAGGCCGACCGCCATGGGGTCGACGCCGAGGGCGGCGCACGCGGCGTCGATCACCGACACGGCGGGCTCGACCACGACCTCGACGTCGTCGCGATGGCGCAGCAGCTCGACGGTGCGCTCGGCGACCAGGGGCGAGCCGGGGACCGCGTAGACCACCTCGCCGCCGGCGGCGTGGCGCGCCAGCGCGACGAGGTCGTCGACGATGGCCGCGTAGAGCGACTCGAAGGAGTCGGCGCGCTCGTACCAGTCGTCGTAGCTCGCGAGGTCGCCGAGGCCCTCGGCCGAGGGGTGGCGCCGGGTGCGCAGCCGCGCCACCTCGGCCCGGGTCAGCCGCTCGAGCGCCCCCACCGTGACGGCCCCCGACGCGCCGGGGCCGAGGCCGACGACCCGGACCCGGGGGGTCACCGATAGCTGGCCGCGCCGCCGCCCAGGCTGCTCGTCCCGGTGACCTCAGACGCCGCGGGCGTGGCCGGCGAGAAGACCGTGGGGCCCGCGCTCGCGAGCCCCCAGCGGCCGAAGGCCGGGTCGACGTGGACCGCCGCCTCGTAGAGCAGCGTGTTCTTCACCGAGGCGGCCGCGGTGGCGTTGAGGTTCTTCAGGTCGTTGAGCACGGCCGGCTCCGCCGAGGCGAAGGGGGTCGGCGTGCGCTTGGTCAGCGCGACGTAGAAGGCGTAGGTCTGGCCGCCGTAGCTGATGTACTGGGGGCTCGAGGGGAAGGCGTCGAGCGTGCCCTTCGCGACGTCGTTGCGCACCGCGGGGTAGGACTGGTCCGTGGGCGGGAAGCAGCCGTAGGCGCCCCCCTTCTGGCTGGAGGGGTCCAGGGAGTAGGTGCGCGCGAGGGCCGCCACCGACATCCCCGTCTTCTGGGACGCGGCGAAGGCGGCGACCTTCGCCGGCGACACCAGGGCGATCGAGACGCACAGCGTGTCGTAGCTGGACTGGTGGGCGTCGTAGTAGTGGCGCATCGAGGCCGCCGTCAGCGGGATCGCCTGCTTCAGCTTGCCCACCAGGTACAGCGAGTCGGCCTGGGCGATGACCTCGGCCCGGCGCATCTCGGCGGGCATCTCGGCGAGCGCCTGGGCCGACGGGCCCGGGCAGGTGAGCCGGTTGGCCTGGGCCTGGGCCGTCATCTCGCCCTCGAGCGACGCCTTGGCCGAGGTGAGCGCCGCGGCGTTCGGGGTGTAGTGCAGGTGGCCCTCGACGTACTGGTCGATCGCCACGCCCTCGACGCGCAGCTCGGTCCAGGCCGCCGCCCCGGTGGCCTTCGCGGTGTCCCCGCCCGCCCCCACCCCGTAGTTGGTCGGGCTCAGGGCCGTCACGTAGCACTGGAGGGTGAGGTGCTGGGCGATGGCGGCGAGCTCCGCGTTGAGGGTCCTCGCGTCGATGCGCTGGCCGTTCACCGAGATCCCCGAGGAGAGGCCGCTCCACCCGTAGGCGATGGCGCCGGCCAGCAGTATCACCAGTCCCAGGACGACCCGCCGCACGGGGCCATGCTACCGAGTCAGTCGGCCGCCCCCGTCGCGGGCTCGCCGAGGGAGTCGAGCAGCGCGCGCAGCGCGCGCGCCGAGGTCTCGGCGGGCTCGAGGTCGCCGCGCAGCTCGGCCGCCGCCTCGTCGTAGAGCGCGCCCGGTCGCGTGCGACGCAGCCGCACCTGCTGGCTGTAGGAGAGGCGCAGCGGCGAGACCCGCAGCCGAGCCCGGCTGCGCACCCCGACCCTGGCCGGCTGGACGACGAGCGAGGTGACGCCCCGGGCGAGGCACGCCAGGCGCAGCCCGGCCAGATCGAGCAGCCCCTCCACCGGCGCGGGCGGGACCCCGTAGCGGTCGGACCACTCCTCGCGCAGGTCGACCAGCTCCTCGTCGGTGCGGACCTCGGCGAGGCGGCGGTAGGCCTCGAGGCGGGCGTCGTCGGCCTCGACGTACTCGCGCGGCAGGTGGGCCGCCCCCGGGACGTCCAGGGTGACGGTGGTCGGCTCGATCGCCACCTCCCCCTTGGCCTCGGCGACGGCCTCGGCCACCAGCTGGACGTAGAGGTCGTAGCCGACCGCGGCCACCGGGCCCGACTGGTCGTGGCCGAGCAGGTTCCCGGCGCCGCGGATCTCGAGGTCGCGCATGGCGATCTTGAAGCCACTGCCGAGCGAGGTGTTGTCGCCGATCGTGCGCAGCCGCTCGTAGGCGGTCTCGGAGAGCGTCTCGCCGGGCGGGTGGAAGAGGTAGGCGTAGGCCCGCTGGCCCGAGCGGCCCACCCGGCCCCGCAGCTGGTGGAGCTGGCCCAGGCCGAGCCGGTCCGCCCGGTCGACGATGAGCGTGTTCACCGTGGGCAGGTCGATGCCCGACTCGACGATCGTCGTGCAGACGAGCACGTCGTAGCGCTGGTCCCAGAACTCGACCATCACCCGCTCGAGCGCCGCCTCGTCCATCTGGCCGTGGGCCACCGCGACGCGCGCGTCGGGCACCAGCCGGCCGATCCGCTGGGCGACGTGGTCGATGTCGTGGACCCGGTTGTGGACGTAGAAGACCTGCCCCTCGCGCAGGAGCTCGCGGCGCACCGCCTCGACCACGGCCGACTCGTCGTACTCCCCGACGTAGGTCAGGATCGGCCGCCGATCGGCCGGCGGGGTCGTGATCATCGAGAGGTCGCGAATGCCCGCGAGGGCCATCTCCAGAGTGCGCGGGATCGGGCTCGCGCTCAGCGTGAGCACGTCGACGCCCACCGCGCGGGCCTTGATGGCCTCCTTGTGCTCGACCCCGAAGCGCTGCTCCTCGTCGACCACGAGCAGCCCGAGGTCCTTGAAGGTCACCGCCCCCGAGAGGAGCCGGTGGGTGCCCACGACGACGTCGACCGTCCCCTCGCGCAGCCCGGCGAGCGTCGCCGCCGCCTCGGCGTCGTCGACGAAGCGGCTGAGGAGGGCGACTTTCACCGGGAAGCCGGCGAAGCGCTCGGTGAAGGTCTGGAAGTGCTGGCTGGCCAGGAGCGTCGTGGGCACGAGCACCGCGGCCTGCTTGTTGTCCTGGACGCACTTGAAGACCGCGCGCAGCGCCACCTCGGTCTTGCCGAAGCCGACGTCGGCGCACACCAGGCGGTCCATGGGCCGGGGCGCCTCCATGTCCGCCTTGACCTCGGCGATCGCCTGGGCCTGGTCGGCGGTCAGGGTGTAGGGGAAGAGGTCCTCCATCTCGCGCTGCCAGGCGGAGTCGGGGGCGAAGGCGTGGCCCGTCGCCACCGCGCGCCGCCGGTAGAGCTCGACGAGCTCCTGGGCGACGAGGTAGGCGGCCGCGCGCGCCCTCGCCCTCGTCTTCTGCCACTCGGTGCCGCCCAGGCGCGACAGGGCCGGCGCGTCCCCGCCGGTGTAGGGCGTGACGGCGTCGATCTGCTCGGTCGGCCAGTAGCTGCGGCCGTCCTTGAACTCGAGCACGAGGTAGTCGCGCGTGACCCCGTTGATCGAGCGGGTCGTGGTACCGGCGTAGCGCGCGACCCCGTGGTGGCGGTGCACGACGTAGCTGCCGACGGCGAGGTCGTCGAAGAACCCGTCCACGTTGCGCGCCCGGGTCCGGGCCACCCGACGGGTGGCCCGCCGGCCGGTGAGGTCGCTCTCCGCCCAGACCACGACCTCGGGGTCGTCCAGCCAGAAGCCCGCCGGTAGCGCGCTCTCCAGGACGCTCAGGCGGGCCTCGAGGACCGCACCCGGGTCGGTCGTGACCTCGAGCCCCTCCTCTCGGAGCTGGTCGGCGACGCGGGCCACGGCGCCGGGCGTCGTGGCGAGCACCACGCCACGGCGCTCGGGGGACCATCCGCGCACGTGGGCCGCCACGCGGCCGGGGTCTCCCTGGACGACCGGCGGCGAGGTCATCCCCCCGCCCTCGCCGGGGCGACCCACGAGGTCGACGACGTCGTGGTCGGCGAGCAGGGTCGCGTAGTCGACGTGCAGCAGCGGCACGTCGCGATCGGCCCGCCAGGTCGTGGCCACGACCGCGGTGAGCTCGCGCTCCTCGTCGAGGAGGTCGGCCAGCCGGCCCCGTACGCGCACGGGCTCCACGACGACGACGCGCGCGTCGCCCGCGTCGAGGATCGTCTCGCGCGACGACGCCAGCAGGGGCATCCACCCCTCCATGCCGTCGAAGAGGTGTCCGGCGGCCAGCCGCTCGAAGACCTCGGCCCCCCACCGGGCGTCGCCGGCGAGCGCGGCGGCGTGGGCCCGACCGGCCTCGTCGGGGACCCACTCGCGCGCCGGCGCGAAAACCGCGAGCCCGGTGTCGCGCACCGAGCGCTGGGTGGCGACGTCGAAGACGGTGAGCCGCTCGACCACGTCGCCGAAGAAGTCCAGGCGCACCGGCTCGTCGGCCTGGGCGGGCCACACGTCGACGATGCCCCCGCGCACGGCGAGCTCCGCCCGGTGCTCGACCTGGTGCTCCCGGCGATAGCCGGCGGCGACCAGTTGGGCCAACAGCTCGTCGCGGCCGACCTCGTGGCCGACCGGGACCGTGACGACCGGTGGCGTCGAGGGGGCGAGGACCTGGGCGGCGGCCCGCACCGAGCAGACCAGCACCGCGGGGCGGTCCCCGCGCGCGAGGCGCTCTCGGATGAGGGACCGCTGGGCCATGACCTCGACGTCGGGACTGACCCGCTCCAGGGGGTGGGTGTCCCAGCCCGGCCAGAGGGACACGGCTCCCGATCCCAACCACGCCGCGAGGGCGTCGGCGAGGGCGGCGGCCTCCCCGGCCGTCGCGGTCACGACCGTGAGGCCCGGGGCCTCCAGGGCGAGGGCGGCGACGGCGGGGGGCGTCGCGAACGACGACGGCGTGAGGCCCCCGTCGAGGACGCGGCGGCGCAGCGCCGGGGCGACCCGCTCGAGGACGCGGTCGAGGCCGGTCGTCACGTGGCGTTGACGCGCTGCTGGGCGTCGGCGAAGCCGAGGTCGATGACGGCCTCGACGGCGTCGGCCGCCCGCTCGACGTCGGCCACGAGCGCGGCGCGGCGCACGCCCGAGAGTCGCTGCAGGACCCAGTCGGCGCCCCGTTCCTTCGACGGCGGCTTGCCGATGCCGACCCGGACCCGCGCGAACTCCCGCGAGCCGAGAACCTGGGTGATCGAACGCAGCCCGTTGTGGCCGGCGAGTCCCCCGCCGAGCTTGAGCCGCACGTCCCCGGGCTCGAGGTCGAGCTCGTCGTGCACCACGACGAGGGCGGCCAGATCGGGAATCCCCGCGCGGCGCACCAGCGGCTTGACCGACGCGCCCGACTCGTTCATGTAGGTGGTCGGCACGGCCAGGGTCACCGGACCGTCGGGGGTCGCCAACGTGCCCACGACGGCGCGCAGCCGGCGCTCGACCCGTAGCTCCACGCCCCGGCGGCGGGCGACCGCGCGCACGGCGTCGCCACCGACGTTGTGGCGGGAGTGCTCGAACTCGGCCCCGGGATTGGCCAGGCCGACCACCAGCAGCCGGCTCGCCGTGCCGCGGCGCTCGGACCCCTCAGCGCGCCGCGGCGCCATCGACTACGCCGTGGCGGTCTCGGGACCCGCAGCCTTCGCCGCGCGCCCGACGTGCGTCGCGACCACGGTGACCTGGGGGTCGCCCGCCGTGCTCACGCCCGCGGGCAGCGCCACGTCGCCCACGCGGATCGTCCCCCCCGGGACCATGGCCGAGATGTCGACCTCGACCGAGTTGGGGATCTGGTCGGGGCGGCAGCGGACCTCGAGCGAGAAGAGCTGCTGGTCGATCTCCCAGTCGGCGTGGCGGACCTCGACGGCGTCGCCGGTGAGGTGCAGGGGGACCTCGACCACGACCGGCCGGTTGGGGTCGACGACCTGGAAGTCGATGTGGGCGACCGTGCCGCGCACCGGGTGGCGCTGGATCTCGCGGGCCATCACCACGAAGCTCGAGCCCTCGGCGTCGAGGGTGATGAGGGTGTTGAGTCCCTGGTCGGTCGAGACGGCCTGACGGAACTCCTTGGCGTCGACCGCCACGGGCAGCGGGCCGACGCCCTCGCCGTAGACGACGGCGGGGATCGAGCCGTCGCGACGCAGGCGGCGAGAGGCGGCCGAGCCCTGGGGGCGACCGGTGGTCGCGCGCAGCGTGACCTCTGACATGACGACTCCTTCGACGAGACCCGCCCGACCGGGCGAACAGGCCCACCAGTCTAGCCTCGCCAGACCTTGCCTCTCCAGGGCGTGCGCGGTCCACGCCGCAACCGGGTGCCCTCGGTACGCTTCACCGGTGACCGCGCCACTCGGGGGTCCCTCAGAGTTCGCGCGACCCCGTCTCGGCAGGTGGGTAACCGCGGCTCTCCTGCTCTCCTATCTCGCCCTGGCCTGCTTAGTCTTCTGGCCGGCGACACCATGGAGTAACTCACGTCTGCCGTCTGTGCCTTTCGGCGGTTTCGGATACGGCGACCCCGCGCGTGACTCGTGGTTCCTCGGATGGACCCCCTTCGCCCTCTCCCACGGACTGACTCCGTTCCACACGAACTTCGTCGACTTCCCCCGCGGCGCAAACCTCGCGAGCAATACCTCGATTCCGCTCCTAGGAATCCTGGCGTGGCCGGTGACATCGACGCTCGGGCCAGTCGCCGCGTACAACGTGCTGTTGCGCCTCGCGTTCGCCGCATCGGCCGGATCGATGTTCCTCGTCCTTCGCACGTGGTGTCGGACGTGGATTGCGTTCGTCGGAGGACTCTTTTTCGGGTTCAGTCCCTACATGGTCGCTCAGATCACCCACCTGAACCTGATTTTCGCCCCCCTCCTCCCCCCCATCGTCCTTGTGGTGGTGCGTCTCTTGGGTCGACCTACCGGCGGGACGCGACGGCTTGGCCTCTTACTGGGCGCCATGTCCGGCGCTCAGTTACTCATCTGCCCGGAGCTTCTCGCAATGCTCGGCGTCGTATGCGTGATTGGGGCGGCTTTCTTCATTGCCCGCGATGGCAAGGGGTGGAAGGCCCGCGCCACGCCGGTTCTCCTTGCTATGCCGTGGGCGGTTCTATCGACGCTCGTGGTCGCCGGCTACTTCCTCTTCTGGGCCTTAGCAGGAGTTGGCCACGTTTCCGGCCCCCCCCAACCGATCCAGTCCCTGCAGCTGTTCCGCACCGATCTCCTCGCGCCCATCGTGCCGACCCTCAATCAAGCACTGCTTCCCAAGTCGTTGGTCACCACCGCGGGTCACTTCGACGCAGGCAACTTCACCGAGAACGACGGCTATCTCGGGCTCGGCCTTCTCGCGTGGGTCGCCATCGTCGCGATCCGTTACCGACGGAGCAAGGTCGTCTTGTACAGCGCGGTGGCCGCGGCGTGTGCCCTGCTCCTTTCATTGGGCCCCCGCCTCACCATCAACGGCACGGTCTCGGCGATACCTTTGCCCGAGGCACTATTCGAGAGGGTGCCCCTCCTTCAGGGATTCGTCCCTTCACGATTCGCCGAGGTCGTCGCCTTGTTCGTGGCGATATCCGCTTCGGTGGGCGCAGAGCATTTCCTTCGTGGCTTGGGGGATAAGCCGGCCACAGGACGAAGGCTCGGCAACATGGGCATGGTCCTCCTCGCGGGGGTCGCCCTCGCCCTGCCCTTCCCGCAGCTCGCCTTCGTCACCAAGGCGCCGCAATGGCCACACGGCCTCTACCGGGCGCTCGGACGCATTGCGCACGACGACGTGGTTCTCGCGTATCCCTACCCAACCGACCCCTACACCGAGGCCATGAGCTGGCAGGCCGAGGACGGTTTCCGCTTCAAACTCGTGGGCGGCTACATGGACATTCAGGGCTCTGGTCACGCCGGTCAAGAGAACCCTCCGGGACTCGCTCCGGTGGAGATTCAGGGATTCCTCATGGAGTCGCTCTACGGCCGGCCACGTAGCTACCCCGCACCTGGACCTGGGTACCACCTCGCCGCCGGACTCTGCACTTTCGTCCGTCGATACCACGTCGGCGCCCTCGTCTACTGGCGTACGGGCGCCCACCCCGAGCGTGTCCGCCAGCTCTTCGTGCGCGACTTCGGACCTCCGACGGCGTCGGTGGGCCACGGTTCCTTCGAGGTGTGGCGGACCTCGCCGGGTGCGTGCGCCGCGGGCTAGAGGAGGTTCTCGCCGCCGAAGATGTCCGAGACCGAGCTGTCCTCGAAGATCGCCGAGATGGCGTTCGCCACGATCGGGGCGACCGACAGCACCTCGAGCTTCTCGAAGGTCTTCTCGGGCCCGATCGGCAGGGTGTCGGTCACCACGACCCGGCTCACCGGGGCGTTGAACAGCCGCTCGACGGCCGGAGGCGAGAAGACGGCGTGGGTCGCCATGACCCAGACGTCGTCGGCCCCGTGGTCCTTCAGCAGGTCCGACGCTGCGACGATCGTGCCGGCGGTGTCGATCATGTCGTCGATGAGCACGCAGTGGCGCCCCTCGACGTCGCCCACCACGTGGCGGGCGACGGCGACGTTGGCCGTACCGCGAGGACGGGTCTTGTGCACGAGCGCGAGGTCGCAGCCCAGGTGCTGCGCGTAGCGCTCGGCGACCTTCACCCGGCCGGCGTCGGGGGCGACCACGACGATCCCGTGGGGGTCGGTGTGGGCCTTGAGGTAGGTCTCGAGCACGGGCGCGGCGACCAGGTGGTCGACCGGGATGTTGAAGAACCCCTGGATCTGGCCCGAGTGGAAGTCCACCGAGAGGACCCGGGACGCCCCCGCGGTCTGCAGGACGTCGGCGACCAGCTTCGCGGTGATCGGCTCGCGGCCCTGGGTCTTGCGGTCCTGGCGGGCGTAGCCGAAGTAGGGGACGACCGCGGTGATGCTCTTGGCGCTGGCGCGCTTGGCGGCGTCGATCATGACGAGCTGCTCCATGATCGCGTCGTTCACCGGCGAGGAGTGGGTCTGGACGATGAAGACGTGGGCGCCGCGGACCGACTCGTCGATCCGGCAGTGGATCTCACCGTCGGCGAACTCCCTCAGGTTGGCCTCGGTCAGGCCCACCCCGAGCAGGGCCGCGACGTTCGTCGCCAGGCTCGGGTGGCAGCGACCCGAGACGAGGACCAGGCGCCGCTTCGCCAGGGATTCCACGAGGCCCACCCTAGCCAACGAGGCGCTCAGCCCCGGGGGGCGACGATCGTGCCGGCCGCGACGTCCTCGCCCGGGCCGAGGGTGACGAACGAGCGCACCGTCGCGTCAGCCCCGATGCGCACCGAGCTCGCCTCGACGCACCCCACGCGGGCGCGCTCACCCACCTCCACGTCCACCAGGTGGGCCCGCGGGCCGAGGGTCGCCCCGGACCCCACCCGGGTGCGGCCCTGGAGGATCGTCCCGGGCAGGATCGACACGTCGGGGGCGAGCACGACGTCCACGTCGAGGTAGGTGGTGGCCGGGTCCCACAGGGTCACGCCGCGCCCCATCCACTGCTCGTTGATCCGCCGGCGCAGCTCGGCCTCGGCGCGCGCGAGCTGGGCCCGGTCGTTCACCCCGAGCGCCTCGCTGGGGTCGGGAACCACGAACGACCTCGTCGCGTGGCCCATCGCCGAGAGCACCGCGACCACGTCGGTCAGGTAGTACTCGCCCTGGGCGTTCTGGCGGCCCACCCGGCGCAGCGCCGGCCCGAGCAGGCTCTGGCGCACGACCATGACCCCGGTGTTCACCTCGTCGATCAGTCGCTCAGCCGGCGAGGCGTCGCGCTCCTCGACGATCCGCTCCAGGCCACCGTCGCGACCGGTGACCATCCGGCCGTACCCGCGGGGGTCGGGGACGACCGCGCTCATCACGGTGAGGGCCGCGCCGCTCGCCCGGTGCTCCTCGAGCAGGCGCGCCACCGTCTCGTGGCGCAGCAGCGGGGTGTCGCCCGGCAGGATGACGACGTCCCCGTCGCTCTCGCCGATGGCCTCGTCGACGCTGGCCAGCGCCGCGGCGACCGCGTGGCCCGTGCCGAGGGTCTCGCCCTGCTCGACGAAGGTGAGGCCCGCCCCGGCGCCCTCGGCAAGCTCCTTCTCCACCCAGGTGGCGTGGTGGCCCACCACGACGACCGTGGCGCACACCTCGTCGTGGCGCGCGGCCTCGAGGACGAAGCTCGCCATCGTGCGCCCGCAGAGCTTGTGCAGCGGCTTCGGTCGGGCCGAGCGCATCCGGGTGCCCTCGCCGGCGGCGAGCACGACCACACACGTGGGGCGCGTCATCCCCCCTCTCTAGCAGCCCTACGATGCGCGACGTGGACCCTCTCAACTACGACGAGTTCGCGCTCTTCGGAGAGAACGTCGAGGAGTTCGGCCTCGAGGTCGAGATCCCGCCCGTCTCGCGCTTCCACCTGGCCGTCGACGGGCTACGCCAGCTGAGCGGCCTGCGCTGGGGCGAGGGCGAGCCCGAGCTCGTCCTGCTCCACGGCGGGGCCCAGAACGCCCACACCTTCGACACCGTCGCCCTCGCCCTCGGGCGGCCGCTGCTCGCCCTCGACCTGCCCGGCCACGGCCACTCCGACCCGACGCCCTACCCGCCCGCCGACGTCACCCACCACGCGCGCGACCTCGCCACCGCGCTCGAGGGCCTCCTCGACCGGCCCCTGCCGATCGTGGGGATGAGCCTCGGGGGGCTGTGCGCGATCGAGCTCGTGGCCACCCGCCCCGAGCTCGCGCGCGCCCTGGTGCTGATCGACGTCACCCCCGGGGTCACGGCCGAGAAGGCCCGCCACGTCACCGACTTCGTCAACGGGCCGGCGACCTTCGCCGACTTCGAGGCGATCCTGGCGCGCACCGTCGCCCACCACCCCACCCGGTCGGTGAGCTCGCTGCGCCGGGGCATCCTGCACAACGCCCTGCGGCGCGAGGACGGCTCGTGGGTGTGGCGCCACCAGCGCGGCGAGCCGAGCCGGCTCGAGGCACCCCGGGACCTCGACCTGTGGGGACGGCTCGAGGACGTCGCGGTCCCGGTGACCCTGGTGCGGGCGATGGGCCCGGGCTCGGTCGTCGACGACGCCGACGAGGCCGAGCTGCGCCGTCGGGTGCCCGACGCCACGATCGTGCGCGTCGAGGGGTCGGGCCACTCGGTCCAGGGCGACCGCCCGGTCGAGCTGGCGGCCGTCTTGGAGCGCGCGCTCTTCTAAACGCTGGCGGGGGAGGGCTCGAACCTCCAACCTTCGGATCCAAAGTCCGCTGTTCTGCCGGTTGAACTACCCGCCACGGCCCGGTAAGGTGCCGTTCTTGCCCGATTCTTAGCGAATCGCCGCGGGCCCCTTACCCAGGACGCTAAGACTAGAGGCTGCCCGAGCCAGCGAGAGCCGTGACCGTACCCACCACCAACCCCTACGTGGCCATCGTGGACGACGACCCGTCGATCCGCACGGCCCTGGGACGGGCGCTGCGCATCGAGAACTACGACGTCGAGCTCTTCGAGGACGGCACCTCGGCCCTCAAGTCGGTCCAGTTGCGGGCCCCCGACGCGATCGTGCTCGACCTGCAGCTGCCCGACATCGACGGGCTGGAGGTCTGCCGGAGGATCCGCCGGGGCGGCGACGCCACGCCGATCCTGATGCTGACCGCCCGCGACGCGGTGAACGACCGGGTCGAGGGCCTCGACGTGGGGGCCGACGACTACCTGGTCAAGCCGTTCGACCTCGCCGAGCTGCTGGCCCGGCTCCGGGCGCTGCTGCGCCGGAGGGTCGCCTCCGAGGCCGACGGGCAGGTCCTGCGCTTCGAGGACCTCTCGCTCAACCCCCAGACCCGCGAGGTCTTCCGCGCCCAGCGCAAGATCGAGCTGACCAAGATCGAGTTCGACCTGCTCGAGCTGTTCTTGACCCACCCGCGCCAGGTCCTCACCCGGGACCAGATCCTCGACCTCGTGTGGGGCTACACGTTCGACTCGGGGACCAACTCCCTCGCCGTCTACATCGGCTACCTGCGCCGCAAGCTCGAGGAGCGCGGTGAGCCCCGCCTCATCCAGACGGTGCGCGGCGTCGGGTACGCCCTGCGCACGGCGTGACCTTCCGCACCCGCGTCATCGCCGCGACGGTGCTCGCCGCGGCGATCGCGGTCATCCTCGGCGGGTTCGCGTCGTACCTGTCGACCCGCCACGCCCTGTTGAACTCGGTAGACGCGTCGCTGCGCCAGGACGCCCAGGCCCAGCACGACGCCGACGACCCCTACCGCGCCATCGGCTCGTTCACCGAGGTCGTCCTGCCGAGCGGCCAGACCCTGCCCAAGTCCGACGTGCCGATCGACAAGACCATCCTCGCCATCGCCAAGGGCACGCTGGGCGAACAGCTGCGCACGGTGAACTTCGACAAGGGGACCTTCCGGGAGCTGATCGAGCCGCTGCCCGCCGGCGCCTTCGTCACCTGCCCGACCGGGGTCTGCCAGATCTCGACCACCTCGGCCGAGGTCTTCGTGGTGGACATCACCGGGCAGGTCGAGCAGCTCCACGAGCTCTTCACCACCCTGCTCCTGGTGGCCGCGGGCGGGCTGCTGGTCGCCTTCGGACTGGGCCTCTTCCTCGCCCGCCAGGCCCTCCACCCCCTCGAGGAGGTCACCGACGAGATCGAGGGGGTCTCACTGACCAACGACCTCGAGCACCGCCTCGACGAGGGCGACGACGACGAGCTCGGCCGGCTGCGCCGGGTCTTCAACGAGCTGCTGCGCTCGGTCGAGTCGAGCCAGAGCCTCCAGCGCCAGCTCGTGGTCGACGCCAGCCACGAGCTGCGCACCCCGCTCACGTCCCTGCGCACCAACGCCCAGGTGCTGGCGCGCCGTCCCGACCTCTCCCAGGAGGAGACGGCCCAGATCACCACCGACATGATCACCCAGGTCGACGAGCTCGCCGCGCTCGTGGGCGACCTCGCCGAGCTCGCCCGGGGCGAGCGCAGCGAGGGCGACGTGCGCACCCTGCGCCTGGACGACTGCGTCGACGAGTGCGTGGAGACCGCCCGGACCTACGCGCGCCTCCACGACATCAGTGTCGACGTCGAGTCCGAGCCGTCGTTCGTCACCGGTCGTCAGGACCGGCTCGTGCGCGCGGTGTCGAACCTGCTCACCAACGCCGTCAAGTTCACCCCCGAGGGCGGGCGCATCGAGGTGCGCACGCACGAGGGCTGGGTGTCGGTGTCGGACTCGGGTCCGGGGGTGAGCCCCGAGGAGACGCCCTTCGTCTTCGACCGCTTCTGGCGCAGCCCCAGCGCGCGGGGCCTGCCGGGGTCGGGCCTGGGGCTCTCCATCGTCGCCCAGGTCGTGGGCGAGCTCCACGGCACCGTCGAGGTCGACCGCGACCCGGAGCTGGGCGGGGCCCGCTTCACGATCCGGCTGCCCGAGGTGGACGCCTCGGGCGCCGAGCGGTGATTTTTCGGTACTTCTTATCGAGGGCACCCCGCCCCCTTAGGGCCCGCCACAAGGATGGACGCGAGCCCGACCCCAGAGCCCGACCCCAGGACCCGACGTGACTCCCTCACCCCGCACCCCCCACCAGCGTGACCGACGCTTCGCGCGCGTGCGCCGCACCGCGGCCAGCGTCCTCGTGGGCTCGGGCGTGCTCTCGGGGCTCATGGTCGGCTACCTCGCCACGACGACGCGCCCCCTCTCGGCGACGGCCCCGCGGGTGAGCCCGTCGGGCCAGCCCCCGTCGACGACCACGACCTCGCCCTCGGGCACCGCCCCCGCCACCGGGTCGAGCGGCTCGCCGGGCGCCCCCGCCACGAGCCCCGCGGCGCCGACGACCACCACGCCGGCGCCGACGACCACGACCACCACCTGCTACTCGACACCCTCGGGCCAGGTCGTCTGCCAGTGACCACCACCACCTTCACGGTGTGGGGGCTCACCGCGACCCTCGCGGTCGAGCGCGACGACCAGTTCGAGGCGGCCCTCACCACGCTCTGGCGCCACCTCGACGCCGTCGACGCGGCGGCGAACCGCTTCCGCTCCGACAGCGAGGTGACCCGGCTCAACCACGCGTCGGGCGAGCCCGTCGAGGTCTCGGCGACCTTCGAGGACGTGCTCTCGGCGGCGATCGAGTGCGCGCACTGGACCGACGGGCTCTGTGACCCGACGGTCCTGGGGGCCCTGCTCGACCTCGGCTACGACCGCGACTACGACGAGCTGCGCGCCACGGGCGCGCCGCCCCGGCGGGGGGCGCGCCCGGCCCCCGGGGTCTCGGCGATCGTCTGGGACCGGACGGGACACCGCGTGGCGCTGCGCGAGGGCGCCCAGGTCGACTTCGGGGCCAGCGCCAAGGCCCTCGTCGCGGACCGGGTCGCCGACGAGGTGGCCGCGGGCGGCGGGGTCGTGGTCGAGATCGGCGGGGACGTCGCGGTCCGCGGACACGGCCCCGACGGCCCGTGGGCGATCGGGGTGACCGACTCGCTGGTCGTGACCGGGCGCGAGGAGCGGATCTCGATCCCCGGCGGCGGCATCGCGACCTCGTCGAACGCGACGCGCACCTGGCGCGCCGGCGGCGAGGTCGTGAACCACGTCGTCGACCCGCGCACCGGCGAGTGCGCCCACGGCCCCTACGCCACCGCCTCGGTGGCGTCGTCGAGCTGCCTGCGCGCCAACGCGCTCGCCACGGCCGCCCTGCTCTGGGCCGAGGACGCCCCGTACCACCTGGCCCAGGCCGGTGCGGCGGCCCGCCTGGTGCGTGTCGACGGGACGCTCGAGTACGTGGGAGGCTGGACGCGCGAGGGAGCGGGGAGATGATGGCACTCACCACGCCGTACCTCTGGTACACGACCCGCGCGACGGGCTACGTCACGCTCGCCCTGTTCACCGTCGTCGTCACCCTCGGGACCCTGGTCGCGAACCGGGTCGGGGGGACGGTCGTCGGGCGCTTCGAGCTCAACGAGCTGCACCGCTCGGTGTCGATGGTGGCCATGGCCTTTCTGGGACTGCACGTCGCCACGACCGCCCTGGACTCGTTCGTGCCCACGGGCTGGCTCTCGGTCGTGCTGCCCGGGGCCTCGCACTACCGCACCCTCGGGGTCGCCCTGGGCGCGGTGGCGATCGACCTCATGATCGCGGTGTGGGTGTCGAGCCTCTTGAAGCAGCGGGTGCGCCCGAGCTCGTGGCGCTTCATCCACTGGTTCAGCTGGGCGGCCTACGCGTCGGCGCTCGTGCACGCCTACGCGACGGGCACCGACGCGCGCCACGGCGTGGGCCTCTACGCCCTCGCGCTGGCCGGGCTGACGGTGCTCGCCGCCGCGGTGTGGCGGGCCCTCGGGCGACCCGCGCGCGCGGCGGGGCGCACCGCCCTCTCGCCGCTCG
>JAJXZW010000003.1 GCA_021779855.1 Actinomycetes bacterium
CGCGGTCGGTGGGGTGCGCAGGCTCCCGGCGCTGACCCGCAGCCCCGGGGTCACCCGGGCGGCGTCGCGCGCGGCCGCCTCCAGGCGCGCGCGCAGGCCCGCGGCGGCGACGAGGTCGACGGCCGGGCGCTCCCCGGGGTCCCCGCGCAAAACCTCGAGGACGGGGCTCAGGGCGACGGGTGACACGCGTCGAGTGTGCCCGCGCCCTGTCACACGGCCTAGCCTTCGGGCGTGTTCGTCGCCGTCTTCGGCTTCTTCGTCCTGGCGCTCGTCGTCCTGTGCGGTCTCATCGTGCGCTGGGCCCTCCGCCGCGATCGCGAGCGCCGTCGCTCGCACCCCTCCGGGCCCGAGGCGCCCTAGGCGTCCGGGCGCGGGTAGCGGTACAGGACGACCTCGCCCTCGACGAGGCCGTGGCGCCGGTAGAACCGGCGGGCGTCGTCGTTGCCGACCAGGACCTCGACGCGCAGGCTGGTGACGCCCTCGGCGGCGAGGACCGCGTCGAGGGCGGCGAGCAACGCCGCGCCGACGCCCCGTCCGCGCCGACCGGGGGCGACGACCAGGGTGTAGAGCTCGCCGACCAGCGCGCCGAGCGGGAAGGTGTCGTCGTGGCCCTCCTCCACCAGGCCGAAGGCGTAGCCGATCGGGTGGCCGTCGTCCTCGGCGACGAGCAGGCGCGCCCGTCCCGCGGCGAAGTGGTCGCGGTACGTGACCAGTCGGGCCGCCCAGGCCCGCTCGTCGGGCTCGGTGAGCGCCAGGGCCGAGACCGCGAGCTCGGCGTGGTGGAGCGAGAGGTAGAGCTCGCGCAGGTCGCCGAGGCGCTCCTCGCCCGCCGTGACGACTCCTACGCTCACTCGCCCCGTCTCGCCTGGAGGGCGGTGACCGCCCGATCGAGGTCGGCGATGGCCCGCTCGATCACCGCGAGCCGGTCGCGCAGCCGGGCCTCGACACGCTCGTCGACCCGCGCGTCGACCCGCGCGTCGACCTGGGCGGCCAGGCGCGCGTCGATCGTGTCGACGAGGGGCTGGGCGAGCTGACGGAGTCGCTGACGCAGTTCGGCGACCGCCGAGGGGCTGGACGAGCTGGGGTCCGGGACCCCGTCGGGCGCAGCCGGGCTCACCGGGTCAGCGGGTTCACTCGTGCTCATGGGCCAACCCTAGGGCGGGGGCGGGCAGTAGACGCCGGGGTTGAACTGCAGCGTGTTGAACCGCCCCGACCACGGCGGGCTCTCCAGGGTCTGGGCCTCGCTCTGGAGGGTCGCGAGCGGGGTGCAGGACGCGTCGAAGGTGATGTAGCCGCGGATGTTCGACCCGTTGGCCCCGGGGATCGGGTCGGGGCCGTTGTTGGCGAAGGCCAGCGCCTCGAACACGGGCATCGAGAGGCCAGCGAGCCCGTAGTTGGCGTACTCGCTCTGGGAGGCGTAGACCGCTGCGTTGAGCGACGGGTCGATGGCGTTGAGACCGGCCTGCCAACCCGAGAGCATCGCCGCCCAGTAGGTGGCGTAGGTGGCCTTCTGGGCCTTGGACGCGCCGGCGGGCGCGTCGAGGTGGGAGTGGTTGTCGGGGTAGCCCTCCGGGTCGAGGATCACCCAGTCGGGTTTGAGCCCCACCCCGAGGGAGCGATAGCTGTCGATCTGGGTGGCGACCCACTGGCCGGCGTCGTAGCCGTGGGTGTAGTAGGTCTGCGCCGTCTGGGTCTCGTTGGCGAGCGGCCCGCTCACCGTCCAAAAGGACAGCCAGGTGACCCTCTTGTGGGCGTTGTAGATGGCTTGCCCCATGAGGAAGTCGGGCGACTGGTTCACCGGTGGCGAGCCGACGAAACCGACCCACGGCGCGCTGCGAGTGCCGAGGCCCCCGGTCTCGGCGAGGATCGGCCACCCGTTGGCGACGGCGGTCGTCCACTTCGTGAAGGGGATCGCGTAGACGCCCACGCCCTGGGGCGGTGGTGCGCTGTAGCCCGCGGCGTAGAGCGTGAGCTGGCCACCGAGGGTGAGGTCGGTCACGGTCGTGCCCACGGTGCGCGCTGACGCGCCGGCGGTGACCGAGACGTCGGTCGCGCTCCAGGCCGACGACCCCGGGACGGCGGTGAGGACGAAGAGGTCGCCCCAGTGGGCCGCCTGCCCCGCGACCGCGACCTGGCCCGGGGTGGTCGCGACGGCCAGGTCACCGGTGAGCGGCGGCGCGCCCGGCGCGGCCGCGGTGATGTTGAGGGCGCTCCACGCGTCGAAGCTCGGCGTGGCGAGTGGGCCCGGGGTGGCGGTGAGGTACGTCGTGGAGAAGAGCTCGACCTGCCCACCGGCGGTCAGTCCCGCCAGATCGATGGTGGCGCTCGTGGCGCCGACCGACAGGGGCCCGAGGAGGGGCGCGCTAGCGGTGAGCGTCGTCAGGTTCTGCTGGGTGAAGCCGCTGAGCAGCCAGTCGCTCGAGGTGAAGACGGCGAGGTCCCCGTTGGCGAGGGCCGCCGCGACGGTGGGCGTGGGCCCGGGCAGGGCCACGGGATCGCTCGAGAAGGGCGTCGCGCGCAGAGGCTGGGGCCTCGTGGGCGGGGTGGTGGGCGGGGTGGTGGGCGGGGTGGTGGTCGTCGACGATCGCGGCGCGCGCGCCGCCGGCCCGACGGCCGCCGTCGAGGGCGAGGTGATGGTCGCGGCGACCTCGGAGAAGACCGGGACGTTCTGACCCGTTGACCAGCCGAGGGTGAGGACCTCCAGGTCGTTCGCGGTGGTTCGGTAGCTGACGACGGCGCTCGTTCCCTCGACCACGGCGCTGGCGAGGCCTTGGGCGGCCTGTCCCGTCAGGGCCGAGAGGTCGAGCGCCACGTAGGGCCTCCAGGGCAGTCCTCGGTGGAGCCGATTCCAGTTCGGGGTCACCGGGTCGTTGGGTGCGATCAGCTCGAGGTCGCCCGCGCCGTCCACGTAGAGCACGTCGGCGTGGCCGTTGGGGTCGATGAAGGGGACGGGGTCACCGGCCGGGGACGGGATCGCCCCCTCGGTCGACAGGTCGGACCACGACGTCGTGCCGTTCGCGCTCATCGTGAGCAGGGCCAGGTCGTTCGTGTTGGTGCGATAGGCGATGACGCCGCCCGTGGCGCCCGTGGCGCCGTGGGGGCCGCCGAGCATCGTCGTCGACTGCAGCTGGCTCTCGAGCGAGTTCGCGTTCCACGGCAGGGGCTCGGTCCCGGTGTCGACGAACTGGTAGAGCGGGTGCGTCGCCGCCGGAGCCGGCGTCGTCGCGGCCGTCGCCCCTCGCGGGACGCTCGCCACGTACAGGGCGCCGCACAGCACGAGCCCGACCAGTACCAGTCGGATTCGTACGGGGGGCGTCCTGGCGCGGTCGACGCGGCGTTCGTGGCGCGTGCTCACCCTGAACGAGTCTAGGTGGGCCGACGTCCCGCCATGGGTCCGGCCGGCCTCGCGGCCTCGTCGGCGCCCTGACTCACGCGCGCGCGAACGGGCTGCGCACGTCGATCACGACCTTGCCGCGGGGGGCCGACCGATCGCGCCGCCCCCTCAGGGTCTCGAGCGCGTCGTCGACGGCGTCCATCGAGAACCGGTGCGTCACGAGGGGCGAGGGGCGAAGGGTCCCGTGGTTGAGTCGGTCCACGACCTCGGCCCAGGCGCGCCGTGTGTAGGAGAAGCTGCCCTGGAGGATCAGGTCCTTGTTCACGAGGTCGTCGGGCCCCAGCGTGACGGTGCTGCCGTGGGGCGGCAGTCCGAGGAGCGTGATGGTCCCGCCGCGCGCGGCCAGGGCGACTGCCGTGGCGGTTGCTTCGGCCACGCCCGCCGCCTCGACGACGAGGTCGAACGTCTCCGCCGGCGGGGCGAGCGCGAACGCGTCGGCGCCCATCGTGCGCGCCAGGTCGGCCTGCTCCGGGCGACGGCCGATCACGGTGACCGAGTGGGGCACGAAGGCGCGGGCGAGGTGGGCCGCGAGGAGGGCGATCGTGCCGTCGCCGATGATCGCCACCCGCGCACCCGGTGGGATCGGCAGGCGGGTGAGGGCACGCCAGACCACGGCCATGGGCTCGACGAGCACCGCGTCCTCGAGGGGTACCGCGTCGTCGAGCCGGTGGGCGAGCGCGACGGGGACGCTCACGAGGTCGGCGAGCGCCCCCTGGCGGGTGAAGCCGATCTCGTCGTAGGTGTCGCAGCGGTTGGTGTCGCCTCTGAGGCAGGCCGGGCAGTGCCCGCACGGAACGATTCCCTCGACCACCACGCGTTCCCCGGCGGCTCCCAGGCCCGGTACGTCGTGCTCGAGGGCGCCGACCCACTCGTGCCCGAGGACCAGTGGGTACGCGACGTAGGCGGGATCTATCGTGGCGTCGACGAGTTCGAGGTCGGTCCCGCACACCCCCACCAACAAGGGCCGCACCAGGGTCTCCCCGTCGCGGATCGGCGGCTCGGGAACCTCGCGCAGGCCGACCCCCTGGCCGGGCGCGGTCACGACGGCCCTCATCGGCGGACCGCCCGGCCCGAGCCGCTCAGGACCATGCTCAGACGGTCGGCGTGCTCGCGTACCCTGAGGCCCAGGGCCTGCACCTCGCGCAGCGGCACGTCGAGCTTGAGGTCGGTGACGCTGAGGGCGCCGGCGCAGCGACCGTGGTGGTCGAAGAAGGCCGCTCCCGCACAGAACACCCCTTCGGACTCCTCCTCGTCGTCGATGGCGAAGCCGACCTGGCGGACGCGCTCCAAGTCGCCGAGTAGGTCCTCCACGGTGCTGAGGGTCTTGGGTGTGTGCACGCGCATTCCCGCCTCGCCGATCAGGCGGCGTACGTCCACCTCGTCCATCTGGGCGAGGATCGCCTTGCCCGCGGCCGTGCAGTGGGGCTCCTCGCGCTGACCCAGGGGCGCGTGGAAGCGCACCGGCCCGCCGCCGTCGACCCGCTCGAGGAAGATGGGGTAGCCGCTCTCGTTCACGGCCAGGCGCGCGGTCATTCCCGTCGCGCGCGAGAGCTCGTGCAGCACCGGCAGGCCAAGTTCGCCGATGGAGGTCTGCTGGCTCGCGAGGTCGCCCAGGCGCAGCAGGTTCAGCCCGAGGCCGTAGCGCGCCCCGACGTCCAGGCTCCGCAGCAACCCGGCCGCCACCAGCGTGCGCGCGAGCGAGAGGGCCGTGCTCTTGGCCACGCCGAGACCCTGGGCCATCTCGGTGACGCCCAGCCCCTGGGCGCCGGCGTCCGCGACCAGCTCGAGCAGGGCCGCCGCGCGAGCCACCGACTGGACCCGGTAGCGCTCATCAGCGGGGTTGATGTTCGGCATTGGACAACACAATACGGCACTACCGAGTCGAAGGGGGGTGAACTTGACGCGCATTCGTACACCTGCTTGTATGTCGTGATCAATGCCGACCTACGTTCTGTGATGCCGAACACTCGACGGAGAGTGGACGAGCGACGGCGTGCCGCGCTGCCCCGGGCACACGACCTTCGCGAGCGCGCCGGCGCCGGCGCCCTCGTGCTCACGCGCCCCGGCTCGGTCAACTGGGTCACCGGGGGTGTGTCGGACCCCGTCGACATCACCGCGCCCCGGGACGTCGCCTGGGCCGTCCTCACCGAGGGGACCCGGGCTCTGGTGACCACGGGGATCGAGGCGGCGCGGCTGGCCCGCGACTTCGACGTCGAGGCGGCGGGCTGGGAACTCGTCTCGGTGCCGTGGTATCGGGCGGAGGCGATGGCCGAGGCGGTGAGGTCCCTCGTGGGCGCGCGCGCCCGTGTCCTCAGCGACGCGAGCGACGTCGGTGAGGACGTCAGCGAGCAGATCGTCCTCACCCGCATGGTCCTCTCCGAGCCCGAGCGTGAGGACCTACGTGAACTCGGACGCGACGTGGCCGTCGCCCTCGACGGCGCGGTGGACTCGTGGCGCCCGGGCGTGTCGCGCGACACCGACGTGGCCGGCGACGTGGCTCGCGCGCTCATGAGTGTCGGGGCCCTCCCGGTGTGTCTGATCGTGGGCGGTGACGAGCGCGTGCGGAGCCTGCGCCACCCCTTGAGCGTCGGTGCGGTCATCGACGAGGCCGTGATGGCGGTCGTGGTGGCGCGTCGGGGTGGGCTCCACGTCGCGGCCACGCGACTCGCGGTCGCCCGCGAGGACGATCCGATCGTCGCTCTGACCCAGGAGCTGGTGGCCGTGGATGACGCGGTGCTGGCCGCGTGCGTGCCTGGGAACAGTTGGGGGAGCGTGGTCGAGGCCCTGGAGCAGGGGTATCGCGCCGTCGGGCACGAGGGGGCCTGGGTCGAGCACTACCAAGGCGGCCCCATCGCGTACGAGCAGCGCGAGTTCGAACTGGCTCCCGGCCAGAGCTCATCGCCGTTCTGGGACGGGCGGTGCGCGGTGGGGTGCGCGGTCGCCTGGAATCCCAGTCTGAGCGGCGGCGCGAAGATCGAAGAGACGTATCTGATCAGCGAGTCCGGGCTCGAGCCCGTGACGCGAGGTGTCCACGAGAGCGAGCGAGTGAGGGTGATGGCGTGACAGAGAACGACATGGTGAGGGGGACGGGGACGCCCCGGGGCACGCGGTTGGTGGCGCGGTACGTCAACGAGCTCAGCGGGCCACGCGCCAGTGGGAGCCGGTTCGCCGACGGCGCCCAGGTGCGCATCGAGATCCCCAGCGTGGAGAATCCGAGCGCGCTGCGCGCCGTCGTCGAGGAGGGGCAGCGACACGACGTCATCGTCCACCGGGTCTCCCAGGGCAGCGGCGCCATGCTGTTGAGCAAGGTCGAACTGTCCGAGATGGCGCGTATCGGGGCCGACGAGGGAATGGAGGTCAGCCTCTTTGTCGGACCGCGCGAGGAGTTCGGGGTCGGCGGGGGCGTGCGCAGCCCTGACGGGGCGCTACTCAACGGACGCCTGCGCGGCTTCGACCACCTGCGCTACGCCATCGAAGACATCCTGCGCGCGGTCGACGTGGGCATCCGCGGGTTCCTCGTGGCCGACCCCGGCCTGATGGAGGTTCTCTCGCGCATGGTGGCCGACGGCGAGCTCCCGGCGTCCATCGTCTGGAAGGTCTCGGCTGTCCTGGCGCCCTCGAACGCGGTGACGTTCCGCCAGCTCGTGGCGCTCGGGGGCACGACGGTCAACGTGCCGAGCGACATGACCCTCACCGAGCTCAGCGAGATCCGGGCTCTCTCGGGCGCGCCGATCGACCTGTACGTGGAGGCCCCCGACTCGATGGGCGGCATGGTCCGGGGCAACGAGCTGGCCGAGCTCGTGACCGTGGCTGCGCCCCTGTACGCGAAGTTCGGCCTACGCAACGCGCGGGCCGTCTACCCGGCGGGGCGCCAGGTCATGGACGACGTGGTCAACAACGTACGCGAGAAGGTCCGCCGGGCCGCCATCGCGGTGGACACCCTCGGCGACGTGGCCCCTGACATCGTGATGTCCAAGCCCGGGGCCGCCGGCCTGGGGATACCCGAGCCGTGACCCTGCGCAGCGACCGGTGGGTGCGTGGTGACGACGAGGTCGCCTTGGACGCCCGGGTGGCCCTGCGGATGGGCGGCGCTCCGGTGCGACCCGACGGGGGTCGTCCCCTCATCGGCATCGCCAATAGCGCGAGCGACCTCAACCCGTGCAACCAGCCGCTCGCCGATCTGGTCGCGCCGTTGCGTGAGGGGATCGAGGCCGCGGGGGGGGTCGCCCTCGAGTTCCCCACGATGTCGCTGGGCGAGGACCTCATGAAGCCCACCGCGATGCTCTACCGCAACCTCCTCGCGATGGAAGTCGAGGAGACCCTGCGCTCGCAGCCCCTCGACGGGGTGGTCGTGCTGGCGGCGTGCGACAAGTCGGTGCCCGGCGCCCTGATGGGCGCCTTCAGCACGAACCTGCCCTGCCTGCTCATGGTCTCGGGGCCGCGCCCGGTCGCGCGCTTCGAGGGCCGGCGCGTCGGGACCGGCACCGACCTGTGGCGAGCGTGGGACGAGCGGCGCTCGGGCGCCCTGGACGACGGGCGGTGGCGCGACCTCGAGGCCGCCCTCAGCCTGGGCAAGGGCACCTGCAACACCATGGGGACGGCGTCGTCGATGGGGGCGATCGCCGAGGCTCTGGGCCTCGCGTGGCCGGGCTCGACGAGCGTCCCCGCGGGCGACCCGCGTCACCTCGAGATCGCGCGGCTGGTTGGCGAGCGCATCGTCGCGCTGGTCTCGGGCGGGGCGAGTGCCGCGTCCCAGGTGACGCCGGCCGCGGTGCGCAACGCGGCCACCGTCTTGTGCGCGCTGGGCGGCTCGACGAACGCCGTGATCCACCTCACCGCCATGGCGGGTCGCCTCGGACTCCCCGTGGCGCTCGAGACCTTCGATACGCTCAGCCGCGCCGTGCCGGTGATCGCCGACCTCGAGCCCACGGGATCGGGGCTGATGGAGGACCTGGACCGCGCGGGGGGCGTGCCGAGCGTGCTCGGCGCACTGGGTGAGGCGCTCGACGGCGACGTCGTCCTGGCCGACGGGCGAACGACCCGGGAGGTCCAGTGCAGCGCCCCCGCGCCTCGCGATCCGATCCGGTCCACGGACCACCCCGTCGACGCCGGCGGGGCCTTCCGGGTGGTTCGGGGCAACCTGGCGCCCGACGGCGCCGTGATCAAGCGCTCGGCGGCCACTCCGGAGCTCTTGGAGCACCGGGGGCCGGCTCTCGTGATGCGGGGCTACGACGAGATGGTGGAGCGCAGCGCCACCGGTGACGGCGTGGCCGAGGACGCCGTGCTGGTGCTGAGCGGCGTGGGCCCGGTGGGCGGTCCCGGAATGCCCGAGTGGGGGATGATCCCGATTCCCGCCCCGCTCCTGGCCCGCGGGATCCGCGACATGGTGCGGGTGACCGACGCGCGTATGAGTGGCACGAGCTTCGGCACGGTCTACCTCCACGTCGCCCCCGAGGCCGCGGTGGGGGGAGCGCTCGGCCTGGTGCGCGACGGCGACGTGATCCGTGCCGACGCCGATGCCGGCGTGCTCGAGGTGGAGCTGAGCGACGACGAGCTCGCCGCGCGCGCCGCGTCGGCTCCGCGCGCACCCGAAGTGGGCCGGGGCTACGTCGCGCTGTACCGGCGCCACGTGACGCAGGCCCCGAGCGGCTGCGATTTCGACTTCCTGGCCCTCGAGGCGGGGCGCGCCCCGCACCTCGACGAGCCGGTGGTGGGCAGATCTTGAGGGGCCTCGGCCCGACAAGAGCGGGGCTCAAGGTGGGCTCCGGGGGAGTAGTTAAGGGGAACACACGTTGAAATCAATCAGATCAAGGTGGGTGGGGGCGGCCGCAGCTACGGCGATGCTCACGGCCACGCTTCTCGTCAGCGCGCCGGCGCAAGCGAGTAGCAAGGTCACCCTGACCCTGTGGCAGAACTACGGCACCGAGCAGAACGCCGTCGCCACCAAGAACCTCATCGCCGCCTTCGAGAAGGCCAACCCGAACATCACGATCAAGGACGTGGCGCAGCCCGGGACCAACTACTTCCAGCTACTCCAGGCCTCGCAGATCTCGGGCAACGGGCCGGACCTGGCGGTGATGTGGACCGGTGTGTTCGACCTCCAGTACCAGAGCCTGCTGGTGAACCTGAAGGGCAACGTCCCGTCCGCGGACCTCGCCCGGATGCAGAACCTGCAGTGGACGGCACCGAACTTCAACGCGGCCAACGGACCGCTGGTGATGCCGCTCGAGACCCAGTTCTACATCGGGTTCTACAACAAGGCCCTCTTCAAGAAGGCCGGGATCACCAGTGTCCCGACGGACTGGAGCCAGCTCTACGCCGACGCGGCCAAGCTCAAGGCCAAGGGGATCCTGCCCCTGGTCTACGGCAACGGCGGCCAGGCGATCAGCACGGAGTTCTACCCCTGGTACGACATGAGCTACCTCATGATCGGGGCGCACTCGCTGGCGAACTGGAAGGGCCTGTACGACGGCGCGATCCCGTGGACGGCCAAGGCCAACGTGGCTCAGTTGAACAATTGGGCGAAGTTGGAGAAGCTGGGCTACACCAACAACGACGTGCTGACTCGCACCAACAACCTGCAGACCTTCGAGTCCGGCAAGGCGGCGATGCTCGTGGACGGCACGTGGGACACGGCGCAGTACACCGCCAAGATGGGCTCGAACGTGGCCGCCTTCGTGCCGCCCTTCTCGAACACCCCGATCAAGGGCGTCGTCGACTACCCGGGTGACGGCTTCTCGGTCCTCAAGAGCTCGAAGAACAAGGCCGCGGCCTTCAAGTTCATCGACTTCCTGACGACCGAGCAGGCCGGCGCCATCATCAACAAGGCCGGCCTGATCCCCGACATCAAGGGCATGACGACCTCGAACCCGGTGAACCAGGAGATGCTCAACTTCGTCACGAAGGACCACATGACGCCGTACCCGATGATGGACAACTTCGTCCAGGTCAACGTGGGTAACGCGGCCGACAAGGTCCTCCCGGCGGTATTGGCCAACCAGCAGTCGGCGCTCTCGGCGCTCCAGAACATGGAGCAGGCCTGGAAGCTGCTGCCTCCCGCACAGCGCAGCTCGACGAGCTTCGCCGGCGGCTGATCGGAAGGTTGACCCCGTGCCCCGCGCCGCGGGGCACGGGGTCAACCCTCACCCACGGAGAGAGAGATGACCGTATCGACAGTGGGCGCGCGGGCCCCGCGCCTCACGCTGCGACGGCGCCGCCAGCTGGCCGGCGCCCTCTTCGCGCTGCCCGCGGTGGCGCTGGTCATCGGGTTGATCGCCGTGCCCATCGGTCAGGCGATCTACTACTCGTTCACCCAGTGGAACGGACTGACCTCGACCTGGATCGGTCCGTCCACCTGGACCCAGGCCTTCCACAACCCGAACCTGTGGACCGCGCTCGAGAACAACGCGTGGCTCCTGCTCGCCGTCCCGTTCGCCCTGGGCCTCCCGCTCCTCATCGCGATGCTGCTCCACCAGCGCGTCATCGGCTGGAAGATCTTCCGGTCGATCTACTTCTTGCCCACGGCCATCTCGTGGGTGGTGCTGGGCCTCGTGGCCGAGCGGTTCTTCGCCTTCCAGGGGACCCTCAACTCGCTCATCCACTTCTTCGGCCTCTCGCACGTGAACACCAACATGCTGGGCTACGAGTCCACCGCGCTCAGCGCGCTGGGCATCACGTTCGTCTTCACGATGATCGGCACGAACACGATGCTCTTCTTGACCGGCCTGGCCACCCTGGACACCAGCCTCGAGGAGGCGGCGCGCATCGACGGCGCGGGGCGGTGGCGGATCTTCCGTCACATCACGCTGCCCCATCTGAGCCGCTTTATCCAGCTCGCCTTCGTGATGACGGTGATCGCGCTCTTCTCGGCGCTGTTCAGCCTCATCTTCGTCATGACCGGAGGCGGACCGGGCTACGCCACCACCACCATGGAGTTCCTCATCTACCAGACGGGCTTCGCCCAGGGCGACTTCGGGACGGCCGCCCTCTATGGTCTCATCCTCTTCGTCCTCACGGCCATCGTGGGGATCGTGCAGCTGCGCCTGATCGGGTCGGACGAGTGAGCCTCGACACCTCGCCGGTCGCCCCCGAGGCCCCGCCAGACCGTCGCGCGCGCGCGCGACGGATGGGACGAGGGGCGCTCTTCCTCGTCATGGTCGGGGTGGCGGTCGTGATGTTGTACCCGTTCTGGGTCATGATCGTCGACAGCCTCAAGTCCGAGAACCAGTTCCTGAGCGGGCACGGCTTCTCCTGGGCGAGCTGGCGCACCCTCACCTCGACCATCCCCATCGCTCAGGAGGTCGGGAGCTCGACGATCATCTGCGCCGTGTCGATCCTGCTGATCCTGCTCGTGGGACTGCCGGCGGGCTTCGCCTTCGCGAAGCTCAAGTTCCGTGCCTCGGGGGTCATCTTCCTCGCCATCGTGAGCGCGATGATGGTGCCCCTACAGGCGATCCTGATGCCGGAGTTCGTGAACATCACGCGCCTCGGGCTGACCGGTGGCTACACCGGCGCGGTGCTCGTGTACGCGGCCCTGGGCACCCCGTTCTCCGTCTTCTTGTTCGCGACCTACTTCCGCGGAGTGCCCGACGAGCTGATCGAGGCGGGCATCGTGGACGGGCTGGGCTACTTCGGGGCGCTGTGGCGTCTCGTGGTGCCGGTCGCCATCCCGGCCATCGCGACGGTGACGGTACTGCAGTTCATCCAGATCTGGGACGACCTGCTGGTGGGACTCCTCTTCATCCAGAACACGTCGGAGCGCCCGATCACGGTGGGCCTGGCCGTACTAGCCGCGGGGCGGACGACGTCGATCCCGGCGCTCATGGCCGGGTCGCTCGTGAGCGCGTTGCCCGCGATGATCGTGTACCTGATCTTCCAGCGCTACCTGGTCAAGGGCCTCACGATGGGAATCGACCGGTGAGCGGTCAGCGAGAGAGTGAGTAATGGCAGAGATCACCTTCAGTGGGGTCACCAAGGTGTTCCCGGGCGACGTGACGGCGGTGGACAACCTCAACCTTCACGTCGCCGACGGGGAGTTCATGGTCCTCGTCGGGCCGTCGGGGTGCGGCAAGACCACGGCGCTGCGCATGCTGGCGGGCCTCGAGGAGATCAGCTCGGGCACCTTGTCGATCGGTGGGCGGGTCGTCAATCACGTCCTGCCCAAGGACCGCGACGTGGCGATGGTCTTCCAGAACTACGCCCTCTACCCCCACATGACGGTGGCCCAGAACATGGGGTTCGCCCTCAAGATCCGCGGCGAGTCCAAGGCCGAGGTCGATCGTAAGGTCCGCGAAGCCGCGACCATCCTGCGCCTGGGCGAGTACCTGGACCGGCGTCCGCGCGCGCTCTCGGGCGGCCAACGCCAGCGCGTGGCCATGGGACGGGCGATCGTGCGCAGCCCCCAGGCGTTCTTGATGGACGAGCCCCTGTCGAACCTGGACGCCCAGCTACGGGTGGAGATGCGCGTGGAGATCGCGCGCATCCAGCGCCTGCTCGGGGTGGCGACGGTGTACGTGACCCACGACCAGATCGAGGCGATGACGATGGGCGACCGGGTGGCGGTGATGCGCGGCGGTCAGCTCCAGCAGGTCGCCCCCCCTCAGGTGCTCTACGACCACCCGGCGAACGAGTTCGTCGCGGGCTTCATGGGGTCTCCGCCCATGAACCTGGTGCGCGCGCGCATCTCGCCGTCGGAGGGGCGCGTCGGGCTCGTCGTGGGGGACCAGCGCCTCGACGTGCCGGCCGCCTACGGCGCCAGCCACGACCTGCCCCGCGAGGAGGGCGCCGAGGTGGTCCTCGGGGTCCGTCCCGAGGACATCGACGTGGTGGGCGGCGACGTCACCGGGCCGACCCTGAAGACGCGCGTGGAGCGCCGCGAGGCGCTGGGGGCCGAGATCCTCGTGCACCTGTCGGTCGCCGACGCGGGCACGGCCCGCAGCGTCGCCTACGACGAGGACGTCGCCGTCGCCCGCCCGACGATGCTGGTGGCGCGGATGGCGCCCCAGGCCCGGGTCGAGGTGGGCGACGTCTTGACGGTGCGCCTGAACGAGGAGCGACTGCACTTCTTCGACAGCACCCGTGGGGTGACGCTGCGTCGGGAGTGCGCGTGAGGGGGAACCTGCCCCCCGAGCTCGACCACCGGGTCCTCGCGAGTGGCCTCGATCACGTCGAGGGCGTCTGCTGGGACGCGCGGCGACGGTGCGTCTGGGCCGGGGGGGAAGCCGGCCAGGTCTACCGGATCGGCCTGGACGGCTCGGTGAGCGTGGCGGCCCGGATCGAGGGTGGGGCCCTCAACGGGCTCGCCCTGGACCGCGACGGCGACCTCTACGTCTGCGACACGGCCCAGCACCGGGTCTGGCGGGTCGACGACGCCGGACGCGTCCACCCCTTCGGCGACCCGGTGGACTACCCCAACTACCCGGCCTTCGGACCGGACGGGCGGCTCTACGTGTCGGACTCCGGGTCGTTCTTCGAGCCCACGGGCCGGATCCTGGCCATCGAGCGCGACGGCACGACCCACGACGTCTCACCACGGCCGGTGGCCTTCGCCAACGGGCTCGCCTTCACGGGTCGTACGCTGTGGGTGGTCGAGTCCTCGACCCCCGGCGTGAGCGCGATGGACGTCGCGGGTGGCCCCCTCGAGGTGGTGGTGAGGATGTCACGCTGCGTGCCCGACGGTCTGGCCGTGGACGGTGACGGCGGACTGCTGATCTCGTGCTACCAGCCCAACCAGGTCTGGCGCTACAGCGCGCGGGGCGGGTTGGAGCTGCTGATCGACGAGTGGTCCGGGGAGCAGATCCTCTCGCCGACCAACATCGCCTTCTACGGTGACCACCTCGACCGCCTCGCCCTCGCGTCGCTGTGCGGGCACGACGTCACCACGGTCCGACTGGGGCTTCGCGGGGCACCGGTCCAGTACTTGAGTGAGGAGACGGAGTGAGCGTCACGTCGACCAACCCGGCCACCGGCGAGCGGCGTGAGCTCGCCCTGCGCGAGACCCCGACCGAGGGGGTCGCCGCGTTGGCCGCTGCGGCGAGAGACGCCTCGAGCGCGTACGCGGCGCTCCCCCTCGGCTGGCGCGAGGGCCTCCTGCGGGCGATGGCCGACGAGCTCGAGGCCGACGCGGACGCGCTCGAGGCGTCGGCCCGGTTCGAGACCGCGCTCTCCGAGGCGCGACTGCGCGGCGAGCTGGCGCGCACGGCCTTCCAGTTCCGGTTCTTCGCCGACGTGGTTCACGACGGGGCCTTCCTCGCCGCGTCGATCGACGAGGCCACCGACTCGCCCATGGGCCCGCTTCCGGACCTGCGGAGGATGAAGGTCCCCCTGGGCCCGGTGGCGGTCTTTGGCAGTTCGAACTTCCCCTTCGCCTTCTCGGTGCCCGGGGGGGACACCGCCTCGGCGCTCGCGGCGGGCTGCGCCGTCGTGGTCAAGGCCCACCCCGCCCATCCGGCCACCAGTGCGGCCTGCTTCGCGGCGCTCGAGCGCGCCGCCGTGCGCTCCGGCGCGCCCGAGGGGCTGCTCGGCCTGGTCTTCGGGCTCGACGCCGGCACCGCCCTCGTCCGGGCGCCCGAGGTCACCGCGGTGGGCTTCACGGGCTCGCTCGCCGCGGGCCGGGCACTGTGGGCCCTGGCGAACGCCCGCGAGGTCCCCGTCCCCTTCTACGGCGAGTTGGGCTCGGCCAACCCGCTGGTGGTGACGTTGGCCGCGGCCCGGGAGCGTCCCCGGGCGATCGGCGAGGGGGTGGCGGCGTCGGTGGCGCTGGGGGCGGGCCAGTTCTGCACCAAGCCCGGCCTGATCTTCGTGCCCGCGGGCCCCGCCGGGGACGAGCTGGTCGAGGTGCTGGGCGCCCAGCTCGGGCGCGACGGCGCCGTCACCCTCTTGAGCGAGGGCATCGCGGAGAACTTCCGACGCGGGGCCCGGGCGCTCGAGGTGGACGGGGGGGCCTCGGTGCTCGTGGCCGGGGAGCTGGGGGAGGCCGCCCACGCCGCGGCGCGCCTGCTGGAGGTCGACGCCGCGCGCTTCGCGCGCGAGAGCGCGCTGCACGCCGAGTGCTTCGGGCCCCTGGCGCTCGTGGTGCGCTACGGCGGCCCCGACGAGCTGCGCGCCGCGCTGGAGGCCGCCGAGCCCGCGCTGACCTTCACCGCGCACCTGGCCGAGGCCGACCCGGACGGGGCCGCGCTGGTGGCGCTGGGGGCCCGTCGGGCCGGGCGCGTCGTGGTCAACGGCTACCCGACCGGCGTCGGGGTCAGCTGGTCGATGCACCACGGCGGACCGTGGCCGGCGACCACCGCCGCGTGGGCGACGTCGGTCGGTGCCGCGGCGATCGAGCGCTGGCTCCGGCCGGTCGCCTACCAGGCGGTCCCCGAGGGCCTCCTGCCCGCCGCCCTGCGCGACGCGAACCCCCTGGGGATCGTGCGGCGCGTGAACGGGCGGCTCGAGCCGGTGACCTAGGGGCGGGTTGAAGGGGGCCGACGCGTCCAGCCGAACGCCCACGATCAGGGAGAGCTAGACGGCGGCTCGGGTGATTCCGGCCCTGTCCAGCGGTCGCCTAGGTCCGGGTCACGACGCGCGAGCTCGACACCGGCGACGCCCCCACGCGGTTGAGGGCACGCACGCTGACCCGGTAGGCGGCGTGGCGGCGCAGCCCGAGCACGGTGACGCTCGCGCGCCCGCGCGGGATCGAGACCCAGCGGCCCCCGTCGAGGGCGTACTCGTAGGCCGTGATGCGCGCCCCGCCGTCGTAGCGCGGGGCGCGCAGCACTATCGAGACGCCTCCGGGCACCCCGACGAGGCGCGCGAAGGTTGGGGCCCCCGGCACGACGAGGGTCGCGCTGAAGGCGAGTGTCGCGGTGTAGAGGGTCTGGCCGGCGTAGGCGATCGAGACGGTGACGAGTTGGGGCAGCGACGACGAGACGGTCACGACCGCCTTGCCCGTCGCGTCGGTCGTCACGTTGAGCGTGGCCTGGCCGGGACCGGTCGAGCTCTCGGCGAGGCCGTTGAGGGCGAGGGTCCCCGAGGGGGCGCTCGCGCTGACCGTGATGGGGGCGTCGGCGAGCACGGTGGAGGACCCCACGAGGTGGGCCGTCAGGGAGGGGGGCGCCTGGTGGATCGAGGGCGAGAGGCTCGAGACCGTGAAGGTGCTCGAGGTGTTCGACAGCGCGCTCGGGCACAGCCCGGCGAAGAAGCCGGCCCCGTTGGGGCTGCCCAGCCCCGAGGCCATGTCGTAGCCCGGGCCCGCCGCGTACTGGCCCAGGCCGAAGAGGTCGTTGCTGCCCGTCGTGACGTCGGTGAAGCCCGTCGAGGCCATCGCGTAGAGCAGCGGGTTGATGAGCCCGAGCCGCCCCCCGGGGGCCAGGCACCCCTGGGCGCCCACGGCGACCAGGGCGGCCACGAGCGGGGCCCCGATCGAGGTGCCGCCGATCGAGCCCCAGCCGCTGGGGCAGCTCCCCGCACAGCCGCTCGAGCCGGTGAAGTACTCGATGAAGCCCGTGGAGGGGTCGGCCATGACCGAGAGGTCGGGGACCATGCGCCGCCCGCCGGTGGCGGCCGTGGTGGTGATGCCCGGCGCCTGCTGCCAGCTGGGCTGGGTCCACAGCGAGGACTGGCCGCCGCCGCCGGCGCCGCAGTTGGACCGGCGGCACTGGTCGTTCCACACCGTCTGGGTGAGCGGGGCGACGCTCGAGACGCTGAGCCCGCCCACGCCGGTCACGTAGGGCTGGGACGCGGGGTCGTCCACGGCGAGCCCGCCGGCCGGGCTCGTCGCGTCCTCGCAGTCGGCCGACCCCTCGTCACCCGCGGCCGCCACCACGGTCTGGCCCTGGGCGGCCATCTCCTGGAAGATCGGCTGCTCGGCCTGGGCGCCGCCCTGGGTCTGGGCCTCGCAGATGCCCCACGAGGTCGTCACGACTGTGGCGACGTCGGCGCTGGCGATCTGGGCGTAGATGTCGGTCGGACCGCTGCCGCTCTGGGTCCCCTGGTAGACCACGACGTTGGCCCCGGGCGCGAGGACCTGGGCCTCCTCGATGTCGAGGGTGGCCTCGTTGGTCGCGCCCCCGGCGTTGTCCTGGGAGGTCGGCCCGCCGTCGACGTTCACCGTGGTGACCCGCGGGGTCACCCCGTAGCACGAGAGGTAGGTCGAGAGGTCGCTGCCCACGTAGTTCGCGAGCTCGTAGACGGCGATGGTCGAGCCCGTGCCGACGTCGCCGGCGGCCCACTCGGCGTCGAGCCCGTAGAGGGCCGCCTGCTGCTGCACCGTGTAGCCGCCCAGGGCGTTGGGGGTGGGACTCGAGGGCCCGGCCGACGGGCAGGCGGCCACCGGGCCGCTCTGGCGGCTCGCGACGTGGTGCACCAGGCCCGTGGTGAGCGGGTGGACGGTGTCCAGGCCGGCGACCGCGACGACGTCGCGCGCGACGCGCGCGGGCAGGGTGCCGGTGCGCACGAAGTGGGCCGCGAGGGTGCCGTCGGCGAGGCGCACCGTCTCGAGCGGCGCGTCGAAGGCGCGGGCGATGGCCGCGCTGGGGCCGGCCACGCGCACCACGACCCGGCCCGCCGAGGGCCGCCCGACGGCGAGGCCGAAGGAGGCGAAGTAGTCCCGCACCGTCGCGACCTCGGCGGTGGTCGCGCCGAAGCGGGCGGCGAAGGCGCGCGGGGTCAGGTAGTGGCGGTACTCGGGCGAGGCGGGGTCGGACTGGGCCGCGAGGAGGGCCGTGAGGCCGGTCGGGTCCCGGCCGCGCAGCGCCACGTCGAAGCTCGTGGTGAGGGGGTGCCCCACCACCGGGTCGGTGGTGGGGGTCGCGACGGTCCCGGGTCGGGAGAGCCGGGGCGTCGCGGCGCCGGCGGGGACGAGCGGGACGAGACCGGCGACGGCCAGGGCCCCCACGAGGGCGAGGGCCGCGCGGCCCCGGTGTCGGCGAGGAGGGGTCACCCGCTCAGCCTACGGAGTGGCCCACCGAGGGGGTAGTGAGCATGGTCGATTGTTGACGAATTCTTAGTCGGCGCCCGCCTCGAGGCGTTGGTAGTGCGCGGAGAGGTCGGCGCACGCGGCGCACACCGACTCGGGGATCACCCCCAGGCGCATGAGCCGGCGGAACGTCGCGCAGCCCACGCAGTAGCCGGCGAAGGCCTCCAGCGCGGCGGCGACGAGGAGTGGGAGCAGAATCCAGTGGGCGACCGGCCACCCGGCGAGCAGCCAGGCGAGGGTCGCGGCGAGGGTGACGGCGAGCCCCATCCCCTGGGCGAAGCGCTTGGGCGGGCCGGGGCTGAGGCGGGTGAGCCGGTGGAGCCGGGGTGCGGCGACGCGCGTCGCGAACTGGCCGAGCGGCGAGAGCGTCGGCCCCGTGAGGACCCGGGCGGCGAAGCCGTAGAGCAGCACCCCGAGCACCCAGGCCCAGCCCGTCGCCAGGGCGAGGACGACCATGGTCACGACTCCGAGCGCGACCGTGCGCGCCGCGGCCTCGTTGACCGGGTCGGGGAAGGCGAGGAGGCGCTTCATCCGACTAAGACTATCGGAATTGTGGTGTATTAGCCCAGCGCCAGCTTCACGGTCGTCACCACGCCGACGGTGACCACGACGACGCGCACCGACAGCGGCGACAGGCGGGCGACGACCTGGGCGCCCAGCCACCCGCCGACGAGGGTGCCGACCCACAGCGCCACCACCCCCTGGCCGTCGAGGTGGCCGTGGATCGCGAAGACGACGGCGGCCACCGCCGTCACCACGACGGCGATCGCGTTGCGCAGGCCCTGGACCCGCTTGACCTCCAAGGACAGGGAGAGGCCGAGCAGGGCGAGGAGCATGATGCCGATCCCGGCGCCGAAGTAGCCGCCGTAGACCGAGATCGCGAAGGTCCCGACGTAGAGGCCGGCCCGGCGCGCCGGGTGCTCGTGCGAGACGTGGGCCAGTCGGCGCGTGATGAGCGGCGAGACGGCGAACAGGGCCGTCGCCGCGCCGATGAGCCAGGGCACGAGCGCGCGGAAGGTGTCGGGCGAGCCGGCGAGCAGCAGCAGGCTCCCCGTGAGCGAGCCGGCCACGACGGGTCCCACGAGGCGGGGCAGGAGGTCGCGGTGGTCGCGGAGCTGGGGGCCGAAGACCCCGAGGGCGCCGAGCGAGCCCGGGACCACGCCCACGGTCGTCGTGATGTTCGCCGTCAGGGCCGGTACGCCTAGGGCCAGCAGTGTCGGGAACGTGATGAAGGTGCCGCCGCCGGCGACCCCGTTGGACACCCCCGCGGCGACCCCGGCGGCGACGACGATCGCGAAGCGCCACCCGGACCCGAGGACGGCGAGCACCTCACTACTCTACGTGGGTGATCCTCCGCGCCCCGGGTCCGCATCCCCACGCCGACGCCACCCCCGCTCTACGGTGGGCGTCGTGGTGCTCATGAGCGGCGAGCTCATCGTCCCCGAGGACGCCCCGGTCGACCTCATCCGCGCGGCCGGTGGTGTCGTGACGCGGGTCGGACTCGCGGGTCGACTCGAGGTGGCCGTCGTCTACCGCGAGGCCCGTGGCGACTGGACCTTCCCCAAGGGCAAGCTCGACGAGGGCGAGACCTTCGAGGACGCCGCGGTGCGCGAGGTCTACGAGGAGACCGGCCTGCGCTGTCGGATCACGCGCTTCGCCGGCACCACGAACTACACCCACCGCAAGGGCCGTCCCAAGATCGTCGCCTACTACCTCATGGAGGTGGCCGACGGCGCGTTCGCCCCCAACGACGAGGTCGACGAGCTGGTCTGGGTGGCCCTCAGCGAGGTCCACGGACGGCTCACCTGGGACCGCGACCGTGAGCTCGTCGAGGTTGTGACCGCGATCGTCGACGCGGCCTGATCAGCGCACGCGCTCGAGGAAGGCCCTCGTCGCCGCCTCGCGGGGGTGGTCGAGCACCTCTTGAGCGGGACCCTCCTCGATCACGCGGCCACCCTCCAGGAAGGCCACCCGGTGGGCGACGTTGCGGGCGAAGCCCATCTCGTGGGTGGCGACGAGCATCGTCGTGCCCTGGCGGGCGAGGTCGGTGAGTAGGTCCAGCACCTCACCCACGAGCGTCGGGTCGAGGGCGCTCGTCACCTCGTCGAGCAAGAGCAGGGAGGGACGCATCGCGAGGGAGCGCACGATGGCCACCCGCTGCTGCTGGCCGCCCGAGAGCCGGTCGGGGTAGTCGTCGGCCCGCGTGGCGAGCCCGATGCGCCCGAGCAGCTCGAGCGCCTCGGCGCGCACCTCGGCGCGTGGGCGCTTCAGGGCGTGGACCGGTCCGAGCAGGATGTTGTCGATCACGCTCAGGTGGGGGAAGAGGTTGAAGGACTGGAAGACCATCCCGATGTGACGGCGCACCCGGTCGGGGTCGACGCGGGGGTCGAGCAGGGACTGGCCGAAGAGCTCGATGTCGCCCCCGTCGATGCGCTCGAGCAGGTTCGCACAGCGCAGCAGGGTCGACTTGCCCGACCCCGACGACCCGATAAGACAGACCACCTCGTGGCGCGACAGGGCGAGTGAGACCCCGGTGAGGACCTCGTGGTCCTTGAAGCGCTTGCGCACGTCGCGCAACTCCAGGACGACCTCGCTCACGCCCCGGCCAGTCGACGGGCCCGGTCGCGGGCGATGAGGTGGTCGGTGAAGCGGGTCATGGGGATGGTGAGCAGGAGGAAGAGGATGGCCGCGACGGCGTAGCCCGAGAAGTTGAAGACGGTGGACGAGTAGATCTGGGCGGCCCGGGTCGTCTCGATGGCGCCCAGCACCGAGACGAGGGCCGTGTCCTTCTGCAGGGAGATGAGGTCGTTGAGCAGGGGGGGGATCACCGTGCGCACGGCCTGGGGGAGGATGACCCGGCGCATCGTCGCGCCGTGGCTGAGCCCCAGCGAGCGCGAGGCGAGGAGCTGGCCGTGGGGGATGGAGAGGACGCCCGCGCGGTAGACCTCGGCGACGTAGGCGCTGTAGGAGACGACGAGCGCGGCGCAGCCGTAGACCGCGGGCGACTGGTTCGAGACGTAGCCCAGGTTGAGCTCGGGCAGCCCGAAGCCGATCATGAGTATGACGAGCAGGATGGGGATGCCCCGGAAGACGTCGGTGTAGGCCGTCGAGAGCAGGCGGAAGGGCAGGAGGACCGGCGACTGGCTGAGACGGGCCGAGGCGATGAGCATCCCGCACACGAGGACGAGCGCTTCGGCCACGGCGAAGATCCACAGGTTCGTGAGGAGCCCCAGCCCCACCGAGTAGAAGCCCTTCGAGGGGTCCCCGACGAAGGCCTGCCACATGAAGTGGGGGTTGAAGAAGAAGTAGCGCACCGTCGCGCCCCCGGGGGCGAGCCAGAAGACGGCTGCCAGCCCGCCGATCACCACGACCCCCGACACGGCGCTGGCCACCACGCCGCCCCGGCCCGCGAGGAATCGCCGACGGCGCGACGCGAAGAGGTCCGGGGGGACCGGCTCCCCGTCGAGCGCCGAGGACACGTCTAGGGCTTGATGACGGGCACCCGGTTGTAGATGCCGAGGTACTTCTGCTGCAGCGCGGCCAGGGTCCCGTTGGCCTTGAGGGCCGCGATGGCCGTGTTCACGCAGCCGACCAGCGGGTTGCCCTTCGAGAAGAGGAGGCCGAAGTGCTCGCCGGTCGAGGGGAACTGGCCGACCTGGGTGGCGATCGCCTTGTGCTTGGCGTTCTGGATCTGCGACGAGGCCATGTACTGGCCGTCCGGGGTGTCCACGACGATGGCGTCGATCTGGTGGGTCTGCAGCGCGGCCACGGCCTGGTCGAGCGTCGAGTAGACGCGCGGGGTGCGCGTGGGCTTGATGTGCTGGTTGATGTAGGCGAGACCCGTCGTGCCCAGCTGGTCGCCGTAGAGGTAGGTCTTGAGTTCGGCCGGCGAGTGCTTCTTCACGATGGGGTCGGTCTTGAGCGCCACGATCGACTGGGTGACGTCGTAGTAGCTGGTGGAGAAGGTGACCGCCCTGGCGCGCGCGGCGGTGTAGGAGATCTCGTTGATGTCGAAGTCGAACTTCTTCACCCCGGGCACGTAGCTCGAGTCGAAGGGCTCCACGACCCAGTTGACCTTGTTCCGGGGGACTCCGAGCTCGCCGGCGATCGCGTAGGCGACGGCCGACTCGTAGCCCTTGCCGTTGCTCGGGGTGTTGTTGACGAACCAGGGCGTGTAGGCCGGTGAGTCGGTGGCGACGGTGAGGTGGCCCTTGACGTACTCGTGGGCCGGGACCGAGGTCTTGCAGGACGCGAGGGACGGGGCGGACGACGCACCGGCGACGCCCCCGGTGGCCCCCAGCGCCACGAGTGACGTGGCGCCGAGAACGGCCGTCAGTGCGAGGCGGACCTTACCCATAGTTCCCCTTCCCCGGGCCGAGCGGCCACGGGACGAGAGTGTAACGCCCGACACGGCGGGGTCGGGGCGCTCTCAGCCCGGAGACCGGCACCCCCGGGCGGCGAGGGGCCGGGCAACTAGGATGGGTGACGCTGGAGAGGTGGGTGAGTCTGGTTTAAACCACATTCCTGCTAAGAATGCGGCCTGCGAAAGTGGGCCCGAGGGTTCAAATCCCTCCCTCTCCGCCAGGACACCGAGCGCGCGGCGCTCGGTGTCGCGCCTAAGGAGACAGCGTGCGGTACTGGATCGAGACCCTGGGCTGTCCGAAGAACCACGTTGACTCCGAGAAACTGGCCGGTTACCTCGTCCGTGAGGGCTACGCCCCGGCGGCCTCGGCCGAGGAAGCCGAGCTCGTGGTCGCCAACACGTGCGCCTTCATCGAGGCGGCTCGCGAGGAGTCGATCGAGACCGTGCTCGACCTCGCGGAGCGGCGCCGTGACGGGGCCCGGCTGGTCGTGACCGGCTGCATGGCCGAGCGCTACGGCGAGGAGCTCGCCGCCGCGCTGCCCGAGGTCGACCTCGTCGCGGGCTTTGGCCGCTCGCTGACCGCGACGCCGGTCGGGCTGCGCGCGCCCTCGACCCCCGACTTCGACCTGCTCAACCTGCCCCGCCCGCCCGCGCGCGCCCCGTGGGCCTACCTCAAGGTCGCCGAGGGCTGCGACCGGCGCTGCGGCTTCTGCGCCATCCCGAGCTTCCGGGGCGACCAGCGGAGCCGGGCGGCCGAGGAGGTGCTGGCCGAGGCCCGCGACCTCGTCGCGAGCGGCGTGCGCGAGCTCGTGCTCGTGGCCCAGGACCTCGCGAGCTGGGGCCACGACCGGCGCCGCGCGGGCCGCGGCGGGGCGCTCGAAGCTCTCGACGAGGGCGGGAGCCAGCCGCTGGTCGAGCTCACCCGGCGCCTCGCCGGCGAGGTCGAGCGCCTGCGCCTGCTCTACCTGTACCCGAGCGGCCTGACCGAGGGGCTGATCGAGGCGGTTCTGGCGACGGGCGTGCCCTACTTCGACCTCTCGCTCCAGCACGCCTCGCGGCCCCTGCTGCGCCGCATGCGCCGGTGGGGTGACGGCGAGCGGTTCCTGGGGCGCATCGCGGCGATACGGCGCGCCGAGCCCGACGCCGCCTTCCGCTCGTCGTTCATCCTCGGCTACCCCGGCGAGACCGAGGACGACCACGCGGCGCTGCTGGACTTCCTCGAGGCCGCCCAGCTCGACTGGGCGGGCTTCTTCACCTTCTCCGACGAGCCGGGCACCCCGGCCCACGCCCAGGAGGGGCGGGTGGCGAGAGAGCTCGCCCTCGAACGGCTGCGCGAGGCTAGCGAGGTCCAGGACGCGATCACCGCGCGCAAGCGCGACGCGCTGGTCGGGACCCGTCAGGAGGTCCTCCTCGACGCGCCGGGGGTGGGGCGCACGGTGCGCGAGTGCCCCGAGATCGACGGCGTCGTCCACGTCAGGGGGGCCCGTAGCGTGGGGGACGTGGTGGAGTGCACGATCGTGGCGAGCCGGGGCACGGACCTCGAGGCGGTGCTCGGGTGAGCGTCCAGGAGAAGCGCTTCGGGCCGACCGCCCTCTTGACCCCCGCCAACCTCATGACGGGTTTCCGCCTGGTCATCTCGCCGGTCTTCATCTGGTTGCTCCTGCAGCACCGCGTCTCGTGGTGGACGGTCGCGGTGGGGCTCGCCGTGGCGGCGTCGGACTACTTCGACGGGATCGTCGCGCGGCGGCACGGCACGACGACCTCGGGCGCCTTCCTCGACCCGCTCGCCGACAAGGTCGTGGTGATCGGCGGACTGTGGGCGTGCGTGCTGTCGCGGCCCCAGCACGTCACCTTCTTTATCGCGCCGGCGATCCTCATCACCCTGCGCGAGATCTGGATGAGCGTCTACCGCTCGCACGCCGCGCGGCGTGGGATCTCGGTCCCGGCGAGCCGTCTGGCCAAGTGGAAGACGTTCGCCCAGGACTGGGCTATCGGCTTCACGGTGCTGCCCTTCACGGCCGGCCGTCCGGTCTTCGCCGACGTCACGATCTGGATCGCGGTCGCCCTCACGCTCTACACGGGCTGGCAGTACTACGCCGACGGGAAGAAGGTGCTCGCCCGTGCGCGTTGAGGTCGTCGCGGTCGGCACCGAACTGCTGCTCGGTCAGATCGCCGACACGAACGCCCAGTGGCTCGGCGAGCACCTGGCGGCGAACGGGCTCCCCAGCCACTTCCACCAGCACGTCGGCGACAACCACGACCGTATCGTTCTCGCCCTGCGCACGGCCCTCGCGCGCGCCGACGCCGTCATCGTCTGCGGCGGGCTCGGGCCGACCCAGGACGACATCACCCGCGAGGCGATGGCCTCGGTGATGAACGTCCCGCTCGATCGCGACGAGAGCCTCGTCGAGGTGATGCGGGAGTTCTTCGTCCGACGGGGCCGGGCGATGCCCGGGAACAACCTGCGCCAGGCCGACGTCCCGCGCGGGGCGACGGTCATCGCCCAGACCCGGGGTACCGCGCCCGGGCTCGTCTGCCCGGTGGGCCAGAAGGTCGCCTACCTCCTGCCCGGCGTACCCGACGAGATGGCCGACATGTTCGAGCGCGCGGTGCTGCCCGACCTGCTCGAGCGCCAGCGGGCCGCTGGCGCGACGGCGGTGATCGCGAGCCGTGTGCTGCGCACGTGGGGCTCGAGCGAGTCGGCCCTCGCCGAGGCCCTCGCCGAGCGCTTCGAGGCCCTCGACGCCGACGGCCGGGTCACCATCGCCTTTCTGGCCTCGGGAATCGAGGGGATCAAGGTCCGCCTCACCGCCCGCGGCGCCGACCTCGCCGTGGCGGGGGCCCTCCTCGACGCGGAGGAGGCCCGGGTGCGCGCGGTGATCGCCGAACGGCTCGGGGACATCGTCTTCGGCGTCGACGAGGAGTCGATGGAGGTCGCGGTGGCGACACGCCTGCGGGTGGCCGGTCTCACCCTCGCCGTCGCCGAGTCGCTGACCGGTGGACTGATCGCGAGCCGACTGGTGAACGTGGCCGGCGCCTCGCACTGGTTCGTCGGCGGCGTCGTGAGCTACGCGAGCCGCGTGAAGTTCGACCTGCTCGGGGTGCCCGAGGGGCCCGTGGTCTCCGGGGAGGTCGCGGGCGCGATGGCGCGCGGGGTCGCCGGTGCGCTCGCGAGCGACGTGGGCCTCGCCGTCACCGGCGTCGCGGGCCCCGAGCCCCAAGACGGCGAGGCACCCGGGACGGTGTTCGTCGGCCTCTACCTCGACGGCGGGGTCACGACGACTCGGCTGCAGCTGGCCGGGGACCGGACCCGCGTGCGCAACTACACGACCATCAGCGCCCTCGACGTCTTGCGCCGCGCCCTCGACCGCCGCGGCCGGTAACGTCGTCGCGTGATCGACGGGTCGGCCCTCACCCCCGACGTCGAGCCCCGTGAGGCTGGGTTCGACCCCGCGCGGCTCGCCGCGATCGGCGAGGCGTTCGATCCCTACGTCGAGGACGGCCGGCTCTCGGGGTGGTTCGTCACCGTGGCGCGCGAGGGCCGGCTCGTCTACGCGTCGGGGTCCGGATACGCCGACCGGGAGCGCGAGCGGCTGGTCGGGCCCGGGACGATCTGGCGCATCTACTCGATGACCAAGCCCGTCGTGGCGCTCGCCGCCCTCGCTCTGATGGAGGAGGGCCACTTCGCCCTCGACGACGAGGTGAGCCGGTGGATCCCGTCGTTCGCCGAGCCCCGGGTCTTCGTCGGCGGCACGCCCGAGGTGCCCGAGCTCGCCCCGGCGACCCACCCGCTCACCGTGCGCCATCTCTTCAGTCACACCGCCGGCCTCACCTACGGCTTCCAGCGCTGCCACCCCGTCGACGCGCTCTACCGCTCGGCGGGCTACGACTTCTTGACGAAGCCCGGGGTCGACCTCGCGGGCGCGGTCGACGACTGGGCGTCGCTGCCGCTCGTCTTCGAGCCCGGCACGGCCTTCACCTACTCGGTCGCCACCACCGTGCTCGGGCGGCTGGTCGAGATCTGGAGCGGCGAACGCCTCGACGCCCACCTCGAGAGGCGGGTCTTCTCTCCCCTGGGCATGGTCGACACGGCCTTCTCCTGCCCCGAGGAGAAGGCCGGGCGTCTCGCCCAGCTCTACCTGCCCGGGGCCGAGGGGGCGACCCCCTTCGAGGAGTGGGGACGCTTCGCGCTAACCCCGCCTCGCCTCGTCGACGGCGGGGGAGGGCTCGTCTCGACCGCGGCCGACTACCACCGCTTCATGAACGTCCTCGTGGGCCGGGGTACGAGCGGCGGCGTGACCCTCGTCGGGCCCGCGACCTTCGACCTGATCGCCCGGAACCAACTGCCCGGCGGCGGCGACCTCGCCGCGACGGCCCTCGATCGCTACGGCCTCGCCGAGAACGCGGGAATCGGCTTCGGCCTCGGGATGTCGGTCGTGCTCGACTCGGTGGCCGCGCGCACGCCGGTCTCGATCGGGACGCTCTCGTGGGGTGGGGCGGCCTCGACGACGTTCCTCGCTGATCCCCTCGAGGGTGTCAGCGCCGCTCTCTACACCCAGCTCCTGCCGACGGGGACCTACCCCCTCCACCAGGACCTCGAGCGCGCCGTCTACGCGGCGCGGGCCTAGGGTCCTTTCGGCGAACACTTGTTCGTACTACGCTGCCGGGAGCGGAGGAACGTTGTGACAGCGGGTACCTAGCGTTCCCGCCGACCGAGTACGTGAAGAAGGAGACACCGATGGCGACCGACGACCGCGCGAAGGCCCTGGACGCCGCGCTGAGCCAGATCGAGAAGCAGTTCGGCAAGGGCTCGATCATGCGCATGGGCGAGGCCCCGGACTTCGCCATCGAGGCCATCCCCACGGGCGCCCTCGCGCTCGACCTGGCCCTCGGGATCGGCGGGCTCCCGCGCGGGCGCGTCGTCGAGGTCTTCGGTCCGGAGTCCTCGGGCAAGTCGACCCTCGCGATGCACGTGGTGGCCGAGGCCCAGCGCAACGGCGGGGTGTGCGCCTACATCGACGCCGAGCACGCGATGGACCCGGTCTACGCCCGGGCCATCGGGGTGAACGTCGACGACCTCCTCATCAGCCAGCCCGACACCGGCGAGCAGGCGCTCGAGATCGCCGACATGTTGATCCGCTCGGGCGCCCTCGACGTGCTCATCGTCGACTCGGTGGCGGCCCTCACCCCGCGCGCCGAGATCGAGGGCGACATGGGCGACTCCCACGTCGGCCTGCAGGCCCGGCTCATGAGCCAGGCCCTGCGCAAGATCACCGGCGCGCTCTCGAAGTCGAATACGGTCGCGGTCTTCATCAACCAGCTCCGCGAGAAGATAGGCGTGATCTACGGGTGCTTCCAGTACTCGACCCGGGTCGTCCTCGCCGACGGGACGACGGAGAAGATCGGCAAGATCGTGAACCAGAAGCTCCCCGTCGAGGTGCTCTCTTACGACCCGGAGCTGGGCCGGGTCGTGCCCCGCAGGGTCGTCAACTGGTTCGACAACGGGACGACGGACCGGTTCATCCAGGTGACCGTCGCCAAGCCCATGGCCAGCGGCCGGGCGCAGTTCGCCGCGACGCCCAACCACCTGGTGCGCACGCCGTCGGGCTGGAAGGAGGCGAAGGACCTCCGGGTGGGTGAGAGCGTCCTCCAGGCGCTCCCGCACTACCTGTCGGACTTCCAGTGGGAAGTCTTGCGAGGCACGCTCATGGGTGACGGCGCCCTGTCGGCGACCCGGAGCGGGCACGGCGCGCGCTTTCGCTACAGCCACGGTCCCGAGCAGGTCGCCTACGCCGATTGGAAGGCGTCGCTCCTGTCGAACCTCACCCACTCGAGGCACGTCCGCGAGGACGGCGTCGTGACCTACGACTTCCACCCGTTGGCCGAGCTCGCCGAGACGCGTCACTCGGTGTACGTCGAGGGCAAGAAGGTCTTCGACGACGACTACCTCAAGGGCCTCTCGCCGCTCTCGCTGGCGCTGTGGTATATGGACGACGGGTGCTTCACCGTCCGCTCCAAGGGCGCCCAGGCGAGGACGGCGGGCGGTTCGGGCCGGATTGAGATCAGCGTCGAGGCGATGGAGCCGGCGACGAGGGAGCGACTCGTGGCGTACCTCGCCGACACCTGGGGTGTGCGCGGGAAGCTCATCACCTCAGGTTCCGCGCGCAAGGCCGTCCTCAAGTTCCCGACCGCCGAGTCGGCGAAGTTCCAGGCGCTCATCGCGCCGTTCGTCCACCCGAGCATGGACTACAAGCTCCTGCCGCGATTCCGCGGCCGGTTCGCCGTGGAGCCCGTGGTGCGCCCGATGCGCTACGAGTTGGTGGCGACGCCGATCACTGACATCCACGACAAGCCGCCGACCCGGTCGATGCGTCGCTTCGACATCGAGGTGGAAAAGTCCCACAACTACCTGGTGGACGGCGTCGTGGTGCACAACTCGCCCGAGGTGACCCCAGGAGGACGCGCCCTCAAGTTCTACTCCTCGGTGCGCCTGGACATCCGCCGCATCGAGTCGATCAAGGACGGCACTGAGGTCGTGGGCAACCGCACCCGGGTGAAGGTCGTGAAGAACAAGTGTGCGGCGCCCTTCCGCCAGGCCGAGTTCGACATCATGTACGGCAAGGGGATCAGCCGCGAGGGCTCGGTCCTCGACGTCGCGGTGGAGCTCGGCTTCGTGAAGAAGGCCGGTGCCTGGTTCACCTACGAGGGCGAGCAGCTCGGCCAGGGGCGCGAGAACGTGAAGACGTTCCTGCGCGAGAGCCCCCAGCTCATGGCCGAGATCGACGAGCGGGTCCGCGCCCACCTCGCCAAGGCCCAGATGCCTGACGTGGTGGGGGCCACCGAGGAGCTCGACGTCGACGCGCCGATCAACCTCGACTAGGCGGTCGTCGCGGGCGCCGCGGCCACCCGGTGGTCGCGGGGCTCGAAGCGGCGCGTCGCGCGCCGGAAGGTGAACGTGAAGTCGGGCCAGATGGTGGTGTTGACGCCGCCCTCGGCGAGGTACCAGCTGGCGCACCCGCTCCCCCAGACGGTGCTCGGCAGCCGATCGCGCAACCGGCCCGTCCAGGTCGCCGCCGCGTCGGCCGTGGGCTCGATCAGCGCGTTCTCAGCGAGGGCGCGGCGAACGGTCTCGGTCACGTAGCGCAGCTGGCTCTCCATCATGAACACGACCGACGAGTGCCCGAGGCCGGTGTTGGGCCCCCCGAGCATGAAGAGGTTCGGGTAGCCGGGGAACGTCGTGCCCCGGTAGTGGTCGAGCCGGCCGGCCAGCGCCTCGGCCAGGGAGCGCCCGTCGCCGTCGGTGACCCGCGCGACGACGGGGTTGTCGGTGACGTGGAATCCCGTGGCCCACACGACGGCGTCGACCTCGGTGAGGGCACCGTCCGCACGTCGCAGCCCCGTGGGCTCGACGCGATCGATCGCCTCGGTGACCAGCCGGACGTTCGGGCGGGTGAGGGCGGGGTAGTAGTCGTTCGAGAGCAGGACCCGCTTGCAGCCCAACCGGTAGTCGGGGGTGAGCCGGGCGCGCAGGTCGGGGTCGGCGACCTGGCGCTCGAGGTGGGCGCGCGCCATCGCCTCGCCGCGGGCCATGCGCGTGGGGTCCTTCACGAAGCCGAGCACCAGGAGCTCGCGCTCGAGGTAGTGGCGCAGCCGGGCTAGGCGCTGCAGGGGCGGGAGCCATCGGTAGAGGGCGCGGGTGCGCTCGGGGACCGCACGTCCGCCGTGGGGCAGGATCCACGGTGGCGTGCGCTGGAAGACGGTGAGTTCGGCCGCGACGGTGGCGACCTCGGGCACGACCTGGATGGCGCTCGCCCCGGTCCCCACGACGGCCACCCGCTTGCCGAAGAGGTCGACAGTGTCGTCCCAGCGGGCGGTGTGCACGCTCGCCCCGGCGAATGTCTCGATCCCGGGGATGTCGGGCAGGCGCGCCTCGGCGAGGCTGCCCGTGGCGAGCACGACGCAGCGCGCGCGGCGCTCGCCCCACGGCCCCGCCACGTGCCACAGGCCCGAGGTCCGCTCGAAGGCGACCCGGGTCACCTCGTGGCCGAGGCGCACGAGGGGGCGCAGATGGAACCGCTCGACCACCCCGAGCAGGTAGCGCTGGATCTCGGGCTGGTAGCTGTAGGTGTTGGACCAGTCGGGGTTGGGGGCGAAGGAGAGCGAGTAGAGGTTCGAGCCCACGTCGCACCGGCAGCCCGGGTAGGTGTTGTCGCGCCACGTGCCGCCGATCTCGTCGGCCCGCTCGAGCACGACGAGGTCGGAGACGCCGGCTCGGCGCAGCGCGACCGCCGCGGCCAGCCCCCCGAAGCCCGCCCCGATGACGAGGACGTCGTGCGCCACGCGTCGACGCTAGCCCGCGGGCCGCGGGGCTAGCGTTTCGCCGTGCGCGCGCGCCTCGTCCTCCGTCGGCGCCTCGGCGCGGCCGTGCGCCGGGTCCGTCGCTACCTCGACGAGGTCGCCACCGTCGGCCCCGACGACGAGTACGCGTCGGCGTTCTGCGCCTTCGGCCGCGGCGCCGCGCTGCTCGCGCCTCAGGGCGTCATCTACAACGAGCGCTACCTCTCGATCGGCGAGGGGACCCTCGTCGGCCCCTACGTGACCCTCGCCGCGGGTATCGGACCGGGCCAGGAGATGCTCAAGCGCCCGACCGTCGCGATCGGGCGCCACTGCGTGATCGGACGGGGCTCGCACATCGTGGGCCACTGGTCGATCGAGATCGGCGACGACATCCAGACCGGCCCCTACGTCTACGTCACCGACCAGAACCACTCCTACGACGACCCCGACGCGCCCATCGGGTGGCAGCGCCCGAAGGAGGCGGCCGTCACGATCGGATCGGGCAGCTGGATCGGCGCCCACGCGGTGATCCTGCCGGGCACGACCCTCGGGCGCAACACGGTCGTGGCCGCCGGGGCGGTCGTGCGCGGGACGTTCCCGGACCGGGTGGTGCTCGGGGGCGTGCCGGCGAGGGTGCTGCGCCGCTACGTGGAGGGCGAGGGCTGGGTGGCGGAGCGCGCGTGAGGCTCGGGGTCGACCTCGCGCCCCTACGCGCGTCCGTGGCGTTCCGGCGGCTCTACCTCGCGGGCTTCGTCTCGATGCTGGGGGACCAGGCGACCTACGTCACGGCCCCCTTCCAGTTGCGCGACCTCACCCACTCGACCGTGGCGGTGGGCGCGCTCGGCCTCGTCGAGCTCGTGCCCCTGGTCGCCTTCGGGCTGTGGGGCGGGGCGCTGGCCGACCGCGTGGATCGCCGCCGGCTCGTCGCGGCGACCGAGGTGGTGGTGGCGGTCGCCACCGTCGCGCTCTTTGTGAACGCGCTGGCGGCCCGGCCCACCGTCGTCGTCCTCTACGTCTTCGCGGGGCTCGTGGCTGCGGCCCAGAGCCTCCAGTCGCCGAGCCTCGCCGCCTTGGACCAGGTGCTCGTCCCCCACGACCTCCAGCGCTCGGGGGCGACGCTCTCGACGCTCGCGGGCACCGTGGCCTCGATCCTCGGCCCGGCCCTCGGCGGGCTGGCGGCCGTGGTGTGGGGGCCGAAGGCGGTCTACGGCGCCAACCTCGTCACCGTCGCCGCCACCTTCGCCCTGCTCGCCTCGGTGCGCCTAGCGCCCGCGGTGCGCCGGGGCACGGGTGGGGGCGGCGGTGATCTCGCGGCGCTGCGCGAGGCGGCGCGCTACGCCCGGCGACGCCCCGACGTCACGGGCACTTACGTCGTGGACCTGCTGGCGATGGTGCTGGCCTACCCGGTCACCATGGTGCCCTTCGTCGCGGCGCGCTTCGACGAGCGCTACGCCCTGGCCCTGCTCTACGTGGGCCTGCCCCTCGGGGCCCTGCTCGTGACGGTCACCTCGCGCTGGACCCGGCGGGTCCACCACTACGGGCGGGCCGTCGTGGCGAGCGCGGCGCTCTGGGGGCTCGGGGTGGCCCTCTTCGGGGTGGCCCGCTCCCTCCCGCTGGCCCTCGTGGGTCTCGTCGTGGGCGGGGCCGGCGACGCCGTGTCGGGGATCTTCCGCCAGACCCTGTGGAACGAGTCGATCGCCCCCGAGGTGCGCGGGCGCATGGCGGGACTCGAGATGATCTCGTACTCCCTCGGGCCGACGGCCGGCCAGTTCCGGGCCGGGGCGATGGCGGCCGGGGTGGGGCTTCGTGCCTCGCTCGCGCTGGGCGGGGTGGCGTGCAGCGGCTCGGTGGTCGCGGTCGGCGGGGCCCTGCCCGCACTGTGGCGCTTCGACGCGCGCGCCGACCCCCACGTCGCGCACGTGCGCGCACTGCGCGCGAGCGAGGGCTCCGAGCCGGTCCCCTAACCTGCTGGGATGGGGCGCCCCACCTACTTGGTGACCGTGAGCGGCCCGGACCGGGTCGGGGTCGGCGCGGAGCTCTTCAGCGCACTGGACGCGCTCGAGGGCGACGACGTGAGCCTGATGGACGTCGCCCAGATCACCATCCGGGGCACCCTGGTGCTGTGCGCGGAGGTGGCCGGCGAGGGGCTCGGGCCCGAGGCGATCGCCGCGGCGCTGGCCACCCGCGAGGTCGCCGGTCGCGGCATCGAGGTGCGCGTCGAGGCCGTGACCCCGAGCGACGAGGTCGTCGGCCGGCGCCTCCTCGTCACCCTGCTCGCCCCCTCGATCCGGGCCGACCAGCTCTTCGGGGTCTTCGCGGCCGTCGCGGCCTGCGGGGCGACGTGCGAGCGGATCGTCCACCTCGCGCGCTACCCGGTGGAGTGCTACGAGCTCGTCGTCGCCGGTCCCGACCTGGTGCGCCTGCGGGCCACGATGGCCGAGTCGGCCGGGGCCGTCGGGCTGGACGTGGCGACCCAGCGGGCCGGGCTGCACCGGCGGGCCAAGCACCTCGTGGTGATGGACGCCGACTCGACGCTGCTCCAGGACGAGGTGATCGACCTGCTCGGCGAGGCCTCCGGCCGCGCCGCCGAGGTGGCCGCGATCACCACGGCGGCCATGGCCGGCGAGGTCGACTTCGCCGAGGCCCTGCGCCGGCGGGTGGCGCTGCTCGCGGGGCTCGACGCTCGGGTCCTCGACGAGGTGCGCGCGCGACTGCGCCTCAGCCCGGGGGCGCGCACGCTGTTGCGCACCCTGGCGCGCCTGGGCTACGTGCCGGCCGTCGTCTCGGGGGGGTTCGCCGAGGTCCTCGAGCCGCTGCTCGCCGACCTCAACGTGGCGCACCTGGCGGCCAATCGGCTCGAGATCGAGGACGGCCGGCTCACCGGCCGGCTGCGCGGGGCGGTGGTCGACCGGCCCGGCAAGGCGGCCGCGCTGCGCCGCTTCGCCGCCGAGGTGGGCGTCCCGCTCGCCCAGACGGTGGCCGTGGGCGACGGGGCGAACGACATCGACATGCTCTCGGCGGCCGGGCTCGGGATCGCCTTCAACGCCAAGCCCGTGGTGGCGGCCCACGCCGACGCGGCGCTCAGCGTGCCCTACCTCGACGCGGTGCTGTACTTCCTCGGCATCTCGCGCGAGGAGATCGACGAGGCCGACGCCGCCGACGAGCCCGACGGCGGCACGACGACTACCGGGTAGTAAGGTGCGCGCGACAGCAGTACGGGGGGGTGTCATGAGGGTCGTCATCGACGGGGATCTCTGCCAGGGCCAGGGCCGGTGCTTCTCGATAGCGCCGAGCGTCTTCGGCTTCGACGAGCTGGGCAACGGCGTGGTGCTCGCCTCGGGCGAGCTATCCGAGGGCGAGCTCGAGCTCGCGCGCCTCGCCGAAGCCAACTGCCCCGAGCACGCCGTGGGGGTGGTCGAGTGACGATCGAGAAGACCCCCGTCGCCGACTTCGCGACGGACTTCGACCACACCGACCCCGCCTGGGTCGCCGACCCCTACCCGATCTGGGAGGACCTGCGCCAGCGCTGCCCGGTCGCCCACACCGAGCGCTACGGCGGCGCGTGGTTCCCGGCGACCCACGCCGGGGTCACCCAGATCGCCAAGGACACCGAGAACTTCACCAGCCGTACCGTGATCATGAACGACGGGCGGCCCGACGAGCTGGCCCTGCCCAGTCCGATCGGGGTCGCACCGCCGATCACCTCGGACCCGCCCTTCCACCAGATCGCGCGCAAGCTGATCCTGCCGGCCTTCTCGCCGGGCGCGATCAACCCGCTCGAGCCCCAGGTGCGCGCGCTCTGCCGCTCCCTCCTGGACCGCCTCGAGGGGCGTGACGTCGTCGAGGCCAGCTGGGACTACGCGCGGCTCATCCCGCCCTCGGTTATCCGCCAGATGCTGGGCTTCCCCGAGGCGGACACCGACGTCTTCATCGACGTCGTCCACACCATCACCGAGTCGGTCGACCTGCCGGAGGACGAGCGCATCGCGGCCTTCGAGCCGATCGAGGAGTACTTCGTGGCCCAGATCGAGGACCACCAGGCGAACCCCCGCGACGACCTGACGACCTTCCTCCTGAACGCCGAGATCGACGGCCAGAAGCTCGCGGTCGAGCACGTCTTCGGCACGATGATCCTGATTCTGGTGGCCGGGATCGACACGACGTGGTCGGCGGTCGGCTCGTCCCTGTGGCACCTGGCCCAGAACCCCTCGGACCTCGAGCGCCTCGTCAGCGAGCCCGACCTCATGCCGGTCGCGGTCGAGGAGTTCCTGCGCTTCTACGCCCCGGTGACGATGGCCCGCCTGGTCAAGCACGACATGGAGTACCTGGGGGTGCCGATGAAGGAGTACGACTGGATCCTGCTCGGCTTCCCGGCGGCCAACCGCGACCCGGCGGCCTTCGCCGACGCCGACCGGTTCGTCATCGATCGCGCCGAGAACCGTCACGTGGCCTTCGGCCTGGGGATCCACCGGTGCGCGGGGTCGAACCTGGCGCGCCTCGAACTGCGCGTCGCGCTCGAGGAGTTCATCGCCCGCTATCCGCGCTTCACCCTGGCCGACCCCGACCAGGTCACCTGGTCCCAGGGGCAGATCCGCGGGCCGCGCCGGCTCCCGATCCGGGTCGGCTAGAGACCGAGCGCCGGCGAGCCGGCCGCCCATTGCGCGGCCATCCACGCCTCGACGTCGTCGGCGCGCCGAGGGAGGGCGCCCGAGAGGTTGCGCGCGCCCTCGGCGGTGACGAGTACGTCGTCCTCGATGCGCACCCCGATACCGCGGAACTCCTCGGGCACGGTCAGGTCGTTGGCCTGGAAGTAGAGGCCCGGCTCGACGGTGAGGACGTAGCCTTCGCCCAGCTCCCCGGTACGGTACATCTCGTCGCGGGCGTTGGCGCAGTCGTGCACGTCGAGGCCCAGCATGTGGCTCACCCCGTGCAGGGTGTAGCGCCGGTAGAGCTGGCGGTCCTTGCGCAGCGCCGCGTCGGCCGGCTCCTCGAGGATCCCCATCTCGCACAGGCCCTCGACGAGCACACGGGTCGCCGCGTCGTGGGGGGCGAGGAAGGCCGCGCCCGGACGGGCCGCGGCGATGCCGGCCTCCTGGGCGGCCAGCACCAGCTCGTAGACGCGCCGCTGGGCCGGGCTGTAGGTGCCCGAGACCGGGAGCGTGCGCGTGACGTCGGCGGTGTAGAGCTCGGGACCCTCCACCCCGGCGTCGAGCAGGAGGAGGTCGCCGGCGTTCACCGGGCCGGTGTTGCGCGTCCAGTGCAGGATCGTCGCGTGGTGGCCGGCGGCGGCGATGGTGTCGTAGCCGACGTCGTTGCCCTCGACCCGGGCGCGCAGGTTGAAGACGCCCTCGACCACTCGCTCACCGCGCGCGAGCGCGCTGGGCAGGGCCCGCACGACGTCGGCGAACCCGGTCACGGTGTGGTCGATGGCCAGCTGGAGCTGGGCGACCTCGAACTCGTCCTTCACCAGGCGCATCTCGCTGAGCTCCCGGGGGAGCGCGGGGTCGTCCTCGCTCGGTGCGACGAGTGCGTCGACCCCGGCGTCCACCCCGCGCAGGGTGATCGGCGCCGCGTGGAGCTGGGCGAGGTCCTTCTCGAGCTCCTCGAGGGGGCGGCACTCGATCCCGTAGTAGTGGGCCGACTCCTCGACGCCGCGCCGTGGCCCCACCCAGAGCTCGCCGTAGCGGGCGTCGGTGAAGAACTCGTGGGTGGCGGTGTCGCGACGGCGCGGGACGTAGAGCGTCGAGCCGGACCCGGTCACGACGAGCACGAGGTCGGGGTCGTGGCTCGCGGTGAGGTAGAAGAAGTCGGTCCCTGCCCGGAAGCGGTAGTCGGTGTCGTTCGCGCGCACCTTGGGGTTGCCCGTGGGGACCACGAGCGGCCGGCCCTCGAAGTGGGCCGCCAGGCGCTCGCGCCGGGCCCGGGTGAAGGGGGCCGCCGGGTGGGCCTCGGGGCCCGGGGCCTCCGGACCCCAGTTGGCCGTCATGTGCTCCACCAGGGCGCGCGGGCTCGGCGGCCGGTGGGGCCCGGTCCACACCCAGTGGTCGGAGACCGGGTGGTCGGCGGAGACGTCGGGCTCGGGGACGGTGGCGTCGCTCATGCGCTCACTGTAACCCCCCTCTACGCTCGTGCCATGGGCGTGACGCGCAGCTTCGACGGGCCGGTCGCCGTCCTCACGTGGGACGACGGCGAGAACCGGCTGAACCCGGCCTCCATGGACGAGCTGGGCGGGCACTTCGCCGATCTCGGCGAGCGCGACGGCCCGCTCGCGATCGTGCTCACCGGGGTGGGCAAGTTCTTCTCCAACGGCCTCGACCTGGCCTCGCTCGGGGGCGACCTCGCGGGCGTCTACGGGCTCGTCGAGCGGCTCGAGCGCCTCGTGGCGCAGTTGGTCGTCCTGCCCGTCTACACGGTCGCCGCGATCAACGGCCACTGCTTCGCCGGCGGGGCGCTACTCGGTTGCGCCTTCGACCGGCGTGTCATGCGCGCCGACCGGGGCTACTGGTGCATGAACGAGGCCGAGATCGGCCTGGCTCTCACCGAGGGACTGTGGGCCATCCTCGATAACCGCCTGCCGCGCGCGAGCGCCGTCGAGGCGATGACGACGGCCCGTCGCTACGGCGGGCCCGAGGCGCTGGCCGCCGGCATCGTCGAGGAGGTGGCCGACGGCGACCGGGTGCTCGAGCGCGCCGTGGCCGCGGCGTCGCGCCTCGCCTCCTTGGACCGAGCGACCCTCGCGCACCACAAGCGCCTGGCCCACGGCGCGCTCGTCGCGCGCCTCAGTCGCTAGGCGCGCGTGGCGCGGTCGACGAGCCGCCAGGTGGTCGGGAGCGCCGCGCCCGAGACGGCGGCCTTGATCACCTCGCCGACGAGGTAGGGGGTGAAGCCGAGGGCGAGCGCGGTGCTCGCCCCGACGTGGAGGTCGACGGCCAGCCAGGTGACGCCGAAGGCGAAGACGATGAGGTCCCCCACGGCCATCGAGGCGAAGGCGCGCATCAGGGTGCGGTCGTTGCCGCGCGCGGCCAGCCAGCCGAGCACCGGGCCGGCCACGACGAATCCGAGGAGGTAGCCGAAGGTCGCGGCGGGGTAGCCACTCGCGTGGTCGGCGAACCAGGGCAGGCCGGCGCAGCCGGCCGCGACGTAGAGGACCATAGCGAGGCCCGCGCGACGCCACCCGAGGGCCGTCCCCGCGAGCATCACGCCGAGGGTCTGGCCGGTGATGGGCACCGGCGAGAAGCTGAGGTGGATGGTGACCTGGGCGAGCAGGCCCATGGCGCAGGCCGCCCCGACGACCAGGGCGACGTCGGCGAGCAGGGTGCGCGGGACGGCGTCGGCGAGGACGCGACGCGGGGCGGTGACGGCGATGGTGGACATGGGCCTCCTCTGCGACTGGGCCCACTCTAGGACCGCGGTCGCAGCCCCCTAGACCCAGCCCTGGTCGCGGGCGATCTGCTCGACGTCGCCCACGCGCAGCCCCGTGCGGTGCTGGATGGTGCGGATGAGCCCGCCGGCCTCGTAGAGCGACTCGTGGGTGCCGGTGTCGAGCCAGGTGGTCGCCCGGCTGAGAACCTCGACGCGCAGCTCGTCGCGCTCGAGGTAGAGGTTGTTGAGGGCCGTGATCTCGAGCTCGCCGCGGGCGCTCGGGGTGAGGGTGCGCGCGAAGGCGCTCGCGCGCTCGTCGTAGAAGTAGATGCCCGGCACGGCGAAGCTGCTCTTGGGGGTCGCCGGCTTCTCCTCGATGGAGAGGACCCGGCCCGACTCGTCGAACTCGACCACGCCGTAGGCCGTGGGGTCGGCGACCTGGTAGGCGAAGATGAGCGCCCCCGAGACCTCGCGGTGCGTCGCGAGCTGGGTGCCCAGGCCGGGTCCGTAGAAGAGGTTGTCGCCGAGGATGAGGGCGCACTTGTCGCCGTCGAGGAACTCCTCGCCCAGGAGGAGGGCCTCGGCGAGCCCGTTGGGGGCGTCTTGGACCTGGTAGCGCAGGCTCAGCCCGAGGTGACCGCCATCGCCGAGCAGCCGCTCGAAGGCGGGCTGGTCGTGGGGAGTGGTGATGACGAGGATCTCGCGCAGACCGCAGAGCATCAGCGTGCTCAGCGGGTAGTACACCATCGGCTTGTCGTAGACCGGCAGCAGCTGCTTGGAGACGGCGCGGGTGATGGGGTAGAGGCGGGTGCCGGTGCCGCCCGCCAGGATGATTCCCCTCACTCCAGTAGTATACGAACCTGCCCATTTCGCTCCGGGAGGTGCCATGCGCGTCGTCGTCACCGGAGCGGCCGGGTTCATCGGCTCGCGCTTCTCAGAGATGCTGCTCGACGAGGCGGAACGGCTCGGCTACGACGACGTCGTCCTGCTCGACGCGCTGACCTACTCGGGCCGGCGCGAGAACCTGGAGGGGGCGCTCGCCGATCCCCGTGCGCGCTTCGTGCACGGCTCGATCCTCGACGCGGCCACGGTCGACGCCGCCCTCGCGGGGGCCCACGCCGTCGTGCACCTGGCCGCCGAGAGCCACGTCGACCGCTCGATCGTGGGGGCGCGGCCCTTCTACGAGACCAACGTCGTGGGCACTCACCAGCTGCTCGAGAGCGCGCGGCACGCCGGCGTCGGGCGCTTCGTCCACGTCTCGACCGACGAGGTGTACGGCTCGATCGAGACGGGGGCCTGGCGCGAGGACCACCTGCTCGAGCCCAACTCGCCCTACTCCTCGTCCAAGGCCGGCTCGGACCTGGCCGCACTGGCGTACCACCGCACCTTCGACCTGCCGGTGATGGTCACCCGGTGCTCGAACAACTACGGCCCGCGACAGTTCCCCGAGAAGGTGATCCCGCTGTTCGTCACCAACCTGCTCGAGGGGCGCACCGTCCCGCTCTACGGCGACGGCCAGAACGTGCGTGATTGGCTGTACGTCGACGACCACTGCCGGGGGCTACTCGCCGTGCTCGAGCGCGGGCGTCCCGGCGAGATCTACAACATCGGCGGCGGCACCGAGCTCTCCAACCTCGACCTCACCCGGCGCCTCCTTGCGCTCATGGGTGCCGACGAGTCGTCGATCGAGCCGGTCGCCGACCGGCTCGGCCACGACCGGCGCTACTGCGTGGACTGGACGAAGGTCCGCGACGAGCTGGGCTACGTCCCGGCCGTCGCCTTCGACGAGGGCCTGGCCGCCACCGTCGCGTGGTACCGGGACAACGCGGACTGGTGGCGCCCGCTCAAGGCGACGGCGTGAGCGCGACCGCGTTGGCCGTCGAGGGCGCCTACGTCCTCGCCTCGCCGGTGTGGCCCGACGAGCGGGGCTTCTTCCGCGAGTGGTTCAAGCACTCGGCGCTCGACGGGCTCGGGGTGGACCTCACGGTGGCCCAAGCCAACTTGTCGATGTCGGCGCGCGACGTGGTGCGCGGGCTCCACTACTCGGTCGCACCCGAGGGTCAGGCGAAGCTCGTGACCTGCGCCTACGGCACCCTGGTCGACGTGCTGGTCGACGTGCGCGAGGGGTCGCCGAGCTTCGGGGCGCTCGCCACCGTCGAGCTCGCGGCCGACGCCGACCGGGCCGTCTACCTGCCGGCCGGGGTCGCGCACGGGTTCTGCGTGACGAGCGAGGTGGCCGCGCTGTGCTACCTGCTCTCGTCGCCCTACAACGCCCCGATGGAGCTCGAGATCGACCCCTTCGACCCGGCGATCGCCGTGCCGTGGCCCTTGAGCGGACCCGCGAAGGTCAGCGACAAGGACCGCGACGCACCGAGCCTGGCCGCGCGCCGCGCGGCCGGCGAGCTGCCCCGCTACGGCGCCTGAGCGCCGGAGCGCCGCGGTCGCGGTTGGTAGCCTGGTCACGGTGAGTCCGGCCCCCCTGCGTCTCGTTGTCGACGACGAGCGGGCCGTGCGGCCCCGTCCCGGGGCGAGCGTCCCGGTGGTGGAGTCCGAGGCCCAGCTCCGGTCCCTCCTGCGGGGCCTGGCGGGCGTGGACGCCGTGGGTGCCGAGGCGCGCGCGGCCAAGCTGGCGACCCGCTCGCTCAAGCGCGAGACCAAGCGCGCCGCGATCGACCTGGCTCTCTCGATGGTGGACCTCACGACTCTCGAGGGTGCGGACACCCCTGGCCGAGTGGCCTCGCTGTGCGCCAAGGCCCGCCGGCCCGACCCCGAGGAACCCGACACCCCGGCGGTGGCGGCGGTATGCGTCTACCCCGACCTGGTGGCGACGGCCCGGGCCCACCTGGCCGGCAGCGACGTGCGGGTCGCCTCGGTGGCCACGGCCTTCCCCTCGGGCCGCGCCTCGCGGGCCGTCAAGCTCCTCGACGTGGCCGACGCCGTGGCCGCGGGCGCCGACGAGGTCGACATGGTCATCGACCGCGGTGCCTTCCTCTCGGGACGGCTCGGCGAGGTCTTCGATGAGGTCGTCGCGGTGCGCGAGGCCTGCGGGCCCGCCCACCTCAAGGTGATCCTCGAGGTGGGCGAGCTCGTCACCTACGACAACGTGCGCCGCGCGAGCTGGCTGGCCATGCTCGCCGGCGCCGACTTCATCAAGACCTCGACGGGCAAGGTCGCCGTCAACGCGACCCTGCCGACGACCCTCGTGATGCTGGAGGCGGCGCGTGACTTCGCCGAGTCGACGGGGCGCCTGGTCGGGGTGAAGGCCGCCGGCGGCATCCGCACGACCAAGGAGGCGCTGCGCTACCTCGTCGTGGTGAACGAGACGGCCGGCTCGGCGTGGCTCGACCCCGCACTCTTCCGCTTCGGGGCCTCCTCGCTCGTGAACGACCTCCTCCTGCAGAGGCGCAAGCAGCGCTCGGGCGCCTACGCCCGCCCCGACCGGATCTCGGTGGACTGATGGAGGAGCGGCCCGCCTCCACGCTCTCGGCCCTCGAGTACGACCCGGCGCCGGAGTCGGCTGCGGTCGCGCGCCTGCGCGAGCGCTACGGGCTCTTCATCGGCGGGGCCTTCGTCGAGGCCGCCGACGGGGCGACCTTCGAGACCCTCAACCCCGCGACCGAGGAGCCCCTGGCCCGCGTCGCCCAGGCCGGCGAGGCCGACGTCGCCGTCGCCGTGGCCGCCGCCCGGCGCGCCTACGACAAGGTGTGGGGTAAGACCACCGGCGCGCAGCGCTCGAAGTACCTCTTCCGGATCGCGCGGCTGATCCAAGAGCGCAGCCGCGAGCTCGCCGTGCTCGAGAGCCTCGACAACGGCAAGCCCATCCGCGAGAGCCGCGACCTCGACGTGCCGCTGGCCGCGGCCTACTTCTTCTACTACGCGGGTTGGGCCGACAAGCTCGAGCACGCCGGGTTCGGCCCCGACCCTCGCCCCCTGGGTGTCGCCGGCCAGATCATCCCCTGGAACTTCCCGCTCCTCATGGCGGCCTGGAAGCTCGCACCGGCGCTCGCCGCCGGCAACACCTGCGTCTTGAAGCCGGCCGAGACGACGCCGCTCAGCGCCCTCGTCCTCGCCGAGATCCTCCAGCAGGCCGAGCTGCCCGACGGCGTCGTGAACGTCGTCACCGGCGACGGCTCGACGGGCGCGGCGCTCGTCGCGTCGCCGGTCGACAAGATCGCCTTCACCGGCTCGACCGAGGTCGGCAAGGTCATCCAGCGCCGCCTCGCGGGCCGGACCACGCGCCTCACCCTCGAGCTCGGGGGCAAGGGGGCGAACATCGTCTTCGACGACGCCCCGATCGACGAGGTCGTCGAGGGCATCGTGGACGGGATCTTCTTCAACCAGGGCCACGTGTGCTGCGCCGGCTCGCGGCTCCTCGTCCAAGAGTCGGCCGCCGAGGAGGTCCTGCACCGGCTGCGCCGCCGGGTCGACCAGCTGAGGGTGGGCGACCCCCTCGACAAGAACACCGACGTGGGGGCGATCAACTCGGCGGCCCAGCTCGAGAAGATCCGCGAACTCACCGCCTGGGGCGAGCGCGAGGGCGCGACCCGCTACACGAGCCCCTGCGCGCTGCCCGAGCGGGGCTACTGGTTCGCCCCGACCGTGTTCACCGACGTCGCGCAGACCCACCGGATCGCGCGGGAGGAGGTCTTCGGGCCGGTCCTGTCCGTCCTGACCTTCCGCACGCCCGAGGAGGCCGTGGCCAAGGCCAACAACACGACCTACGGGCTGGCCTGCGGGGTGTGGAGCGAGAAGGGCTCGCGCACCCTGTGGGTGGCCGAGCGGCTCCGCGCCGGGGTCGTGTGGGCCAACACCTACAACCGCTTCGACCCGGCCAGCCCCTTCGGGGGGGTCCGCGAGTCCGGGTTCGGGCGCGAGGGCGGCCGGCACGGACTGGAGGCGTACCTCGATGTCTGAGCGCCTCGACGTGCGAAAGACCTACAAACTCCTCGTGGGCGGGGCCTTCCCCCGTTCGGAGTCGGGGCGCAGCTACGAGGTCCTCGACGCGAAGGGCCGGTTCCTCGCGAACGCCGCCCAGGCCTCGCGCAAGGACGTGCGCGACGCGGTGGTGGCCGCGCGCTCGGCCCAGCGCGCGTGGTGGTCGCTCACGCCCTACAACCGTGGCCAGGTCCTCTACCGGCTGGCCGAGATGGCCGAGGCGCGCGCCGGCGAACTGGCCGAGCAGGTCGGTCGGGCCGAGGGGACCCGGGCGGCCGAGGCCCGCGCCGCCGTCGGACGATCGATCGACCGGCTCGTGTGGTACGCGGGCTGGTGCGACAAGGTGGCCCAGGTCCTCGGGGGCCAGAACCCGGTGGCCGGGCCGTACTTCAACTTCTCGGTGCCGGTGCCGAGCGGGGTGGTGGGCGTGCTCGCCGACCAGGCCTCGTCGCTCGAGGCCTTCGTCGACGCCGTGGCGGCGCCGCTCGCGACGGGCAACGCCGTGGTCGCGTTGGCGAGCGAGGCGCGGCCGATCCCCGCGGCCCTGATCGGCGAGATGTCCGCGACGAGCGACCTGGTGCCCGGGGCGTTGAACGTCCTCACCGGGCGCACCGGGGAGGTCGCCCCGGTGCTCGCGAGCCACGAGGACGTGGACGGGCTCGACCTCGCCGGTGTCGACGACGGCTTCGCCGGCGAGCTCGCCGCGCTGGCGTCCGAGACCGTCACGCGGGTGCTGCGCGGCGCCGACCCCCAGGACCGGGGCCTCAAGCGGCTGCGGGCCTTCGTCGAGACGAGCACGGTGTGGCACACGATCGGCCAGTAGAGGACCCCTACGGCCTGGCGGCGCGGGCGGCCGCCGAGTTGTGCGCGCGCGCCGGGGTCGAGCGCTACGACCTCGCGATCGTGCTGGGCTCGGGCTGGCGCGAGGGCGCGGCGGCCCTCGGCGAGCCCCAGAGCGTGGTCGTCTCCTCGACGCTGCCGGGCTTCGCCGCGCCGAGTGTGGCCGGCCACGACGGGGCGATCCTCACGGTGCGCCACGCCGGGCGCACCGTGGCGCTGGTGAGCGGGCGGGTCCACCTCTACGAGGGCCACGACGTTCACCGCGTCGTCCACCCGGTGCGCACGGTCGTGGCCGCCGGGGCCCGCACGGTCGTCCTCACCAACGCGGCGGGGAGCGTCGACCCCGCGATCGGGCCGGGGTCGGTCGTGGTCGTGCGCGACCACCTCAACCTCACCGGGGCTTCGCCGCTCGAGGGTCCCGTCCCACCCGCGCCGTTCGCGGGGCGCTTCGTCGACCTCACCGACCTCTACAGCCGCCGGCTGCGCGCGCGCGTCGGCGAGGTGGCCTCCCTCCCCGAGGGCGTCTACCTCGGCCTGCGCGGCCCCCACTACGAGACCCCGGCGGAGATCGAGATGGCCCGCCGCCTCGGCGCGACGCTGGTCGGGATGTCGACCGTGCTCGAGGCGATCGCCGCCCGCCACCTCGGCGCCGAGGTGGCGGGTCTCTCGCTCGTGTCGAACTTCGCCGCCGGGGTCAGCCCGGCCCCCCTCGACCACCGCGAGGTCCTCGAGGCCGGCCAGCGCGCGTCGGCGTCGCTGGGCGAGCTCCTCGCGCGGCTGGTCCCGGTGCTGTGAGCGACTGGGCGGCGCGGGTGGGCGCGTGGTGCGCGCTCGACCCCGACCAGGACGACCGGGCCACGCTCGAGGCCCTGCTCGCCGCCGGGGACGAGGCGGCCCTCGCGCGCCACTTCGAGCCGCCGCTGACCTTCGGCACGGCGGGGCTGCGCGGTCCCGAGGAGGCCGGGCCGGCGGGGATGAATCGGGCCACGGTGCGCCGCGCCACCCAGGGGGTCGTCGCCTGGCTCGCCGAGCGGGGTGCCGCCGACCCCCTCGTGGTCGTCGGCCGCGACGCCCGCCACGGCTCGGAGCGCTTCAACGATGAGGTGGTGGGCACCCTCCTCGGCGCCGGGGTGAGAGTCCTCGAGATGCCCGGGCCGCTGCCCACCCCGCTCGTGCCCTTCGCCGTCAAGGCGGTCGGGGCGAGCGCCGGGATCGTCGTCACCGCGAGCCACAACCCGCCCCAGGACAACGGCTACAAGCTCTACGCCGGCGACGGTGCCCAGATCGTCCCGCCCGACGACGAGGTCGTCGAGCGGCACATGGCCGGTGCGGGACCGGCTCGCCTGGGGACGCGCGGGGCTCCGGGCCACGCGATCGCCGACGACGCGCTCCTCGGGCGCTACCGCGACCACCTCCTCGGTCGCTTCGCGGTGGGCGAGAGCGACCTCGCCGTCACCTACACGCCCCTGCACGGCGTGGGCGGGGCGACGGCGACCGACCTGCTCGCGCGCGCCGGCTACCGCCGCCTGGACGTGGTGGCGGCCCAGTTCGAGCCGGACCCGGCCTTCCCGACCCTGCCCTTCCCCAACCCCGAGGAGCCCGGCGCCCTCGACCTCGCGATCGAGAGCGCCGAGGCGGCGGGCTCGTCCCTCGTGCTCGCCAACGACCCCGACGCTGACCGGCTCGGGGCGGCCGTGAAGACCCCCCAGGGCTGGCGCCCGCTGCGCGGTGACGAGATCGGGGCGCTGCTCGCCTCGGCGCTCCTCGAGGGCGCCCGCGCCGAGGGGCGTCTCGTGGCCACCTCGCTCGTCTCGTCCTCGCTGCTCGCGGCGATGGCCGAGTCGGCCGGTGTCGCCTGCGCGACGACGCTCACGGGCTTCAAGTGGATCGCCCGCGCCGGGGGACCTCGGGGCCTCGCCTTCGGCTACGAGGAGGCGCTCGGCTTCGCCGTCGACCCCTTCGTGGCCGACAAGGACGGCCTCTCGGCGGCGCTGTGCCTCGCCCGGCTCGCCCACGAGCTCGCCGCGCGGGGCCAGACCCTGCTCGAGCGCCTGGACGAGATCGAGGCCGCCTTCGGGGTCCACGCGACCTCGTCCCTGTCGGTGCGGGCTCCGGGCGCCGACGGGTCGGCGCGCGTCGCCGCGGCCGTGGCCGCCCTCGTGGGCGCCCCCCCGGCCCGCCTCGGGGAGCTGGCCGTGACCGGCGTGGAGGACCTCGCCCGGGGCTGGCGGGGCCTGCCGCCGACGGCGGGGGTGCGCCTGGCCCTGGGCGGGCTGGGCCGGGTGGTCGTGCGCCCCTCGGGCACCGAGCCCAAGGTGAAGGCGTACCTCGAGCTCACCCCGCCCCGTGAGGGGGGACTGGCGGCCCAGCGGGCCCGCGCCGCGGCGTGGGCCGAGGGGGTCCTCTCAGACCTCTCGGCCCGCCTCGAGCTCCGCGCGTAGGGCGGCGTAGCCGGGCTTGATGACCCCGTCGATCAGGGCGAGCCGGTCCGTGAAGCCGTAGAAGGCGCTCTTGGCCGCGTTGATGGTCAGCCACTGGACGTCCTCGAGGGTCCAGCCGAAGGCCGCCGCGCAGTCGGCGAACTCGCTCGAGAGGGTGATCCCGCTCATGAGCCGGTTGTCCGTGTTGACCGTGACCCGGAAGCGCAGCCGGCGCAGGCGCTCGATCGGGTGCTCGGCGATGGAGGGCGCCGCCCCGGTGTGCACGTTGGAGGTGGGGCAGACCTCGAGGGGGATGCGCCGGTCCCTCACGTACGACGAGAGACGGCCCAGCCGGGTCCCGCCCGGTCCCTCGGTGAGGTCGTCGACGATGTGCACCCCGTGGCCGAGGCGCTCGGCGTTGCAGAACTGCACCGCCTCCCAGATCGACGGCAGGCCGAACGCCTCCCCGGCGTGGATCGTGAGGTGGAAGTCCTCGCGCTGGATGAGGTGGAAGGCCCGCAGGTGCTTGGTCGGCGGGAAGCCGTCCTCGGGCCCGGCGATGTCGAAGCCGCACACCCCCTCGTCGCGGAAGTCCACCGCGACCTGGGCGATCGTCTCGGAGAGCTCGGCCTGGCGCATCGCCGAGAGCAGCGCGCGCACGACGATGGGGTGGCCCTCGCTCTCGGCCTCCTTGGCGCCCGCGGCGAAGCCGTCGAGCACCGCGCGCACGACCTCGTGCAGGGTGAGCCCGCGCTCGAGGTGCTGCTCGGGGGCGAAGCGGACCTCCGCGTAGACGACGCCGTCGCGGGCGAGGTCGAGCGCGCACTCGTGGGCGACCCGCTCGAGCTCGTCGCGGGTCTGCATGACCGCGATCGTGTGGGCGAAGCCCTGGAGGTAGCGCACGAGGTCGGCGCCGGGCTCGTCGACGACGAACCAGCGCGCCAGCTCCTCGACGTCGTAGGTCGGCAGCTTGGCGTAGCCCGACTCGCGCGCCAGCTCGGCGACCGTCGCCGGGCGCAGGCCCCCGTCGAGGTGGTCGTGCAGGAGGACCTTGGGGGCGCGGCGGATGGTCTCGAGGGCGAGGGCTCCCATCGGCCTAGGCTACCCAGCCCGGCCCTCGACCACCTCGTAGAGCAGTCCCGCCGCGGGCGCCGGACCCTCGCCCACGCTCACCGCACCGAGCGCGACCTCCCGACCGCTCGCCAGGTGGTCGGGGTCCTCGGCGTGGAGCTCGAGTAGGGGCTGACCGGCCTCGACGACGTCGCCCGGGCGCACCAGGCAGCGCACTCCCGCGCTCGGTGATACCGGGTCCTCCTTGCGGGCCCGGCCGGCGCCGAGGCGCCAGGCGGCGAGCCCCACCCCGAGGGCGTCGACGCGCCCGACGACGCCCGCCCGGGGGGCGAGGACCGGCTCGACCAGGGGGGCGCGAGGTAGCGGGGCGTCGGGGTCCCCGCCCTGGGCCGCGACGAGCTCGCGCCAGGCGGCGTGGGCCGATCCGTCATCCAGGCGCGCCGCGGGGTCATCGTCGATGCCCACGAGCTCGAGCATGTGGCGTGCGAGCGCCACGGTGAGCTCACGCACGTCGGACGGTCCACCGCCGCGCAGCACGTCCACCGACTCGGTCACCTCGAGGGCGTTCCCGACGGCGACCCCGAGCGGCGTCGACATGTCGGTCAGCTGGGCGCGGGTGCGCACGCCGTGGGCGTCGCCCAGGGCGACCATCGTGGCGGCGAGCGTGAGCGCCCGGTCCCGATCCTTGATGAACGCCCCGGTGCCCACCTTGACGTCGAGCACGAGCGCCGAGGTCCCCTCGGCGATCTTCTTCGACATGATCGACGAGGCGATGAGCGGGATCGACTCGACCGTGCCGGTCACGTCGCGCAGGGCGTAGAGCCGCCGGTCGACCGGGGCCAGCCCCTCTCCGGCGGCACAGATGACGGCGCCCACGCGCTCGAGCTGGTCGAGGACCTCGGCGTTGGAGAGCCGGGCCCGCCAGCCGGGGATCGACTCGAGCTTGTCGAGGGTCCCGCCGGTGTGGCCGAGTCCGCGGCCCGAGAGCTGGGGGACGGCGGCTCCGCACGCCGCCACCAGCGGGCAGAGGATGAGGCTGACCTTGTCGCCGACCCCGCCGGTCGAGTGCTTGTCGACGCTCGGGCGCGAGAGGCCCGAGAGGTCGAGCCGCTCGCCCGAGGCGATCATCCGCGCGGTCCAGGTGGCGAGCTCGCGGCCGTCGAGGCCGTTGAAGAAGATCGCCATGAGCAGCGCCGACATCTGCTCGTCGGCGACCTCACCGTCGAGGTAGGCGCGCAGGACCCAGTCGATGGCCCCGTCGTCGAGGACGAGGCCGTCGCGCTTGGCGGTGATGACCTCGACGGCCGAGTAGGTCATCGGCTCGCCCGGTCGGCGAGGTCCCCGGGGCCGAAGGCGTCCGGTAGGAGGCTCGCGAGCGTGCGCGGTGTCGCGCCCTCGCCCTGGTCGACCAGGAGGTCGCGCCCGCCGTGCTCGTAGAGCAGCTGGCGGCACCGTCCACACGGCGCGAGGGGCTCGCCGTCGCCGGCGACCACGCTCACCGCCACCAGTCGCCCCCCGCCGGTGCGCGCGAGGTCCGAGACGAGGGAGCACTCGGCGCACAGGGTGAGCCCGTAGCTGGCGTTCTCGACGTTCGAGCCGGTGACCACCCGTCCGTCCTCGGCGAGGGCGCAGGCGCCCACGCGGACCCCGGAGTAAGGCGCGTAGCTTCGGGTGCTCGCCGCCCGCGCGTCCGCGCGCAGCTCGGCCCAGGGGATCTCGCGGGGGGTCGTCACCGGGCCACACAGTACACTTCGCTCTCCGTGGACCCCCTTGCCCCACTGCCCGTCGTCCTCGCCGACGAAGTCGTCGACGCCCGGTCCAGCGGTCGCGGGGTGGTGGCGCTCGAGACGACGATCGTGGCCCACGGCCTGCCCCACCCGGTCAACCTCGAGGTCGCCGCGGCCTGCGAGGCCGCCGTGCGGGCGGCCGGCGCGGTGCCGGCGACGATCGCCGTGGTCGGCGGCGCGGTGCGCGTCGGCCTGGCCCCCGAGGAGTTGGCCGCCCTGGCCGACCCGGACCGCGCGGTCGCCAAGCTCTCGGCCCGCGACGTGGGGGCGTGCGTGGCGAGCGGCGGTGACGGGGCGACCACGGTCGCGGGGACGATCGCGGTCGCGGCGGCCCTGGGGATCGCCGTTATGGCGACCGGGGGACTGGGTGGCGTACACCGCGGTGCGAGAGAGACCTACGACGAGTCGGCCGACCTCGTGGCGCTCTCGCGCTACCCGGTCTGTGTGGTCGCCTCCGGCGTGAAGTCGATCCTCGACGTCGGGGCGACGCTCGAGCGTCTCGACACGCTCGGGGTGCCCGTCGTCGGCTACCGCACCGGGCGCTTCCCCGGCTTCTACCGCCGCGACGCCGGCTTCGACCTGGAGTGGTCGCTCGCAGACCCGGTCCAGGTGGCGCGCGCGTTCGACGCGCACCGGGTGCTCTCGCCGACCGGCCTGCTACTCGCCCACCCGATCGCTGAGGCCGACGAGCTCGACGACGACCTCCATCGCGCCGGCCTGGCCGCCGCGGAGGCGGCCGTCGCGCGCGGAGCGGTGACGGGCAAGGCCGTCACCCCGGTCATGCTGGCCGCCTTCGCCGGGGCCACGGGGGGCGCGAGCGTGGCCGCCAACCGAGCCCTGGTGGTGGCGAACGCCGGCCTGGCGGGACGGGTCGCGCGCGCGCTGGCCGAACGGCGGTGAGCACCGTCGCGGTCGTCGGCGACGTGGTGCTCGACGTCGTGGTGCGCGTGCGCGCGCCCCTCGCCGCTACCAGCGACACCCCGGCCGAGACGGTGGTCGGCCGCGGCGGGTCGGCCGCCAACGTCGCGGTCGCGCTGGCCGACGCCGGGTGCACCGTGGCCTTCGTGGGCGCGGCCGGCCGTGACGGCGCCGCCCGACTGGTCGAGGACGACCTCGCGCGCCACGGGGTGCGGGCCCACCTGCTGCGCGCCGGCGCCACGACCGGGACGGTCGTGGCGCTCGTCGACGAGGGCGGTCAGCGGGCCATGCTCACCGACCGCGGGGCCAACGGAGCGCTGAGCGCCGAGGCGGTGGCGGCGGTGCTGCCGGGCGACGCGACGCACCTGCACGTCTCGGGCTACACCGTCCTCGACGAGCGGACCCGTGCCGCCGCCACGACGCTCCTCGGTCGGGCCCGCGACGCGGGCTGGTCGACCTCGGTCGACGCCTGCTCGGTGGCCCCCCTGCGCGCGATCGGGCCGACGGTCTTCGTCGCGGCGACGCGCGCGTCCGCGATGCTCTTCGCCAACGCCGAGGAGGCCACGGCGCTGTCGGGGTGGGACGACCCCGACGAGGCCCTCGGGGCGCTCGCCGGCGTCTACACCGAGGTCCTGGTCACTCGGGGCGCCGACGGCGCGGCGGCGGCCCGTGGGCTCGACCGGGCCCGGGTCGGCGCGCAAGCCACGACGGTCGTGGACACCACCGGGGCGGGGGACGCGGCCTCGGGGGCGTACCTCGCGGCGCGGCTCGCGGGCGGGAGCCTGACCGACGCCCTGGAGGCGGCGATGGCCGCCGCGGCGCGCGTCGTCGGCGGGCTGGGGGCGGTCCCCTACTCGCGCGAGTAGGGGATGCCGTCGGCGGCCGGGGGGCGGACCCGGCCGACGAGTCCCGCGCTCACCGCGATGGTGATGAGGTAGGGGAACATCAAGAGGATCTCGGTCGAGATGGGCACCTGGTACGACTGGAGGTTGTAGGCGAGGTAGGCCGACACCCCGAAGAGGGTGCACGCGGCGACCGCGCCCGAGGGCCGCCAGCGCCCGAAGATCATCGCCGCGAGGGCGATGTAGCCGAAGCCCGAGGTGATCGAGGGGGTGAACTGTCCCTGGATGGCGGCGAAGGCGACCCCGCCGACCCCGGCTACCGCGCCCCCGAGGATGACGTTGACGTAGCGGGTCCGCTCTACGCTGATCCCCACGGCGGCCGCCGCCTGGGGGTGCTCGCCCACCGCACGTACCCGTAGGCCCCAGCGGGTCCGGAAGAGGGCGAAGCTCACCAGGCCCACCAGCACCAGCATGAGGTAGAAGAAGCCCGTCTCGTCGAAGAAGGTCGGACCGATGATCGGGATCTTCATCAGTCCCGGGATGGCGAGGTTGGAAGCGATGTTGCCGTTGTTGAGGTTGGGGTAGGGGGTGAGCACCCAGGAGTTGAAGTAGCTGGCGAGCCCGGTGAACATCGTGACGATCACGACGCCCACGATGATCTGGTCCGACAGGTACCGGATGGCGAGGAAGGCGAGGAGCCAGCCCAGCAGCGCGCCGATGACCAGCCCGCCCACCGTGGCGAGCAGCCAGTTGTTGGTCGCCGAATCGATCATCTCGCCCACTAGGTAGCCCCCGAGGAACTGCCCCTCGATCGCGATGTTGACGACGCCGGCCCGCTCGCACAGGATGCCCGAGAGCGAGCCGTAGATCAGGATCATCGTTATGGCCGCGCTGCCGACCAGGATGGCCGTGACGTTGATGAAGGGCACCTGGGAGGGTCCGGGCTGGCGGCTCGCCCACACCAGGACCGCGACCAGGAAGACGATGGCCATCAGTCCGACCCGGACCATGGCCCCCTTGGCCAGGCGGCGCACGAGCACCTCGGCGCCCAGGGCCACGATGACCGCGCCGAGCAGGACGAGGGTCCACTCCGTGGGCAGGGTGAGGTTGGCCAGGTGCCAGGGCGCGCCGTGGCTGACGTCGATCGGGGTGAAGGTGAGCGTCGAGTGCGGCGCCGTGCCCGTGCCCACGCCCATCCCGAACATCGTGAAGAGCCCCACCACGACGATGAACCACCCGATCGCCTTGGTCCGCCCGAGGGGCTGGCGGACCTTCGCGGCGCTCGCAGCGAGAGTCGTCACGAGCCCCACCCCGCGGTGGCGACCTTGACCGACTCGGCGCGCAGGGCGCGCAGCCGGAAGATCTCCTTCACCAGGACCGGCGTCGCGACGAAGATGACGATGGCCGACTGGATCACGGTCGCCAGGTCGTAGGGGATACCGGTGTTGGCCTGCATGTTCGAGCCGCCGACCTCGAGGGCCGCGAAGAGGAGCGATCCCCACACGATGCCGATCGGGCGGTTGCGTCCCAGCAGCGCGACGGTGATCGCCGTGAACCCGATGCCCGCGCTGCCCTGGAGGAAGTTCTGGTCGATGTAGTGGGTGGTGCCGGCGACCCAGGCGACCCCGGCGAGGCCGGCGAGGCCGCCCGAGATGAGGAACGAGATGACGAGGGTCCGCCGGGCGTTGATCCCCGAGGCCCGCGCCGCGTGGGGATTGGCTCCGGTCATCCGGAACTCGAAGCCGATCGACGATCGGTCGAGCAGCCAGATCGCGAAGAGGGTCACCGCGAGGGCGACCACGATCCCGTAGTTCACCCGGAGGCCCGAGGAGGTCCCGAAGAGCGGGGCGAGCTGGGTGCCGCCGGGCATCGTGCGCGAGATGGCGTTGGTCTGGTTGGGCAGCTGCAGGGGCGTCGAGAGCAGGGTGAAGAGCATGAAGTACGACGCGACGTAGTTGAACATCAGGGTCACGATGACCTCGTGGGCGCCCGTGTAGGCCTTGAGCAGCCCGGGGATGGCCCCGCCGACGACGCCCCCGGCGATTCCCGCCAGGAGCGTCAGGGGGAGGTGGAGGGCCATGGGCAGGTGGACCAGCGTCGCCACGGCGACGCCGGCGATGCCGCCCAGGATCGCCTGCCCGTTCGCCCCGATGTTGAACAGGCCCGTCTGGAAGGTGATGCCGACCGCGATGCTGGCGATCACGAGGGGGACCGCGTAGGTCAGGGTCTCCGAGAGCGGCGTCAGCGACGCCGTCCAGCCCCGGCCGGTCGTGACCGAGTGCCAGAACTGGGGGGGGTCGACGATGGAGCCGGTGAAGATCGACCGGTAGGCGGCCCCGACGTTGTCGAAGGTCACCTTGAGGGCGTGTCCCGGTGCGCCCCAGGAGTGGAAGGTGCCCCGCCAGGCGTTGAGGATTGCCGGGGTCGTGGCGATGATGATCACCGCTCCGACCACGAGGCCGAGGACGAGGGCGAGCAGCGCGATGGTGATCGGGCTCGCGCTGCGGTAGCGGTCCCAGAGACGTCGTGCGCTCGGCATCACCGGGTTCCCGCCGGCGCCGAGCCCGCCATGAGGAGTCCCACGTCCTCGCGCGAGGTCGACGGGTCGACGATGCCGGTGATGCGTCCCTGGAACATGACGGCGACGCGGTCGCCTAGGGCCATGACCTCGTCGAGCTCGGAGGAGACGATGAGTACGGCGTGGCCGTCGTCGCGCACGCGGACGATCTCACGGTGGACGTACTCGATCGAGCCCACGTCCAGCCCGCGGGTCGGCTGGGAGGCGACCAGGACCTCGAGGGGCCGGGAGAGCTCGCGCGCGACGATGACCTTCTGCTGGTTGCCGCCCGAGAGCGAGCTGAGGGGCGCCTCCACCGACGAGGTGCGTACGTCGAACGACTCGACCAGGGTCTCGGCGTGGTCGCGCACCGCGCGCAGGTTCCGGGTCCCGTGTCGGGCGAAGGGCGCCCGACGGGGCGTGTTGAGCACCATGTTGTCGGCGACCGACATCGACAGCACGACGCCATCGCGCTGTCGGTCCTCGGGGATGTGGCCGAGGCCGGCGTCGAGGATCTCGCGCGGGGAGTGGTTGGTGATGTCCCGTCCGGCGAGCACGACCGACCCCGACTCCACGTGGCGTAGCCCGGTTATGGCCTCGACGAGCTCGGTCTGGCCGTTGCCCTGGACCCCGGCCAGTGCCACGATCTCCCCGGCGTGCACCTCGAGCGAGACGCCGTCGACGACGGCGAGTCCGCGGTCGTCACGTACGACCAGGTCGCGTACCTCGAGCACGGGCTCGCGGGGGGTGGCCGCGCTCTTCTGCACCACGAGCGACACCTCTCGGCCGACCATCATCGCGGCCAGCTCGTTCTCCGACGCCGTGGGCGGGACCGAACCGATGACCCGACCGGAGCGGATGACCGTGATCACGTCGGAGACCTGGCGGACCTCTTTGAGCTTGTGCGAGATGAAGAGGATGGACTTGCCCGAGGCGGCCAGCGATCGCATGATGGCCATGAGCGCGTCGGCCTCTTGGGGGGTGAGCACGGCGGTGGGTTCGTCCAGGATCAGCAGCTGCGCGTCGTGGCTGAGGGCCTTGATGATCTCGACCCGCTGCTGGAGCCCGATCGGGAGGCTCTCGACGGTCGCGTCGGGGTCGACCTCGAGCCCGAACTCCCGGGAGACCGAGCGGATGTTCTCGCGGGCCCGCGCGTAGTCCAGCCGGTCCAGTGATCGCGTGGGTTCGAAGCCCAGCACGACGTTCTCGGCGACGGAGAACACGGGCACCAGCATGAAGTGCTGGTGGACCATACCGATGCCCCGGCGCACCGCGTCACCGGAGTTCGCGAGGCGGACCGGCTCGCCGTCGATGAGGATCTCACCCTCGTCGGCCTGGAGCAGGCCGAACAGCACGTTCATCAGTGTCGACTTGCCCGCGCCGTTCTCTCCGAGCAGGCAGTGGATCTGCCCGGGCTCGACTATCAGGTCGATGTGGTCGTTCGCGGTGAGCGAGCCGAACTTCTTGGTGATGCCTCGAAGTTCGAGACGCATGGAAGGTCATAGTACACACGACGAAGGCCCGGGCCGACAGCCCGGGCCTTCGTCGTGTGACGGGTCAGCCGACGGGGTACTTGGTCGGGTCGACCGAGATCGTGCCGGACTCGATCCCCTTGGTCAGGGTCTGGACGGTGGCCTTGAGCGAGGCGGGGACCGTGGGGGAGTCGAAGTAGAACTGGACACCACCGTTGGCGAGGGTGCCGACGTAGCTACCTGGCTTGAAGGTGCCCTTGGCCGCGGCCAGGACCGCGTTCTGCACCGAGGTCGTCACGCCCTTGGTGACCGAGCCGATGAAGTAGGCGCAGTCCGCCTTCTCGGCGAAGCAGCCATCGGAGTCGACCCACATGATCGAGTGCTTCTTGCCCGTCTGCTGGGCGGCCGCGACGGATCCGAGGCCCACGCCACCGGCCACCGGGAAGACGATGTCCGCACCGTCGGCGAAGAAGCCCGAGGTGATGGTCTTGCCGGCCGTCTGGTCGGTGAAGTTGCCGACGAAGGTGCCCTTGCCGTTGAACTGGCCCTTGGCGCGGTTGCCCGCCGACGGCGTCCAGCCCAGGACCTTCACGTGCTTGTGCATGTGCTGGTCGTAGTAGCGCACGCCCGCGACGAAGCCGTCCATGTAGATGGTCACCGGCGGGATGTCGGCGCCACCGTAGGTGGCGACCACGCCCGTCTTGCTCATGGCCGCGGCCACGTAACCACCGAGGAATGCGTCCTGGTTGGTGTCATAGGTGAGGGCGAGCAGGCCGTGCGACTTGGGCGCGTTCGGCACGTCGTCGACGATGGCGAACTTCTGGTTCGGGTGCGCGTTCGCCGCCGTTGCCGTGGCGCCGTCCATCAAGAACCCGACGGTGACGATGATGCCGCAGCCCTGGGAGATGAACTTGTTGATGTTGGGCGTGTACGACGCCGACGACGTCGACGAGAGGTACGACGCCGTGATGTTCTTGTCCTGCTTGGCCGCGTTCTGAAGGCCGGCCCACGCCGAGGCGTTGAACGAGTGGTCGTTGATGCCACCGGTGTCGGTCACGACGCAGGCCTTGAACTTGCCCGCGGCCGAGGCGACCGACACGGTCGTGGCGACCCCGATCGTCACCGTCCCGAGGACGAGCGCGCCGGCTCCGAGCAGTGCGCCGAGCCGATTGATCCTCCGCATGTGTATCTCCCCATGTCTGAAGTGCGGTCATCGCCGTGAGGACCGCATCGCGACTCGCGCCTCCGACCGGACGACGAGCGGGCGGGTATGCCTATCCGCCGGTGGCGAGACTAGCCCGCTTGCACCGGGGTGTGCGGGCGGGTCTCGTGTTGGCGCCCCGCGCGGAGGGGAGGGCCGAGGCGGACGGCGACGGCGGCCAGCGTGGGGCGCGCGCCGGGCGCCGGGGGACACGGTCGCGGCCGGCGACCAGGGCGGTGTCGCGGGTCGCGGGGCCCCCGAGCGCGGGAGGGGCCGTCCGGTCCCGCCACCCTGGCGAAGGCCGTCAGGGCGATCGAGGCCCTGGCCTGTCGGGCGGTGTTGCGGACACCCGGCGCGCGACCCGCGTCGCCTCGGTGCGCCCCGGCCGTCGCGGCGCTGACCCGGGGGGACAAGAGGGCGCCCATGGCGAAGGCGCGGCCGAACGGCGGGGGGTGTCGGACCAGGAGGCGGCGGCGGCTGGGTGGGCGACAACCAGTGGGAGCCGACGGTGGCGCGCAGGTTGCCCGCGATGAGGGAGGCGGGCCTCGTCCGGGGCGATGAGTCGCGGCGAGGTCTGGGCCCCGGCGGAGATGCCGGTGGCCATCGGCAGGGAGGTGGAGGCGGCCCGCACCGGGTCGTAGCTCTGATCGAGCGGGAAGTAGAACCCGAACCCCAAAAGGGCCAGATCGCGAAGAGCGGGCCGCCGACGAGCATCACGACTCCGTCGGTGGTCGAGGGCGGCCGGGACCGGAAGGTCCCAGACGGCGTCAGGGGTGCGAGGCTGCCCGTGCCTTCCAGAAAAAGAGGGCGGTGAGCACCACGAGTCCGCCGGAGGGCCAGTCGAGCATCGTGCTCGACCCCGGGGGTGCGATATGGCGTTGGCCACGGCGTCGGCCACGGGCGCGAGGCCACCCGTCACGCGGACGGCGCCCGTCCCGTCGTGCTGGGCCGTGGAGTCCTCGATGCGCGTCCCGCGCAGGTACGGCGCGACCGCGACGCCGAGCGCGACTCCCAGGGGGACGTCGGTGAGGAGGGCCCAGCGCCACGAGGCGAGCCCCGTGGGGTCCCGCCGAGCAACCCGCCGTCCGCGTCGTCGGCTTCCACCACCGCGTCCCAGACGCCGACCGACCGAGGAGGGCGGGGCTTGTGGAACGCCGTGACGACGACGGCGGGCGCCGCCGGCGACGAGACGGCGCCCCCGATGCCCGGGATGGCCCGTGCGGCGACCACCTGGGTCCCAGAGGTCGCGAAGCCGATCCCGATGCTCGCCAGCGTGAGCCCGACGATGCCGGGTCGGACACGCGTGGCGCCCGCCGACGTAGGCGGCCGCTCGCCCCCCGGGGTGGAAGCCCGCGAGTGTGACGTGGAGGTCGTGACTCACGCGGTCGCCCCTCGCGGGACGCTCGACACGTCGAGCACCACCACGGGATGCTCCAGGCGCGCGATCGAGAGGATCGGCCGGAGCGTGGCGTGACGGGTCCGGGAGAGCCGTGGTGGGCACCGACCGTGCGTGCGGCGACTCTCACGCCCGGCCCGCGCGGGGCTCGCGCGACTTCGGACAGACTGGTGGGGTGCCAGCCCAGTTCATCTACACGATGCGCGACCTGCGTCGGTTCTACCCGCCGGATCGCGAGGTCCTGCGTGGAATCAACCTGTCGTTCTACCCGGGGGCCAAGATCGGCGTCATCGGCTCGAACGGCTCGGGCAAGTCGTCGCTGCTGCGCATCATGGCCGGCCTCGACGACGGCTTCACCGGCGAGGCCCGACTGACCCCGGGTTTCAACGTCGGCTACCTGCCCCAAGAGCCCGAGCTCGACTCCACCAAGGACGTCGTGGGCAACGTGTCCGACGGAGTCGCCGAGCAACGTGACCTGCTCGCACGCTTCAGTGAGGTGTGCGCGGCCTTCGCCGACCCCGACGCCGACGTCGACGCCCTGCTCGAGGAGCAGGCGGGGCTCCAGACCCGCATCGACGCCCTGGGTGCGTGGGACCTCGAGCGGACCCTGGAGATCGCGATGGACGCACTTCGCCTCCCGCCCCCCGACGCCGACGTCGCGACGCTCTCCGGCGGTGAGCGGCGCCGGGTCGCGCTCTGCCGCCTTCTGCTCGCCCAGCCCGATCTGCTGTTGCTGGACGAGCCGACCAACCACCTGGACGCCGAGTCGGTCGCGTGGCTCGAGCGAACCCTGCAGGAGTACGCCGGGACGGTCGTCGCCGTCACCCACGACCGCTACTTCCTCGACAACGTCGCCGAGTGGATTCTCGAACTCGACCGCGGCCACGGCATCCCCTGGCACGGCAACTACTCGTCGTGGCTCGAGCAGAAGCGGGCTCGCCTTGAGGCCGAGGAGCGGGTGGACCGGGCCCGCCAGGCCTCGCTGCAGCGTGAGCTCGAGTGGATCCGCCTCTCGCCTCGCGCTCGCCACTCCAAGGGCAAGGCCCGCGTCAACGCCTTTCACGAGCTGGTCGCCGAGTCCGAGGCGGCCGACCGGCGGCCCGACGCGCTCGAGATCTCGATCCCGCCGGGACCACGGCTCGGCGACCTCGTCGTGAACGCGCACCGCGTCGTCAAGGGGTACGGCGACCGCCTGCTCGTCGAGGGCCTGGACTTCCTGCTGCCCCCGGGGGGGATCGTGGGGGTCATCGGCGCCAATGGCGCGGGCAAGACGACCCTGTTCAAGATGATGGTCGGGCTTGAGGCACCCGACGACGGCTCCTTCGAGGTCGGTCCGACCGTCCAGTTCGCCTACGTCGACCAGTCGCGCGAGTCGCTCAACCCCGACCGGACGGTCTTCGACGAGGTGGCCGGGGGCGCGGAGAGGATCGTCGTGGGTTCGCGCGAGATCCACGCGCGCGCCTACGTGGCGAGCTTCGGATTCAAGGGATCCGACCAGCAGAAGAGGGTGGGCGAGATCTCCGGCGGGGAGCGCAACCGCGTCCAGCTGGCCAAGGTGCTGCGCAGCGGGGGGAACGTCCTGCTGCTCGACGAGCCCACGAACGACCTCGACGTCGACACGCTGCGCGCCCTCGAGGACGGCCTCCTCTCGTTCCCGGGTTGCGCCGTCGTGATCAGCCACGACCGATGGTTCCTCGACCGGGTCGCGACCCACGTGCTCGCCTTCGAGGGCGACGCCGTGGTGCGCTGGTTCGAGGGGAACTTCTCGGACTACGAGGAGGACCGCCACCGGCGTCTCGGCGCGGAGGCCGATCAACCCCACCGCCTGCGCTACAAGCCCCTGAGCCGGTCCTAGCGGCGGCGTAGGGTTGGTCCCTGTGGCCACGACCGACTACTCGAGCTACCTGAGGATCGACGACCTGCTGACCCTCCAGGTCCCGCTCACGCCCGGCGCCGACGACGAGCTGCTCTTCATCGTGGTCCACCAGGCCTACGAGCTCTGGTTCAAGGTCATGCTCGACGAGCTCCGACGGGCGGCGTCGCGCCTGCACGCCGGTGAGCCGTGGCGGGCGTTGGGCCCGCTCTCGCGCACGGTCGACGTGGGCCGACTGCTGCTCGGCCACCTCTCGGTCCTCGAGACGATGTCGCCCGAGGAGTTCTTGCGCTTCCGCGATCCCCTGAACCCGGCGTCGGGCTTCCAGTCCTTCCAGTTCCGGGCCATTGAGTTCCTCTCGGGCGCGGGTGACTCGCGCTCACTCGACTTTCCCTTCTTCGACGAGGGCCAGCGGGCCTGGCTCGCCACCGTCGCGGGTGAGCCCGACGTGTGGACGGGATTCCTCGCGAGCCTCGCGACGCTCCTTGGGTCCGGGCAGGTCCTCGAGCGCCTCGCGGAGCTCTACCACGACCACTCGACCCCCGAGCGGGCCGCACTGCACGCGGTGGCCGAGCGGCTCGTCGATCACGACGAGAACCTCGCGACCTGGAGGCACCGTCACCTGCTCATGGTGGGGCGCGAGATCGGGCGGCGCTCCGGCACCGGCGGGAGCACCGGGATGGCCTACCTTGAGACGACGATCGGTCAGCGCCTCTACCCGGCGCTGTGGGACGTGAGGAGTGCACTATGAGGAATCGCGATGAGTGCGAGGTCCTCGACCGGGCCGACCCGCTGGCCGCGCTGCGCGGCGAGTTCCGGCTCAACGAGGGGGAGATCTACCTCGACGGGAACTCCCTCGGGCCGGTCTGTGAGCCGGCGGCCGCCCGGGTCCGCGAGGTCCTCGACCGAGAGTGGTCGACCGAGCTCGTGCGGGGGTGGAACCAGGGGTGGATGGACCAGCCCCTGCGCCTCGGCGAGCGCCTCGCGCCGCTCATCGGGGCTCGCCCCGACGAGGTGCTCGTCGCGGACACTCTGACCGTGCTCCTGGGGAAGCTCATCGGTGGGGCCCTCGAGCTGCGGCCCGAGCGCCACGTCGTGCTCACCGACGCCGCCAACTTCCATAGCGACCTCTACATCGTGCGCGCGATGGCGGAGCGGGCGGGGCGTCCCGTGAGCGTGAAGCCGATCGAGCGCTCGCGGCTGGCCGAGCACCTCGACGACGACGTCGCCCTCGTGATGCTCACCCACGTGGACTTCCGCACCGGGGAGATGCTCGACCTCGCCGGGGTGACCCGCGCCGTCCACGACGCCGGGGCGCTCATGCTGTGGGACTTCGCGCACTCGGCCGGTGCGGTGCCCCTCGACGTCGAGGGGGCCGACGTGGACTTCGCGGCGGGGTGCGGCTATAAGTACCTCAACGGGGGTCCGGGTGCGCCGGCCTTCTGCTACGTGCGCGAGCGCTGGCAGGGCGTGCTGCGCAACCCCCTCCCGGGGTGGCTCGGCCACGCCCGGCCCTTCGCCTTCGAACCCGACTACGAGTCGGCGTCGGGCATGCGGGCCTTCGTGACCTCGTCGCCGCCCATCGTGGCCCTGGCCGCTCTCGACGGCGCGCTCTCGGTCTGGGAGCGGGCCACCATGGACGCGGTGCGCGCAAAGAGCCTCGCGCTCACGGATCTCTTCATCGAGCTGGTCGAGGGCCGCCTTCCCGGTGTCTTCGAAGTCGTCACGCCACGCGAGCACGCGCGTCGGGGCTCGCAGGTCGCCCTGCGTCACCCCGACGCCTACGGCGTCGTCCGAGCCGTCGGCGAGGCCGGGGTCGTGGGCGACTTCCGCGCGCCCGACGTCGCGCGCTTCGGCTTCACGCCGCTCTACCTGCGTTACGTCGACGTCTTCGACGCGGTCGAGCGACTCGCGCGCGTCATGGAGACCGGCGCCTATCGCGCCGAGCGCTTCGCTGTTCGCGCGGCGGTGACCTGACCTAGAGGGCGCCGGCGCCGGAGGAGGGCTCGAGGCCTCGGGCGAGGGCCGCCTCGATCTCCTCGACGATGGCCGAGACGGGTGGGGTCGCGTCGAGGGTGAGGCCCCGCTCCTCGGGCGCCAGCGGCTCGAGCGTGGCCAACTGGGCGTCGAGGATGGCTGGTGAGGCGAAGTGCCCCTCGCGCTCGGCGAGCCGCTGCGCCGCCACCTCCGGCGAGACGGTCAGGTGCACGCTCACGAGGTCGGGCGCGTGGGCCTTGAGGACGTTGCGGTACGTGCGCGCGAGCGCCGAGCACGACACGATCACGCCCGGGGCCGCCAGCCGCTCGCCCACCGCGCGCAGCCAGGGAAATCGGTCCTGGTCCGAGAGGGGGCGCCCCTGGGCGAGCATGGCCCGGTTCCGGGGAGGATGCAGGTCGTCGGCCTCGACGAAACGGAAGCCGAGTCGGTCCGCCAGGGCGAGCCCGACGGTGGTCTTGCCCGCTCCCGACACCCCCATCACGAGGATGCGCGACGTGGAACCGCCCTCGTCTCCTTGAATCCCGGGTCTCCCTTCCACGAGAACGTGAACGTTCGTGGCCTCGAGCCCTGACGGTAGCGGATGGTCATCGTCGAGTAGAGGATGCCGTGGCGAGTTCGGAGGGGGTCTCCGAGGCGGACGGCCGCGTGGGGGAAGTAGCGCATCGGGGAGGCGGCACAGTAGGGCGTGCAGGGGTTCTCGCCGAAGGTGGCCACCGCGGTGGCCGACCGCGGTCCCCACGTCGTCCAGCGGATCGCTCCGAGGGTGGTGTAGGCGTCCGCGCAGGCGACGACGAACGACGCCGGCCGGCGCACCACGTGGCCCGAGCACGCGAGGAGCCCCGGGGTCGTGGCCGCCCCACTCGGGCCCGCCAGGGCGACGGGCATCGCCGCCACCAGCGCCAGCGTCGCCGCGACCAGCGTGGGGTGACGCCGACTCACGCCCGGCCCCCGGTCGTGAGTAGTTGGACGTCGCGGTGGGTGATCGCGCCCGCGCGGTAGGTCACGACGGCGCGTGAGAAGCGCTCGCCGCGCGTGGTGGCCACCGGCCGGTCGAGGATGACCGTCGCGCCGCGAAAGTAGCGGAGCGGTGAGGACGCGCAGTTGGGGGTGCAGGGGTTCACCGCGAAGGTCGTCACACCGCGGGCCGACGTGGTACCCCACGCGCTCCACCGCGTCGTGGTGAGGGCCGAATTGGCGTCGGCGCAGCTCAGCGTGAGCGTCGACGGTTCGAGCACCGCCCGGCCCGTGCAGGTGGCGACCCGCGGGGTCGACGCCGCGACGGCCCCCGACCCGGGCGCGCCGCCCTCGCCGGAGGTGCCCGAGGCGGCCAGCGCGGTCAGGAGGGCCACCCCGGCGACCAGGACCGTGGCGAGGGCGAGGACGGCCCGTCGCACGACCCGGCGCCGGCCGCGCCGCCGGGCCTCGGGGATAAGGGCCTCGGGGGACGATGCCGGGTGTGTGGGTGGCGGTGCGGTTAGCGTCATTGACGCTACTATAATTAGCGTCATGAGCGAGGTCAAGTCGGCGGGGGGCACGGGGATGGGCCTGACCCCGCCGGACCGTGGCGACCCGATGCTGCTGCACGAGCAGGTGGCGGCCGAGATCCGTCGGGCGATCCTCGACGGCGAGGCGCGGCCCGGCGAGCGGCTGCCCCAGGCGCGAGACCTGGCCGCCGAGCTCGGCGTCAACATGAACACGGTGCTGCGCGCGCTGCGGGCCCTGCGCGACGAGGGCGTCGTCGAGATGGGCCGGGGCCGGTCGATCCGCGTGACCGGGCGGCCCGACCGGGGCGCCGTCGCGGTCAAGCTCAAAGAACTCGTCGAGGTGGCACGACGGCACGGCGTCGGACGCGACGACCTGGTCGCGATGATCGAGCGGCTGCCCCACTGACTACTGGGAGATGGCCACCGTCCGCTGGCCCACGAGCGCCACGCGGTCTTCGGCGGGCAACTTCACCGCGCGGCTCAGGACGATGCGCTCCACGTCGCGACCGATGGCGACCAGCTCCTTCGGGGTCCTCGCGTGGGTGACCGGGTCACGTCCTGGTCGATGATGGGCCCCTCGTCGAGGTCGGCCGTGACGAAGAGGGCCGTCGCGCCGATCAGCTTGAAGGCGCGCTCGTAGGCCCGGTGGTACGGGCGTGCGCCCCTGAAGCCGGGCGGGAACGAGTGGTGGATGTTGACGATCCGGCCCTCGAACTCGGCGCACGGCTCGGGCGCGAGGATCTGCATATAGCGCGCGAGGATGACGTAGTCCGCGTCGGACTCGGCGACCACCCGGCGCAGTTCGCCCTCCGCGCCGGCCCTCGTGTCGGGGGTGACGGGGATCTCGACGAAGGGGACCCCGTGGTGCTGGGCGAGGGCGGCGAGCGTCGCGTGGTTCGAGACGACGGCCGTGACCTCCAGGGGGATCTCCCCGTGCTCGACCCGGTGCAGGAGGTCGGTGAGGCAGTGGCCGTGGTCCGAGGCCATCACGACCGCGCGGCGACGTCGATCCTCCCGGCGCACTCGCAGGACCGGGGAGAGGCGCTCCAGGTCCTGGCCGAGCGGCGCGCTGACCCGCTCGGGGTCGGCGAGGTCGGTCTCGAAGCGCGTGCGCATGCAGAACAGGCCGGTCACCGGGTCGGTGAGCTGATCGTTCTCCAGGATGTTCCCGCCGACGGTCACGATGGCCGACGTCGTGGCGTGGACGATGCCCGGCGCGTCCGGGCAGCGCAACGTGGCGACGTCGGTGACGGCGCCGGCCATCCCCCCAGCGCAGGGGGCTAGGAGCGGTACGAGTAGAAGCCCTGGCCCGACTTGCGACCCAGCAGGCCCGCCTGGGTCATGCGACTCAGCAGCGGCGGCGGGGCGAGGTGGGACTCCTTGAACTCCTCGTAGAGCGACTCGGCCACCGCCAGCGTGGTGTCCAGGCCGATCAGGTCAGTGAGGGCGAGGGGGCCCATCGGGTGCGCGCAACCCACGACCATGCCGGTGTCGATGTCCTCGGCGCTGGCGAATCCCGACTCGAGCATCCGGATAGCCGATAGCAGATAGGGGATGAGGAGCGCGTTGACGACGAATCCCGCGCGGTCGGGCGAGGTGATGACGGTCTTGCCGAGCGTGTCGGTGGCGTAGGCGCGGGCCTTGGCCGTTGACTCGGCCGAGGTGAGCAGCGACGAGATGAGCTCGACCAGCTTGAGCACCGGCACCGGGTTGAAGAAGTGCATCCCGATAACCTGCTCGGGACGGCGGGTGGCCATCGCGAGCTTGATGATCGGGATCGACGAGGTGTTGGTCGCGAGCAGTGCGTCGGCGTCGCGCACGACCCGGTCCAGCGTCGCGAAGACCGCGAGCTTGGTCGCCTCGTCCTCGGCCACGGCTTCGATGACGAGCTCGCGGTCCTCCAGCGCGTCGAGCTCGAGGGTGAACGTGAGGTTCGCGTGGGTGCGCTCGGCCACGTCCTCGGCCAGCTTGCCCGAGGCGACGGCCCTCGAGAGCGAGCGGTCGACCCGCTCGCGGCCGCGCTCGAGTGACTTGAAGTCCTGCTCCACGACGATCACCTGGCCGCCGGCCCGCGCCGCCACCTCGGCGATGCCCGAGCCCATGAGGCCGCAGCCCACTACCCCGATTCTCTCCACGAGGACCTCCTTGTCCACAAACGTCGCCGGGCCGAGGGAGAGTCTAGGACCGCGCACAGACCCCGCCAGGGGGCTCGCTACCATGGGGCCAGCCGTTGCACAAGGAGGCGCCGTGGACACCGTCAACGTGATTATCGAGATCCCCCGAGGCAGCGCCAACAAGTACGAGTACGACCACGAGACCCACCAGATCAAGCTCGACCGGCACCTCACCGTCTCGATGGGCTACCCGGCCGAGTACGGATTCATCCCCGACACGCTCGGGGGCGACGGTGACCCCCTGGACGCCCTGGTCCTGACGGCGTTCCCCACCTTCCCGGGGTGCCTGATCGAGTCCCGGGTGCTCGGCATGTGCGTCATGAGCGACGAGAAGGGCCGCGACGAGAAGCTCATCTGCGTCCCCGCCTACGACAAGCAGTGGAGGGACGCCCAGGACATCGGCGACGTGCCCAAGGCCGACCTCGACCGGATCTCGCACTTCTTCACCGTCTACAAGGACCTCGAAGAGGGCAAGTGGGTCAAGGTCGAGAACTACGCCCCCCGGGCCGCGGCCCTCGAGGAGCTGGCGGCCTCGAGGGCTCGCTACACGGGCTGATGGCACCCGGGACGAGCCACAGCATCGACGCCGAGGCGTCGGCACCCGTCGTCCCCTACGAACGTGCTCACCGGATCGTCCTAGCGAGCCAGGGGGTCTTCTTCGGCGCGCTCGCCCTCTGCGTGCTGCTGATCCACGACCACGTCGTCCAGAACGACGGGATCTCCTACTACGGCGTGCATGCCGAGACCATCGTGTTCGCGGTGGTGGGCTACGTGGTCGCCTCGGTGGGGCTGTGGTGGTTCGCCGGAATCCTGCGTGACGAGGGCGTCGAGGCCGTGGGCTGGGTCAGCGCGCGCCTCGTCTCGGTGATGCTGATACTGCTGCTCCTGACCCCCTTCAACAAGGGAACGTTCCTCAACTGGACCCACATGACGGTCGGGGTCGCCGGGGCACTCGTGCAGCTCGGCGCGTCCTGGCGGATCATGCGCCGACGCGCGTCCACCCTCGCCAGCGTGGGCTTCTGGGCGCAGCTGGTCGGCGGCGTCGTGGCCGCGGCCTCCCTGCCCGATTGGGGATTCACCCACTTGCTCACGGGCGAGATCGTCTTCGAGATGGGCTACGCCCTCTGTGTGGCCGAGTGGGCCGGCGAGCTGCGCCAGCGCGACTGAGAGGGCGTCAACGGAGGGCCTGGCTCGGCTCTCGCCGAATCGCGCCGTCGGCGAGGACCGACAGGGCCGTGATCCACTCCTCGTCGCTGACCGACAGTGCGTGCTCCCCCTCGAGCTCGATCTGGCCGAAGAAGAGCGCGTACCAGATGCGCGCGAACGCGACGGCGCTCATCCCCTCGGCGAGGAGGCCACGCTCCTCGAGGGGCTGGACCCGGGCCACGATGAACTGAGCCGTCTCCTTCTTCGCCTCGGCGATGCCCTGGGAGGCGGTGGGGTTGTGGCGCGCGAAGGACATCGACTCGATGCGCTGGATCCGGGCCTCGGTACGGGCGGGCACCTGCGCCTCGACGATGACGGTCCGAATGGCCGCGCGCAGCGCGGCGGGGGTCTCCACGTCGACCATGGGGTGGGTAAAGGTCTCGGCGAGGTCGAGCAGGACGGCCCGGAATCGGTGGACGATGGCCGAGGCGATCAGGTCCTCGCGGTCGCTGAAGTAGCTGTAGAGAAGGGCGACGGAGATGCCGGCCTCCATAGCCACGCGCTTCACCCGGAACTGGGTCAGGCCGTTGCGCTCGATCTCGTGCGCCGCCGCCTCCAAGATGCGGTCACGCGTCATCGGCCAAGACTATCGAGGGTCGATTCCCCCTCATCGGGGCGGCCAGCCGGGCACCGGGCCGCGGCCGGAGGGGAAGCGCACGTTCTTCGCGCGCACGAACTCGTGCAGCGTCTCGGGTGCGTACTCGCGCCCGAAGCCGCTGCCCTTCACGCCGCCGAAGGGTGAGCCGATGTAGGTCCGGCGGGTGTAGTTGTTCACGAAGACCATGCCGACCTCGAGCCGCTCGGCGAGCCGGGCCGCGCGAGACTCGTCGCGCGTGCAGATCGCCGCGGTGAGCCCGTAGTCGGAGTCGTTGGCGATGGCGACGGCCTGGGCGTCGTCGGTCGCGTGTAGGAGGCTCGCTACCGGCCCAAAGACCTCTTCGCGCGCGATGGTCATCGTGGGCGTCACGTCGCCGAAGACGACCGGGGTGACGAAGTAGCCCCGGTCGAGGGGGCTTCCGTGGGGGACGTCGCCCCGGTAGAGGAGCGTGGCGCCCTCCGTGAGCCCGACCTCGATGTAGTGGTTCACCCGGTCGCGCTGGCGGGCGTCGACCATCGGTCCGATGTCGGTGGCCTCGTCCAGCGGGTCGCCCACGACGAGGCGCGCGGTGGCCTCGACGAAGCGTCGGGCGAACTCGTCGTAGAGGGGCTCTTCGACGACGATGCGCGAGGTCGAGGTGCAGGCCTCGCCCTGGTTGTAGAACATCCCCTCGATGGCCACCGCTACGGCCTGGTCGAGGTCGGCGTCGTCGAGCACGAGCAGGGCGTTCTTGCCGCCGAGTTCCATCGTCGCGTACGTGAGGTTCTTCGCTGCGCCCTCGAGCACCCGGCGCCCGGTCGCCGTGGACCCCGTGAAGGAGATCCGCTCGACCGTGGGGTGTCCCACCAGGGCTGGCCCGGCGCCGACCCCGCTCACGACGTTGATGACCCCCGGGGGCAGGACCTCATTGGCGAGCTCGGCCAGGCGCAGGACCGTGAGCGGTGCCTGCTCGCCGGGCTTGAGCACGACGGTGTTGCCGACCGCGAGCGCCGGAGCGGACTTCTTGGAGAAGTGGATCGGGGGCCAGTTGAACGGCAGGATCGCCGCCACGACGCCGTAGGGCTCGTAGGCGACCCGGGCCTCGATCGGACCCTGGTCCACGATGTGCCCCGGCACGGTGTCGGCGATGCCCGCGTAGTAGTCGAAGCTCGTGTAGCTCGAGACCACGTCCACCCGCAGGGCGTCGCGACGGGGCTTACCGACCTCGCGTGCGCACAGCTCCCCGAGCTCCTCGGCGTGGGCCCGGAATCGTGCGGCCACCTCGCGCATGTATCCGGCGCGCTCCCGAGGGGAGAGCCACCGCCACGTCTGCTCGTAGGCGCGCCGGCTGTCCTCGACCGCCTCGGCGACCTCGGCGTCGGACGCGGCGACGACCCGGGCGAGCGGCTCGCCGGTCGCCGACTCGGTGACGGAGAAGAGTTCGGCCCCGGCGTGGTCCCGGAACGCCCCCGCGATGAGCGACCCCCATACGGGCCGCGCGGCTAGCAGATCATCGCTGAGACGGGTGTCGCCCATGGTGCCTCCTTAGTCGACGAGGCGGCCCGGGGCCACCAGGTCCTCGAGTCCTCCCTCGACGCCGTCGAGGGAGGGGTCTGGTTCGGCCGCGCGCCTCAGGCCGATCAACGTGCGCACCGAGCGACGGTCGACCGACCCCGTGGGCACGAGCCCTCGCGCGGGGTCGCGCAGCAGCTCGGCGTACGCCGCGGCGTCGGGCGGGCCGAGCGCCAGCCGGTCGGCCGCGGCCTCGCGCACCGCGTCGTCGTGGCCGCCGGCCCCGATCGCGCCGGCAACCTCGATGAGGGCTTCGGCCAGTCGCTGGCGCTCGGCGGACGGCGCCGCCGGTCCCGCGAGGACGGTGCCCAGGTAGGGGCCGAGGTCGCTGGCCTCGCCGAGGAGGGCCGCGCCCGCGGCGCGGGCCGGGTACTGGTTCCCCGCGTTCAACACCGTGAGGTCGCACCGGCCCTCGACGAGGGCCGCGGCGCGCTGGGGGGTTGACCCCAGGGCGACGACCTCGAGGTCGTCACGGCTGAGGCCCCGACGCGCGAGCAGGGCGTAGCCGATGAACGCGAAGCCCGAGGTCGCCACGTCGACGGCGAGGCGGGCACCGGATCGGGGTTCGCCGAGCCCCGCGCGAGCCCAGAGCGAGAGACCGAGGCCGCGATCGATCGCGGCCTCGATGACGAGGGGGATACGGCGCCCGAGGGGGTTGCGCGTGAGGAAGTGGTAGGCGAGGACGTTGTCGGGACTCGTGAGGATCACGTCGAGGTCGCCCGCGTCGAGGGACTGGAACTGCGCGGGGGACGACGCCACCAGGACCTCGTCGACCTCCAGGCCCGCACGCTCGAGTGCACCGCTGCGGCGTGCTACCTCGAGCAGGACCGAGGGCGTGAAGGTGCCCAGGCGCAGCCGGTCGCCCATGGCTCAGAGCTCGCTGGCCCAGTCGCGGGTCTCGACGATCTCGGCGAGGCGCGCGAGGAAGCGCGCCGCGTACGCTCCGTCGATGACCCGGTGGTCGAAGGTCAACGCGACCAGGCCGATCGAGTGGATGGCGATGAGCTCCTCGCCGTCGGCACCGGTGACGACGACGGGCTTGCGTGAGACCCCGTCGGTCGCGAGGATGGCCACCTGGGGCTGATTGATGATGGCTCCGGTCAAGAGCGTCCCGTAGGGGCCGGGGTTCGTGATCGTGAAGGTCCCGTGGGACATGTCGTCGACGGTCAGGCGCTTCGATCGGGCGCCCGTGGCGAGGGCACGGACGCGCTCCGCCATCTCCCTGAGCGAGAGTGCCGCCGCGTCGCGCACGACGGGCACCACCAGGCCCTGGCCGTCGAGGTCGACGGCGATGCCTAGGTTCACCGCTCCGTGCACGACGAGGGCGTCATCACCGACCGACGCGTTGAGATACGGGAACTCGCCCAGGGCTTGTACCGCGGCCACCGCGTTGAACGGCAGGTAGGTGAGCGAGTACCCCTCGCGCTCCCTAAACGGGGGGCCGTGACGCCGGCGGACCCGCTCGACGTTCTCGTAATCGATCTCGCGCACCATCAGCGTGTGGGCCGAGGTCGCCTTGGAGCGCACCATGTGCTCGGCGGTGAGCCGTCGGATCGTCGAGAACGGCACGACCTCGTCCGTGCGCGATCCCTTGGACGAGGTCGCCGCGGCCGCCTCCACGTCGCGGCGCTGGATCCGCCCCCCCGGCCCGGTGCCGGTCACGTCGGAGGCGCTCAGGCCGTACTCGCGTAGGAGCCGGCGCACCACCGGGGAGACCGCGGCCCCCTCGTCGCTGGGCGGGGCGGCCGCGGCCGCTACGTGGGCGATAACGTCCTCGCGGGTGATCCGCCCGGCCGGGCCCGTGCCCACGACGTCGCCGGGCTCCAGGTGGTGCTCGGCGAGGAGCCGGCGCACGACGGGTGAGAGCCTCTCGGTGGCGGGCCCCCCGGCTCGCCGGGCGTTTGTGGCGGGGAGGGAGGAGCCGGCGGCGGGGTCTCCGGCGTCGAGTTGGGGGCTGAGCCCCGCCTGCGGGGTATCCTTCGCCGCTCCCGCGGGCTCCTCGTCGATGAGCCCGATGGTCGTGCCGACGTCGACGGTCTGGCCGGCGGGGACGAGGATCGCGGTCAGCGTCCCGCCGGCGGGTGAGGGGATCTCCGTGTCGACCTTGTCGGTGGAGACCTCGAAGAGGGCCTCACCCTTGTCGACCGGCTCACCGACGGTCTTGAACCATTTGGTGACGGTTCCCTCGGCCACGGTCTCTCCGAGCTGAGGCATCGTGACCTTAGGCATGGGGGGCTCCGGGGGTAGGGGTCGGTCGAGGCTCCGCGTCCAGGTGGCGAGCGAGCCAGTCTGCAGCGTAGGGCCGGTGTCGGTACGTGACGTTCGCACAGCCATGGTTGCCGTCGTCAAGGACGAGCAGCTCCGCGGGCCCCGCCGCCTCGGCGACGAGCCGCTCTCCCTCGCGCCACGAGAAGAGCCGGTCGCGCCGTCCCTGGACGACGAGGAGGGGATCCGTGATCGACGACGCGCGCCCGGCGAGGGTGAGGTCCGCGGCCCGCCGTGCGGCGTCGGCCTCGCCGGCGCTGCCCGAGCGCACGACGAAGGCCCGGCGGGTGAGGGGGTTGAGGGACTCCCAGGCGGCGGCGAAGTCGTACGGCCCCGACAGGGTCACCGTGGCGCGCACCCCGAGGTGGGCCGCCGCGATCCGCGCAGCGTAGTAGCCCCCGAGGGACACGCCCCAGACGCCGATCCGCTCGGGATCGACCTCGGGTCGTCTCCGCAGGTAGCCCAGCGCGGCTTCGCCCACGACCTCCCAGTCCGGCCGGATCGGCATGTCCCACTCGACCTCACCCTGGCCCGGACCCTCGAGCGAGACCGTGGCCAGCCCGCGCTCGAGGAAGGCCCGCTCGACCTCGCGAAACTCCTCCTTCGCCGAGTCGAGCCCCGGGATCAGGACGACGGTGGGTTGGGGCGACGTCGGGTCGGGCGTGCGCAGAAGGACGACCAGCCGCGTCCCCTCGAAGGGGATCTCGAGCCGGGTCGCCGGGGGCACCAGGTGGGGTGAGGCGTTGCTGAGGGCGGCCACCGCACGGCCGTGGGCCGCGTGGGCCTGGTCGAGGTCGTGGACGAAGAGGAACTTCGCGAAGTGGTAGTAGACGGCGGCGCGGGCGAAGTGCTCGCCGGCGCTTCGCCCGTTCCCCGCGGCGCGGGCGGTGGCGCCCAGGGCCTCGTGGTCGGCGCCGGCCTCGCACCACGCGGCGCACCAGTCCTCCCAGCGCTCGAGCCGCGCCACTATGTGCGCGTAGTCACTTGCGTCGACCCCGTTCGCCACGAAGCGGGGCTGCCAGTTGGCGATGGCGGTCTCCAGCAGCGCGTCGGTCAATGTCCCCCCACCGGCCCGGATGGGTGGAGATGGTAACCCCGTGGCCGTCCGTGGGAGAAGGGGCGCGCGCTTGAAATCTTTTCACGGCGAACCGCACCCGGCTGCCTTGATTAGCCCAGAGGCCATCGTTAGCGTTACCCCATCGCCGTCCCGGCGAGCGACGAGGGTGGGTCGAAGTGGGGGGCCGCCGAAGTCGCAACACTGATTGGTTCGGGGGGAATCAATGAAGAGAAAGAGCACCGTGAGGGTGCTGGCGGCGACCACGGTCGCTGCGGCATCGCTCATCACGATGGCGGCGGCCTCGACGGCCAGCGCGAGTTCGGGTGGCCTCGCGAAGGGCGCACCGGTCAACATCGGCATCTCGTTGTCGCTCTCGGGCGACTTCTCGGCCGACGGCCAGGCGTTCGAGCGCGGGTACCAGCTGTGGGCCAAGGAGCAGAACGCGAGCGGCGGTCTGCTCGGACACAAGATCAACCTGATCATCAAGTCCGACGCGTCGAGCCCCACCCAGGTGGTGACGAACTACCAGGACCTCATCAGCCAGAGTCATGTCCAGCTGGTGTTCGGCCCGTTCTCGTCGCTGCTCACCGTGCCGGCGGCCCAGACCGCCGAGCGCTTCGGCTACGCGATGGTGGAGGGGGCGGGCGGCGCGCCGTCGGTCTTCCAGGCGCACCTCAGCAACGTCTTCGACGTCTCGCTGCCGGTCGCGAACGACTTGATGCCCTTTGCGACGTGGATCTCCTCGTTGCCCAAGGGCCAGCGGCCGACGAGCGCGTACTACGTGACCTCGAACGACCCCTTCACCGAGCCCCAGCTCCCGGTCGCCCAGAAGATCATGTCCAAGGCGGGGATCAAGTCGCTGGGATTCACCGTCTTCCCGGCCGAGGTCACCGACTACACCTCGATCGCGGACAAGGTCGCCGCGGCCAAGGCCCAGGTGGTCGTCCTCGGCTCGGTCGACGTGCCCACGGTGTCGGCCTTCATGCAGGCCTTCGAGCAGGCCCACTACAACCCGAAGGCCTTCATCGCGACGGGCGGACCGGACCAGGGGGCGGCGTTCTTGAAGGCCGTCGGGGCGAAGAACGCCAGCGGGATGATGGTGCCCAACGCGTGGTACGGCGGCTCGGCCAACAAGCTCTCCAAGGCGATGGTGGCGGCCTACATCAAGCAGTACGGCGGGACCCCGGCCGACATCAACTCCGACGTCGCCGAGGCCTACTCCGTGGGTGAGGTGATGACCCAGGCCGTCCAGGCCACCGGCGGTTTCGACAACGCCAAGATCATCGCCTACCTGCACTCGGGCAAGGTCATGTCATCGGTGCAGGGCCCGGTCAAGTTCAATAAGCTCGGTGAGAACATCGACCCGACCGCCTTCACCTTCCAGTGGCAGGGCACGCAGTTCGTGCAGGTCAACCCGGTCAACGACCCCAACTCGGTGAAGGTCCTCTTCCCGAAGCCGGCCTGGAAGAGCTGATCGATGTCGGGTAGCGCGCTCACCTACGCCATCATCGACGGGGTGCTGACCGGCTCGGTCTACGCCCTCATGGCGACGGGTCTCACGCTGATCTTCGGGGTGATGGACATCATCAACATCGCCCAGGGGATCTTTGTCGTGCTGGGCGCCTACCTGAGTTACGAGATCCAGCTGCACTGGGGGATAGACCCGTTCGTCGGCCTCCTCATCACGATCCCCACCCTCTTCGTGGTGGGGATCGTGGTGGAGAGGGCCTTCATGTCCCGGCTGAAGGGTCCCGAGAAGACGGCGATGTCGATCCTGGTGACCTACGCGGTCTCCCTGCTCATCGAGGGATCACTCAACATGATCTTCTCGGTGAACGACGTTCAGATCAACGCGTGGTACGTGAATCGGTCGTTCAAGCTCTTCGGCGTGTACTTCGCCTACATCTACGTCTTCGGCTTCATCTTGGCCGTGGTGCTGCTCACGGCCCTGTGGGCCCTGTTGTATCGGACCCGGTTCGGGGCGAGTGTGCGGGCGTCCTTGGCCGACCAGACGGCGGCGGCCCTCATCGGTATCAACGTGAGAAGGGTCGCCACCATCTGCTTCGGCATCGGGACCGCGGTGACCGCGGCGGGGGGCATGGTGTTCGGCGCGACCAACGCCTTCAACGCGAGCTCGAGTTACGACCTCATATCCCGTCTCCTCACCATCATCGTGCTCGGCGGGATGGGGAGCCTCGGCGGGGCCCTCGTCGCCTCGATCGGGATGGTGATGCTCGAGGACGTGGTCGGAGTGGTCTGGTCACCGGTCTGGTCGACCATGACCTTCTTCATCGTGCTCGTCATCGTCTTGTCCCTGCGTCCCCAGGGTCTCTTCGGCAAGCAGCTGGCGAGGACCGCCTGATGGGTCACTGGTCCCGTGCCGTCTGGGTGCTCGGTCTCGTCGCCCTGGCCCTCTTCCCGGTCGTGGTGACGAGCCCGGCCTACGTCGCGATCGGCGTCTTCACCCTTATCTACATGGCCTGCGCGAGTTCGTGGAACATGTTCTCGGGCTACACGGGCTACATCGCCCTGGGCTCGGCCGTCTCCTACGGGGTAGGCGCCTACACCATGGCGTTGGTGTCGATCCACGCGAACATGGCCCCGGGCGCCGCGATGTTCTGGCTGGTCCCCCTCGGGGGGCTCGTCGCCTCCCTGGTGGCGCTGCCGATCGGAGCTATCGCACTGCGGGTCCGACGCCACACCTTCGTCGTGATCACCATCGCGATCTTCTTCGTCTTCCAGCTGACCGCGATCAACGCCGGTTTCACAGGGAGCACCTCGGGGCTCATCCTGCCCTTCATCAGCTGGAACGAGAGCTACTACAACGTGCCCTTCTACTACGTGGCCCTCGGCCTGGTGATCTTCGCCACGATCCTTTCAGCCCTCGTGCGTCGTTCGCGATTCGGTTTGCAGATGCTGGCCATCCGCGACGACGAGGACCGAGCGCTCGGCCTGGGCGTACGCACCACGTCGGTGAAGCTCACCGGCTTCGCTCTCGCTCAGTTCACGATCGGCATGGCGGGGGCGCTCTACGCGATGTTCGTGGGCCAGATTTTCCCCCAGTTCGTCTTCGACCCGCTCTTTGACGTCTCGATTGCCCTCATGGCCTTCCTCGGGGGCCTCGGCACGCTGGCCGGACCGCTGCTCGGCGCACTGATCCTCGAGTCGTTCCAGCAGTGGCTGACGCTCACGTTCTCCAACAGCTCGCTCTACCTCATCCTCTTTGGGGCCCTCTTCCTTCTCGTGATCCTCTTCATGCCCCAGGGCATCGTGGTCTTCATCCGGGATCGCGTGACGCGTCGCGCCGCGCGTGAGAAAGCGGCTGTCGCGGCGGCCGAGACCACCCTCGCCGGGAGCCGGGCCTGATGCCGATCCTCTCGGTCAGTGGGGTGAGCCGCGCCTTCGGCGGCGTCCAGGCCCTCCAGGACTGCTCCCTCGAGGTCGCCGAGGGTTCCATCGCCGGACTCATCGGGCCCAACGGCTCGGGTAAGACCACGCTCTTCAACGTCGTGACGGGTTACGTCCGGGCCGATCAGGGTACGGTCCGCTTCCGGGAGAAGGAGATCACTGGGCTCAAGCCGAACCAGGTCTTCGCCCTGGGGATCGGCCGGACCTTCCAGCTCACGCGCATCTTCGAGCGGCTGAGCGTTCTCGAGAACATGCTGGTGGCGACCCAGCGCCGCGAGGGGTGGCTGCGCGGGCTCACCCGGTCCAAGTCCTCGCCCGAGGAGGTCTCAACGGCCCTCGAACTGCTCGACTTCGTCGGTATCGCGGGGCTGGCCGAGCTACAGGCGGGCGCTCTCTCCTACGGACAGCGCAAGCTGCTGGAGCTCGCCTACGTGCTGGTGGCCGACCCCCAGGTCATTCTCCTCGACGAGCCGGCGGGTGGCGTGAACCTCACCCTCATCAACCGCATAGCGGAGAAGATCCGGGCCCTCAACGCCCAGGGTAAGACGTTCCTCATCGTCGAGCACAACATGGAGTTCGTGATGAGCCTGTGCGACCGCGTCACCGTGATGCACCAGGGCTCCGATCTCGTCTCGGGGGCTCCCGAGGAGGTCCGTCGCGACCCCCGGGTGCTCGACGCGTACTTGGGCGGCGGCGATGACGAGCTCGAGGAGGTGGCCGGTGGCTGAGGCGCTCCTCACCTTCGACGGTGTGGTCGCCGGCTACGGCGGGGGCGACGTCTTGAAGGGCGTCAGCTTCGCGGTGCCGGCCGGGGGCGTCACCTGCATCGTCGGTCCCAACGGCTCGGGCAAGTCGACGCTGCTCAAGACGGTGAGCGGCCTGGTGCGGCCCCGGCTCGGTACGATCATCTTCCAGGGGGAGGACCTCGTCGGGCGCAGTCCCCGCCACGTCCTAGAGCGCGGGATCGTCCAGGTCCCCCAGAACCACAGTCTCTTCCGCGAGATGACGGTGCGCCAGAACGTCGAGCTCGGGGCGTACCTCGTGCGTGACAGGAAAGTCATCGCCGAGCGCTACGAGCGGGTGGCCGCGGCCTTCCCCATCGTGTCCGAGCGGGCCGGCGACAAGGCCGGGGCGCTCTCGGGTGGCCAGCAGCGGCTTGTCGAGTTCGCCCGGTCCTTGATGCTCGACCCTACGCTCGTCGTGCTCGATGAGCCCTCGATGGGCCTCGATCCCAAGACCCTGCGTCAGATGTTCCAGACGGTCCGGGAGATGAACGAGGCCGGTCGCACTATCTTGCTGGTGGAGCAGAACGCCCGACAGGCCCTGCGTCTCGCCGACCAGGGTGTGGTGATGGAGAACGGCCGGGTGCGCCTGCACGGCAGCGGCCACGAGGTGCTGCACCACCCCGAGATCGGGGCCCTGTACCTCGGGGGGTCGATCGAAGAGACGGTCACGGGTTGACCGGAGGAGGCGCGGTGGGCGAGGCGACGCGAATCGGGTGGATCGGCTGCGGGCGGATGGGCGCGGCCATGGCGACGCGGCTGCTCGCGGCGGGCCGCGAGGTGACGGCCACCAACCGGACCCGGGCGAGGGCCGAGGCACTCGTCGAGCGTGGGGCGACGGTGGCCGACCGACCGGTCGACCTCGCCGGGCACGACGTGGTCTTCGTCATGGTCTCGGCCAACGACGACCTGCTCGAGGTGACGACCGGGTCCGAGGGGGTGCTGGCGGACCCCGAGCGCGCGCCGCGGGTGGTCGTGGACAGCTCCACGGTCTCGACCGAGACCTCGGCGGCGGTCCGCGCGGCCTGCGCGGCGCGTGGGGTCGCGTTCCTGGCCGCCCCGGTGAGCGGCAACCCCAAGGTGGTGGCCAGCGGCAACCTCACTTTGGCGGTGTCGGGTGAGCGGACGGCCTTCGACGAGGTAGAGGCGATGCTGCGCGACATCGGACGTGGCGTCACCTACGTGGGCGAGGGCGAGGCCGCGCGGCTCGTCAAGATCTGCCACAACGTCGTGCTGGGCGTCGTCACCCAGGCGCTCGCCGAGGTGACGGTCCTCGCCGAGCGGGGCGGCGTGAAGCGAAGCGCGCTGCTCTCGTTCCTCAATGATTCGGTGCTCGGCTCGACCTTTTCGCGCTACAAGACCCCGGCGTTCGTGAACCTCGACTTCTCGCCGACCTTCACGCCGGTCCTGCTGCGCAAGGACTTCGACCTCGGGTTGGCCGTCGCGCGCGAGCACCACGTGCCGATGCCGCTCGCCGCGGTCTGCGCCGAGATCGTCCAGGCGGTGGTGGGGGCCGGCCACGCGAGCGAGGACTTCGCCGTGCTGCTCGCCGAGGAGGCGCGCGCCGCCGGGCTGACGATGGTGCCCGAGGGCATCGAGGTTGACGACGGGCTGGGAGGACGCTGATGGAGGGATTCGGACCGGTCGTTGCCACGCCGGGGTTCCACGGGGTCGACTTCGAGACCCGGGTGGACTTCGACCGCCTGCGAACCTACCGGCTCGCGCGAGCGCGCGAGGCCCTGGAGCGCAGCGACCTCGGGGCGCTGCTGCTCTTCGACTTCTACAACATCCGCTACGTCTCCCAGACCTGGGTGGGCGGGGCGCTCGGCGACAAGATGACCCGCTACTGCCTGCTTCCCCGAGGGGGCGAGCCCATCCTCTGGGACTTCGGCTCGGCCGCGCGCCACCATCAGCTGTTCGCGCCGTGGCTGGCCAAGGAGAACTGCCGCGCCGGGATGCTCGGCATGCGCGGGGCGATCGCCCCCTCCGCCGGTCTCTTCGAGTCGGCGGTGCGAGAGATCGTGGGCCTGCTCGGTGACGCCGGGGTCCTCGATCAGCCGATCGGGCTCGACATCGTCGAGCTGCCCTTCCTCTTCGAACTCGAGCGTGCTGGCGTGCAGGTCCGCGACGCCCAGCAGATAATGCTCGACGCGCGCCAGATCAAGAGTCCCGACGAACTGACCCTTCTGTCCCAGGCGGCGGCCATGGTCGACGGCGTGTACCAGGACGTCTTCGACGCCCTGAAGCCCGGGGTCCGCGAGAACGAGATGGTGGCGCTCGTCAACCGCCGCCTCTACGAGATGGGCTCGGATCAGGTCGAGGCCGTGAACGCCGTCTCGGGCGAGCGGTGCAACCCCCACCCCCACAACTTCACGGACCGAATCATCCGGCCGGGGGACCAGGCCTTCTTCGACATCATCCACTCCTTCAACGGCTACCGGACCTGCTACTACCGGACCCTCTCGGTGGGCAGCTCGACGGGCCCTCAGCGCGACGCCTACGCGAGGGCTCGCGAGTGGATGGACGCCGCCATCGACCTCGTCAAGCCCGGGGTCACGACCGACGTCATCGCCCGCGCCTGGCCCGAGGCGACGTCGTTCGGCTTCGCCGACGAGATGGCCGCCTTCGGTCTCCAGTTCGGCCACGGCCTCGGCCTCGGCCTGCACGAGCGGCCCATCATCAGCCGCCTCAATAGCCTGACCGAGCCGGTAGAACTGCAGGTCGGGATGGTATTCGCCCTCGAGACCTACTGCCCGGCCAGCGACGGGGTGTCGGCGGCCCGGATCGAGGAGGAGGTCGTGGTCACCCCCGACGGCCCGGCGGTCCTGACCCACTTCCCGGCCCAAGAGCTGATGATCGCGAACAAGTACTAGGAGGGAACATGACGACGACCGAGGCCTCCCCCGTCCACGACGTGGACTTCAAGCTCGAGCTCTACCGCAGCCAGGTTGCCCTGCGCCGGTTCGAGAGCCGCGCGTACGACCTCTTCTTGGAGAACTACGTCAAGGGGACCAGCCACCTCTCGATCGGCCAGGAGGCCATCGCCGCCGGCGTCGCCGCGGCCATGCGGCCCGACGACTGGACCTTCGCGACCTACCGGGGCCACGCGCACACCCTCGCGCGCGGTGTGGCCATGACCCCCGTCTTCGCCGAGCTGATGGGCCGGGCCAACGGCCTCATGGCCGGCAAGGGCGGGTCGATGCACCTCACCAGCGTGGAGCACGGGGTGATGGGCAGCTACGCCATCATCGGCGCCCACCTGCCGATCGCCTGCGGGGCGGCCTGGAGCGCCCAGTACCGCGGGACGGACCAGGTGGCGGTGGCCTTCTTCGGTGACGGGACGGTCAACATCGGGGCCTTCCACGAGGCGCTCAACTTCGCGGCCATCTGGAAGCTCCCGGTGGTGTTCATCTGCGAGAACAACCTCTACATGGAGTACACGCGCACCTCGGAGGTGACCGCGGTGGCCCACCCGGCAGCCGACCGCGCCGTGGCCTACGGCCTCGAGCCGATCCTCGTCGACGGCAACGACGCCGACGCCGTCTACGAGATTGCGCGCACCGCCATCGAGCGGGCCCGCGCGGGCGGAGGACCGAGCCTGATCGAGGCCGAGACCTACCGCCACGGTGGTCACTCCCGGGCCGATCCCGGGAAGTACCGACCCGACGAGGAGGTCGCGCTGTGGAAGTCGGCCGAGCGTGACCCGGTGTCGCGCTATCGCACCCGGCTCCTCGAGCTCGGGGTCGAGGAGGCCACGCTCGTGCGCATCGAGGCCGACGTCGACGCCGAGGTCGACGCGGCCACCGAGGCAGCCAAGGCGGGCGCCGCGCCCGGCGAGGACCTGTTGATGAAGGACGTCTGGGCCAACGGAGGTGCCGAATGGCGGAACTGACCTACCGAGAGGCGATCGCCCGGGGCATCGCCCAGGAGATGCGCCGGGACGAGTCGGTGCTCTTCCTGGGCGAGGACGTCGGGGCGGCCGGCGGGGTGTTCAAGGGCACCGTCGGGCTCTTCGAGGAGTTCGGGCCGGTGCGGGTCCGCGACACGCCCATCAGTGAGCAGGCGATCCTCGGGGCGGCGATGGGGGCGGCCATGACCGGCCTGCGGCCGATCGCCGAGATCATGTTCGCGGACTTCTTCGCCGTGTGCTGGGACATCGTCGCCAACGAGATCGCGAAGTCGCGCTACATGACCAACGGGCAGATGAGTTTCCCGCTGGTCATCCGCTCGGGCAACGGTGGGGGGCTGCGCTTCGGGGCCCAGCACTCCCAGAGCGTCGAGAACTGGGCGATGATGATCCCCGGGCTCAAGGTGGTCGTGCCCTCGAGCCCCCGGGACGTCATCGGGCTGATGGCGGCCGCGGTACGCGATGACGACCCGGTCGTGTTCCTCGAGTCCAAGGCCCTCTACCCGACCAAGGGCGAGGTCCCCGACGGGGAGATCGTGGACGCGCTCGGCACGGCGGCGGTGCTGCGCCACGGCTCGGACGCCACTATCGCCACGCTCGGGCTCATGGTGCCCCGTGCGCTCGCGGCGGCCGAGGAGCTCGCCGCCGGCGGGATCGACTGCACCGTCATCGATGTCCGGTCACTGATCCCCCTCGACACCCAGACGATCCTGCGTGAGACGTCGGCCACCGGCCGACTCTTCACCGTGGAGGAGAACCCCCGGGTCCTGGGGTGGGGGGCGGAGGTGGCCTCGATCGTGGCCGAGGAGGCGTTCTTCGACCTCGATGGTCCGGTCGTGCGCATCACGACCCCGCACATCCCGCTGCCGGCGGCTGACGCCCTCGAGGATATGGCGCTGCCGTCGGTCGAGCGGATCGCCACCACGATCCACAAGGCGATGAACTCCTAGGACGGTCCCTTACCGGACTCTTAGGTAACTTGCCTAGAGTGCGGCCGCCATGGACGCACGCATCACGGGACTCCTCGGCCGGGCCTACGACGTCTTGCCCGACTGGACCCGACCAGTCCTGCGCTGGGCGCGCGTCGACTTCCGCCCTCCGCGCCCGCCCTCGGGTGGGCGGGTCGCTCTGGCGACCATCGTGGCGATCCTGCTCTCGCTCGTCGCCGACGCGCTGCTGGTGGGTCTGGGCACGACGCTCTACCCCTCGACGCGGGGGTACGTGCACTTCGCCTTCCTCGACTACGCGCGCCTGACGACCATCGGCGTCGTCATCGCCGGGGTGGGCTGGTCTCTCGTGACGCGGCTCACCTCGAGCCCGGAGTGGCTGTACGCGCGCCTGGCGGTCGCCGTGTCTCTCGTCTTGCTGGCGCCCGACGCGTACATCCTCTACGCCGGTTCGCCGCTGCGGGCCGTCGTCGTGCTCGTCTGGATGCACGTGGCGATCGGGGTCGTCACCTACGCGTGCCTCACGACGCTCGCGCCCGTCGCTCGGGGCCGGCACGCCCGCTGAGCCTTCCGGTCGACGACGGGCGCCTGGCCGCCGCCGACCGGGGCCGGGCCAAGCGGACCGCGACGAGCCGCCGCGACGCCTACGAGACGAGCTCGCCGCGCAGTTCGTCGGGGACGCTGTCGAGGGCCCGCACGATTGCTGCGGCCAGCGCCCGAGCGCTCGTGGCGTCGAGCTCGAGGGCGACCCGGGCGCTCGGCCCCTTCAACGGGTTGAGGACGTCGATCATCAGGGCGTGCCCGGCCGGGAAGTGCACGGGGTGGTCGAAGTAGACCGTCGCGTCGGTGAGACGCGTCCAGCCCTCGGCGGTCTTGCCGCTTGCGCGCAGGGCGAGCCGCTCGGTCTGGTAGGTGCACATCAGCCGACCGTCCGCGCGAGGAAGGCGAAGACCTCGCCCCAGGCCTCCGTGGCCACCTCCGGACGGTAGGAGGGCCGGTCCACGGCGAAGAACGCGTGAGCCGCCCCCTCGTAGGTCTTGAAGGTGAACTCCTTGCCGGCGGCGGTCAGCGCCGCGGCCAGCGCGTCGTTGTGCTCGGGGGAGGGATACGTGTCCTCGGCGCCGAAGAGCCCGAGGAGGGGCGCGTGCAGGTTCCCGGCCTCGCCGATGACGGCCCTGACCTTGAGGGGGAACTCCGAGGGCGGGTCGACGGAGACGAAGGCGCCGTAGCAGTCGATCACGCCGTCGAGCGGGAGGCGACAGCCCGCGAGGAAGGACTGGCGGCCGCCGGAGCAGTAGCCGATCGAGGCGACCCTGCCGTTCGAGGTCGTCAGGCCCTTGAGGTGCGCCATGGCCCCGGCGACGTCGCCGACGAGCTGCTCGTCGGGCACCCCGCCCTGGTTGCGCGCGGTGGCCGCGGCGTCGTCGGGGGCGGCCCCGGGGGCCACCCGGTGGTAGAGGTTCGGCATCACGGCGTGGTAGCCGTTCGCGGCGAACTTCCGGACGATCTCCTTGGTGGCCTCGTCGTAGCCGGGCATGTGGTGGATCACGACGATCGACCCGGCGCGCTCGACGTCGGTCGGCACGGCCCGGTAGGCCTCGATCTCGTCGCCGTTGTGGCCCGCGAGGGTGATGGTCTCGGCCGTCAGGTTGTGGGTCACGCGTTGTCCCTTCCTGCGCCGTCCCGCACGACGGCACGAGCGCAATTAGTTACGCTTTGTAACTAACGTGGTACCTTAGCACCGTGACGCGAGAGACCGGGTCCGACGCGCCGTCGACGACGCTCGAGCGCGAGTGGGGTCGGCTTCGCCGCGGGCAGCTCCTGGGCCCGCTGCGCCAGCGCCTCGACGCGACCGAAGGGCCGCTCCAGCTGGAGATCCTGCGCGAGGTCGCCGAGGTCGGGGAGGTCCGCGCCTCGGGGCTCGCCGACCGCCTCCACGTGACTAAGGCGTCGGTCAGCCGCTACGTGGCCCAGATGGTCGCCTCCGGGCTCCTCGCGACCCGTCCCGACCCGTGCGACGGGCGCGCCGCGCTGCTCTCGGCGACGGCGCGGGGCCGTCGGGCCCTGGCTCGGCGCGAAGTCCGCCGCTCCCGCGCCCTCGCGCGGCTGTGCGAGGAGTGGAGTGCGACCGACGTCGAGGCGCTCACGCAACTGCTGCGCCGGCTCAACGACGGGATCGACGCGTCCCTCCGGGCCGAGCGCGGCTAGCCCCTAGAGATCTATCTCCACGAGGCGTCGCCGGTCGCTCGACCCGGTCCAACTGGCGATCACGGCCGATACCAGCATCAGCACGCCGGCGGTCGTCAGGGCCAGGTCCAGGCCGTGGGAGAAGGCGCCGTAGGCGGCGCGCACGACCTCGCTGATCAACTTCTTCACGGCTCCCGAGGAGACCTTCTCCTGGGCCGCGGCCTGGCTGTTCACCGATCCGGTGATGACGGCGTCGATGACGAGCTGGCGGTAGGCCGACGGGATCCCCAGTTGGACGAGGCGCTGCGTGAGGTCGACCGTGAGCTGGCCATTCACGAGGGAGCCGAGGATGGCCACCCCGGCCACGGCCCCGAGCTCGCGACTGGTGTTGATGGTCGAGGCCGCGATGCCCGAGTGAGTGGCGGGGATGGCGGTCAGCGCAGTCTGGTTGACGGGCACCACGACCATTCCGAAGCCGATGCCCGCGAGGGCCATCGTGTAGCCGAGGGGGTCAAGCCCGACGGTGGGCGAGAGGACGACGTTGGTGAGCAGGACGCCGCCGGCGGCGAGGAGGGAGCCCAGGACCAGTGGGGAGCGGCTACCCACGCGCGACATCCACCGTCCCGTGACGAGCGACGCGACGACCATCCCGCCGAGTAGGGGGAGGAAGTCGAGCGCCAGGGTGTAGGCGCTCACCGCCGCGACGATCTCGAGGTAGAGCGCGACGAAGAAGAAGATCGAGAAGACGGAGAAGTAGCTGGTGAAGGCGATCACCGTCGAGCCCAGGAACGCCCGGTTCTTGACCCAGGCGACCTGGAGCATCGGATAGCGGACGCGGCCCTCGACGACGAAGTAGGTGACGAGCGCGACCCCGGCGATCACGTACATCGTGATCACGCCGCTGGAGCGGTAGCCCCACTTCTCGCCCAGGATGGTCGCGAAGGTGGCGAGCGCCAGGCCGATCGCGGACAGCACGAAGCCGGCCGCGTCGATCGTGCGGCGCTCCTCGTTGACGCTCTCCTGGAGCGACAGGCTCGACGCCGCGAAGGCGACGACACCGAAGACCAGGTTGAACCAGAAGACCGCGCGCCAGGTCCACAGCCCGACGAGGACGCCGCCGATGACCGGCCCGAGGGCCAGGGCCAGACTCGACACGGCCGCCCAGACGCCGAGCGCGCGGGCCCGGGCGCGCCGGTCGGGGTAGATGTGCCGGATCATCGAGAGGGTGGACGGCTCGGAACCGGCGGCTCCCACGCCCATGATCACGCGCCCGATGATCAGGGTGGTGGCGTCGGGCGCCACGGCGCACACGATCGAGCCCGCGCAGAAGATCCCGACGCCGACGACCATCACCCGCTTTCTCCCGAACGTGTCGCCGAGTGATCCCGCTACGAGCATCAGGCTCGCGAAGGTCAGGGCGTAGGCGCCGACCACCCACTGGAGCTCGGTGACCCCGGCGTGCAGTTGGGACTGGACGCCCGTCAAGACGGCGCTGGCGATGGTGTTGTCGAGGAAGGTGAGGAAGAGAACCAGCAGCAGCGAGGCGAAGCTGAAGTGCGCCCGTAGGGTCGTCGCGATATGGCCGTCGCGCAGCCGCGACGTGAATCCCGGCCCGATGCTCTCGCTCGCCCCGCTCAACGGCGCTCCCTTGCTCAGATTCGAATCCCCACGGCGCACCCGTGGGAATACGCGCTACCGCTCACGGCTACTTCTTCTTGGGCAGCGCGAACGTGATGGGGAACGAGGTCGAGTCGCCACCCGTGGCGTTGCCCACGCTGACGTCGCACCGGGCCAGATTCGCCTTGGTCGTCCCGCAGACCCCCGAGCCGATCTTGCCGGTGCGAACGACGAAGCGAGTATTGGGCAGGGTGCCGCTGGCCGTGATCGTCACCGCCTTGGGCAGCGCGGAGAGGCTCGTCGGCACGTAGCACTGCCCCTGGCCCTTCGCGTTACGCAGGCACTCGACGATGTACACCGAGTCGCCCGGCTTGAAGCCGGAGCCGCGGACGTGGACGACCTGGCCGTTGTGCAGGCCGACGCGCGGGGTGACCACGATGTGCGGTCCACCCGCGGCGCTCGCGGCGCCCACCCCGAGCCATCCGACCCCCACGCTCGCCAGCACCACGGCGGTCACTCCGACCGCCGCTCGGAACGTCCTCATCGACATGCGTCCTCCCGGTCTAGGCGGCCGATCAGCGGAGACGTCGAAACACGAGTCGGCGCCGGGGTCGGCCGAACTTCACGTTCATCGTAGCGAAGGTCCCGGGTACCCGAGCACCGAAGGCCCGGAAACTAAGAGAAGGCTCAGTCGGTCTCGACGAGGTTGATGAGCCCCTCGCGTGCGGCGATGGCGACGGCCTCGAGCTTCGAGTGGACGCCGAGCTTGGAAAGGATATTGGCGACGTGGTTACGCACGGTGTTGATCGAGATGAACAGGTCGCCCCCGATGCCTTCGGTGGAGCGGCCCTTGGCCAGCAGTTGGAGGACCTCAAGCTCGCGGGACGTGAGGAGCTGGGTCCTCTGCTCGGGTGACTTGCGAATCTGGTCGAGCAGGCCCGTGAACTCGTGCGAGCGGATGACGAGCTCGCCGCGCGCCGCCGCGCGCACCGCGGCGAGGACGTCGCCGATGGGCCGGTCCTTGCTGATGAGCCCGACGCAGCCGGCCTCGATGGCGCGCGCCAGTAGCGCGTGGTCGCCACTGCCCGTGAGCATCACGATACGCGTCTCAGGGTGGTGCTCGAGGATGGTCGTCACCGCCTCGATACCCGTTCCGTCGGGGAGGCGGTAGTCCATGAGGATGACGTCGGGCACCTCCGCGTCAACGAGGGCGTAGGCCTCGTGGACGCTCGGGGCGACCCCGATGAGCCTCAGGTCCGGCTCTTGGGTGATGGTGAGCGCGAGCATCTCGGCCACCATCACGTGATCGTCAACCACTGCGACCGTGGTCACTCCCGAATTATCCCTCACTCCTAACGACACTATCCATGGGAAATCCTTGGGATAAAGGCTTTTTCGTCACTGGAGCGCAAATTCGGACGGTCACTTCGGCGGCCCCTCGGGTCCCGCGCGGCACGACGGCGGGTGGTGCTCGTCGAGCACGGCGCCGCACTCGGCGCAGACCAGGTTGGCGTAGCAGGCGGCCTCGCCGCCCTCGTCGGGCTCGGCGCCGACGTCGCTCACCGGAAGGCCTCCTGGAGCCGCGTCAGCTCGTCGGCCCCGGGGCAGAGGTCCTCGTAGGGCACGCTCGTGAGCGCGGTCGGCGGGGTGCGGTTGAGTTCGTGGAGGTCCGCCCGGGACTCGTCGAGGTAGAGCAGCCCCGTCGCGATCTCCCCCCGGGCCTGGCGGTCGCGGACGTAGGCCTCCACCGAGAGCCGGTCGGTCGGGTCGTAGCCCGCGGGGACGGCCCGGAAGCGCATCACGCTGCCGTCATGCATGACGACCTCGCGAGCCACGTCGCTGCCCACGGCCGCCACGATCGGGGCCTGGACCGGCACGTAGTCGGCCTGCACCTCTTTCACCTCGTGCTCGCGGACGAAACGGTAGCTCTTGGTGGAGCTCTCGTGGTCGTTGAAGGTGACGCACGGCGAGATCACGTCGATGACCGCGAACCCGCGGTGGGCCACCGCCGCCTTGAGGAGGGGCACCAACTGGTCCTTGTCGCCCGAGAAGGAGCGCGCGAGGAACGTCGCGCCCACGCTGAGTCCGACCATGATCGGGTCAATCGGTGCGAGGAGGTTGGGGTCACCCTTCTTCGGCGCGGATCCGACGTCGGCCGATGCCGACAGCTGACCCTTGGTGAGTCCGTAGACCCCGTTGTTCTCGATCACGTAGACCATGTTCACGTTGCGGCGCATCGCGTGCAGGAGGTGCCCGAGACCGATGGACAGCGAGTCGCCGTCGCCCGAGATCCCGATATAGGTGAGTTCCCGGTTAGCGGCGCTCGCTCCGGTCGCTATGGCCGCCATGCGGCCGTGGGCGGAGTTGAAGCCGTGGGCGCCGCGCACGAAGTAGGTCGGGGTCTTCGAGGAGCACCCGATCCCGCTGAGCTTGGCGATCTGGCGCGGGGGCAGCGACAGCTCCCAGAAGGCGTAGGTGATGGCGGCGGTCACCGAGTCGTGGCCACAGCCCGCGCACAGGGTGGACATCGCGCCCTCGTAGTCGCGCACGGTCAGCCCGAGGTCGTTGCGCGGCAGCGGGTTGAGCGGGATGAGGGGCTTGGTGATCGAGGGCATTAGTCACTCTCCAGGTGGGCCAGGACCCCGTCGACGACGTGGCGAGCCGACAAGGGGAAGCCGCCGTAGACGAGGAGGGAGGTCATCGAGGCTGGGGGCACCCCGGTCTCGGTCGAGATGAGCGTGCGCAGCTGTGCGTCCCGATTCATCTCGACGACGAAGCACGGCGCGTGGGACTCGACGAAGTCGCGCACCTGGTCGACGAACGGGAAGCCGCGCACTCGCATCAGGTCGCAGTCGACGCCGCGATCCGCGAGTTCGCTCACCGCCTCGCGGACGGCTCCGTCACAACTGCCCATGGTCACGATCCCGACGGTGGCGCCGGGGCGGCGATTGACGAGCGGCGCCGGCACGTGGGGCGCGGCCGCGGCGTGCTTGCGCTTGAGGCGGTCGACGACCTCCTGGTACTCCGCGGGCGACTCGGTGTAGCGCCCGAACTTGTCGTGGCCCGAACCGCGGATGAAGTAGGCCCCCTTCTCGTCCGAGCCCGGGAGGGTCCGCGGAGCGACGAACTCGTCGTCCTCGCCGGTGTAGCGGAAGAACTCGCGCATCGTGGCGAGGTCGGCGTCGGTGAGGACCCGGCCACGGTCGGGGCGGTAGTCGTCGTCCCAGGTCAGACGGGGTACGACCCAGTCGTTCATCCCGATGTCGAGGTCGCTCAGGACGAACACCGGCGTCTGGAACCGCTCGGCCAGGTCGAAGGCCTGCGCGGTGAACTCGAAGCACTCGCGTGGATCCGCGGGCAACAGGAGGATGTGGCGGGTGTCGCCGTGGGAGGCGTAGGCGCACAGGAGCAGGTCACCCTGCTGGGTGCGGGTGGGCATGCCGGTCGACGGGCCCACCCGCTGGACGTCGACGATGACGGCGGGAATCTCGGTGTAGTAGCCCAGGCCGATGAGCTCGTTCATGAGCGAGATTCCCGGTCCCGAGGTCGAGGTGAAGGCTCGGGCGCCGCTCCAGCCCGCGCCCAGGACGATGCCGATCGAGGCGATCTCGTCCTCGGCCTGGATGATGAGGTAGTCGTGGCGGACCTCGGCCTCGCCGTCGGGCCCCGCGCCGGGCACCTCGCGCTGACGGTAGCGGGCGCACAGTCGCGTGAAGTTGTCCATGACGCCCGTGGCCGGCGTGATCGGGTACCAGCCGGCGACGGTCGCCCCGGCGTAGAGGGCGCCCAGAGCGGCGGCGGTGTTGCCGTCGATGAGGATCGACCCGCCGGTCTCGTCACGGGCCTCGACCCGGAACGGCAGGGGGCAGTCGAAGTGCTCCCGGGCGTAGTCGTGGCCCAGCCGCAGCGCCCGCTGGTTCGACTCGCGCAGAGCGGCGTTGCGCGCGAACGTCTCGTCGAGGAGGGTGGAGACGACCCCGAGGTCGATGTCGAGCAGCGCCACCACCGCCCCGGCGTAGGCGATGTTCTTCATGAGGATACGCTCGCGCGGCTGGGCGAAGTTCTCGAGGCACATCGCGGCGAGCGGGATCTCGAGAAAGGTGATGTCGTCGCGGACGAGTTCGCGTCCGAGGGGCCAGGTGGAGTCGTAGAGGACGTAGCCGCCCGCGCGGGCCTCGGCGACGTCCTCGGCGTAGGTCTGCGCGTTCATCGCGATGATGAGGTCGTAGTCGAGTGAGCGCGCCGTCCATCCGTCACCGTTGACGCGCACCTCGTACCACGTGGGGAGCCCCTGGATATTGGAGGGGAAGAGGTTCTTGCCCGATACCGGTACGCCCATGCGGAAGATGGCCTGGACGAGGAGGCTGTTCGCGCTCGCCGAACCGGTTCCGTTGACGTTGGCGAGCTTGAGGGCGAAGTCGTTAACCCCGCTGGCGCGGGTCAGTTCTACGGTCATGGAGCCTCCGCGAGGGGTCGGGTGCCGACGGGGATGAAGTTGGTGGAGCCGGCGTAGGGGATGGCGAGGTCGAACAGCGCCATGTCCCAGGCGGCCGTCGGGCACCGCTCGGCGCACAGTCCGCAGTGCACGCAGACGTTCTCGTCCTTGACCATCACCCGCCCGGTCTGGGGCAGGGCCGCCGAGACGTAGAGTGCCTGGTCCGGGTTGAGGGCCGGCGCCCGGAGTCGGGCCCGGAGCTCGGGCTCGGTGCCGTCGGGGGCGATCGTGAGGCACTGCACGGGGCAGATGTCGAGGCAGGCGTCGCATTCGATGCACAGGCTCGCGGTGAAGGCGGTCTGCACGTCGCAGTTGAGGCAGCGCTGGACCTCGCGCGCCGTCTGCTCGGCGCTGAAGCCGAGCTCCACCTCCAGGTTGAGGGCGCTGAAGCGCGTGGTCAGCTCGAGGTGCTCCATCTGCTGGCGCGAGGAGGGGTTGAAGTCGTTGTGGTAGCTCCACTGGGCGAGGCCCATCTTCTGGCTCACCAGGGTTGAGCCCGGCGTGGGCCGGTCCGTGAGCGCGAGGCCCCGCAAGAAGAGGTCGATCGAGATCGCGGCCTGGTGCCCGTGGGCGACGGCCCAGATGATGTTCTTCGGCCCCCACGCGGCGTCGCCGCCGAAGAAGACGCCGGGCAGGGTCGACTCGAAGGTCGTCGTGTCCACGACGGGCATGCCCCACTCGTCGAACTCGAGCCCCAAGTCGCGCTCGATCCACGGGAAGGCGTTCTCCTGGCCGATGGCCAGGATCACGTCGTCGCAGGGCACCGTCACGGTCTCGAGCACCCGGCTGTGACGGGCCCCCTCGTCCCACTCGAGGACCTCGAACTCCATGGCCGCGAGCCGGCCCCCCTCCACGACGAAGCGGGTCGGGGCGTGGTTGACGACGATCTGGACCCCCTCCTCCTCGGCGTCCTCGAGCTCCCAGGGGGAGGCCTTGAAGTAGTCGCGAGGGCGCCGGGCCATGACCTTGATGTCCTTGCCGCCGAGCCGGCGCGCCGTGCGACAGCAGTCCATGGCCGTGTTGCCAACCCCGATGATGAGCACCCGCTCGCCGACGGTGTCGACGTGGCCGAAGGCCACTGACTCGAGCCACTCGATGCCGACGTGGACGTTGTCGGGGGCCTCGTGGCGTCCGGGCAGCTCGAGCTCCTTGCCCCGGGGCGCACCGACCCCCACGAAAACGGCGTCGAAGCCGTCCTCGCGTAGCGCGCGCAGGCTGGTCACCGGCGAGTTGAAGCGTGCGTCGACGCCCCGCTCGAGGATGACGCCGGTCTCGCCGTCGAGGACCTCCTCGGGGAGGCGGAACGAGGGGATGTTGGTGCGCATCAGCCCGCCGGCCCGGTCGTAGCGCTCGAAGAGGGTCAACTCGTAGCCGAGGGGTGCCAGGTCGTTGGCCACGGTGAGCGACGCGGGACCCGCTCCGATCAGGGCCACGCGCCGGCCGTTGGTCCCCGACGGCAGCGGCGCCAGCGAGGCGCGCACGTCGTCGGCCAGGTCGGCCGCGACCCGCTTGAGCCGGCAGATCGCGACGGGCTCGCCGTCGACCCGCGAGCGCCGGCAGGCCGGCTCACACGGCCGATCGCACGTGCGCCCGAGGATGCCCGGGAAGACGTTCGACTCTCGGTTGAGCAGGTAGGCCTCGGTGTCGCGACCCTGGGCGATCAGGCGGATGTAGCCCGGCACGTTGGTGTGAGCGGGACAGGCCCACTGGCAGTCCACGACGCGGTGGTAGTAGTCGGGACTGCTCGTGTCCGTCGGTTCCACTACGTCTCCCCTCGTCGAGGGGCCACCGTCCCCGTCGGGGACAGTGGTCCGTTAGCCGTAGCGTACAGCGCCCGCAGAGCCCCTCTGTCGTGGCCCGAGCGCCTCGGGCGCGTTGGTCAGGTCGGGGTGTCGCTCGAGAGGGCCGCGGATGGACGGCGCAGCCGGTGCTCTCGTCCCCGCGGAGACTCCCCGTCGCGCGCACGGTGGCGCCTCACTCGGTCGGGCTGGGGACTCACGAAGTCCCGCGGGACACGGCCGTTCTTCGCGGGGTGGATCTCGCGATCGTCCCGGGGGAGATCTTCGAGCTGCTCGGGCCCAGTGGGCCGGCGAAGCGTGACCGTCGAGACCCCGAGGGGTTCCGCCGTCGCGGCAGCGGGTCGGTGCGGTTCTTGGAGAAGGGCTCGGCCGACCAGCCACCGGCACCGGGCCCGCGCATCGGCTTCGTCCTGCGGGCCAACGGGGTCGATCCCGCCCAACACCGACCGCGCGATCGTCACGACCGCCGCCATGGTCGTGCCCCGCTGCTCTTGTCGGGCGTCGTCACCCCGATCACCGCCACGTCGCCGTCGTTGATCCAGTGGATGGCGCGTCTTCCCGGTGGTCACTTCGTCAACGCCGTGCGGACGGCCCTCCTTGGCCCGCCCTTGCGCTGGAGCGACGTGGGGGCTGGTCGCCCCGCGGAGGCGCAACGCTCGGGGGTCGCCCTGTGCTTGGTCACCGGGGGGCCGAGGCGGGCCCCCGGCGGCTCCCGACCGACCCGATGCTGCTACCGGGTAGCCCGTTCACCGACCGGTCACGACGGGTGCGGACGGTGGGGGGGGTGGCTAGCGTGGTCCCGGTGAGCGACGGTCCCGCCCCGCAGGGCGCCTCGGACTCGGAGGGCCGCCCGGCCCCGCGGACCCTCGCGTTCGACGTGGGGGGCACGGGGCTCAAGGCCAGCGTCCTCGACGGGCGCGGTGAGATGACGGCCGACCGGGTTCGCGTGGCGACGACCTACCCCATGCCCCCGGACCGGTTGGTGAGGGCGCTGACGGACCTGGCCCGCCGGCTGCCCCAGGCCGAGCGTGTCGCCGTCGGCTTCCCGGGCATGGTGCGTCGGGGCCGCGTGCTCAGTGCACCGCACTTCGTCACCACTAAGGGTCCCGGGTCCCGGGTCGACCCGGCGCTCGTCGCGGCGTGGGCGGGCTTCGACCTGGCCACCGCCCTCGCGGAGGCGCTCGGCTCACCGTGCCGGGTGGCCAACGACGCCGACGTCCAGGGAGCGGCCGTCGTCGATGGCCGGGGGCTCGAGGTGGTGATCACCCTCGGCACAGGCGTCGGCACCGCGTTCTTCATGGACGGGCGTCTGCTCCCGCACATGGAGTTCGCCCAGGTCGACTTCCGCCAGCGTGACACCTTCAACGAGCAACTCGGCGACGCGGCCCGCCAGCGGGTCGGCAACGCGAAGTGGAACCGACGGGTGCGCCGTGCGATCGACTACTTCGACGTGCTGACCTCGTTCGACCACCTGTACATCGGCGGGGGCAACGCGCGACGCGTCGAGCGCGACGAACTGGGTGAGATGCGCTCGCGCGTCTCGGTCGTGTCGAACTCCGAGGGCATTCGCGGCGGCGTCAATCTCTGGGACGACCGCCACGTCGGTGTGCGCGGCGAGGTGCGCTGAGCACCGCGGTCCTCACGGAGGTTCGGGTCGCGGGGCGATTGGCCCCGGTGGCCGGTCGGCAATCCGGGCGCGGGCCCTAGAAGTCGGGCTCGAACGCCGGGCGCAGGTCGAGTCCCGACCTCCCGCGGTCGGGCCGCACGCAGAGCACCTGGTGGACCTCGAGGTGGTGGCGCTCGAATCCGACCGCCGAACCGGCCATGTACAGGCGCCACACCCGGGCCCGCTCCGGGCCGACCTCGGCGACCGCGTCGTCCCAGCGCTCCTCGAGGTTGCCCACCCAGCGTCGCAGCGTGAGTCCGTAGTGCTCGCGGATGCTCTCGAGGTGGCGTACCTCGAAGCCGTGGGCCTGGAACATCGAGACCAGCGTGCCGACCTCGTGGAGCTCGCCGTCGGGGAAGACGTAGCGGTCGATGAAGGCGCTCGCCGTGCGCGAGGGCCCCCTCAGGCCGAGGGCCACTTGGACCTGGCGGCTCGCCTCATCGAGGCGGGAGGGGCGGGGGTCCTCCTCGAACGAGACCGGGCGGCCGATGGCGTGGTTGAGGAACCGCCCGCCGGGGCGCAGGAGGTCGAAGGCCGCCTGGGTGTAGCGACCGAGGGCCCGGCGACCCACGTGCTCGCTCATCCCGATCGAGCTGACCGCGTCGTAGGGTCCGTCGTCGACGTCGCGGTAGTCCTGGACCCGGAACTCGACGAGGTCGCCCACCCCGGCCCGGCGGGCTCGCTCGGTCGCGTAACGGGCCTGGGGCTCCGAGAGGGTCACGCCCACGGAGCGCGTCCCGTAGGTCGCGGCCGCGTGGATGGCCATCGTGCCCCAGCCGCACCCGAGGTCGAGCAGCCGGTCGCCGGCGGCGAGCCCGAGCTTGCGCGCGACGAGGTCGACCTTGCGGGTCTGGGCCTGCTCGAGGGAGTCCTCGGGCGAGCGCCAGAGCGCGCACGAGTAGGTCATGGAGGGTCCGAGCACCATCTCGTAGAACCGGCTCGAGACGTCGTAGTGGTGGGTGACGGCCCGGCGGTCGCGCGCCCGGCTATGCATTAGCCCGCGGGGCCGGGCCTCGATCGCCGGGGGTGCCGGGGGGAGGAGTCCGTCGCGGCCGATCAACTCGACCAGGGCCTTCACGACGGCCGGGTTGGCGAGGCGGCGCGGGTCGGGCGCGCGCAGGTAGAAGAGCGGGTCGAGGTCCCCCTCGACCTCGAGGTCCCCGGCCACGTAGGCCCGCGCGAGCCCGAGCTCGCCGGGGCGCGTGAGGACGCGGCGCAGGGCGTCGCGCGACCGGATGCGCAGGGTCACGGCGTTGGCGCTCGAGGGGACGGTCGGCTCGACGACGCTGCCGTCGTAGGCCTCGACGCGCAACGGCACCTGGCCGTCGAGGATGGTGGTGACAAGGGTCGCGACGTCCATGGCTCCTCCCGGCGACCGTTCTACCAGCGCCGCCCTTGGCCCGACCAATACACTGCGGCCAGAGCGGTCGACGCGGTACCGCCCGGGAAGGAGCGGTCGTGGGAATCGCTCTCGCGGTGATCGGGGCCGTCGTGGTCCTGCTGGTCATCTTCGTCATCGTCAAGTCGGTCCGGATCGTCCAGCAGGGCTTCCTCGGCGTGGTGACGCGCCTGGGCGAGTTCAAGGAAATCCGCCAGCCGGGACTGACCTTCATCATCCCGGTCATCGAGTCGTTGAGGGTCGTCGACGTGCGCGAGATGCCGCGAACGGGCGACCGCCAGCAGGTGATCACCCGCGACAACGTGGCGGTGATCGTGAACGCCACCATCTTCTCCCAGGTGGTCGACGTGCGCCTCGCCCTCTTCACGAACTCGAACTACGTGGTGAGCGTGGACAACCTCGCGCGCACCTCCCTGCGCGCGGTCTTCGGCTCGATCACCCTCGACGAGGCTTTCAGCCAGCGCGAGCGGATCGGGTCGCTCCTGCAGTCCCAGATGGAAGAGGCGACCGACAAGTGGGGCGTGCGGATCAATCGGGTCGAGGTCCTCGAGATCACCCCGCCGGACCAGATCCTCCAGGCCATGGCGCTTCAGAAGCAGGCCGACCAGGAGAAGCGGGCGAAGATACTCGAGTCCGAGGGCGCCCAGCAGTCGGCGATCAACCTGGCCGACGGTCAGCGCCAGGCGGCGATCAAGGAGGCCGAGGGCGCTCAGCAGTCGGCGATCCTGCGCGCCGAGGGCCAGCGCCAGGCCCAGATCCTCGAGGCCCAGGGCCGGGCCCAGGCCATCGAGCTGGTCTACACCGCGATCAAGGGCCAGACGCCCGATCCCACGCTGGTGGCGATCCTGCAACTCGACACCCTCGCGCGCTTCGCCGAGAGCCCCAACGCGAAACTCGTCGTGCCCGCCGAGAGCGCTGCGCTGCTCGGCGCGGCCCAGGCGATCAAGAGCGTGCTCGACGGCGTGCCGGCCGCGGACGCTAGTTGAGCCGCTCGACCCAGAGCGTCGTGCCGTGGGCGCGGCGCACCACGACCCGGGCCCCGTCGGGGATCGTCTCGCCCGACTCGGTGACGGCGCGCCACGACTCGCCCTTGATGGTGACCCGTCCGGGGTGGCCCTCATCGCCCACGGCTCGCTCGACCAGGCCCGTCTGGTCGGTCATCGGGCCCCGCGCCGGCAGCGTGAGGTCCTGGCGACGGTGGCGGCGCACGTAGCGCAGGGCGAACGGGCGCAGCGCGGCGAGGAGCACGCCCGAGACGACCAGCCAGACGATGGCCTGGACGACGAACGGGACCCCGAGCAGGGCCAGGGCGAACGCGACGACCGCGCTCGCCCCGACGAAGGCGGCGACCAGCGCGTTGGTGTGCAACTCAGCGAAGAGGCACACCACGATGATCACGGCCCAGAAGACCATCGCCATGGTCGGGAGTATACGGCCGGCCCCCCCGGCGAGCCCTAAGGACGCGGCTCTCGGGGGAGCGTTACGGTGGGGACATGACCATCGATGCAACGCCGCATCGAGGACTGCTCGCGCCGACCACCCTCGGGGTCGACGACGCGGCCCCCGAGGACGACCCCCGTCGGCTCGCGGTGCGCCGGTTCCTCGCCGCACACCCTTCGCCCAGCGGCGCCGAGCTGGCCGAGGCCGGCCTCGTCGCCCCGCACTGGCCGCCTCCGTGGGGACTGGGAGCCTCGCCCGAGCACCAGCTCGTCATCGACGACGAGCTGCGCCGGGCCGGGGTGGCGCGACCCGTCAACCCGATCGGCATCGGCTGGGCGGGCCCGACGATCCTGGCCGCGGGCACCGAGGCCCAGCGCGCGCGGTGGCTCCCGGGCATCCTCTCGGGTGAGGAGTTCTGGTGCCAGCTCTTCAGCGAGCCCGACGCCGGCAGCGACCTCGTGTCGCTCACCACCCGCGCCCGGCGCGAGGGCGACCACTGGGTCGTCACGGGCCAGAAGACCTGGACGAGCTACGCCCACCTGGCCCGGTGGGGGATCCTGCTCGCGCGCACCGGCCCCCCCGGGCCGCGGGGCATCACCTACTTCGTTTGCCCGATGGACGCCCCGGGGGTCAGCGTGCGACCCCTGGTCGACATGACCGGCGACCACGCCTTCAACGAGGTCTTCCTCGACGAGGTGGTGCTCGGCGACGACCTGCGCCTCAGCGAGGTCGACGACGGCTGGCGCCTCGCCAAGGTCACCCTGGCGAACGAGCGCGTGGCCCTCTCGGGCGAGGGCGTGCTCTGGGGGCGGGGCCCCACGGCGCGCGACCTGGTCGAGCTCGTCGTGCGTGAGGGCCTCGTGCTCGGGGCGGGCGAGCGCGACGCGCTCGTTCGCGCCGTGATCCACGGCGAGGTCCTGCGGCTCCTGCGCGACCGGATCACCCACGCCGCCCTGACCGGCGCCTCGAGCGGCGCGACGGCGAGCGTGCGTAAGGCGCTGGCCGACGACCACGGCCAGGAGGTCATGGGGCTCGCCGTGAGACTCGCCCACGCGGCGGGGATGCTCGCCGACCGGGGTCCGGGGGGCGTCGGAGGCGAGGAGGGTGTCTCGTGGGCCTGGGGCTTCCTCTACGCCCAGGCCCTCACCATCGGCGGGGGCACCTCGGTCGTCCAGCGCAACATCATCGCCGAGCGAGTGCTCGGCCTGCCCCGCGACCCGTCTCCCGTCAACGGCGGGATCGGGAACGATACCTAGGCTCGGGGGCGCGCGCCGACGACGGGCCGGGGCCCGGCGTGGGTGTTGCCGTAGCGGTGCGCGGTGATCGACACGCTCTGCTCGTCCAGCCACCGAGCGAGTTCGACCGCTCCGTCCTGGGCCAGCGGGCGGCGGTCGAGCCACGCCCCGCGCTCGAGGAGCCGGGGGGCCGGCGCGGGCTCGGCGCTCAGCCAGCGGACCCGGTCGCCGTCGCCCACGCGCTCGGCGAGCTCCGCGGGGGTCTCGAGGGTCACGTCGAGCAGCCCGCGCACCACGTCGGCGGCGCTGAACTCGATGGCGACGCCGCCCAGTCGCGCCAGCTCGCGGGCGTAGCGGATCGGCGCGGGGCCGGTCGTGTCGTCGACGCGCACGACGACGGGTCGTGACGGGACGAGGTAGCGCACGAGGTTGGCCTCGCTGGCGAGCCCGGCCCGGTCGAGGACTCGCGAGCCGGTCTCGTCCCACCATCGACGCGCATCGGCGATCGCCTCGTCCACGTCGCGCACCGGCCGCCAGCGCCGCAACGCCTGGACGTAGTGGGCGCCACCGGCCTTGGCGGTCGGGCCGACCCGTGAGCGCTTCCAGCCGCCGAAGGGCTGGCGGGCGACGATGGCCCCGGTCGTCGTGCGGTTCACGTAGAGGTTGCCCGCCCGGACCCGGTCGACCCAGGCCTCGATCTCCCCGACGTCCAGGGTGTGCAGGCCCGCGGTCAGCCCGTAGGGGGTGGCGTTCTGCCACTCGATCGCCTGGTCGAGGTCGTCGGCCACCATCACCCCGAGCACCGGGCCGAACCACTCGTTGAGGTGGCCCCACGAGCCCGGCCGCACCCCGAGCTTCACCCCGGGGCGCCAGAGGTAGCCGGCCTCGTCCAGGCGCACCGGCTCGACCAGCCAGGTCTCGCCCTCCTCCAGGGTGGTGAGGGCGCGGGTGAGGGACGCCTCGGGCGGGCGGATGAGGGGGCCCATCTGGGTGGCGAAGGCCAGGGCCGAGCCGACGGCGAGGCTGGTCACGGCGTCGGCCAGCTGGGCGAAGAACCGGGGGTCCTCGGCGAGGGCCCGCTCGACGACCGCCAAGCTCGCGGCCGAGCACTTCTGGCCGCCGTTGCCGAAGGCGGCCTGGACGAGGTCGCGCACCGCGAGGTCGACGTCGGCGCTCGCGGTGACGACCATCGCGTTCTTGCCGCTCGTCTCGCCCAGCAGGTGCAGCGTCGGCTTCCAACCGGTGAACAGGCGCGCCGTGTCGTAGGAGCCGGTGAGCACGACGGCGCCCACCCCCACGTGGGTCACGAGGTGGCGGCCGACCTCGTCGTCGCGGGTGGGCACCATCTGAAGGGCGTCGCGGGGCACCCCGGCCTCCCACAGCTGTCGCACGAGGGCCTCGGCGACGGCCACGGTCTCGGGCGCTGGCTTCACGACGACGGCGTTGCCGGCGGCCAGCGCCGCGAGGATCCCGCCCGAGGGGATCGAGTAGGGGAAGTTCCACGGCGGCACGACGAGCACCACCCCGAGCGGCTCGGACGTCGCGCCGTCGGAGGCGTGGGCCGCGTAGTGGCGCGCGAAGTCGACGGCCTCGCTCACCTCCGGGTCCGATTCGGCGACGGTCTTGCCGGCGTCGCGGGCCATGACCGCGATCGTCTCGGCGCGGCGCCCGGCCATGAGGGTGGCGGCGCGCTCGAGGAGGGCGCGGCGCTCCTCGAGGGGCGTGGCGTGCCAGCGGGCGAAGCCCGAGCTCGCGAACTCGAGGGCCCGGTCGACCTCGGCCCGAGTGGCCACGCGGTACCGGTACCACGGCCGTCCCCCGTCGTTGGGGTCGCGACCGACCTCGTAGTCGGGTTCGCCGGCGAGATCGAGGTGGTCGAGCGTGTCGATCGTGAGCTCGTCGACTCGGCGCAGGGACGCGAATGCCGCGTCGAGTGCGCCGACCAACGCCGGGTCGGTCGGGTCGCCGTCGGGCTCGTTGGAAAAGCCCGGCCCCCCAGACTCGCGAGCCCGCCGGCGCCGCGCGGCCGAGACCGATCCGCGAGCGTCGAGCGCGTCGAGGAAGCGGCGGCGCTGCTCGTCGAGGACGACGGGGTCCTCGGCGATCGACAGCGCGGCGCGCAGATAGTTCTCGGGCGCGGTGTTCTCGTCGAGGCGGCGCACGAGGTAGGCGACGGCGGCCGGGAAGTCGTCGCGACGGGTAACCGGCGCGTAGAGCAGCACCGGTTGGCCGCCCGTGACGAGGGCCTCGGCCTCGGCGTCGGCCATGCCCTCGAGCATCTCCACGTCGAGCTGGTCGCTCACGCCGCGTTCGGCGGCGAGCTCCAGTGCCCAGGCGACGTGGAAGAGGTTGTGGCTGGCGACCCCGACGCGCAGGTGGTCGTGGACTTCGGGCCGCAGGGCGTCGTCGAGGAGGCGCAGGTAGCTCGCGTCGACCTCGGCCTTGGATCCGTAGGGCGCGCCCACCCAGCCGTGCAGCTCGGCCTCGACGGTCTCCATGGCGAGGTTCGCCCCCTTCACCAGGCGGACCTTGACGGGCGCGCCACCGACGGCGCGTCGGGCCCGCGACCACGCGACCAGCTCGGCGAGCGCCCCGTGGGAGTCGGGGAGATAGGCCTGCAGCACGATCCCCGCCGAGAGGGGGAGGAACTCCTGCTCGCTCAGCACGCTCATGAACGTGTCGAGGGTGAGGCGCAGGTCCCGGTACTCCTCCATGTCGAGGTTGACGAAGACGCCGCTCGCGGCCGCGGCGCGGTAGAGCCGTCGGAGGCGCCCCGCGAGGCGCTCGAGCGAGCCGGCGTGGTCGAGCGTAACGAGCTGGCTCGCCACCGACGAGAGCTTCACCGACACGTAGTCGATATCGTCACGCGCGATCATGGAGAGCACCCGCTCGAGTCGCTCCTCGGCCTCGCGTTCGCCGAGGACCGCCTCGCCGAGCACGTTCACGTTGAGCGCCAGCCCCCGGGCCCGGTGGTCGGCGAAGCGCCGGCCCAGGCTGGTGGGGTCGTCGTCGAGGATCAGTGTCGCCGTGAGCGACCTGACGCGCCCTTCGACCTGGGCTACGACGAGCCCGGGTGCGACGCGCGAGGCGGCCGCGGCGAGCCGCAGCCCGGCTCGGTCGAGGGGGGAGAAACCCCTCGCGGTGACCTCGGCGACGGCGCGGCGCAGGGCGCGCGCCGCGCGCGTGGGATCGCGGAAGCGCATGACCTCGTCGGTGAGCCCGAGGACGACGTTCACCGCGGCGGGGTCGGCGAGGAGCCGGCGCAGGCGGGCGCGCGTGGCACCGGCCTGGCGCTCGTCGCGTGCGCTGGTCCCGATTAGGGCGACGGCCCGCTCGAGCGCGCGTCGGGCGACCGGGTCGGCGGAGGGATCGGTGAGGCTCACGACCTCGCTACCTTAGGTCGGCCGCCGCGGCCGGCTAGCCCATCGGGGCCGAGGGCTTCGGTCCACCCCAGAGCTCGCGCAGCAGTACGTGCACGGTGGCGGCCAGCGGGACCGCCAGGAGCACCGCGACGAAGCCGCCGAAGGCGCCGCCGACCCACGACCCGATCTCGGCGGCGATGAGGACGGCCACGAAGATCCATAGGGGGTTGATCCGCACGGTGCGGCTCATGATCACCGGATTCAGGACGTGGTTCTCGACGTTGGTGTAGACGACGAAGACGATCAGGGTGATGATCCCGGCCGGGAGCGAGTGCACGAAGGCGAACAGGATCGTCGGGATGCCGGCGAGCGCCCCGCCGATCTGGGGGATGAAGTCCACCAGGGCCACCCACAGCCCCCAGAGGAGCGCGAAGGGCACCGACACGCTGATTAGCGTGATGAAGACGACGGCGCCGGCGATGACCGAGGTGAGGAGGTTGCCCAGCATGTACCCGGCCGTCGCCTGGGCGACGTGGCTCGCCACGCGCACCACTCGCTCGGCGTGCTCGCTGGCGAGGTTGTCCAGGATGAACCGTCGCATCTTGGGGCCCTCGAGGAGCAGGAGGACGACGAAGGCGAACATGGTGACGAGGGCGAGCAGAATTGTCGCCGCGCCGCGCCCGAGCGACAGCGCCGGTTTGGAGAGGTCCTGGGCGAAGGTCACCAGCTTGGAGGAGTTGCGGCTGAGCCAGTCCTGGACGTGGTAGTGCGAGAGCAGGTGGCCGATCCAGCCCTGGCCCTTCTCGGCCTTGGAGACGTACGCCGGTAGGGCGTTCGCGAGGTGCGTCGTCGAGTTCACGAGCGGGTAGCCGAAGGCGACGGCGAGGCCGATGAAGACGAGGATGGCGACCACGGTGACGAGGGCCACCGCGAAGCCCCGCCGGCGCAGTCGCGTGTGCTCGAGGCGGTTGACGAAGGGGTTGAGCAGCATCGCCACGAAGCCCCCCACCAGCATCAGGAGCAGCACGTCGCGCAGGCGGTACAGGACGAGACCGGCGACGTAGACCGCGGCCACCACGCCGACCGTGGTGAGGATGGTGGCGAGGGGCACCTGGGAGCTCCGAGCCCGCGCGAAGAGCCGTCCCCGGCGCGTCTCGGCCGCTGTTCCCTCTTCGCGGGCGTCGTCCACGGCGTCTCCTGATCCCTCCTCACGCTACCGGTCGGGCCGGGGGCGCACGGGGTTCTAGGATGCGCGCCGTGTTGGTGGACGGCGCGATCGGCTTCGATGCGCGCGACGTCGCCACCCGCGCCGCCGCGCTCGAGGCCGCGGGCTTCGACGGGCTCTGGAGCGCCGAGACCGGGCACGACCCCCTCCTCACGCTGGCCCTCGCGGCGCCCGCGACGACCCGGGTGGGCCTCGGCACGGCCATCGTGGTCGCCTTCGGTCGCAGCCCGCTCATCACCGCGACCATGGCCAACGACCTCCAACTGCTCTCGGGCGGCCGGCTGCTGCTCGGGCTGGGGTCACAGATAAAGCCCCACATCGAGAAGCGCTACTCGATGCCCTGGTCCCACCCGGCCGCCCGGATGCGCGAGTACGTGCTGGCGATGCGGGCGATCTGGTCGTCCTGGCACGAGGGGACGCGCCTCTTCTTCCGCGGCGAGTTCTACCGCCACACCCTGATGACCCCCTTCTTCAACCCCGGTCCCAACCCCTACGGCCCGCCCAAGGTCTTCGTGGCCGCGGTCGGGGAGCGCATGACCGAGGTCGCCGGCGAGGTGGCCGACGGCCTCTTGGTCCACCCCTTCACCACCGAGCGCTACCTGCGCGAGGTGACCCTCCCGGCCCTCGAGCGAGGGCTCGCGGCCTCGGGGCGGGGGCGCGACGAGGTCCAGGTGGCGCTCTCGGGGATGGTCGTCGCGGGTGAGGACGAGGGTGCCCGGAGACGCAACGCGCTCGAGACCCGCCGCCAGATCGCCTTCTACGCCTCGACCCCGGCGTACCGCGGCGTGCTCGACCTCCACGGGTGGGCCGACCTGCAGCCCCGCCTCAACGAGATGAGCCGGGAGGGCCGCTGGGAGGCGATGGGCGAGCTGATCGACGACGAGGTGCTCGACGCCTTCAGCGTCCTGGGCCCCGTCGGGTCCCTGGGGCGCGCCGTCCTCGAGCGTTTTTCCGGGCTGGTCGACCGGTTCTCGGTCTACCCCGCGGCCCACCTCGGTGCGGGCGACATCGATACGATCCGCTCGGACATCCAGCGGGGCTAGGCGCGGGTCGCGCCGTTGGCGCCCAGGGCACCGTAGCGGCGCCGGTACAAGACGTAGCAGACCGCCCCGGCGATCGTGGGGAGCCAGTACGAGCCGATGCGGAAGGCGAGCGTGGCGACGACCGCGTTGGCGCTGGGCACGTCGGCCAGGATGAGCAGGCCGCTGAGGCTGGCCTCCACGATGCCGAGTCCCCCGGGGGTGAGCGGCAGCAGGGCCAGCACGGCCGTCGCGGAGTAGGCGAGGAGCACCAGGGCCGGGTGGGGGCGGGCCCCGGCGGCCTCGAGCATGGCGATGAGGCTGAAGAAGTCGAGGCCGATCCGCCCGGCGATGAGCAGGACGGCCTTCCACCAGTTGCGCCCCAGGTCCTCGCGCACGGCGTTGCGCTCGGCGAGTATCCGCGCACCGATCGGCTGGTCGGGTTGGCCCCGGCGGAGGCGTGAGGGCAGGTGGTCGACGATCCACTGCAGGGCGCGGCCGAGGGCCAGCAGCATCCGGTCGGTGCTGAGGGCCGTGGCCCCGAAGGCCACGAGCAGGACGAAGCCGATGGCCCCCAGCTCACCGGCGTGGATCAGGCTCGGACTGACGGTGGTGCCGCCCAGGATCACCGGCAGGGCGAACACCGGCAGGGCGAACAGGGCGCCCACCCCGATGATCGAGGAGACGGCCAGCCCGCTCGCCGCCTGCACCGTGTCGATGCCGCTGCCCGCGAGCATCCGGTACTGGACGCTCGCCCCCACGGCGTCCCCGCCGGGCAGGGTGTTGGTCACGGCGTTGCCGGCCATGCCCGCGGTGACCACGGCGAACCAGCTCGGGGTGCGCAGCACCAGGCGCAGCAGCGCCATGGCGCAGACGAAGCTGGCGACCTCGCTGGCGAGTCCGGCGGCCAGCCACCAGAACTCGAGGTGCAAGAGGCGCGGCCACGCGTCGAGCACCTTCACGAGGGCCGGCATCAGCACGTACAGGGCGACGCCGGCGACCACGACGGCGACCACGCGCCCGACCGACGACCGCCTCGTGGGCGGGGTGGTCACGGGGTCGTGGGCTATCGGCTCAATATAGGTCAGCCCTGATTGGGAGGGCCGTGGTGCCCATGGGGGTGACGCGGTAGGTTCGCCGCCGTGGGCTTCTACGGGGACCGGGTCCTGCCCGCGGTGATCGAGCGCGTCTGCGCGTCGGGGATCTTCACGCGCTGGCGCGAGCGGGCCTGCGCCGAGCTGGCGGGCTCGGTCGTCGAGATCGGCTTCGGGTCGGGCGCGAACGTGCCCTTCTACCCGGCCGAGGTCGAGGTCGTCTACGCCGTGGAGCCGTCGGCGCGCGCGCTGGCGCTCGCCGCCCCCCGCCTCGCGCGCAGCGCGACGCGCGTGGTGGTGGTGGGCGGCGACGCGCAGTCGATCGCGCTGGCCGACGACTCGTGCGACGCCGCGCTGGCGACCTTCGTGCTCTGCACCGTGCCCGATCCCTTGCGGGCCCTCGCCGAGGTCCGCCGGGTGGTGCGTCCCGGGGGGACGCTCCACTTCCTCGAGCACGGCGCGGCCGAACGAGCGGGCATCCTCGCCCTCCAGCGCGTCCTCGACCCGCTCGAGGTTCGGCTCGCCGGGGGCTGCCACCTGACCCGTCGACCCCTCGAGCTCGTCCGCGCCGTGGGCCTCGAGGTCGAGTGGCACGAGTCGGGCCAGGCCCGGGGCCCCGCGCCCTGGAGCCAGTTCACCGTCGGCGTGGCGCGCGTCCCCTAGGCGCGCTCGAGCCAGACGGCCCGGGTCTCGGCCCGGGACGACGCTGATCATGCGGTACGCCGCGCTGCTAAGCGCGTAGTCGCCGTCCACGTCGAGCGCGGTGCTCGCCGCGCGCAAGGAACGCCTCCGCCCCCTCGACGAACTCCACGTCCATGGGGTCACGCGAGGGCCGTCGGGGCCGCGGCGGTGGTGGTGCGCTCTAGCGTGAGCCCGGTGGAGAGCGACGGGGGGGCAAGCCACGGGTCGCCGCCCCTGGCGCGGATCACCGACCCGGTCACGGTGGTGCTCTTCGCGGTGGCCCTGTCGTCGGGGTTCGCGACGTTCGGCTCGGTGACGGCCCTCGACGACGTGGCCCGCCACTTCGGCCACGTCGTCTCGGGGCACTCCATCCAGGACGTCGTTGGGCTCTCGGGGTCGATGCTCGGGCTCGGACTCTCGACGCTGCGGGCCGCGTCGCTGCTCGCCCTCCCGCTCGCCTCGCTCGCCGACCGGCGCGGTCGCACGGCGGTGCTGCGCCGGGCGCTCGTCGCGGGGCTGCTCGTGACCGCCCTCGCGGCCCTCAGTCCCGCCTACTGGTTCTTCGTCGCGTGCTTCGCCGTCGCCCGCCCACTGCTCGGGGCCACGACGACGCTGGTGCAGGTGGTCACGGTCGAGCTCTCGATCAGGGCGCACCGCATGCGCCTGCTCGCGGCGATGACGGCCGGTACGGCGATCGGCTCGGGTCTGTCGGCCCTGCTGCACGGTCTCATCCGCGGGACCGACTCCTTCCGCTGGCTCTTCGCGCTCGCCCTCGTGCCCCTCGCCCTCGTCGCGCCGTGGACCGGTCGGCTCCCCGAGCCTCGGGTCCGTCCGGGCGAGCACCCCATGGCCCACCTCGGCGAGGTCGGCCACGAGGCCGCGGGCTCGGTCGTGCGGGTCGCGGTCGTCGCCTTCGTGATCGGTGTCGCGACCGGACCCGCGGGGGGATTCACCTTCGTCTACGGCGAGGGGGTGCTGCGCATGCTGCCGCGCTCAGTGTCGCTCCTCGTAGTGGTGAGCGGCGCCGCGGGCCTCGTGGGACTCGTCGCCGGCGCGCGCCTGTCGGCGACGCTCGGGCGGCGTGCGGCGGTGGCCGTGGGCACCCTCGTCACCGCCCTCGCGTCGGCCTACGCCTATAGCGGGGGGCGGGGCGCCTTCGTCGCGGGCTACGTCGTGGGCATCGGCGCGGGGGGCATCCTCGCCCCGTCGATGGCCGCGCTCGCGACCGAGGTCTTCTCCCACCGCTACCGGGCCACCGCCGCGGGCTGGATCTCCGTCGCCGGTGTGGCCGGGGCCGTCGCGGGCTTCGCCCTCTTCGGCTACGTCTCCGACGCGGTGCCGGCGAGCGTCGCGACGGGGTTGCGAGTCCCGGCTCTCGTGACGTTCCTGCCCCTCCTGCCCGCCCTCTGGGTGCTGCGCGGGCTGCCCGAGGGTCGCGACCTCGAGCTCACCTAGAGCTAGCGTTCCGCTGTGAGCTCGCCGCCCTTCGCGCCCGCGACCTTCTGGTGGGGGACCGCGACCGCCGCGTACCAGATCGAGGGTGGCAACGAGAACACCGACTGGTGGCGTTTCGAGACGGGGGAGGACTCCTTCTGCGCCGAGCCGTGCGGGCCGGCGTGCGACTCGTGGAACCGCTGGGAGGAGGACCTCGACCTCGTAGCCGGGATGGGCCTCGACGCCTACCGCTTCTCGGTCGAGTGGTCCCGTGTCGAGCCCGAGCGCGGGCGCGTCGACCGGTCGGCCCTCGAGCGGTACCGGCGCATGGTCGAGGGTTGCCGGGACCGGGGGATCGCGCCCGTGGTGACGCTGCACCACTTCACCCTGCCGCTGTGGGTCGCCGACGCCGGGGGCTTCGAGGCGCCGGGGATCGTCGGGTGGCTGGGGGACTACGCCGCGCTCGTCGCCGACGCGCTCGGCGACGAGCTGGCCATGGCCTGCACTCTCAACGAGCCGAACATCGTGGCGGCCATGGGGTACCTCGCCGGGCTCTTCCCCCCGGGAGCGAGCGACCAGGCGCGCTTCGTCGCGGTCAACGAGGCGATGCGCCGGTGCCACGAGGTCATGCGCGACGCGCTGCGCGCGGGGCCCGGCGACTTCCCGGTGGGCCTCACCCTCTCGATGGCCGAGTACGAGGCCGTCGAGGGCGGTGAGGCGACCCTCGAGGCGTACCGGACCGAGATGGAGGACCGGTACCTCGCCACCCGCGACGGGGACGACTTCCTCGGGGTGCAGTGCTACACCAAGCACCTCGTCGACGCGAACGGCCTCGTCTGGGGCGGTGAGGGCGAGCTCACGTCGATGGGTTACCCCTTCTGGCCCGAGAGTGTGGGCTACACGCTGCGCCGGGCCGCGCGCGCGGGCGTGCCCCTCGTGGTGACCGAGAACGGCATCGGCACCGATGACGACGCCCAGCGCGTGCGCTACCTCGAGGGCGCCCTGGCGAGCCTGGGGGCGGCGAGAGCTGAGGGGCTGGACGTGCGCGGCTACTTCCAGTGGTCCCTGCTCGACAACTTCGAGTGGATCCTCGGCTACGGCCCGCGCTTCGGACTGGTCGAGGTCGACCGAGTCACCTTCGCGCGCACGCCCAAGCCGTCGGCGGCGTGGTACGCCGAGCGCGCCGCCGCCTGGCCCGAGGGCCCCGGAGCGCGACTCAGCGGCTGAGCACGGAGGCCGGCGCGGGGGCGAGGTGGCTCGCCTCGACCCGGGCGCGGCCCCGCCCGCCGCTCAGGGTGCGCAGCTCGAGTCCGTAGCGGGCGAGCTCGCCCTCGGGCACTTGGGCGCGCACGACGGCGCGCCCCTCGTCGTCCTGGTCGGTACCCACGACGCGGCCCCGGCGACCCGACAGGTCGGTCATCACCTCGCCGAGCGAGGCGGAGGGAACGGTGACCTCCACGGCCATGATCCGCTCGAGTACCGAGGTGCCTCGCTGGTCGAGGGCGTTGCGCAGCGCTATCGACCCGGCCGTCTCGAAGGCCTGTTCGGAGGAGTCGACGCTGTGGGCCTTGCCGTCGTAGAGCGTGACGCGCAGCCCCACCACCGGGTAGCCCTTCGGCCCGCCGTGGGCCATAGCCTTCTCCACGCCGTGGCGCACGGCGTCGATGTACTGGCGCGGCACCGCGCCGCCCACCACGGCGTCGACGAACTCGAGGGGTGAGGAGGGGTCGATGGGCTCCACCCGGACGTTCACCACGGCGAACTGGCCGTGGCCCCCGGTCTGCTTCTTGAGCCGCCCCTCGGCCTCGGCCGAGCCGACGATCGTCTCGAAGAGCGGGGCCGCGGGCGGCTCGGTGGTGGCGGTGACGTTGAAGCGTCGCGCCAGGCGTTCCAGGGTGACCTGCAGATGCAGTTCGCCGGCGAACTCGGCGACCAGGCGCCGCGACAGCGCGTCGGCACGCACGCGGAGCGACGCGTCCTCTTCGGCCAGGCGGTGCAGTCCCGTGGCGACCTTGTCCATGTCGGCCTCGCTGGCGGTGACCGCGACCGTGAGGGCGGGGGCGAGGTGCGCGCTCGGCCGGGACGCGAGCTCGCGCCCGCGCGAGGCGAGGTAGTCACCGACCTGGACGCTCGCCAACTTGGCCACCGCGATCACGTCCCCGGTCGGGGCCGACTCCACCGGGACGAGCCTCGCGCCGACCAGGTGGCCCACGCCGTGGAGGCGCTCATCGGACCGCGTCCGGCAGTTGACGAGGGTCACGTCGCCGCGAAGGGTCCCCGAGACCACCTCGAAGACGACGATGCGCCCGACGTAGGGGTCGACGATGACCTTGAAGGCGCGCAGCACCAGCTCGCCGGCGGGGTCGCGCGCCAGGGTGACCGGTTCGCCCTTGTCCATGGCCGGGATGGGGCGGCTCTCGGCGATCTCGTCGAGCAGCGTGAGCAGGCGGTCGACGCCGATCCCCCGGGCCGCCGAGCCGATGATGAGGGGTACGATGCGGCCCTCGCTCATGAGGTGGCCGAGCACGACCTCGAGCTCGTCCATCGTGGGCTGCTCACCCTCGAGGTAGCGCTCGGTGAGTTGGTCGTCGCCCACGACGATCGCTTCGAGGAGGCTCGCGCGCACCCGCTGCTCTAGGTCGGCGAGGTCCGCGGGCACCGGCTCGTGGCTCACCCCGTCGTGGGCGTGCACGAGCGCCTCGTCGGCGAGCAGGTCGACCACGCCGGAGAAGCCGGGTCCCGCGCCGATGGGCATCTCGAGGGGGGCGAGGCTGGGACCCACGAGGGCCTCAAGGGCCGTGAGCGTCGTCTCGAAGTCAGCGCGCTCGGCGTCCATCGCGTTCACGAAGACCACGACGGGCACCCCCGCGGCGCGCGCGAGCTCCCAGGTCACGACGGTGTCGGAGGTCACCCCGTCGGCCGCGGCGACCACGAGCAAGGCGACGTCGGCGACGTCGAGGGCGCGCTCGGCCTCGCCGTGGAAGTCCACGAGGCCGGGCGTGTCGAGGAGCGTCAGCTCGTCCTCGCCCACCCAGACCGGGGCCAGGGCGATCTTGAGCGAGGCGACGTGCTTGCGCTCCTCGGGATCGTTGCCGCCGAGGGTCGTCCCCTCCTCGACGCGCCCGGGGCGTTCGAGGGTGCCGCCGGCGGCGCAGAGCGCGTCGAGCAGGGTGGTCTTGCCGCTCCCGGTGCGCCCGATGAGGGCGACCGTGCGGGCCTTCGGGTGACGGGACGTCGCATCCATGGGCACCTCGATTCGCTCGAACCTCACGGTACTCCCGCGCCTCGTGGGGGCGCTAGGGGCGGTGTGAGCGGCCTTCCCGGTGGACCTAGAGGGTCAGCCTCGATCACCGCCCCGGACCCGACGCCCACCTCGAGGGCCCCGAGGCGCCCCAGCCCGACCGGGACTTCGACGACCTCAAGACCGCGTGATCGCGCGCTCGCCGAGGTCGCACATCTCCAGCGACCGCGCCAGGACGAGGCTGGGGCCGTCGCCGGGAGTGATGAAGAGCGCGTAGAAGCCCAGCGCCGAGAAGGGTCGCCGTCCCGACCAAGAGCAAGAGCAGGTCGATGACAACGAGGAAGTTCGGGGACGCTAGAGGCTGCCGGCGGCGGGTCGGTCGCGACGTCGTGGGCCGTGCGCGTCGCCACGTAGGCGACGTCGACGAGGGCCGTGGCCGTCGAGCCGAGCAGGACGACGACCGGCGCGACGGCGACCCGGCCAGCCGGCCAGACGATCGCCCTTGCGATGGCGACCAGAACGAGCCAGAAGGTCCCCGAGTGCGTGTCCGGGCAGTGCACGAGGGCCCACGAAGCCGAGGAGCCGTCTCCCGCGCCTCAGGGGCCGCGACCGTGGCTCTGCGCGCACCGGCCGACGTCCTCGTCCGACTTAGGTTTAGGTGTCGGTGGCGCGTCCGCGAGCCCGTCGGGGCGGAAGTCCTGACTTTAGTGGGTGCCCGCGGGCTCGCGGAGCAGGCGCAACTGGACGAAGTGGGCCACGTCGCTCGGCGAGACGATTCCCACGAGGCGCCCATCGGAGAGGACGAGGCCCCGGCCGTCCGGCGAGGCTCCCATGCGCGCGAGCAGGTCCGCGACCGGGTCGTCCGGCGCCGCGACGGGGACGGCGTCCATCGGGCAGGCGACGTCGATCAGCCGCGTGCGGGCCCGCTCGCTCGGGGCGACCCGGGCGACCCGCCTCATCGTCGCGAGCCCTCGCAGCTCGCCGTCGAGGGTCGTGAGAGGGAAGGTGCTGAAGTGGTAGCGGTGGAGCTGGGTCTCGAGCAGGTCGGCCACGCTCAGCGTGGGTGCGAAGGTCACCGGGTCGGGGGTCATCACCTCGCGCACCGTGACCGAGGTGACGGCGGCCCGCAGCGCCTCCTGGCCCCCCTCGGCGCGCGCGGCCTGAAGGAGGAACAGGCCCAAGAAGACGAACCACAGGCCGGCGAGGGAGCCGGCGATGAACTCGAGCACGCCGAGGACGATGAGCCCGTAGCCAAGGGCCACCCCGCCGCGCGCCGCGCTCGCGGCCGCCGACGCTCGGTCGCCCCGGCGGTGCCAGAGGGCGGCGCGCAGTACGCGACCGCCGTCGAGCGGTGCTCCGGGCAGCATGTTGAAGGCGCCGAGCAGGAGATTGGTCCACCCCAGCCACCCGGCCGCGGCCGCGGCCACTGTCGTGCCGGTCCTCGGCTGGAGAGCGACGGCGACGAGCCAGAAGGCTCCGGCTAGGACGAGAGAAGTGAGTGGGCCCACCACCGCGATCAGGAAGTCGGCGCCGGGGCTCAAGGCCTCGCCCTCGAGCTCCGAGACCCCGCCGAAGAGCCACAGCGTGATGCGCCGCACGCCGACGCCCTCTCGCTTGGCGACCACGGCGTGCGAGGCCTCGTGCGCGAGCAGGCTCACGAAGAACAGGACCGTCGCAACCGAACCCACTACCCAGTACTCGGCCGTCGAGCGGTGGGCGACGTAGGAGGGCAGGATGAGGTCCGAGAGCTCCCACGCCACGAGCGCGATGATGAACAGGACGCTCCAGTTCACCCCGACCGGTATTCCCGCAATGCGCCCGAGCCGGATGTCTTGTTCCATGGCGCACCTCTAATCGTGCCCCGGGCCAGTCTCGTGACCCTCGTGCGGACCGACCAGGGACGAAAGCCACGACCGCGTCACGGGCCCTGGCCTACCATCGGGCGGTGGCGAGCGACACGACTCCCGCGATCCAGGACTTCTACCCCGAGCACCTCGCCCACTGCTACGGCTGCGGGCGCCTGAACGAACACGGCTACCGCCTCCGCACGCGCTGGGAGGGTGACGTGGCGGTGACTCGCTTCACCCCGGACCCCTACGCGACCAGCTTCCCGGGCTTCGTCTACGGCGGACTACTGGCCTCGATCCTCGACTGCCACTCCATGGCCGTCGCGGCCTCGGGGCTCTACCGGGCCGAGGGGCGCGAGATGGAGCTCGATACCCCGCCGTTCCACCGGTGCGTCACGGGCACCCTCACCGTCCGCTACGAACGGCCCACACCGCTCGGTCCCGAGCTCGAGGTGCGCGGAGTGGTGGACTCGATCGCCGGGCGCAAGGTGCGGGTGCGCGCGTGGGTGGAGGTTGGCGGGGTCGTGACGGTGCGCGCCGAGGTGGTCGCGCTCGACATGCCCGAGGGCCTCGCCTGAGAGGGTGGGGCCGACGCCGGGGGTCAGCCCCCCGGCGGGTGTTCGCCGTCGAAGCGCTCGGCGCACCCCGGGGCGCAGAACCAGTAGTCGGTGCCCTGGTAGGTGCGATGGGCCGCGGCGCTCGCCGGGTCGACGCTCATCCCGCAGACCGGGTCGATCGCCGTACGCCGCGTCGGAGGCGCGAGGGTGAGCGTCGCCGGCTGGGGCGCCATGGGCTCGAAACGCGCGCCGGGCATGACGAAGCGCTCGGGGTCGCCGTCGAAGCGCTCGGCGCACCCCGGGGCGCAGAACCAGTAGTCGGTGCCCTGGTAGGTGCGATGGGCCGCGGCGCTCGCCGGGTCGACGCTCATCCCGCAGACCGGGTCGACGACTCCCTCGGCGGGGGAGTCGGGACGTGCTCCCTTGGCGACGAAGCGCTCGGGGTCGCCGTCGAAGCGCTCTCGGCACCGGTCCGAGCAGAAGTAGTAGGCCGTGCCGCCGTAGTGGGAGGTCGCGGGGGCGTCGGCCGTGCGCACCTGCATGGAGCAGACGGGGTCGATGGCGTAGCCCACCCCGCCGCCCAGGCGGGCGCGACTGCGTGCGAGCCGCCACGCGCAGAGCGCGACGATGAGGAACGCGAGGTCGAGGAACGTCGTGTAGTCCCACGAGAAGTGGGCAGTCCTCACGGCGAATACGGTGCGTGCCGGGGTGAGGTGCAGGACGGTGAAGACCCCCTCGGTGAGGAGTCCCGCCACGGCCATGACGGCGTAAAACACGAGGAGCATCCTCACCATGACCCGCGTGCCGTAGAACTTGCGGTAGATGATGAGCAGCGGCATCGAGATCAGGTCGGCGAAGATGAAGGCGATCACTCCCCCGAAGGAGATCCCGCCGGACCACAGCGCCGCCGCCAGGGGGACGTTGCCGATCGAGCACACCCAGCTGATGGACGCGATGAGCGGGCCGACGAAGGCGTTCTCGAGCGACGACCAGAAGCCGTGGCCGCTGACGAACAGGGCGCTCCAGAATCCGTGGGGCACGAGCACGGCCAGCAGTCCCGCCACCACGTAGCCGATGGCGAGTTCCTTGCGCAGCATGGTCGCGTCGGCGAGGGCGTAGCCCGCCGCGTCCGACCAGCCGGCGAGGGTGCGCGGGCTCGAGACGGGCACGGAGGTGTCCAGGCTGCTCTCGTCTTGAGCGTGCTCGGCGCACGTCGGCGCGTGGCCGCGCGCGTCGTGGTCGTGCACCGCGTCGTCGTGGGTTACCTGCTCGTGGGCCGCGCCGCTCTGGGACTGCGCTCGCCGGCGGGCGGTGGCGACCAGCCCCGCGGAGAAGACGGTGCCGCCCACCAGTGCGAGTAGGGCGATCATGATGGGCCCGCCGATGAACTCGGCGGCCATGAACTGCCACCCCATCAGGACGACCATCACCACGCCGAGTTCCACGACCAGGTTGGTCGAGGCAAACATGAAGACCATCGCGCTGGTGAAGTCGGCCCCCTTGGTGATGAGCGACTTCGTCATCGCCGAGGCCGCGTACGAGCAACTCGACGAGACCATCCCGTAGCCCGAGGCGCGCGCGACGCTCGCGGGCCCGTGGCCGCCCAGCCGCCGACGCATCTGGTCCTTCGAGACGAAGGCCTGCACGGCGCCCGAGAGCATGAAGCCGAGCACGAGGGCCCAGAGGGTCTCCCAGAACATGAAGAGGCCCTCGCGCAGCCCCCGACCGAGGTCGACCAGGACGGTCGCGAGGGTGACGGCGATCACGAGCGCACCAGCCGGGCGATGGCCTCGCTCGCCTCGCGGAGCTTCTCGGTCTGCTCGTCGCCGCCCTCGCGCACCGCGTTCACCACGCAGTGGGCGAGGTGCTCGTCGAGCAACTCGAGCGCGACGGCCTGGAGGGCTCGGGTGGCGGCCGATATCTGGGCGAGGACGTCGATGCAGTAGCGGTCCTCTTCGACCATCCGGCTGATCCCGCGGACCTGGCCCTCGATCCGGCCGAGCCGCCTCAGCACCGCGCCCTTCTCCTCCACGTACCCGGGCGTCGCCACGACCGGCCTCCTTTGTCTATACCCCATGGGGGTATTCTATCCCACGGGGCGCGACGGTGAGCGTCGTGGACGTCCCCGACGCGTAGTACCACGGCACTTCACAGGCGAGCTCGTAGCGTCCCGGACCGAGCTCCGGAGGCTTACCCAGCCCCGCCTGCCCCGGGGCGAGGCCCGCCTCTGCTCCGGTGTGGCAGGACCTCGAGCCCCCGCCGAGACTCGACGACTCCTCGACGGTCCCGGTCACTCCGACGGTCCGTCGTCCCGCGCCCCCGGTGGCGAGGGGCGGTACGACGAGCTCGTGGGTGAGGGCGCCGACGTTCGTCGCGACGAAGGTGATCCAGCCCGCGCGCACGCGTCGCGAGCGCTCGACGAGCGACGCGCCGTTGAGCCACCGGCCCATCGTCATCGGGCCGTTGCTCGGCTCACCGCTCGTCCCGCGCGAGAGGCAGCGAACCCGCCCGGGGTCAACCACCCTCCGGGGCCCCACGACATCACGTTCCACCCGTACGTTCCGGCCTCCTCGACGACCGCACCATGGTTGCGGTTCCATACCCCCCATGGGTAGGGACCGAGGTCCCGTCGACAGCGCCCGACCTGACGGATTGCGCCACGCCGGGCACGGTGCCGGCAATGGCGTTCGCACGCCCTAGCGCCGGCGGCGCGCTCGAGCGCCCGATGTCGGTGGAGGCGAGCGAGTACAAGCCCAGCCCGTCCGCGAGGACGTCACGGCGCCCGGTGGCCTCGCCCTCGCTCGAGCCCGCCGTGTGCCCCCCGCCGCCCTCGGGGTGGGAGGCGCAGGTCAGAGGAGCTGACCCCGGCCCCTCGACCGCCGCCCACCGAATTGGTCGGGGCGCTAGGCGACGTAGAAGGTCTTCGCGTTCGTGAACTCGCGGATGCCGAGCACCGAGAGCTCGCGGCCGTACCCCGAGCGCTTGATGCCGCCGAAGGGCAGCTCGGGCGTCGAGGCGACGATGGCGTTGGCGAAGACCATCCCGGCCTCGACCCCGGCGATCGCCCGTTCGATCTCGGCGGGGTCGGTGGCCCAGATCGAGCCGCCGAGACCCCAGGGGGTTGAGTTGGCCACCCGGATCGCCTCGTCCAGGTCCTCGACGACCTCTACGACGGCCACCGGCCCGAAGAGCTCCTCGCACCCGGCGCGCGAGTCGCTCGGCACGTCGGTGAGCACCGTCGGGGCGTAGTAGTAGCCCGGTCCGTCGAGGACCGTGCCGCCGGTTCGCACGACGGCGCCCTTGGCGACCGACTCGCGAACCTGGGCGTCAAGCTCCTCGCGCTGGGCCTTGCTCACGAGCGGTCCCATCCCGGTCGCCGGGTCCATCGGGTCGCCCACGACGACCTCGCCCATAGCTTTGGTGAAGCCCTCGATGAACTCCTCGGCGCGCTCGCGCACGACGATGAAGCGCTTCGAGGCGATGCAGCTCTGGCCGTTGTTCTGGACCCGCGCGGTCACCGCCATGGGGATGGTCGTGGCCATGTCGGCCGAACTCGCGACGATGAAGGCGTCGGACCCACCGAGCTCGAGCACGCACTTCTTCAGTGCGGCCCCGGCCTGGGCGGCCACCGTCTTGCCGGCGGCCTCGGAGCCGGTGAGGGTCACGGCCGCGACGCGGTCGTCCGCGATGAGCGCGGCGGCGGCCTGGTGCCCGAGGAAGAGGGTGATGAAGACACCCTCGGGGAAGCCGGCGCGGTGGAAGAGCTCCTCGAGGAACTTCGCCGAGCGCGGCACGTTCGAGGCGTGCTTCAAGATGCCCACGTTGCCGGCCATGATGGCCGGTGCCGCGAAGCGCACGGCCTGCCACAGGGCGAAGTTCCAGGGCATCACGGCGAGCACCGGCCCGAGGGGCTCGTAGCGAACGCCGCTGTGGCTCGCGGGCGAGGCGATGATCTCCTCGGCCAGCATCGACTCGGCGTGCTCGGCGTAGTAGCGCATCGTCTTGGCGCACTTGAGGACCTCGGCTTTGGCTTGGGTGTGGGTCTTGCCCATCTCGCCGGTGAGCATCGCCCCGACCTCGTCGACCTCGTCCTCGAGGATCTGGGCGGCTCGGTTCATCAGCTCGCCGCGGTCCTTGAAGGGGGTCTCGCGCCACGCGCGGAACGTGCGCGCCGACAGTGCGACGGCGGCCTCGATCTGCTCGGGCGTGTGCCCCTCGAACTCGGCGACGACCTCCCCGGTGGCGGGATTGACGGACGTGAACGGCATGGCTCTTCCTCCTGGCGCGCCGTCGTGGCGGCACCCCACTCTCTACTCGCCGCCCGGTCCCCGCGCGACCCCGGGGGACTGAACGATTTTCACCCCGCGCGCCGAAGGCGCTCGGGGGTCTCGCCTCACGCTAACCGGGGCGACCCGGGGCCCCGACGGCCGAGGGCGACGGCCTCACCGCTCGGCGAGCCAGCGCTGGGCGGCCACCTGCAGGACGTCCCAGGGGCTCCCCAGGGGCGGGGTGTAGGCGAGGTCGAGGTCGCATACCTGGTCGACCCCGAGGCCCGAGAAGAGGGCGGTGGCGGCGGTGTCGACGCGCTTGTGCACGGCGCTCGTGGCCGTCCCCACCATCTGGAGCCCGAGCAGGCGCCCGGTAGGCCGGTCACCGGTGAGCCGGACGTCGACCGGCGTGGCGCCCGGGTAGTAGGCCTTGTGGTCGTCGGCGGACGACGCGACCGTCGCCGGCTCGAAGCCCGCGCTCCGGGCCTCCTCATCGCGCACACCGGTGCGCGCGGCCACCAGGTCGAAGACGCGCACCACCTGGGTGCCGAGGCTGCCCGCGAAGCTCCGCTCGCCCCCGAGGGCGTTCTCCCCGGCGACGCGGCCCTGCTTGTGGGCGGTCGTGCCGAGGGGCAGGTAGGCCTCGCCCAGGAGCGCGTGGTGGGTCACCACGCAGTCCCCGGCGGCGTAGACGTCGGCCAGTCCCGTCGCCATCCGGCGGTCTACCCGGATCGCCCCACGCGCGCCCAGGGTGGCGCCGGCGTCGTGCGCCAGGCCGACCTCGGGCGCGACGCCCGTGACGACGAGGACGAGTCCGGCCGTGACCTCGACGGGGATGGGTGGGCCATCGGCCCGACGACGCAGGGCCCGCACCACGATCCCTGAGCCCTCGCGCTCGAGGGCCGTCACGGCCGTCGAGGTCGCGACCTGGACGCCGTGACGCTCGAGTTCGGCCGCGACGCGCTCGCCCAGATCGGCGTCGAGGGTGGCGAGCACGTGCGGGAGGGCCTCGAGCAGACTCACCGCGATTCCCCGGGCGGTGAGGGCCTCGGTCATCTCGAGGCCGATGTAGCCGGCGCCGACGACGACGGCCCGCTCGGGGGCGCGGTCCTCGAGGGTCGCGAGGACCCCGAGGGCGTCGTCCATCGTGTGTACGAGGTGGACGCCGTCGCGGGCACCCAGTCGCTCGAGCCCGTCGATCGGCGGGCGCAGCGGGACGGCTCCCGTGGCGACCACCAGTCGGTCGTAGGGGAGGACCCGCTCGCCGCGGGCGTCCGTGGCGAGGACGCGGTGGCCCGCGACGTCGATCGAGCGCGCGGTCGTGCTCGTGAAGAGGGCTATCCCGAACGCCTCGATCTCCTCGCGGCGCCGGTGGGCGAGGTGGCGCCAGTCGTCGACCTCGCCCGAGACGAGGTAGGGGATGCCGCAGATCGAGAAGTTGGGGTACTCGTCGGCGAGCACGACCGAGACCTCGACCGAGGGGTCGAGCTCGCGGGCGCGCAGGGCGGCCGAGATGCCGGCGTCGCTACCGCCGACGGCGAGCAGGTGCACGCGAGCCTCCTTGGGCGGAATGGTCGGTGATGGGGAAGAAGCGGCGGGCCCACAGAGAGACGTAGACCAGGCCGACGAGGACCGGGACCTCGATGAGGGGCCCGACGACGCCGGCCAGGGCCTGGCCGGAGGTGACTCCGAACACCCCGATGCACACCGCGATCGCCAGCTCGAAGTTGTTGCCCGCGGCGGTGAAGGCGAGCGTGGCGGTGCGCTCGTAGGGCAGTCCGAGGGCCCGGCCCCACGCGAAGGCGCCGGTCCACATGACGGCGAAGTACCCGAGGAGGGGTAGCGCGATGCGCGCCACGTCGCCGGGGTGGGCGGTGATCGTGTGGCCCTGGAGGGCGAAGAGGACGACGATGGTGTAGAGCAGCCCCACGAGCGCCAGCGGGGAGATCCGTGGCAAGAACCGCTCCTCGTACCACGTCCGTCCGCGGACCCTCTCGCCGATGCGCCGCGTGAGATAGCCCGCGACGAGGGGGACGCCGAGGAAGATCGCGACGGTCGTGGCGATCCGGCCCATCGAGAAGTGCACGCCCACGCTCGAGAGGCCCAGCCAGTTCGGGAGCACCCGGAGGTAGAAGTAGCCGAGTAGGGCGAAGGCGACGATCTGGAAGAGCGAGTTGAGCGCGACGAGGACGGCCGCCGCCTCCCGGTCGCCGCACGACAGGTCGTTCCAGATGAGCACCATGGCGATGCAGCGGGCGAGGCCCACGATGATGAGTCCCGTGCGGTACGTCGGCTGGTCCGGGAGGAGGGCCCAGGCGAGCGCGAACATCACCGCCGGGCCGATGACCCAGTTCAAGACGAGCGAGGAGATAAGCATCTTGTGGTCGGAGGTGACCGTCTGGAGCTCGCCGTAGCGGACCTTGGCGAGCACCGGGTACATCATCACGAGGAGGCCCACGAAGATGGGCAACGACGTGCCCTGGGTGACCTGGATGGCGTTCAGGTGCGTGTTGAGGCCAGGAAAGGCCCGCCCGAGCAGGATGCCGGTAGCCATGGCGGCCACGATCCACACCGGAAGGAACCGGTCGAGGAGCGAGAGTCGGCGTACCACCGCACCGACTCCGTCGGGGGGGCCGACGACCCCAGCGGTGGACCCCGCGTCGGTGACGGCCGTGGTGGGCTCTGGCCGGACGTCATCGACCGACACGGCGCCTCCTCGGCGATAGATTTACTACCATCGATTCTTAGTATTGCATTGATGGAGGTCGATAGGTTGCGAATCGAAGTTGGCGCGGCGGGGGGGCCGGGGGGCTCCTGGTCGGGCGAGGGCGACGGCACGCGGTGCGAGCCGACCGTCGAGGCGGCGCCGTTGGGCGAGGCCGAGGCCGCGCGTCTCGCTCGCGTCCTCGGCGCGCTGGCCGATCCCGTGCGGCTCCGGCTGCTCTCGATCCTCGACGAGCGCGGCGCCGCGTGCTCGTGCGACCTCGAGGCGCCCCTAGGGAAGAGCCAGCCGACCGTCTCGCACCACACCAAGGTCCTGGCCGATGCCGGGCTCATCGTCGCCGAGCGACGGGGCCGTTGGACGTGGTGGTCGATACGTCTCGAGAGCGTGGCGACGGTTCGCGCCGCGCTGGGCTCGTGAGGCCAAGCGGAAGGTCCGTGGTTCCAGGGGTCGGTGGGCCGCCCGGGTCTCGATCCCGGCACCTTGGGATTAAAAG
>JAJXZW010000022.1 GCA_021779855.1 Actinomycetes bacterium
CGCGCCCGGCGCGCCCCAAGTCGCGCCCCGGAGCCCCCGCGGAGCCGCCCCGACCGTCGGCGCCGGCGGTGCGCGGACGCGAGATCGTCGCCCGGCGCGTGCTGCGCCTCACGCCCCTGGAGGCGTCGCGCTTCGACCCGGCCCACCCCCTCGCGGGGGCGGTGGTGGTGGTCGAGGTCCCCTTCGACGGGGTCGACCCCGACGCGCCCGAGGCGACCGCGAAGGCCCGGCCCGCCCTCGTCGTGGCCGGCGCCCCCGACGCGCTCTTGGTGCGCGCCCTCTACTCCCAGGACGCCCCGACGCGCCAGCCCTTCACGCCCTGGCGCCGCGTCGGTCTCGACCATCCGTCCTTCATCGAGGACGCCCGGGTCACGATCGTCCTCGTCGACCCGACCCCGACCCCGCTCGGCCGGCTGAGCGACGAGGAGTGGAACGCCCTGAGCTTGTAGGCGGGCCGAGGGGCACCGAGGGCACCGTCGGCGCGCTCGGGCTGTCCACCCGGCGCCGGGGCCGGTGCACGACGAGCGTGGCGATCCCGGCCGCGGCGAGGACGAGCCCGGCGAGCTGCACTCCGATCGAGCCGCTGTGGGACTCCTGGCCGAGCAGGAAGTGCTCGTCGAAGGTGCGCTCGAGGCCCCACAGGGTCATCGCGACCCCGGTCACGATCCCGCGGACCCGGCCCCAGCCGCGGCGCTCGAGGTAGAGCAGGATCAGCCAGAGCGTGCCGTCCTCGGCGCCTTGGATGAGCGGGACCGGTACGCGCTTGCCCGGCTGGCCCTGGTAGGCGAGGCCGAACCAGGAGTGGGTGAGGTGGCCGCCGCCGGCGACCATGAACTGGGGGCCGAGGACGCGTCCCAGGGCCCAGCCGGCGACGAGCGCCGGCACGAGACCGTCGGTGAAGGCGGCGAGGGGCACCCCGGGCCACCACCGGCGCACCAGCCACAGCCCCACCACGAGCGCCGCCCCGATGCCCCCGAAGCTCGCGAGGCCGCCCCGCCAGACCTCGAGCCACCGGACGGGGCTGCCCGCGTAGTACGACCAGTTAGTTGCGATGTGGGCGCCGCGGGCCCCGACGAGGGCGGCCACGAGGAGCCAGCCGGTGAGGGCGCCGAAGCGGTCGAGGTCGATGCCGCGCCGCCCGAGCCGCCGTCGCGCGTAGAGGTAGGCGACGTAGGCCGCGATGGCCAGCCCGAAGCCGTAGGTGTGGAAGACCAGCGGCCCGAGGTGGAACGAGGTCGGGAAGCCCCGCACTAGCGGGGGCGGCCCAGCCCGACGAAGCCGTAGCCGAGGCGCACCGGCGTGATGTGGACGACGGCGCCGGTGTAGGGCGCCTCGACCATCATTCCGTTGCCGATGTACATCGCCTCGTGCTGGTCGCCGCCCGGGCCGTAGAAGAGGATGTCGCCGGGCTGGATGTCGTAGAGGGGCACCCGCGCGGTGTCGGCGTACTGGGCGCCGGAGTAGTGGGGCAGGTAGATGCCGGCCGCCTCGTAGGCCAGCATCACCAGGCCCGAGCAGTCCACGCCCGAGCGGCTCGCGCCGCCCCAGACGTAGGGCACACCCACCATAGACAGGGCGAAGTCGACCGCGATGTTGGCCCGGGAGTCCGGCGGCGGGGCGGGGAAGCCGCTTACCGGCTGGGCGCTCGCCAGCTGGCTGGCCGAGCTGGCCGCGGCCGCCGCCTGGGCCTGGGCGATGAAGGTCGCGATCTGGCCCTTGACCTGGGCGAGCGTGTGGTTGAGCTGGGCCTGGATCAGGCGGGCCTTGTGGTACGAGTGGGCCATGTCCAGGGCGACGCGCAGGGCGTGGCGGTCCTCGGCGCGCAGGATGCCCTTCTCCAGGGTGAGGCGCACCCGCGAGCGCTTGAGTGAGGAGATGGTGGCGTTGATGTCGCCGGCGGCCAGTTGGGTGTAGACGTTGGTCGCCCCGAGGTCAGCGCCGCTATTGGAGAAGAGGGGGTTGTTGGTGAGCGACGCCCCGTTGGTCACGTAGGCGAAGACGACGTCGCGGCGCAGCTGGGCCGCCCCGCGGCTCACCCGGCCCTCGATCTGGGCGACGAGGTTCTTGGTGTTGGCGATCTCGTCGTTGTAGTGCGCGAGGGTTATCTTGGCCTTGTCGTAGCGCTGGCCGAGGGCGCCCACCTCGGCGTTCATGTGGTTGATCTGCTCGAGCAGGACCTTGGCTTGGGTGCGGGCGTTCGACAGCGAGGTCGCCCCGGCGCGCGGGCCGAGGCCGAGGGCGAGGGGGCCCGAGAGCCCGAGGGTCACCGCCACGGTGGAGGCCACCAGGCGCACTCCGAGTCGCCCCCGTGTTCGAGGCGTCAGCACACCGTGCTCGACGTCAGGCACCGGACTAGGCTACCCGGCGCACCGGGGCCCACGCCCGACGCGCGCCGCGGCGGACCGCTGCCCACACCCGACGCGCTCCACGACGTTCCTGGTCACGGCGGGTTCACCCAGCCCGACGCCGGGGGGCTCGACGCGCGCGCCGTAGTCTCGGGCCCATGTCCCAGCGCTCTAGGAACCTGCCCCGCCGCTCGTGCCTGTCGACCCCGGGCTCGTCGGACCGCTTCCTCGCCAAGGCCCCCACGGCCGCGGCGGACTTCTCCTTCCTCGACCTCGAGGACTCGGTCGCTCCGAGTGAGAAGGTCGCCGCGCGGGCGAAGGTCGTGAACGCCGTGCGCGCCCTCGACTGGGACGAGCGGGTGCTCTGCGTGCGGGTCAACGCCTGGGACACCCCGTGGACCTACGGCGACGTGATCGAGGTCGTCGGCCAGGCCGGGCCGCGCCTGGACGAGGTGATGCTGCCCAAGGTCCGTCGCGCGAGCGACGTCGTCGCCCTCGACCTCCTGCTCACCCAGGTGGAGCGCAACGCCGGGCTCGAGGTGGGCCACGTCGGTATCGAGGCCCAGATCGAGACGGCCGAGGGGCTCAACAACGTCGAGGAGATCTGCGCCGCCTCGCCCCGGCTCGAGTCGATCGTCTTCGGGCCGGCGGACTTCGCGGCCTCTATCGGCATGCCCGTCACCACTATCGACGAGACGATCCACCAGGGGCCCTCGACGCCCTTCACCTACGTGCTCGCGAAGATCCTGATGGCCGGGCGGGCCAACGGCCTGCACGTGATCGACGGGCCGTTCTTGAAGGTCCGCGACCTCGGGGCGCTGCGTTTCGCGGCCTCGGTCGCCGCCGCCTACGGCTACGACGGCAAGTGGGCCCTCACCCCTGACCAGGCCCAGGTCCTCAACGAGGTGTTCTCGCCCAGCCAAGAGCTCTTCGACAAGTCCTACGCCATCCTCGACGCCTACGAGCGCGCGACCGAGGTGGAGGGGATGGGCGCGGTGATGTTCGGCGACGAGATGATCGACGAGGCCTCCGCGAAGATCGCCCACTCCTTCGTCGCGCGCGGCGAGCGCGCCGGGATGCGCCGTGGCGCTGGCGCCTAACGGCCCTCGAGGAGGCGCCGGGCGACGACCTTGAGGCAGAGCGTCTCGTCGGCGCCCTCGAAGATCGACAGCACCCGGGCGTCGACGAAGTAGCGGCTGACCGGGTACTCCTCGGCGTAGCCCATGCCGCCGTGGATCTGCTGGGCCTCGCGGGTGACCCACTCGGCGGCCCGGCAGACGTAGGCCTTGGCCATCGAGGCCTCGAGGGCCCCCTCGCCCTCGCCCATGCGTCGCGCCACGGCGAGCGCGAACTGGCGCGAGCACTGGATGACCGAGGCCATCAGGCCGAGCTTCGCCCGGGTCAGCTCGTACTCGACGATGGGACGACCGAAGACGACGCGGTGGCGCGCGTACTCGAGGGCCGCCTCGTAGGCCGCCTGCATCACCCCGACGGCCCGCGCCGCGGTCTGCAGGCGCCCGTTCTCGAAGCCGGCCATCTGGAAGTAGAAGCCTCGCCCGAGGCCCGCTTCGCCGCCGACCAGCCGGTCGTCGGGGACGAACCAGTTGTCGAGGCTCAGCTCGTAGGAGTGCATCCCGCGGTACCCCAGGGTGTCGATCGGGCGGCCCTCGAGTCGCCCGTCGGGGTCGGCGCGGCGCTCGGTCGCGGCGTCCTGGGTGAAGAGGAAGCCCGCGGACTGCCCGTGGGGCTTCTCGACGAGGAAGAGCGAGAGGCCCCGGTGGGCTTTCGTCCGATCGGGGTCGGTCCGCGCGAGCAGGACGAGCACGTCGGCCCGTGCGGCGAAGGTGCACCAGGTCTTAGTGCCCGTCAGGAGCCACCCACCCGTCGTGCGGGTGGCCGTCGTGGTGATCCCGGCGACGTCGGAGCCGAAGTCCGGCTCGGTGACCGCGATCGCGCACAACGTCTCGGCCGAGGCGAGTCGGGGGAGCCAGTGGGCCTTCTGCTCCGAGGTGCCGCCGGCCAGCAGGGCGCGGGTCATGATCTCGGGTCGGGTGATGAGCGAGCCGCCCACGCCGAGGCTCGCGCGGCTGAGCTCCTCGGTCGCCACCACCATGCCCAGGTAGTCCGACTCCCCGCCCGAGGCGAAGCCCCCGAACTCCTCGGGCACCGACAGCCCGAAGCCCCCGAGCTCGTTCAGCCCGTCGATCACCGACTCGGGGATGTCGTCGTTGTGACGGTGGACCGACTCGGCGACCGGCCGGACCCGCTCCTCGGCGAAGCGGCGGAAGGTCTGGGCCACGAGCTCGAAGTCCTCGCCCAGGTGGCGCTCCCCGGGGGTCTCGGCGAGGCTGGCCACGGTCGCCGGGTCCCGGTAGGCCGCGGCGAAGGCGGCGAAGGGGGCGAACCAGTCGGGCGCGACGCCCCAGTCGCGCTCGCGCCCGGCGACCCGTCCCGCGAGCTCGCCGAGGGCGTGGGCGAGGAAGGCCGCCACGAGCCTCGCCTCGGTCTCGCCGTGACGGGCGTAGTCGAGGCAGGCCCGCGCCGCGGCGATCGCGCTGGCGCCGTGGGCGAGGTCGTAGGCGCGCACCTGGTGGGCCTCGGCTCCGCCGTCGGCGGCGAGGCGCGCCAGGGCGACCTCCAGCACGCCCTGGGCGGCCTCCACGAGGGTCGCGAGGCCCTCGGCGTCGGGGGGAGCGGGGGTCGCCATGGCGGCGACTCTACCGGCGGGCGGGGGCGCGAGACCTAGGCTGAACGCGTGAACGTGACGATGATCCTCGCCGACGCGGCCCAGGTCGCCGACGGCAAGCTCTACATCCTGGGCGGGGGCTGGTCGGTGACCGGGCCCGAGCCGACGCCCTCGGCGGTGGCGATCAAGGTCGGGGTGGACACGCCCGAGTTCGCCGTCGCCCACCACTGGGAGCTCTTCTTAGAGGACGCCGACGGCCAGCCCGTCGCCTTCGAGACCCCCGAAGGCCCCCAGTTCGTCGAGGTCCGTGGCGACTTCTCGGTGGCGCCCCCCGAGGACGTCCCCGGCGGGACGCCGGTCGACGTGCCGATCGCGATCAACTTCGGGCCGATCCCGCTGGCCGAGGGGGCCCGCTACTCCTGGCGTCTCGTCGTCGACGGGGAGACCCTGCCCGGCGGCCTCGTCTCGTTCACGACCCGGCCGGCGCGCACGCCGGTTGAGCCCTAGCCGGCCGTGGCGACCCACGAGCGGCCCTTCGGCCGGTACCTCGAGGACTTCGCCGTCGGCGACGTCTATCGCCACTGGCCGGGCAAGACCGTCACCGAGGCCGACGACCACCTGTTCTGCATGATCACCATGAACCACCACCCGCTGCACACCGACGCGTGGTTCGCCGAGCACGAGACCGTCCACGGGCGCAACGTGGTGGTCGGCAACCTCGTCTACTCGCTGGTCCTGGGGATGAGCGTGCCCGACGTGTCCGGGGCGGCGATCGCCAACCTCGAGGTCGAGTCGCTCGTCCATCGGCACCCGACCTTCCACGGCGATACCCTCTACGCCGAGAGCCGCGTCCTCGCGGTCACGCCCTCGAGCTCCAAGCCCGACCGCGGGGTCGTCGCCGTCGAGACCAAGGGCTTCAACCAGGACGGCGTCGAGGTCTGCTACTTCCGCCGCAAGGTCCTCGTGTGGCGCCGCGACCAGGCGCCCGCGCGTCGCCGTCCCTACGGTGACGACGTCTGGGGCGACTGACCGGGCCCGGGTCGCGCGCGCGGTCTCGCGGGCGGCCCCGGGCCTGGCGCGCGACCTCCCGTGGGTCGGCGCGCGCGACCCCTGGGCGGTGCTCGTGAGCGAGGTCATGCTCCAGCAGACCCCGGCGGCGCGGGTCGTGGGCCCCTGGCGCGGCTTCCTCGACCTCTACCCGACGCCCGAGGCCCTCGCCGCGGCGCCCCTGGGCGAGGTCCTCACGGCCTGGCGGGGCCTCGGCTACCACCGCCGCGCCCGCGACCTCCAGCGCACGGCCCTCGCGCTCGTCGAGCGCCACGGCGGTCGGGTCCCCGAGGCCGTCGAGGACCTGCGCGCCCTGCCCGGCGTGGGGGAGTACACGGCCCGGGCCGTGGCGGCCTTCGCCTTCGGCGTCCGGGTGGCCGTCGTCGACACCAACGTCGCGAGGGTCCTCGCCCGGGCCGTCGCCGGCCGGGCGCTCACGCCCCGCGAGGCCCGCGAGGAGGCCGCGGCGCTGCTCGGGCGGCGCGACCCGCGCCGGTTCAACCAGGCGATGATCGACCTCGGCGCGCGCCACTGCTCGGCGCGACCCCGCTGCGTGGGGTGCCCCCTGGCGCGGGTGTGCGCCTGGCGGGCCGCTGGCGGTGAGGACCCGGCGCCCACGAGCGCCCACGTCACGCGACCCCAGGCGCCCTTCGCCGGATCGGACCGGCAGTGGCGCGGCCGGGCGATCGAGCGACTGCGTCTCGGGCCGGCGACCTCGTTCCAGATGCGCCGCCACCTGTTGGGACTCGAGCCCGCGCGCCGGCGCCGGGTCCTCGACGCGCTGGTCGCCGACGGGCTCGTGACGCGCTCCGCGGGCGGCTTCGCCCTGGCGGGCGCCCCTAGGGTGGCGCGGTGACCGGCCCGAGCGAGGACGACGCCCGACGGGCCTTCGGCCACTTCGCGACCGGGGTGGTCATCGTCACGGCCGCCACGCCCGACGGGCCGGCCGGGTTCACCTGCCAGGCCTTCGGGTCGCTCTCGGTCGACCCGCCGTCGGTGCTCTTCGCGGCGAGTAGGACCTCCCAGTCCTGGGAGCGGATGCGGGCGGTCGGGGTCCTCGGGGTGAGCATCCTCGCCGAGGGCCACGAGCCGGTCGCCCGCCTCTTCGCGACCACCGGCGCCGACAAGTTCGCCGGGCGCGAGTGGCGCCGGGCGCCGGCCGGTTCGCCGCTGCTGGCGGGCGCGCTCGCGCACCTCGAGGGTCGTGTCCGCCTGGTGGAGAACCACGGGGACCACGACGTGGTCGTGGTCGACCTCGAGCACGTCGAGACCCTCCCGGGCGCCCCCCTCGTCTACTTCCGCAGCGAATACCGCCACCTCGACTGAGCGGCCGGGTTCGGTACGCTGCGTGGGGTGAGGGACGTGCAGCGCCTCGGTCGCCGGTGCCACCGGTGACGGTCGCCCTCGTCGCCGTCGTGGCGGTCGTCGTGGTGGTCGTTCTCGGGGCGCTGGTCGCCCGGGTGCGCCGGTTGCGCCGGGGCGACGCCACCGCGCCGGCCGGCCCCGTGGAGGGCCGCCTGGTCTCCCCGCCGCCGTCGCCCTACGAGACATCGCGCGGCTTCCGGCTCCTCGAGCCGGGGGAGTCGCCCCACCCCCGGGAGCCGACGGCCCGACCCCGCCTCGATCCCGAGCGCAGCTACGTCTTCAGCGACGCGCTCGCGCCCGAGGAGGTGGTGCCCACCGCGCGGCGCCACGACGAGGCGTGGTTCCTCGCCCACTCCTCGCGCCGGTCGGGGCTGGTGCGCTGGGCCACGGCGCTGCTCGCGCTCGTCGTCGTGGCGGCCATCGTCGCGGCCGTCGTGGCGTACCACCTGCACCACGGCGCGAACGGGCCGGTGCAGGTGCACGGGCTGGCCCTCGCGGGCGTGGTCCTACTGGTCTAGCGCCGCCTCGGGGGCGATCCGCGAGAGGACCCACGCGAGGACCTGGGCCTCGTCGCGCCACGCGTCGTAGCGGCCCGACGGCCCGCCGTGGCCCGCGCCCATCTCGGTCTTCAGGACGGCGTGGTTCTCGGGGTTGGTGTCGCGCAGGCGCAGCACCCACTTGGCCGGCTCCCAGAAGCCCACGCGCGAGTCGTTGAGGCCTCCCGTGGCGTAGAGGTCGGGGTAGCGCACGGGCCGCCCGTCGGGGTCGTGCTCGCGCACGTTGTCGTAGGGGGAGTAGCCCCTCATCGTCCGGTACGCCGTGGCGCTGGCGTCGGGGTTGCCCCACTCCTCCCATTCGCCGACCGTGAGCGGCAGCGAGGCGTCGAGCATCGTGGTGAGCACGTCCACGAAGGGGACCTCGGCGACGACGGCTCGAAAGAGCTCGGGCGCGGCGTTCATCACGGCGCCCATGAGGAGCCCCCCGGCCGACCCGCCGCGGATCGCGAGGGTCGAGGGCGTCGTGAAGCCCCGTGCGACAAGGGCCCGGGCGACGGCGACGAAGTCGCTGAACGTCGTGGGCTTCTGGGCGAGCCGTCCCATCTCGTACCAGGAGCGCCCCATCTCCCCCCCGCCGCGCACGTGGGCGACGGCGAAGACGACTCCGCGATCGAGCAGGCTGAGCCGCAGCGAGGAGAACCCGGGCTCGATCGAGATCTCGTAGCTGCCGTAGCCGTAGAGCAGGAGGGGCGAGGGGCTCGTCGGCACCAGGGTGCCGTCCGGGCCGGGGGCCAGGCGGTCGCGCCGAGCGACCACCGAGACCGGGATCTCGACCCCGTCGCTCGCCTCGACCCACAGCCGACCGGTGACGTAGCGCGCGGGGTCGAAGTCCCCGAGGACCCGCTGCTGCTTCAGGACGGTGAGGCGCCGGGTCGCCACGTCGACGTCGGCCACGAGGTACGGGGTGACCATCGAGGTGAGCACGACCCGCACGAGCGGGGTGTCGTCGTTGGGATTGGCCGATAGGCCGACCGTGCGCGGGAAGACGTCCCCCTCGACGAGCCAGCTCCGGGCGAGGAGGTCCTCGCCGAAGGGGTCGTCGCCCTCGAGGAGGGGCACGATCCGCACCGCGGCGCAGCCGTCGTCGCGCTCGCTCAGGGCGAGGAAGCCCGCGAACGCGTCGACCGAGTCGATCCGCTGGCCGGGCCGCTCGGCCACCAGCTCGCGCCACGCGCCGCCCTGGACCGGTCGCGCCAGCAGGCGGAAGTCGGTCGCGTCCTCGTTGGTCACCTTGAGCCACCAGGCCCGCCCGACGCGGTCGACGAGGTGCTCGACCCCGTACTCGATCCCGTGTCGGCGGGGCTCGAGCACCTCGAGGGGGTCGGTCGGCCGGTCGGCCGCGACGACCCGGACCTCGGTCGTCATGGACGAGCTGAGCGCGACCACGATCACCCGGTCGTCGCGGCTGCGCCCCACCGACACGGTGAACTGGGCGTCGTCCTCCTGGAGGACGAGCACGTCGTCGGACGGGGCCGTGCCGAGCTCGTGGCGCCAGAGCTGCCAGGGCCGCATCGACTCGTCGACGCGGGTGTAGAAGACGTGGCGGCTGTCGGCGGCCCAGGCGAAGCCGTAGTAGACGTCCTCGAGCCGGTCGGCGAGCGGCGCCTGGCCGGCCAGGGGGCGCACGCTCACGCTGTGGCGCTCGCCGCCCTCGAAGTCGGTGCCGACGGCGACCCAGGTGGCGTCGGGGCTGACCGAGAGCACGCCCACCGAGAGGAAGTCGCTCTCGCCGGCCTCGAGGTTCTCGTCGAGCACGATCTGCTCGCCGGGCAGGGTCGTCTCGGGGTCGACCTTCGGCGGGGTCAGGCCGTCGCCCTCGACGGGGGCGCGTACGTTGATGGGGTAGTTGAGCCCCTCGCGGGTGCGCTCGAAGTACCACCACGGGCCCTTTCGCACGGGTACCGAGATGTCGGTCTCTTCGATGCGGCTCTTGATCTCCGTGAAGAGCCGCTCCTCCAGGGCCGCCAGGGGCGCCATCTCGGACGCGTGGTAGGCGTTCTCGGCGCGCAGGTGGTTGAGAACTTCCTCACTCTCGCGGTCCATTAGCCAGTAGTAGGGGTCGACCCGCTCGTCGCCGTGGCGGGCGATGGCCGTGGGGCGTCGGGGAGCGCGGGGGGCGTCGGGCATCCCCACACTCTGCCAGGCGTGGTGGCCGGGCTGAGCGGGACCGTTACTACTATGGACGTAGGGATAACCCGGCGAAGGAGCGATATGGCGATCGACAACCTGGACTTCAGCCGCTACCAGTTGGGGTGGTCCGACGACGTCCTGCCGGCCTTCAAGCCCAAGAAGGGGCTCAACGAGGCAATTGTGCGCGAGATGTCGGCGATGAAGGGCGAGGAGCCCTGGATGCTGAAGTTCCGCCTCGACGCGCTGCGCCGCTTCGAGCGCAAGCCGATGTTGCCGTGGTTCGCCGACCGGATGCCCGACCTCGACTTCGAGGACATCTACTACTACATCAAGCCCACCGAGGGCCAGGTCGACAACTGGGAGGAGTTGCCTGACGCGATCAAGTCGACCTACGAGAAGCTCGGCATCCCGGAGGCCGAGCGGCGCTACCTGGCCGGGGTCACGGCCCAGTACGAGTCCGAGGTCGTCTTCCACCGTAATCGGATCGAGCTCGAGCGCCAGGGCGTCCTGTTCTGCGACATGGACACCGCGGTGCGCGAGTACCCCGAGATCGTGCGCAAGTACTTCGGCACGGTGATCCCGCCCAACGACAACAAGTTCGCCGCCTTGAACTCGGCCGTGTGGAGTGGCGGCTCGTTCATCTACGTGCCGCCCGGGGTCAAGGTCGACCAGCCCCTGCAGGCCTATTTCCGCATCAACACCGAGAACATGGGCCAGTTCGAGCGGACCCTCATCATCGCCGACGAGGGCTCCCAGGTCCACTACGTCGAGGGATGCTCGGCGCCGGTCTACTCGACCGACTCGCTGCACTCGGCGGTCGTCGAGTTGGTCGCCCTCGAGGGAGCCCGGATCACCTACACGACGATCCAGAACTGGTCGACCAACGTCTACAACCTCGTGACCAAGCGCGCCCGCGCCGAGGCCGAGGCCCACGTCGAGTGGATCGACGGCAACATCGGATCGCGTCTGACGATGAAGTACCCGAGCGTCTACCTGATGGGACCCAAGGCCTCCGGTGAGGTGCTCTCGGTGGCCTACGCCGGCGCCGGCCAGATCCAGGACGCCGGGGCGAAGATGATCCACTGCGCGCCCGAGACCACCTCGACCATCGTGTCCAAGTCGATCTCCAAGGACGGGGGCACGGCCGCGTACCGCGGCCTGGTCAAGGTGGAAGAGGGCGCGACCGGCGCCAAGAGCTTCGTGCGCTGTGACGCCCTGCTGCTTGACGAGCGCTCCGTCTCCGAGACCCGCCCGTACATGGAGGTGGGCGAGCAGGACGCCTCGATCGGCCACGAGGCGACCGTGTCGAAGATCGGTGACGACCAGCTCTTCTACCTCATGAGCCGGGGTCTCAACGAGAGTCAGGCCATGGGGATGATCGTCAACGGCTTCATCGAGCCCGTGACCCGTACGCTGCCTATGGAGTACGCGGTCGAGTGGTCGCGGCTCATCGAGCTCCAGATGGAGGGCTCGATCGGCTGAGCCGCCCCAGGGCGCGGGAGGATCGACAGCGGTGGGAATGCGCGAGGAGTGCAAGCACTTCCAGAGCCGCACGTATGCCTCGGGCGAGGTGGCGCGGTTCTGCGTCTTGGGCAATGCCCCGGACCAGCCCTGGTCGTGCCCGGAGTCGTGCGTGACCTACGAGCGGCGCCTCGCCGACGCGGGCTGGGTCCACGGGACGCTGGTCGACCGTCCGGTCGAGTCGACGCCCGCGGGCGAGGTCTCAGCTGACGACCGACGGGCGCTGCTGGCCGCCGCCGACGATATCGTCGAGGCCGTCGCGCCCGGGCTGGTGGAGGAGCGCCGTCGCGAGCTTGACGAGGCCGAGCGCCGCCGCCGCGACTGGCGGTTCTGGCGACGCTAGGGCTCGGGGTCGGCGAACTCCGGGGCCCGGCGTTCGGCGAACGCGGTGAGCGCCTCTCCCAGGTCCGGCCCGAACAGGTTCTCCGCGTTCCAGCGGGCCACGTAGACGAGGCCCTCGTCGACGTCGGCCTCGTCGTTGAAGCGCAGCACCGCCTTGGTGCCGCGCACGGCCCGGGGCGAGAGGGCGGCGATCTCCTCGGCCATGGCGCGCGCGGCCGCGAGGACTTCGTCGGCGGAGCCCTCGACCCGGTGGTTGACCAGTCCGATGGCCGCCGCCCGCTCGGCGTCGATGTCGCGCCCGGTGAGGGCGAGTTCGGCCGCGTGGGCCGGCCCGATGATGCGCGGCAGGCGTTGGAGCGTGCCCAGATCGGCGACGATCGCCACGCGCGTCTCGCGTACCGAGAAGGTCGCGTCGCCGGCCGCCAGGCGCACGTCGCACGCGCAGATGAGGTCGATGCCCCCGCCCAGGCAGTACCCGTGGACGGCGGCGATGATCGGCACGGGCGCCTCGGCGAGCGAGGAGACCGACGCCTGCATGGTGCGGATCGACTCGTAGAGCGACGCGTGCGCGCCGGTGGCCGACGGGGCGAGCACCCCGCCGGCTTCCTTGAGGTCGAGGCCCACGGTGAAGTCGCGGCCCCGCGCGGCCAGCACGAGACAGCGCACACCCGGCTCGCCGACGGCGGCCGCCACGGCTCGGGGGAGGTCCCGCCAGAAGGCCCGTCCGAGTGCGTTGCGCGCGTCGGGCCGGTCGAGCCACAGCGTCGTCACGTGACCGTCGCGCTCGAGGTGGATGACGTCGGAGGTGAAGGCCATCGACCCATCGTCGCACGTCGGGCCGGTCGGGGCGAGGGGGGTGGGCCGGTACACTGCCCGAGGCCCCCGGGCCGCCTATGACGACCTTCGCTGACTCCGCCGCCGCCGTGCTCGACGCGCACCCCGGGGGCGGGCGGCGAGAGGCCTGGCGGGCCTTCGAGGAGGTGGGCCTGCCCTCGGCGAGTGACGAGGTCTGGCGCTACACCCCTCTCGGCGAGCTCGGCCTTGAGCGCCACGCCGTGGCGACGAGCCCCTCGCCGGCGGCGCCCTCGGACGCGGCGCGGCGCCTGGCCGCCGGCGCGGGGGTCGTGCTCACCGTCGTCGACGGCTACCTCGCGCCCGTGGGCGAACTGCCCGAGGGACTCAGCGTCTCGGTCGACGAGTCCGGCCGGTCCCACACGGGCCAGGCCCTGGTCGAGCGCTACGCCAACGACGCCTTCTCTCTGCTCAACGCGGCACTAGCCCCGGCCACGACCGTGGTGCGCGTGGAGCCGGGCGCGATCCTCGCTGGGCCCGTCGTCGTCCTCGACCTCGCTGGCGACGGCGCGTCCTTCGCGCGACTGCGTGTCGAGGTGGGCCGGGGGGCCGAAGCGGTGGTGCTCGAGTACCTCGAGGGCGGTCGGGACGGCCTGGTCGTGCCCCTGAGCGAGTACGCGGTCGACGCGGACGGATCGTTGACCCTGGTCACCTACCAGCGCCTCGACGAGTCCGCCTGGCAGGTCGCGCGCACGACCGGCTTCGTGGAGCGCGACGGCCGCCTGCGCCAGGCCGTCATCGGCCTCGGCGGCCACTACGACCGGTCGCGCAACGACGCGGAGTTGCGCGGCCCGGGGGCGGCCAACGAGCTGCGTACGACCTACCTCGGACGGGGCGACCAGGTGCACGACTTTCGCACCCACCAGCTCCACCTGGCGCCGCGCACGAACTCCCGGCTCCTCTCCAAGGGCGCGGTAGCGGAGCGCTCGCGCTCGGTCTACACCGGGCTGATCGAGATTGAGAAGGGTGCGACGCGCACCGACGCCCGCCAGACCAATCACAACCTCCTGCTCTCGCCGAGTGCGCACGCCGACTCGGTGCCCAACCTCGATATTCGCGAGAACGACGTGCTGTGCGCCCACGCTTCGAGCGTGGGGCCCCTCGACGCGCTGCAGCGCTGGTATCTCGAGTCGCGCGGGGTCGGTCGCGTCGACGCCCAGCGACTGATGATCCAGGGCTTCTTCTACGAGATGCTCGAGGCCCTGCCCGACGCCCTCGCCGCGCCCATCGAGGCCGACGTGGCCTCGGCGGTGGGCGAGGTCGCCCGGGCCGCGCAGGTGGGCTCGTGACGACGGTGGCGCTCGGTCGCCTGGACGACTACGAGGTCGGCGTCGCGCGTTCGGTCCCGGCGCCCGGTCGGACCCTGGTGGTGGTGCGCATCGAGAACTCCCTCTACGTCCTCGACGACCGGTGCAGCCACGAGGACTTCCCCCTCTCCCAGGGCTACGTCGACGTCGAGGCGGCCGAGATCGAGTGCGCCCGTCACGGCGCCGTGTTCAGCCTCGTCGACGGCGAGCCCCTCACGCTGCCCGCGACCCGGCCCGTTGCCCACTACGAGGTGCGCGAGGCCGACGGGCAGCTGGTAGTGGAGGTTCCGTGACCTCGACGCTCTCCATCCAGGGGCTGCGCGTCGCGGTCGGGGGCCGCGAGGTCCTGAAGGGCTTCGACCTCACGATGTCCACCGGCGAGGTCCACGCCCTCATGGGCCCCAATGGCTCGGGCAAGTCGACCCTCGCCCACGCGCTCACCGGTCACCCGGGGTACCGGGTGCTCGAGGGGTCGGTCACGATCGACGGCCGCGAACTGCTCGGGCTCTCGGCCACCGAGCGGGCCCGTGCCGGGCTCTTCCTCGCCCTCCAGCAGCCCCTGGAGGTCCCGGGCGTGCGCCCGCTGGACATGCTGGTCGCCGCCGGGGCCGACCCGGCCACGGTCGGCGCGCGCGTGCGCGAGGAGGCCGAGCGCGTCGGGCTACGGCCTGAGCTGCTCGAGCGCTTCGTCAACGTCGATCTCTCGGGCGGGGAGCGCAAGCGCGCGGAGATGGTCCAGCTGGGGGTCCTGCGCCCGCGATTCTGCCTGCTCGACGAGGTTGACTCGGGCCTCGACGTCGACGCCCTCTCCTCGGTCGCGCGGCGGCTGTCGTCGGCGGTAGGCGAGTGGGAGTGCGGCGTGCTGGCCATCACCCACTTCCGTCGCCTGCTGGTGGAGCTCGTGCCCACGACCATCCACGTCGTGCGCGACGGCCGGGTCGTAGCGACCGGCGGCCCCGAGATCGCCGAGCGTCTCGAGCGCGAGGGCTACGACGGCTTCCGCGCGCCGCGGGCGTGATCCGAGCACGCGACCGCCAGCGGTAGAGTCGACCGATGCCCAGGGGACGAGACCGGGGTGGTCGCGACCGCGAGCCGTCCCGGCGCTCCGAGGGGATCGCCAACGAGGGTCGGCTGCGCGCCCTCGGCGACGCCGTCGACGGTCGCACCCCCGCACCCCCGCGCCCGCCGCGGCGCCGGCGCCGGCGGGCCGGGCGCATCGCGCTCATCAGCGTGGCCAGCCTCGTCGCGCTCCTCGTGGTCCTCGTCGGCGGGGGCTACCTCTACGCCAACTGGCGCTTCTCCCAGATCCACAAGATCAACGTCACGAGCGAGGTCAAGCCCATCTCGGGCGCGCCCTTCAACATCCTCGTCGTGGGGTCGGACTCGCGCGCGGGCCTCTCGGGCCTGGTCGGCCGGCAGACCGGTGCCAGCGCCGGGCTGGTTGCGGGCCAGCGCAGCGACGTCGTCAAGATCGTCCACGTCGACCCCCAGGCCGGGACGATCAGCGTGATCTCGATCCCGCGCGACACGATGGTGACCCTGCTCGCCAACCAGAACCTCTACGGCCAGGCCAACCGGATCAACGTGAACTTCGGCGGCGGGCCGTCCCTGCTCGCCCAGACCATCACGGCCAACTTCGGCATCCCCATCAACGACACGGTCGTAGTGAGCTTCGCCGGGCTGATCAACGCGGCCGACGCGCTCGGCGGGGTCTACCTGGACTTCCCCTACCCGGCGGCCGACCCGTACTCGGGCCTGCGGATCCGCCACCCGGGCTGCCAGCTGATCCAGGGCTTCGAGGCGCTCGCGGTCGTGCGCAGCCGCCACTACTACTACGACGTCAGGGGCAGCGGCGTCTGGCCGGGCAACAACACCCCGCCGGCGACCCTCTACGCCGACGGCTGGCTCTACGACGGGACGAGCGACTTCGGTCGCATAGAGCGCCAGAGCGCCTTCCTGCGCGCGATGGTCGACCGGGGCAAGACCCTCTACAACCCCTTCACCATCAACAACTTCCTCTCCAAGGTCCCCCAGGGGATCACGCTCGACCAGAACTTCAGCCTGAACGAGCTGGTGGGGCTGGCCGTGCGCTTCCACGGCCTGAACGCGAACGCCATCTCGACCTACACCCTGCCGGTCTACTCGGCGACCAGTCCGGTGCTCGGCGACGTGCTCTACGTCAAGCAGCCCGAGACCCAGCAGCTCTTCGTCAACGTCTTCGGCTCCGCGCTCGAGACGCCGACCAACCCGCCGCCCAACTCCTCGGGCCAGACGCCGCTGCCTCCGGCGATCACGCCCACGACCACCACCACGGCGGGGGCCACGCGCGCCGCGGGCTCGTCCACCGCGGGCCGCGCCGCGCGCGCGACGCCGACCACCACCACGACGAGCCCCACCGCGAGCTACGCGCCGTACAACCCGCGGCCCTGCGCGCCCTAGCGGCGGGTCAGTCGGCCGAGGCCTCGTCGAGCCCCTGGGCGAGCGTCGCCCAGGCGAGCATGGCGCACTTGATGCGCACCGGGAACTTCACCACGCCGGCGAGGGCCGCGAGCTCGCCCAGGGAGCGGACGTCGGGGAGCGCGGGCTCGGCGCCCTCGTCGAGGCGGGTCTCGGTGACGGTCATGAGCTGACGGAACCGCTCGATGGCGGCGCGGACCTCGACGAGGGTCTTGCCCTTGACGGCCGCGCCCATGAGCGAGGCGGAGGCCTGGGAGATCGAGCAGCCCCGCCCGGTCATCTTGATGTCGGCCAGGCGACCGTCGGCCAGCTCGAGGTAGAGGGTGATCTCGTCACCGCAGAGCGGGTTGAAGCCCTCGACGCGCCTGGCCGGCGGCGTGGGGAGCTCGCCCCGGTTGCGCGGGGTGCGGTAGTGGTCGAGGATGATCTCGCGGTAGAGGTCGTCGAGGTTGGCCACGGTCAGGCGAAGAGGTCGAGGGCGTGGGCGAGCCCCTCGATGAGGGCGTCGGTGTCGCGGGCCAGCGAGTAGGGGCCGAAGGAGGCTCGGGCGGTGGCCGCGAGCCCGAAGCGGTGCATCAGGGGCTTCGCGCAGTGGTGGCCGGGGCGCACGCACACCCCGTGCTGGTCCAGGACCTGGGCCACGTCGTGGGGGTGGACGCCCTCGACGTCGAGGCTAAGCACGCCGCCGCGATCGGTGACGTCGCCCGGTCCGATCACGCGCACCCGCCCGGCGAAGGCGCCCTCCAGGCGCTCGAGGGCGTCGCGGGTCAGTTCGCGCTCGTGGGCCTCGACGGCGTCGGGGCCCAGACCCTCGAGGTAGCGGATCGCGGCGTGGAGCCCGACGGCCTCGGCGATGGGGGGCGTGCCGGCCTCGAAGCGCGCGACCCCGTCGGCGGGGGTGAAGCCGTCGGTGCGCACGTCGGCGATCATGCCGCCACCCCCGAGGAAGGGAGGCATGGCGTCCAGCAGGGAGCGCCGCGTCCAGAAGACCCCGATGCCCGTGGGCCCGAGCATCTTGTGGCCGCTGAAGGCGAGGAAGTCGATCCCGTCGCGCGCGACGTCGCTCGAGCCGTGCGCGACCGACTGCGCGCCGTCCACCGCGATGAGCGCGCCGTGGTCGTGGGCGAGCCGGGCGAGCGCGGCGAGGTCGTTGCGCGTGCCCAGAACGTTGGACATGCCGGTCACGCTAAGCAGTCGGGCGCCTTCGAGTAGTTGGTCGACGTGGGAGAGGTCGAGGCGGTAGTCGTCGCCGACGGGGATGAACCGGACCTCGATCCCGCGGCTCTCGCGCAACTGGAACCAGGGTACGACGTTCGCGTGGTGCTCCATCTCGGTCACGACGACGACGTCGCCGGGCTCGAGCTGGGACGCCCCCCAGCTGCGGGCGAGCAGGTTGAACGACTCGGTCGTGTTCTTGGTGAAGACGACCTCCCCGGCGCCGCCGGGGGCGTTGATGAAGCGCGCCACGGCCGCGCGGGCGCCCTCGTAGTCGGCGGTCGCCTCCTCGGCGGTGAGGTAGACGCCCCGGTGGACGTTGGCGTGATGGCGCTCGTAGTAGCGGTCCATCGCCTCGATGACCGCGCGCGGCGGCAGGGTGCTCGAGGCGGAGTCGAGGTAGGCGAGTGGACGCCCGCGCACCTCGCGGTGGAACTGGGGCACGTCGGCGCGCACGCGCGACGGGCTGTAGCTGGTCACGCGCTCACCGCTCGCCAGGCCTCGTAGCCGCGCTCGTCGATGCGCCGGGCGACCTCGGCGTCACCGCTCTCGACGATGCGCCCGTCGACCAGAACGTGGACGTGGTCGGGGACGATCTCGTCCAGGAGCTTCACGTAGTGGGTCACGAGCACGACGCCCATCTCGGGGTGGCGCTCGCGGACCGTGCTCACTCCCCGCGCGACCACCCGCAGGGCGTCGATGTCGAGGCCGGAGTCCGTCTCGTCGAGCAGTGCCACCACGGGCTCGAGCAGGGCCATCTGGAGAACCTCGTTGCGCTTGCGCTCCCCGCCGGAGAAGCCGTCGTTCAGGTGGCGCTCGGCGAAGGCGTCGTCGATGCCGAGACGCTCCATCCACTCGGCGAGCTCGAGGCGCACCTCGAGCACGCTGAGCTCCTCGAGGCCGCGTCGCGCGGCGATGGCCTGGCGCAGGAACTGCACCACCGAGACCCCGCTGATCGCCTCGGGGTACTGGAAGGCCATGAACAGCCCCGCCCGGGCCCGCTCGTCGGGGGTCCAGTCGGTGACGTCCTGACCGGCCAGCGCGATCCGCCCGCGCGTCACGGTGTAGCCGGGGTGGCCCATGACCACGCTCGCGAGCGTGGACTTGCCGGCCCCGTTCGGGCCCATGAGGGCGTGCACCTCGCCCGGGCGCACCACGAGGTCGACCCCGCGCAGGATCGGGACCCCGTCGGCCTCGACGTGGAGGTCGGTCAGCTCGAGGAGGGCGTCGGACACGCCACGAGCCTAATGGGGTCGACCTCGGGGCTCACCAGCCGCGCGCGACCCACTCGTCGAGGTGGGGCGACTCCGCACCCAGGGTCGAGGGGGCGCCGTGACCGGGCCAGAACGTCGTCGCGGCAGCGAAGGGCCGGAACAGGCGATCCTCGATCGACGTGATGATGGCGGCGAAGTCGCCGCCCTCGAAGCTGGTGCTGCCGGGCCCGCCCGGGAAGAGGGTGTCGCCGGTGAACAGCACGGGCCGGCCCTCGAGGGCGAAGCAGACGCTGCCCGGGGTGTGACCCGGGGTGTGGATGGCGCGCAGGCCCAGCTCGCCCACCGCGACCACCTCCCCGTCGTCGATGAGCCGGTCGTGGCCCGCGAGGTGCGCGGCGTCCTCAGACCGGACCCAGACCGGCACCCCGGCCGCGCGCATCTCGGCGACGGCCCCGACGTGGTCCCAGTGGCCGTGGGTGGTGAGGACGAGCTCGACGCCGAGCTCGTCGACGAGTGGCACCAGCCGCTCGGGCTCGTTGGCCGCGTCGATCAGCGCCGCGCGGCCCGTGCGCGCGCAGCGCACTACGTAGACGTTGTTCTCGACCGGTCCGACGACGAGCCGGTGGACCTCGGTGGTGGCGTCGGACCAGACGGTCTCGGTGGTGGGGGTATCCATCTAACCGGGGGAGTCTAGGTCTCGTTCGATCGATGGACCGCCCGCGCCCGGACTGTCTGCTCGACGGAGGCCGCGCTCGCCGCCGGAGGTGACGACGCGGTCCCCGTCGAGGTCGACCAGGGGGTCGGTGCGTCGCCGCGAGCGTCGATCTCGACGAGCGCCGGACTGCGCGCCCGCCTCTGGCTTGACTGCCGAGAGATGACTCCCGGCCTCCCAGACGCCGCGGTCAGGGGACCCTCGGCCCCCGTCGCCCCTACGCGCGTGGCGTAGGGCACGTCCCGGTAGAAGGCGGAGGTGCTGGTGTTCTCGCACTCGGCGGAGGGCCGAGTGCGGGTCGCGCTGCACCGGGACACCACCACAGACCACGCAGCGGTGCGTGCGCTCGGCGAGGGACTTGGCGGACCTCGCCCCGTGAGGACCCCGGCGGGTGGGTGACGCGTCGCGGTGCGGGAACCCGGGGCAGGCCGCCGCCGGCGAAGAGGTGCCGCTCGAAGGCTTCCCACACCTCGTGGCTCACCGCGAGGGCCGAGGAGGAGGGCACGCGCTCGCCGATCCAGTGTGACTCACGACGCAGCGCGAGGACCGCCACCTCGGAGTCCCGCTCGGAGAGCCGACGGGTCAGGCGAGCGGTGTTCGGGGCCCCGTGGCGGGCCCTTCGCGCGGGCGCGTCGGTCACCTTGCCGTTGGCGTCGAGTCCGGCGGGCGTTGCCCGGGCCGCGAGCCACTCCGGTCTCTACGCGGGTCTATCGGGCGGGCTCGCCCGAAGTTCGTGAGGACCCGTCGTAGGCTGCCGGTGGCGAAGAGCGCCTGGTCGAGGCGGTGGGCCTGGGCGGGGCCGGGATCGAGGTCCAGCACCAGGTCACCGCCGTCAGCGGCAGCGTCGCGACGGGGCACGACAGGGATCGTGCCACCGGGCCGTGACAGGGCAATCCTTTGGAACGGTGGGCTTTCCCGCGGTGGGATGGATGCCCCTACTCGGTGGATCCACTGGCCGCAGTGTGCCACGGTGCCGGCCCCGGTGGGACTTGGTTAGTCTCGGTGGGGCGCCGGAGAGAGGGGTCGGGCGATGAATTTCGGCTTTAGCGAGGAGCAGGACGAGCTGCGCAAGATGGTGCGGCGATTCCTCGAGGAGAAGTCCCCCGAGACCGAGGTGCGCCGCCTCATGGCCACGGCCGAGGGGTACGACCCGGCGGTGTGGGAGCAGATGGCCCGCGAGCTCGCCCTCCAGGGGCTGGGCATCCCAGAGGCCTTCGGGGGCCAGGGGTTCGGCCCGGTGGAGCTCTACGTCGTCTTCGAGGAGATGGGCGCCGCCCTACTGTGCGCGCCGTACTTCTCCACCGTCGCCCTGGCGGCGAACGCCGTCACCTTCGTCGGCGGGCCCGAGGACCACACGCGCTACCTGCCGGGCATCGCGAGCGGCCGGACCATCGCGACGGTGGCCCTCACCGACGACTCCGGGTCGTGGGACCTCGCCGGCGCCGCGGCGAGCGCCCGACGCGAGGGGGACGGCTGGCGGCTGAGCGGCGTGCGCAACTACGTGACCGACGGCTCGACGGCGAACCTCGTGCTCGTGCCGGCGACGACCGCGGCGGGCCTCTCCCTCTTCGCGGTCGAGGGCGACGCGCCGGGTCTCGCGCGCGAGGCGCTGGCCACGATGGACCAGACGCGCAAGCAGAGCCGGCTCGTCCTCGAGGACGTCCCGGCGACCCTCGTGGGCGCCGACGGCCGGGCCGGCGAGGGGCTCGCCACGACCCTGCAGGTCGCCGCCGCGCTCCTCGCCGCCGAGCAGGTGGGCGGGGCCCAGCGGGTGCTCGACAGCTCGGTCGAGTACGCCAAGACCCGCGTCCAGTTCGGTCGTCCGATCGGGTCGTTCCAGGCGATCAAGCACAAGTGCGCCGACATGCTCCTCGACGTCGAGTCGGCCAAGTCGGCCGCCTACTACGCCGCCTGGGCGGCCCAGGAGCAAAACGAAGAGCTGCCCATCGCCGCGAGCCTCGCCAAGTCGTTCTGCTCGGAGGCCTACTTCCACTGCGCCGCGGAGAACATCCAGATCCACGGCGGCATCGGCTTCACCTGGGAGCACCCGGCCCACCTCTACTTCAAGCGGGCCAAGAGCTCCGAGCTCTTCCTCGGCGACCCCAGCTACCACCGCGAGCTCCTCGCGCAGCGTCTGGGCATCTAGCGCGGTGCTCGTCACCGAGCAGCTGGAGAGCACCGACTCGACGCTCGAGCTGCGCGTGTGCACCTCGGGCTCACGGCCGGTGACCGGACACGTCCTGGTCCTCGCCCACGGCCTGCCGCGCCTGATGGGCATGGGCCGTCAGGCCGCGGGCCTCCTGCCCGAACTGGCCGAGCACGTGGCCAACGAGTCGGGCTGGACCGTGGCGACGGGGACCCTCTCGGGGGTCGGAGCGAGCACCGGCACCTTCAGCGCGAGCCGGTGGCGCCGCGACCTCGCGGCCATCGTCGAGCGGGTCGCCGCGGGCGAGGGGCGCGTCTCGATCGCCGGCTTCGGCTTCGGCGGGGCGCTCGCCCTCGCGGTGGCCGCCGCCGACGACCGGGTGCGCGGGGTGGCCACCTTCGCCTCGCCGGCCCACCTCGAGCGCTGGATCGGCTCGCCCGTGGAGTTCCACCACTCGGTCCAGGTGGGCGGCGTCGTCGGGGACCCCGGGGACCTGCTGGCCCCGGTGGACCTCGCGGCCGACGTGCTCTCGGTGGACCCGCTCGGCTCGATTGCCGCGGTGGCGCCACGTCGTCTCCTCGTGGGTCACGGCACCGACGACGTGGAGGTGCCCCCGAGCGACGCCCGCGACCTCGTGGCCGCGGCGGAGGGGCGCGCCGAGCTGCGACTCATCCAGGGAGCGGGTCACCAGTTGCGGGCCGACCCTCGGATGGTGGCGACGCTACTGGGCTGGCTCGACCGGCACCGCTGAGAGAGCCTCGTCGAGCGCGCGGCGCAGCGCGCGAGCCGCGCCGCCCGGGTCGTGCGCCTCGGTGAGGGCGCGCACCACGACGAAGTGGCGGAGACCCTCGGCGACGAGCGCGCCCACCGTCGTCGGGCTGACCCCGCCGGTGACGAAGACCGGTCGGTCACTGCGGCGCTGGGCGGCGAGCGCGTAGCCGACCCCCGTGCCCGGGCGCCCCACCTTGGTCGGGGTGGGCACGATGGGACCCGCGCTCAGGTAGGTCGCCGAGGTCGTGAGGGCCGCCTCGAGCTCGGCCTCGGCGTGGGTCGACAGCCCGACGATCGCCCCCTCGCCCAGCAGCGCTCGACAGCGCTCGACCGGGACGTCGTCCTGGCCGACGTGGACTCCGTCGGCGCCGACCTCGGCGGCGAGCTCGGGTGAGTCGTTCACCACGAAGGGGACCCCGAGGTCCCGGCACAGGCGAGCGAGCTCGCCGGCCGGCCCACGCTGGTCGCTCGCCGGGGCCGTCTTCTCGCGCAACTGGACGACGTCGACGCCGCCCTCGACGACCGCGTGCACGAAGTCGGTGAGGTCGTCGCGCAGCCCCACGCAGAGGTAGAGGCGACAATCCGCCAGGCTGGGCACGGACTCCACGTTAGGGGCCTCGCGCGGCCCCGGTGGGGCAGAATGGGGCGGTGCAGATCCCCGCGAAGGCCGAGTACGCGATCCGCGCACTGCTCAGCCTCGCGGCGGTCGACGTCTCGGTCAGCGCCGAGCACCTGGCCCAGGAGCAGGACCTGCCGGCGAAGTTCCTCGGCGCGATCCTCTCGGACCTGCGCCGGGGCGGGCTGGTGACCAGCCAGCGCGGGCCCGAGGGTGGCTTCCGGCTGGCCAAGGACCCCGACGCGGTCATGATCGCCGACGTCTTGCGCGTGGTCAGCGGACCCATGGCCGGGGTGCGGGGCATGCGGCCCGAGACCGTCGTCTACGAGGGCTCCGCCGAGCACCTCCGCGAGGTCTGGGTGGCGGTGCGTGCCGCGCTGCGCGAGGTGCTCGAGCACGTGACCCTGGGCCAGGTCCTGCGCGGGGACCTGCCCACGGCGGTGACGCGCTTTACCGATGACCCCGACGCCTGGATCACCCGGGTCATATGACGCTCGTGCACACCGACGGGGCCTGCCGCGGCAACCCCGGTCCCGGGGGCTGGGCGTGGGCCGTGGGCACGACCCGCTACGCCAGCGGTGCCGAGGCCCACACCACGAACCAGCGCATGGAGCTCACGGCCGTCGTAGAGGCGCTGCGCGCTAACCCCGACGGAGCGATTGAGGTGGTGAGCGACTCGAACTACGTCGTGCGCTGCTTCCACGACCGCTGGTACGTCGGGTGGCGACGGCGCGGGTGGCGCAACAGCCAGAACCAGCCCGTGGCCAACCGGGACCTCTGGGAGGTGCTGCTGCCTCTGGCGCTGGACTCCGGCCGCGAGGTCCGCTTCTCGTGGGTGCGCGGCCACGCCGGTGACCCCATGAACGAGTTCGTCGACCGCCTCGCGACGGCCGCGGCCGACGCCCAGCGCGGTCAGAGCGCCTGATCCCGTCGGGCTCGGCGCCCGGGGAACATTAGGATTCCCCAGGGGGTTGATCGGGACGACGGAAAGGTGTGACCGTGGCTGACGGGGTCCAGCAGTACGACGTGGTCGTGATCGGCGGAGGACCCGGTGGCTACGCCGCCGCCCTCTACGGGGCCTCGGCGGGGCTCAAGATCGCCCTCGTGGAGCGGGACAAGGTGGGCGGCACCTGCCTGCACCGGGGCTGCGTTCCGGCCAAGGAGTTCCTCGAGACGGCCCACGTGCGCCGTACCCTCGAGCACGCCGCGGCCTTCGGCTTCACCACCAAGGGGCTCTCGGTCGACTTCGCGGTGAGCCAGGCCCGCAAGAACGAGGTCGTCGACAAGCTCCACAAGGGCCTGTCCGGACTGCTCAAGGGGCGCTCGGTGACCACCGTCAGCGGCACGGCCCGCCTCGAGGCCGACCACCGGGTCGTCGTGGTCGACGGGGCCGACGAGGGCGCCGAACTGGTGGGCGCGAGCGTGATCATCGCCGCCGGGTCGGTCCCGCGCACGCTGCCCGGCCTCGAGCCCGACGGCAAGTTCGTGCACACCTCGGACGAGTTCTTGGACCTCACCTCGCTGCCGGCGCGCGCGGTCGTGGTCGGCGGCGGCGCGATCGGCTGCGAGTTCGCCTCGATGCTGGCCGACATGGGCACGGCGGTCACCATCCTCGAGTTCCTGCCCTCGATCCTCGCGGGCTGCGACGCCGAGGTCGCCGGGGTCGTGCAGCGGTCCTTCAAGAAGCGCGGAATCGACGTGCGCACCGGGGTGAGCGTGACCGGCCACGCGCCCAAGAAGTCGGCGACGGCCGTCACGATCGAGGGCGGCGAGGCGATCGAGACCGATCTCATCGTCGTCTCGGTGGGCCGCCGGCCGCGTACCGAGGACCTGCTGGGCGAGGGGACGGGCGTAACGATCGACGAGCGGGGCTTCGTGGTCGCCGACGGGCTCCAGCGCACCGCGGCCGCCGGGGTCTACGCCGTGGGCGACGTGGTCGCCGGGTCGCCCCAGCTGGCTCACGTGGGCTTCGCCGAGGCGATCGTGGCGATAAAGACCATCCTCGGCGAGCCCACCGTGCCGGTCGACTACGACCGCGTGCCCTGGGCCATCTACTCGAACCCCGAAGTCGCCTTCGTGGGGCTCACCGAGGCGGCGGCCAAGGAGCGCGGGATCGAGGTCGTGGTGAAGAAGGACCCCTTCGGTGGCAACAGCCGGGCCCAGATCATCGGCGAGACCGACGGGGTGGTGAAGGTCATCGCCGAGAAGCGCCCGGACGGCTCGGCCGGCCAGCTGCTCGGGGTCCACATGGCCGGCCCCTGGGTGACCGAGCAGCTCGGCGCGGGCTACTACGCGGTCAACTGGGAGGCGACGGCGGACGAGGCCGCCGCCTTGATCCAGCCGCACCCCTCGTTGTCCGAGACCTTCGGCGAGACCCTCATCGCGCTGGCCGGGCGGGGGCTGCACGTTGGCTGAGGTCACGCTGCCGTCGCTGGGCGAGTCGGTAACCGAGGGGACCATCACCCAGTGGTTCAAGAGGGTGGGCGACCTCGTCGCCCGCGACGAGCCCCTCTTCGAGGTCTCGACCGACAAGGTGGACTCCGAGATGCCCTCCCCGGCCGCGGGCGTCCTGACCGAGATCCTGGCCGGCGAGGGCGACACCGTGATGACGGGCTCGCGCGTGGCCGTCATCGACGAGACCCAGACGGTGGCCGTCACCGCGCCACCCGCGCCGTTGGAGGCCGCGCCCACCGCCGCGCCCGTCGCCGAGGCCGCCCCGGCGGGACGCGCGCCGGCGACGCTTCGATCCGACGAGGCCGTCGGGGGGGTCGTGCTCTCGCCCGTGGTGCGCCGGATCCTCGCCGACGGCGGGGTCGCCCCCTCGAGCGTGGCGGGCACGGGCCCCGGCGGGACGATTACGCGTCGCGACGCCGAGCGGGCGGTCGCCCTGGGGCCGTCGGAGGAGACCAGCGTCGCCCTGAGCCACGGGCAGCGGCGCATGGGCCAGCACCTGGCCTTCTCGGCCCAGGTCTGCCCCCAGGGCTTCGTCGCCGTCGAGGTCGACGGATCCGTCTTCGCGCGCCTCGACGCGCTGGGGCGCACCACGCGAGAGGGCGTCGCGGTCTCGGACGAGACGCTCGTCGCCCTGGCGGCGGTGAGGGCGCTCGGCGAGTTCGAGTTCCTCAACGCCTCGTTGGAGGGTGACCGGCTCGTCCTGCACCGCAGCGTGAATCTGGGCCTCGTGCGACCCCTGGCCGACGAGGGGATGCTCGTCCCGGTCGTGCACGCCGCGGCCGGGCTCACCCTGCGCGCCCTGGCCCATCGGATCGGCGACCTCGACGAGCGCCTGGGGGCGCGCGAGCTCACCGCTGACGACCTGATGGGCGGCACCTTCACGGTGGCCGCCGCGCCGAGCCCCCACGCCCTGCTCACCCAGCCCATCGTGATCCAGCCCGAGGTCGCGGCCCTCTCGATCGGTGCGGTCCGCGAGGTCCCCGTCGTGGTCGAGGGCGCCCTCGCCGTGGGCCGACGGCTCGTGCTCGGACTCAGCTTCGACCACCGGGTCTGCGAGTCGACGGCCGCCGCGCGCTACCTCGAGCGCGTGGCCGAGCTCCTCGGGGGCCTCGACCTCGAGAGCGAGCGCTAGTGCTGCGTCGCCGCCACCTCGGCCGGGTGACCTTCCCCGAGGCGAACGACCTCCAGCGGGCCCTCGTAGAGGCCGAGGACGACTACGCCCTGCTCTTCGAGCATCCCCCGACCTACACCCTCGGGGTCCGGGCGAGGGACGAGCACATCCTCGTGCCCCGCGACGAGCTCGACGCCGCCGTCGTCGAGGCCGACCGGGGCGGCGACGTCACCTACCACGGCCCGGGCCAGGTGGTGGCCTGGGCGATCGTCACGGTGGCCGACGACCCCGCGGCCGGCAAGGCTCACGTCGCGGCCCTGGAGGACGCGGTCATCGCGACCGTCGAGCGCCTCGACGAGGAGGGACGCCTCGGGCGCGTGGGCCGTCTCCAGGGCTACCCGGGGGTCTGGGCTGACCTCGAGGGCCGGCCGACCAAGATTGCGGCCGTCGGCGTGCGCACCGAGCGCGACGGCCGGGGCCGCCGCCGCACCCTCCACGGCGTCGCCCTCAACGTCGACGTCGACCTGGCGCGCTTCGCGCTCATCGTGCCCTGCGGCATCCCCGACAAACCCGTCGGCTCGCTCGCGTCGCTCGGGCTGGACGCGTCCCCGGCGCTGGTGGAGGACGTCCTCGGCGAGGAGCTCGACCGGCGACTCGGCGGGCCCGCGTGCGTGGCGCGCGTCGAGCGGCCGGCGCGCTCGTTCGAGCCGAGCGCGGAGCGGCCCCTGATCCGCCGGCTCCGCCAGGCCGGCGTCGACCCCGAGGCCGGCCTCGACATCCGCGACCGCAAGCCCGAGTGGCTGCGCCTCCCGGCCCACATGGGCGACGAGTACCGCTCGCTGCGCGCCCTCACCCAGGACCTGCGTCTGGTCACGGTGTGCGAGGAGGCGGGCTGCCCCAACATCTTCGAGTGCTGGGCCGAGGGTACCGCCACCTTCATGGTCAACGGCGAGCGCTGCACCCGGGCGTGCGGCTTCTGTCTCGTCGACACGAGGAAGCCGCTGCCCCTGGACCCGACCGAGCCGGCCCGGGTCGCCGAGGCGGTGGCCCGACTGGGCCTGAGCCACGCGGTGATCACGTGCGTGGCGCGCGACGACCTGGCCGACGGGGGGGCCGGCGCGATGGCCGCGACGGTGCGCGCCGTGCGTGAGGCGCGCCCGGGCACGACGGTGGAGGTGCTCACGAGCGACCTGCGTGGCGACCAGGGCTCGTTGGAGCTACTGCTCGAGTCGCGCCCCGACGTGCTCAACCACAACCTCGAGACCGTGGCGCGGCTCCAGCGCGCCGTGCGCCCGAGCGCGGGGTACCTCCGCTCGCTCACGGTGCTCGCGCGCGCCGCTCGGGCCGGGCTCACCACCAAGTCGGGGCTCATGGTGGGCCTGGGCGAGACGGTCGAGGAGGTCGACGAGGCGCTAGCCGACCTGGCGGCGGTGGGGGTGAGGATCGTGACGATCGGCCAGTACCTGCGTCCGAGCGCCGACCATCTCCCCGTCGCGCGCTACTGGACGCCGCGCGAGTTCGAGGAGCTGGCCGAGCGCGGGCGCGCCCTCGGCCTCGCGCACGTGCAGTCCTCGCCGCTGACGCGCTCGAGCTACCACGCGCGCGCCGCGATGGACGAGGCGGTCCCGGTCGCGGTCGGCGCGCCGACACGACGCCTCTAGGGCACGCGCCGCGCGGGGCCACCCGGCGCGTGCGAGACTCGAGCCATGACCGTCGTGCGCCAGCGCACCCGTGCCGGGCGGCCTCGGGCGACCCGCCTCGTCCTCGCGGGTGCCCTCGCCCTGGGGGGCGCCGGGCTCGCCGATCCGGCCGC
>JAJXZW010000023.1 GCA_021779855.1 Actinomycetes bacterium
CAACACCGAGCGGCGCCACAGCGCCCTCAACTACCTGACGCCGAGCGAGTTCGAGGCCTTACACTCTGTCCAACCAACCCAGGCCACGTTGCCATAAGGGTGGTCGCACGAACGGGGGCCAGGCCTCAGAGCACCCCCAACGGGATTCGAACCCGTGCTGCCACCTTGAAAGGGTGGTGTCCTAGGCCGCTAGACGATGGGGGCCCGAGTGAGACGACGCTACACGGTGGTGGTCGGGCTGCCGGGATTTGAACCCGGGACCTCTGCGTCCCGAACGCAGCGCGCTACCAAGCTGCGCTACAGCCCGCAGCGAGTCTCCCCGCAGCCCGACCATCCTAACGCCTATCACCGGCTGGGCCCGGTGGCCTCGTCCAAGGCCCCCCGAACGTCCGCGGCTCGACGCCCGCCGGGCGAGCCCCCGTCGGCCCGGGCACTACCGTCTCTCTCGTGCGCGTCGCCGACCGTCTCTCGTGGGCCGAAGGGGCAGCGGCCGGGAGCGACCCGGCTGCGGGAGGCCGACGGTGGCCGTGACGGTCGGTCGCGCCACCTGGACCGACTCGTGACGGAGGGGACGAACCTGCTCGTCGAGACCCTTCTCGGCGAGGGACGCCGCGAGCCTGACCGCGCGGCCGTCCGCTGGGGCGACGACGTCTGGACCTTCGGATCACTGGACGCGCTGTCGGCGAGGCTCGCCCGGGTCCTCGTCGCCGACTTCTCCGTCGCCTCGGGCGACCGCGTCGCCGTGCGGGTGCCGACACGCCCGGAGGTGCTGGCCCTCAACGTGGCCTGCGCTCGGGTGGGGGCGCTCTACGTCCCGCTCAACCCCGCCTACACCGACCCCGAGGTCCACGGGCTCCTCGACGACGCGTCACCGGTGATCCTCGTGGGCGAGGGACCCCGGGGACGCCGGGAGCCGGTGGTCGGGCTCGACGAGCTCCTAGAGCGCGCCCGGACACGCCCGGACCGGTTCGAGGATCGGGCGGGCGACGAGGACACGCCCGCCGCCATCCTGTTCACCTCGGGCACGACGGGCCGTCCGAAGGGGGCGGTCCTGTCCCAGGGGAACCTCGTATTCGGCTGCACGACGCTGAACCGCGTGTGGGGGATCGGCCGCGACGACGTCCTCGTGCACCCCCTCCCGCTGTTCCACGTTCACGGCCTCTTCGTCGCCGCTTACTGCGCGCTCGCGGCGGGGGCCACCATGCGGCTCCTCCCCTCCTTCGAGGTCGGCGCGGTGCTCGACGCCCTCGCCGAGGGGACCGTCATGATGGGCGTGCCGACGCACTACACCAGGCTCCTGGCGGACGAGCGGCTCACGGCGGAGAGCGTGCGGGGCGTGCGTCTCTTCGTCTCGGGCTCGGCCCCGATGCGCGTGTCCACCCACGAGGCCTTCACGGCGCGCACGGGCCACCGGATCCTCGAGCGCTACGGGACGACCGAGACCGGGATGATCGCGTCGAACCCCCTGGACGGGGAGCGGCGGGTCGGCACGGTCGGCCCGGCCCTCCCGGGGGTCGAGGTGCGCCTCGCCGGGACCCCGCCCGGGCGAGTCGAGGTGCGCGGCCCCAACGTGCTCTCGGGCTACTGGAACCGCCCGGACCAACCCGCCCGGGGCCCCGACGGCTTCTTCGACACGGGCGACCTGGGGCGTCTCGACGCCGACGGCTACCTCGAGATCGTGGGCCGGGCGAAAGACCTCGTCATAACCGGCGGGCTCAACGTCTACCCCAAGCAGGTGGAGCAGGCCATCGACGCCCTGGACGGGGTCGAGGAGTCGGCCGTCGTGGGACTGACCGACCGGGACTTCGGCGAGGTCGTGGTCGCGGTGGTCGTCACGCGGCCCGGGGCCGAGCTCACCGCGGACGGGATCCGCGCGGCGCTGCGCGAGGTCCTCGCGCCCTACAAGATCCCCAAGCGCGTGGTCCTCGCCGGCGCCCTGGCGCGCAACGCCATGGGCAAGGTGGAGAAGGCCCGGCTGCGCCGCGCGCTCGAGGAGGGGACCGGCCCCGTCGGGTGAGCGGCCGGGGACGTCAGCCCTCGAGGTCGTCGACCTCAGCCTCGGGGTGGCGCTCGACGACCAGCTGGCTGATCCGACGGCGCTCGACCGTCTGGACCCGGAAGGTCCAGCGCCCGTGGCGGTAGGTCGAGCCCGGCGCGGGGATCTCCCCGGCGAGGTCGAGCACGAAGCCGGCGATCGTCACGTACTCGCCCTCGGGTATCTCGATCCCGAGCTCCTGCTCGACCCGGTCCACGTGGGTCTGGCCGTCGACCAGCCAGCGGCCCTCGCGGATGCGCACGATGGTGGGCTCGTCACCCTCGTCGAACTCGTCGTTGAGGTCGCCGACGAGCTGCTCGAGGATGTCGCGGATCGAGACCACCCCCGCCACCCCGCCGTGCTCGTCGAGCACCAGGGCGAAGGTGCGCCGTTGGGCGCGCATCTCGCTCAGGCTCTCGAGCAGGTCGCGGGTCTCGGGCAGCATGAGGGGCCGGCGTATCTTGCGGGCGATCTCGTCCGCGTCGGGCAGCGCCACGCCCGGGGCTCGCCGGGCCGTCGAGGAGCGGAACAGGTCGTTGACGTACAGGATGCCGATCACGTCGTCGAGTTCCTCGTCGGCTACGACCGGGAAACAGGAGTGCCCCGTGTCGCGCACCGCGTCGGCGACCGACTCGGGCGTGACGGGGAAGCCCAGGTAGGCGACGTCGACCCGCGGGGTCATGACGTCGCGCAGCTCGAGCTCGCTCAGCTGGTCGACCCGAGCGTGGATTGCGGCGGCCTCGGGGGAGACGGGTCCGTCGTGCTCCCGGGTGGTGAGGCGCCGCCGGAGCCGGGCGATGCCCGACGGGGGGTCGTCGCTACCCATCCAGCGCTGAGCCCGCCCGCACCGTCGCCGGACGCCACGCGTCGTCCTCGAAGAGGTCGCCCGCGAGCAGGGCACGGGCGGCCCGGCGCAGCGTCAGCGGGTCGAGGGGCTTGACGACGAAGCCGTCGGCCCCCGCCCGGCGCGCGAGGAAGACGTCGGGTCGCCGGTCCACGATCACGAGGACCGGCACCGAGTCGCTCGCACCGTAGGACTCGAGGTTGCGCAGCTCGTGGGTGATGGCGATCCCGCCCATGTGGCCCACCTGCATATCGGTCACCACGAGGTCGATGCCGCCCTCGCCGACCCGGTCCAACGCCTCGGGCCCCGAGGTCGCCTCGACGACCTCGAGGTCACCTCCGGCCAGAGCCGTCCCGACCTCGCGGCGCAGGGCCTCGACGTCGCTCACCACCAGGATGGTCGCCACGGACCCACTGTAATTGAGCGGTCGGAGACCCTCTGTGGAAGTGCCCCCAGCCCCTTGTCAGGGCCCCGGGGGCGTCGTTAGTGTCGTCCGGGGGGAGGGGGGTACGGTGTCGACCATTGCCTGGGCCAGGGAGGCCGCCTGTCGGGGTGCCGAGGCCGCCCTCTTCTACCCGGCCGACCCGGCCGAGCGCAAGGAGGACCGGATCGAGCGCGAGGCGCTCGCCAAGCGGATCTGCGCGGGCTGTGCGGTGCGCGAGGAGTGCCTCCAGGCGGCTCTCGAGCGCCATGAGTCCTACGGGATCTGGGGCGGGCTCAATGAGGTGGAGCGCCGGGCCCTAACGCGCGCGTGAGGCCCAGCCGAGTTGGTACGGGCTGACCCGGGTCAGCACCAGGAGCAGCGCGAAGGTCGTCAGGTGCACCATCGTGCAGTACTCGCAGATGTTGCCGATGAGGATGACCTCGGCGAAGACCAGCCAGAGGACGAAGCACATCGCGAGCACGACCAGGGCGAAGCGCGCGACGTGGAGCCACCGCCAGGGCGAGCGCCACGCGAGGGGCGAGTTTATCGCCGTCATGACGACGTAGTTCGCGACGCCCAGGTAGGCGACGGGGATCCCGGCCACGTGGGACTCGGCGGAGGTCGTCACCTTCGCGCAGTTGATCACCCCGCTCGAGGAGCACACCAACGCCCCCGGGTGGAGGTGGGTGTAGGAGAGGTAGATCGACAGGCCCAGTCCGATCAGGCTGAGGGCGAAGGTCGTGTACTCGGCCCAGCGCGGGACGCGCAGGTCCGAGTCGGTCACTTAAGGCCCATCCTCTTCGCGGCCGCCTTCACCCCCGGGCTGGTGCAGACGCTCGCGGGCTGGCCGCCGTCGACCGAGCATATCGACGCCGTCTGGTAGTTGGCCGTGGCGATGATCGCTGCGGTGATGGGGTCCGATGTGTTGGTGAGTCCCTGGGCGATCTGGTCGCGCGAGTTGCCGTCGAGCGCCGCTGGCGTGTAGCTCGAGCCCACGATCATCACCTGGTTGGCGAAGTTGACGAAGGGGAACGACTCGTTGTTCTGACAGGTCAGCCCGGTGATGTACTTGCAGTTGTCGTACTTCTTGAAGAGTCCGTTCTCCTGAGCGCTCAGCGTCTGGAGGGGCTGGTAGTAGGTCTTGGCCGCGTTGAGGTAGTTGGTGTACATCTCGACGCTGCGGAAGGCCACGTACTGCGAGTGGTAGTGGGCGCGCACGAAGGTGAACGTCGGCGTGTTGGGGTAGATGTCCCCGGAGTAGCTCGCCATGTTGCCCAGCCCCGACCAGGTCCCGAACCGGCTGAGCGCGATGATCGTGGCCCAGCGCTCGGCCGCGCAGTACGGGCAGTACTCGGCGCCCACGTAGAGGACCTCGGGCACCTTCTTGCCGTTCTGGGTCACCGACAGGAAGGGCAGTTTCTTCATCACCTGGGGTGGCGCGACCCCGATGGCCGAGGAGTTCACCCCGATCGTGTCGAACACCGTGGCCGGCACGGTCGTGACCTGGCTCACGACGGCCGGGTTGGCCGGCTGGAAGGCCTGGGCACCCGAGCCCGACGATCCGCCGCTGGTCACCTTGATGATCACGAGGGTCGCGACCACCACCACGACCAGCCCGACCGCGATCCAGGTGAAGAGCCCGGCCGGCCGGCCGGCGCGGGCGCGCCCCCGGGGGCCCGACCGCGGGCCGGAGCCGCGAGTCGCGGGCTTCTTGTTGGCCTGATTCGTAGCCACGGTGCTCCTTTGGGACGTGGGCCCCAAGGTTAGTGGACCCGGGCGCGGGCCCCGGGGGCGCGGGCCCGTCGGTAAGTTGATTCTTATGGACCTCCCGGTAGTGCGCCCGGCCTCGACGGTCCTGCCGTTGCGCGACGACGGGGGCCCCTACGAGGTCCTCATGCTCCGGCGCAGCCCGCGCAGTGAGTTCGTCGCCGGTGTCTACGTCTTCCCGGGCGGGGCGCTCGACGACGCCGACGAGGCCGTCGTCGAGCGCGTCGTGGGCTGGGACGCGTCTCGGGCCGCGCGCCAGGGCCTCGACGACGGGGGCGTCGCCCACGTGGTCGCGGGCCTGCGCGAGCTCTTCGAGGAGGCCGGGCTGCTCGTCGCGCGCGACGCGGCCGGGCGTGCCCTCGTGCCCGACGCCGCCCTCGGGTCCCGGCTGGCCGAGCACCGGGCGCGGCTCAACGACGGCTCGACCACGATGCGCGAGGTCCTCGAGGCGGAGGACCTCTACCTCGACGCGAGCGGGCTCGTCTACCTCGCCCACTGGGTCACCCCCGTCGGGCCGCCCCGCCGCTACGACACGCGCTTCTTCTGCGTGCGCGCCCCCTCGGGCCAGCGCGCGGCCAGTGACGAGGCCGAGACCGTCGCCGAGTGCTGGGTCCGGCCCCTTGACGCCCTCGCCGCCTACGACGAGGGCCGCTTCGACATGGTCCTGCCCACCGTGTCGACGCTGCGCTCGATCGCGGCGCTCCCCACGGTCGAGGCGGTGCTCGACTACGCCCGCGGGATCGAGCGCGTGGAGCGGGTCGAGCCCCGGGTCGTCGAGCGCGACGGCGCCCTGATCGTCGAGGCGCCGGGGGTCGGGGCCACGATGGCCGTGCCCGAGGCCTGGCGACGGGGTACCGGTCCGGCCTAGGCCTCGCTAGCATGGTCCCGAGCGCCAAAGGAGGGCCCCAATGACCACCCAGGTGAACCTGACCGAGAAGGCGACCGACCCGATCGTCCTGACCGACGCGGCGGTCGCGAAGGTGGCCGAACTCATCGCCGCGGCTGGGGTCGAGGAGCCCCTGGCGCTGCGCGTCGCGGTGAAGCCGGGCGGCTGTTCGGGCTTCAACTACGACATGTACTTCGACACCGACGTGGCCGCCGACGACGTCAGCCGCGAGTTCGCCGGCGTGCGCGTCGTCGTCGACGCCCAGAGCGCCGACCTGCTCTACGGCTCGACCCTCGACTACACCGAGGCGCTCCAGGGTGCCGGGTTCCACATCACGAACCCCAACGCGACGCGCACCTGCGGCTGCGGCAACTCGTTCAGCTAGTGGCCCGTCGCCCCTACGCGCTCTGGCGCCGAGCGGGCGACCTGGTCGTCGTCTCGGGCCAGCTCGGCACGGTCCCGGGCTCGGACCCGCTCGCCTTCGTCGAGGGCGGCGCCCCCGCCCAGCTGCGCCAGGCGCTCACGAACGGGCAGTCCGTCCTCGCCGAGGCCGGGGCCGGCTTGGCCGACGTCGTCAAGACGACGCTGTTCCTCACCGACATCGACCAGTTCGGGCCGTGCAACGAGGTCTGGCTGGAGTTCTTCGACGACCCGCTGCCCACGCGCAGCGCCTTCGCGGTCGCCGCGCTGCCCTACGGGGCGCTGGCCGAGGTCGAGTTCTGGGCGCACAGGCCCCTCTAGGGCTCGAACTCGGTCGTGGGCCCGAACCTGTAGCCCACCGAGCGCACCGTCTGGATCAGGTGGGCGTTCTCCTCGCCGAGCTTCGCCCGTAGCCGGCGCACGTGGACGTCGACCGTGCGGGCCCCGCCGTAGTACTCGTAGCCCCAGACCCGGTTGAGCAGCGTCTGGCGGGTGAACACGCGGTTGGGGTTGGTCGCGAGGAAGCGCAGGAGCTCGTACTCCATGTAGGTCAGGTCCATCACCCGCCCGGCGACGGTGGCCTGGTACGTCTCGAGGTTGATCGAAAGCGGCCCGTGGTCGACCCGGGCGGCCACCGACTCGTTGCCGGCCCGGCGCAGCCGGTGGCGCAGGCGCGTCGCGAGCTCGGCCACGTCGACCGGGGCCACGACGAAGTCGTCGAACAGGTCCTCGCGGAAGGTGAGGTCGTCGAGCTGGTAGTGGTCGACCACGAGCACGATGGGCCCGACCGGGCGCTCCCGCTGGCGCAGCTGGCGGCAGAGCCCCATCGCGTCCGCCAGGGGCAGGGCCCCGGCGTTGATCAGGGCCCCGGAGAAGCCGTCGGCCGGCTCGAGGGCCGCGACCTCGTTGAGCCGCGCCGACGCCGCGACGGCCGGGGTGACCCCGGTGACGTCGAAGGCCTTGCGCACCGGCCCCTCGCAGGAGGGCACGCACAGGACGACGTCGATCACAGCAGCGGCAGGTAGCGCTCGAGCTCGAAGGGGGTGACCTGGACGCGGTAGGCGTCCCACTCGGCCCGCTTGTTGCGCAGGAACCACTCCACCAGGTGGTCCCCGAGGGTCTCTTTGAGCAGGGCCGAGGACTCCATCACCGCCGCCGCCTCGGCCAGTGACTGGGGCAGGGGGGCGGTCGCCTCGTGCTCGGGGGGCAGCTCGTAGTCGCCCTCGACGCCGCGCAGGCCGGCCGCCAGGATCACGGCGAAGGCGAGGTAGGGGTTGGCGGCCGAGTCGGGGGCACGGTACTCGAGGCGCGTCGAGTCGAGGCGTCCCGGCTTGACCGGGGGCACGCGCACCAGCGCGGCCGTGTCGTGGCGCGCCCAGCCCGCGGCGACCGGCGCCTCGGCGCCGGGCACCAGGCGCTTGTAGGAGTTGACCCACTGGTTGGTCACCGCCGTGATCTCCGGCGCGTGCTCGACGAGCCCCGCGGCGAAGCGCTCGGCCAGCTCGCTCAGCCCGTAGCGCCGCTCGCCGACGAAGGCGTTCCCCTCGTCGCGCCAGAGCGAGACGTGCGTGTGCATCCCCGACCCCTGGACGCCGTCGAGCGGCTTGGGCATGAAGGACGCGGCGACGCCGCGCCGGCGGGCGAGGTCCTTCACCACGAGGCGCAGCGTCATCACGGTGTCGGCCATGGTCAGGGCGTCGGTGTAGCGCAGGTCGATCTCGTGCTGGCCGGGGGCGTCCTCGTGCTGGGCGTGCTCCACCCCGATGCCCATCTCCTCGAGGGTGAGGACCGTCTCGCGGCGCAGCTGGCTGCCGAGGTCGTCGGGCAAGAGGTCGAAGTAGCCGCCCGAGTCGAGCGGGGCCGGCCGGCGCGCGGGATCGAGGTCGGCGAAGTAGAAGTACTCGACCTCGGGCGCGGCGAAGAAGGTGTAGCCCTCGTCCTGGGCCCGGTCGAGCACCCGGCGCAGCTGCTGGCGCGGGCAGCCGTAGAAGGGCGTCCCGTCGAGGGTGACGATGTCGCAGAGGACCCGGGCGACCGGGGCCCCCTCGTCGTACCAGGGCAGGATCTGGAAGGTGGTCAGGTCGGGCTTGGCCAGCAGGTCCGACTCGGTGGTGCGGCTGAAACCGTCGATGGCGCTGCCGTCGAAGGTCATCCCCTGGTCGAGGGCGTCCTCGAGCTCGGCCGGGGTGACGTGGAAGGCCTTGTGGCGCCCGAGGACGTCGGTGAACCACAGCTGGACGAAGCGGATCCCCCGCTCCTCGACCGTGCGCAGCACGTACTGGGCCTGACTCTGCATCGGTGCCATTCTCGCACCCCGCGGACCGGACGCGCCGAGCCGCCCTAGCGGCGCTTGGCCGGCGCCTTCCTCGCGACGGCGCGCGACGCCGGCGCGCGCTTGGCCGCGACCCTCTTCGCCGACGCGCGGGCCGCCGGCGTGGCGGCCGCGGCCGCCCCGCAGACGGTCTCGACCATGAGCGCGGTCACCACGTAGGGGTCGATGTTGGCGTTGGGCCGGCGGTCCTCGAGGTAGCCGCGCTTCTCGCGCGCGACGCCCGCGGGGATGCGAACCGAGGCGCCGCGGTGGCTCACCCCGTAGGAGAAGGTGTGGTAGGGGGCCGTCTCGTGGGCTCCGGTGAGTCGGTCGGTGATGCCGTCGCCGTAGGCCGCGATGTGCTCGTCCACCCGGGTCGAGAGGGCCTCGCACGCGGCGATGATGTGGTCCCACCCGCCGGCGGCGCGCATCTGCTTGGTCGAGAAGTTCGTGTGGGCCCCGGCGCCGTTCCAGTCACCGTGGACGGGCTTGGCGGCGAGGCTGACCTCGACGCCGTACTCCTCGGCGATGCGCTTGAGCAGCCAGCGCGCCACCCAGAGCTGGTCGCCCATCGCCACCGGGTCGAGCACGCCGATCTGGTACTCCCACTGGCCCATCATCACCTCGGCGTTGGTGCCCTCGATCGAGAGCCCGGCGCGCAGGCAGGCCACGGTGTGGGCCTCGACGATGTCGCGCCCGGGCATCTTCTGGCCGCCCACGCCGCAGTAGTACGGGCCCTGCGGGGCGGGGAAGCCGTCCTCCGGCCAGCCGTAGGGCCGGCCGTCCTGGAAGAAGGTGTACTCCTGCTCGATGCCAAAGAGCGGATCGAAGCGCGCGTAGGCCGTGGCCGTGGCCACGCAGCGGGCCCGGGTGTTGGTCGGGTGGGGCTCGAGCTCGGCGGTGAGGACCTCGCAGAGCACCAGGACGTCGTTCGGGCCGCGCAGCGGGTCGGGGCAAGTGAAGACCGGCCGCAGCACGCAGTCGGAGTGGTCGCCGGTCGCCTGGTTCGTGCTCGAGCCGTCGAAGCCCCACATCGGCGGCTGCTGTCCGTCGGCCACCACCTTGGTCTTCGAGCGCAGCTCGTGGGTGGGCTCGGTGCCGTCGATCCAGATGTACTCGGCCTGATACGCCACGGGTGCTCCTCCACTCGGTCGGTGCGTCCAGTCTGGCGGCCGTTCACCGGCGCGCACCCCCGGTTCTGTTTCGGGGGTGTGAATAGTTCGCCCGGGACGCGTCGAGCGGCGCCGGTAGGCTCACCCCGTGGCCACCGTGCGCCTCGCCCTCGCCCAGATGGACGCCGTGGTCGGGGACCTCGAGGCGAACGTCGCCTCGATCACGCGCGCGCGGCGCCAGGCCCGGGTGCTCGGCGCCGACCTCGTCGTCACCCCCGAGCTGGCCCTGATGGGCTACCCGCCCGAGGACCTCTTGTTGAAGGAGGGCTTCGTCGAGGCGAGCCAGGCCGCGCTCGAGGCACTGGCCACCGCCGACGGGCTGGCGCCGGTCCTGGTGGGCACGGCCGTGCCCGAGGGCGCCTACGGGGTGGCCCTCGAGCCCTCGAGCGACGCGCGCGACGTCGCGCGGGTCCCGGGCTTCGAGCAGCGCGCCCACGTCGCGAACGTGCTGGCGGCCCTCGACGAGCGCGGGATCGTGGCCGTGTCGGCCAAGCGCTACCTGCCCAACTACGACGTCTTCGACGAGCGTCGGTACTTCCACTCGGGCGTGGGCGCCGGCGCCGTGGTCAACGTGCGGGGCGTGGCGGTGGGGCTGCTCGTGTGCGAGGACGTCTGGCTCGACGACGGACCGGCGCTCGAGCTGGTGCGCGCGGGAGCGACGGCGCTCGTGGTGGCGAACGCCTCGCCGTTCGCGCGTCTGCGCCAGGACGATCGCGAGGCCATGCTGCGCGCCCGGGCGCGCGAGACGGGCTGCCCCATCGCCTACGTGAACCTCACCGGCGGCCAGGACGAGTTGGTCTTCGACGGCCAGAGCGTGGTCGTGGACGCTCACGGCGAGGTCGTCGCGCGCGCCGGGGCCTTCCGCGAGGAGATCCTCGTCGCCCGGGTCGAGGCGCGCGAGTCCTCGGCCGGGGTCGCCCTGGTGACCCCGGCGCGCGACGAGAGCCCGACCCACCTGCTCAACCGCGTCGAGCCGCGCCTCACCGAGATCGAGGAGATCTACCAGGCCCTGGTCACCGGGACCCGCGACTACCTGCGCAAGAACGGCTTCACCGAGGCCCTCATCGCCGTCTCGGGGGGGATCGACTCCTCGCTCGTCGCGACCATCGCGGTCGACGCCGTCGGCGCGCGCAGCGTGCGCGGCATCGCCATGCCGAGCCGCTACTCCTCGGAGGGCTCGGTGGCCGACGCGGTCGACCTCGCCGAGCGCCTCGACATCGAGCTGACCACCCTGCCGATCGAGCCGGCGCACGCCGCGCTCTCGGGGCTCGTCGCCGACGCCCTCGGGGGGGAGCCGCCGGGACTGACCGACGAGAACCTCCAGAGCCGCGTGCGCGGGGTCTTGATGATGGCGATCTCGAACGCGACCGGGGCGATCGTGCTCACGACGGGGAACAAGTCCGAGCTCGCGGTCGGCTTCTTCACGATCTACGGCGACTCGGCCGGGGGCTTCGCCGTCATCAAGGACGTCAGCAAGGTGACCGTCTACGAGCTGGCGCGCTTTCGCAACGAGCGGGCCCGCGAGCTGGGCGACCCCGAGCCGATCCCGGCGTCGGTGCTCGACAAGCCACCCTCGGCCGAGCTGCGGCCCGGCCAGCTCGACGTGCAGTCGCTGCCGCCCTACGAGGTCCTCGACCCGCTGCTCGAGCTCTACGTGGACGACGACGCCACCGCCGAGGAGATGATCGCGCTCGGTCACGACCCCGCCCTGGTGCGCCGGATCGTGCGCCTGGTCGACCACGCCGAGTACAAGCGCCGCCAGACCCCGCCCGGGGTGAGGATCTCGCGCAAGGCCTTCGGGCGCGACCGGCGCATGCCCATCACCAACGCCTTCCGGCCCGAGGAGCCGTGAGCGTTGCCGAGCGCGAGAGGGCCCTGCTCGGGGTGCTCGACGGCCTCTACCGGGGCCTCGGCGAGGCCGCGCCGCGTGCGGGCGAGGACGCGGCGGCCGTCGCCCTCTACGAGGCGGCCCGCGCCGTCGGTGGGGCCGCGCTGGCCTGGCGCGGGCGCCTCGGCGACGAGCCGGCGGCGCCGCTCGCCGCGATCGTCGAGGTCTTCGGGGCGGCCGCGGGACTCGACCCGAGCGGACGGCTCTCGCTCGCGGTGACGACGAGCCTGGTGGGACCCCGGGTCCTCGTCTCGCTGCGCGACGCCCGTGAGGAGCCGGGCGAGGTTCCCCTCGACGACGGCGGCCGGGCCGCCTCGTCGGTGGCGAGCGACGCCGTGGTGGCGGCCATCCGGCGCTGCGCGCGCGCGGCCGAGGGCCTCGACGGGGGCGAGGAGGGGGCGGACGGGTTCGCCGCTCTGGCCCGTAGACTCGACCTCGACGGATACGGCGAGAGTTTTCGCTGATCAGGGCGGGTTGCACCCCTCCGTATACCTATGGGTGCCCGGGGAGAACGGCCGGGCGCGCAGTGAGACCAAGGGGAGCCATGGCCAAGGACCGCATCGACCGCGACGACGAGGACCTCGTCCGCCTGTACCTGTCCGACATCGGGCAGTACTCCCTGCTCACCAAGGACGACGAGGTCCGCCTGGCCCAGGCGATCGAGGAGGGGCGCGAGGCGCGCGCCGAGCTCGAGTCGGCCGAGACCGAAAAGAAGGTGAAGCTCACCCCCAGCCGCAAGCAGTCCCTGAAGCGCGCCGCCCACCGGGGCGAGCAGGCCGAGCGCGACTTCGTCCAGTCGAACCTGCGCCTGGTCGTCTCGATCGCCAAGAAGTACCAGGCCTCCGGCCTGCCGCTGCTCGACCTCATCCAGGAGGGCAACCTCGGGCTGATGCACGCCGTGGAGAAGTTCGACTGGCGCAAGGGCTTCAAGTTCTCGACCTACGCCACGTGGTGGATCCGCCAGGCGATCACTCGCGGGATCGCCAACACCGGACGGACCATCCGGCTCCCGGTGCACGCGGGGGACACCCTCGCGCGCGTCCAGAAGGCCCAGTCGCGCCTCGAGCTGAAGTTCGGTCGCCCACCGACCATCAAGGAGCTCTGCGAGGAGTGCGAGATGCCCGAGGACAAGCTCATCGAGGCGCTGCGCTTCCGCTCCGAACCGATCTCGCTCAGCGAGCCGCTGCGCGAGGACGGTGACGCCGAGCTCGGCGACGTGGTCGAGGACCGCTCCGCCGAGTCGCCCTTCGACGTCGCGGCGGTCAAGATGATGCCGGCGGCCATCGAGAAGCTCCTCGAGCCCCTCGACGAGCGCGAGCAGAAGATCCTGCGCATGCGCTTCGGCCTGGACGGGGCCGGGGAGATCCGCACCCTGGAGGACGTGGGCGCCGAGATGAACCTCACGCGCGAGCGCATCCGCCAGATCGAGGCGCGCGCCATGTCGAAGCTGCGCCACCCCTCCTCGGACACCGGGGCGCGCGACCTGTTGACGCTCTAGCGGCGCTGGTTGCGCAGTCCGACGGTCCCGAGGGCGGCCGCCGCGGCCACCCCGAGGGCGGCCGAGACCACGACGGGCGTGTGCGAGCGCGTCCGGCTGAGGGCCGTGACCGGGTGGCTGAAAGTGAGCTGGGGCCAGGAGCGCTCCTGGGCCAGGCGGGCGAGGGCCCGGTCGGCGTTCACGACGTAGGGGTGGCCCACGACGTCGAGCATCGGCACGTCGGAGATCGAGTCGGAGTAGGCGAAGGAGTCGGTGAGGTCGATGCCGCGCCGCGCCGCGAGCTCGCGGATGGCCTCCGCCTTGTGGGGGCCCTGGGCGAAGAAGGTCATTTCGCCGGTGAAGCGGCCCTCGCCGTCGACGCTCGCGATCGACGAGATCGTCCCGGTGAGGTGGAGGACCTCGGCGAAGGGCTCGACGATCTCCGCTGGCGCCGAGGAGACGAGGTAGACCTCGTCGCCCTGGGCCAGGTGTTGGTCGATCAGCTCGAGGGCCTCGGCGTAGAGGAGCGGCTCGATCACCTCGTTGACGGTCTCGCGCACCATGCCACGGATCTGGTCGCGGTTCCAGCCCCGGGTGACCTTGAGCACGGCCTGGCGGACGCGGTCCAGGCGCTTCTCGTCGGCGCCGAAGCGCTGGAACCAGAACTGGGCGATGCCCGCCCCGACGAGAGTGCGACGGTGTAGCAGGCCCCGGGCGTGGAGCTCGGGGCCCCAGGCGAGCAGCGACGACTTGGCGATGACCGTCTTGTCGAGGTCGAAGAAGGCGGCGCGCACGCCCCAATGGTAGGTCCGCGGACCGAGGGCTCAGCCCACGAACACGGTCGAGCACTCTTCCCGCGAGTCGGCGCGGGCCATCAGGACCACGTGGTCGTCGACGAGGAAGTGCATGCTTGGCGAGGGCACGAGCGGGGTCTCGTTGCGCACCACGGCGACCACGCGGACCGAGTCGGGCAGGCGGAGCTCGTCGAGGGTGAGGTCCCCGTCCACCGCGGGCGAGTGCTCGTCGAGGGTGACCTCGAGCAGGCACATCTTGCCGTGGGCGAAGGTCATCAGCTGGATCACCGAACCGACCTCGACCGCCTCGTCGACGAGCGAGGTGATCAGGCTCGGCGTCGAGACCGAGACGTCGACCCCCCAGGACTCGTTGAAGAGCCACTCGTTGCGCGCGTTGTTCACGCGGCTGATGACGTGGGGCACCCCGAACTCCTGCTTGGCCAGCCAGCTCACGACGAGGTTGTCCTCGTCGTCGCCGGTTGCGGCGATCATCACGTCGGCACCCCGCACGTCGGCCGCGGCGAGGGAGGCGAACTCGCAGGCGTCGGCGGCCACGACGGTGACGGCCGGCAGCTGGGACTTGAGCTTCTCGGCCGTCGCGGGGATCTGCTCGAGCAGCGTGACCTCGTGGTGGCGGTCGACGAGGTCCGTGGCGATGGCGGTGCCCACCGACCCGCCACCGGCGATGACGATCTTCACGCCGGTCGCCCTTCGAGTAGGGCCGAGAGCCGAGCGAGGCCCTCGGAGGTGGCCATGAACTGAAGGATGTCGTCCTCCTGGGCGAAGAGCCCCTCGACGTCGAGCCGGCCCACGCCTCCGCGCACGACGCCGACGAGCCGGACGTCGTCGCCGATCGAGAAGTCCGTGGCCGGCCGGCCGGCGAGCGCGTCGGGCACGATGCGCTCCACGAAGTGGACGGTGCCCGCGGCGTCGGACCAGCTGATCGAGGGGTCGGTCGGCAGGAGCCAGCGTTTGACCTGGCCCGTGGTCCACGAGGACGTGGCCACGGTGGGGATGCCGAGCTTCATGTAGATCTCGGCCCGGTTGGGGTCGTAGATGCGGGCGACGACACTCTGTATCTGGTAGTGGTCGCGGGCGATCCGCGCGCACAGGATGTTCGAGTTGTCGCCGCTGGTCACCGCGGCCAGGGCATCGGCCCGGGCGGCCTCGGCCTGGAAGAGGACGTCACGGTCGAACCCCGAGCCGATGATGGTCTTGCCCTGGAAGTGGGTGAGCCGGCGCAGGCTGTCGCGGCTCTTGTCGATCACGACGACCCAGTGACCCTCGTCGGAGAGCTCCATTGCCAACTCGGAGCCCACTCGGCCGCAGCCGACCACGATGATGTGCACCGACTCATCCCACCACAACGCCCGTTTTGCTCGCAACTCCCGGGCATTCGCGCCTCGAACCGCCCGGGGATCGCGCGGGCGCTGCCTTAGTATCGTCACCGTGCCCGGCTCGTCGCACTCGCGTCCTCGGCGTGCGCAGGCCCTCACCTCGTACGCGAACCTCGCCCGGGTCTACCCCGAGTCGTGGGACTACCGGCTGAAGCGCTTCTTCCTGGGCCGGCCGCTCGTCACCGAGCAGTTGGCTGGCGAGCGCCTGAACCGGGCGATCGCCCTGGGGGTACTGGCGCCGGACTGCATCTCGTCCTCGGCGTACGGCACCGAGGAGATCCTCACCCAGATGACGCCCTTCATCGGGATCGCCGCCTTCTCGCTGGTGGTGCCGGTGATGTTCGTGATCATCGGGGTCCTCGTCTTCGTGACGACGAGCTACCTCGACGTCATCAAGTACTACACGACCGCCGGCGGCTCCTACGTGGTGACCCGCGACAACTTCGGTCCCCGTGTGGCCCAGGTGGCGGCCGTGGCGCTGCTCATCGACTACATCGTCACCGTCGCCGTCCAGTGCAGCGCCGGCACGGCCGCCCTGACCTCAGCCTTCCCCTCGCTCGTGCCCTACACGCTCGTGATCACGGTCGCCGTGGTCCTCCTGCTCATATTCGGGAACCTCCGTGGGCTGCGCGAGGCGGGGAGCTACTTCGCCCTGCCGACGTACTTCTACGTCGCGATGCTCGGGATCACGATCCTGATCGGCTACTACAAGAAGATCGCCGGCACGCTCGAGCGGATCCCCCTGCCGGCCCGGCACCTGCTCGTCGACGGGCGCTTCGGCCACCCCGGCAACGGCCTGCTGATGGGTCTCGCCTTCGTCACGCTGCTGCGCGCCTACGCGAACGGCGGCTCATCGCTCACCGGCCTCGAGGCGATCAGCAACGGCGTGGCGAGCTTCCGGCGACCCGAGTCGCACAACGCCCGGATCACGCTGGTCGTGATGAGCTCCGTTCTCGCCTTCTTGCTGGTGGGCACGACGCTCCTCGCGTCGTGGACCCACGCCGTCCCCTACGACGTGGGGTCGCCGACGGTCGTCTCCCAGGAGGTGCTCGACGTCTTCGGGGCCCACGGGTTCGGCCACGTCATCTACTACCTGGTCCAGTTCGCCACCCTGCTCATCCTCTACACCGGGGGCAACACCTCGTTCAACGGCTTTCCGTTCCTCGCCAACTACGTCGCCACCGACCGCTACCTCCCGCGCCAGCTCACCAAGCGGGGCCACCGCCTGGCCTTCTCGAACGGGATCATCGTCCTGGGGATCGTCTCGCTGGCGCTGATCCTGGTGTTCGACGCGCGGGTGAACGCGCTCATCGCTCTCTACGCGATCGGCGTCTTCACCGGCTTCACCCTCGCCGGCGCCGGCATGGTCGCGCGGCACTCGCGCACGCGCTCCGGGCGCTGGCGCCTCGGCGTGGTCCTGAACGGGCTCTCGGCGACGGTGACGGCCATCGTGGTGCTCGTCTTTTTGATCGCCAAGTTCACCGAGGGCGCGTGGATAATCGCGCTGGTCGGGCCGATCATGTACTGGGGCCTCATGCGCTTCCACCGCCAGTACGAGCGCGAGGCGGCCGCCTTCGAGTCGAACTCCGGCAAGTCATCGGTGGCGATCCGGATGAACCGGGTCATCGTCTTCGTCGACAGCTACGACCTCCCGACCGAGCGGGCCCTGCTCTACGCGAAGTCCCTCAACTCCTACTCGATCCGTGCGGTCCACTTCGACATCGACCCGGCCGTCACCAAGCGGCTCGAGGGGCGCTGGGGCCAGACGGGGACGGGCAGCGAGGGGCTCAGCCTGGAGGTCGCCGAGTGCGAGGACCGGCGGGTCGACCGCGCCGCCCTGGAGCTGGTGGCCGACGCGGTTCGCGACCCTGACGTCTTCTGCATGGTGATCCTGCCCCGGCGCGGCTTCGTCTCGCGACTGCAGCGGCTGCTCCACGACCGCACCGCGGACGCGATCGCGGGGGCGGTGATGCACGTGCCGCGCACGGCGACGATGATCGTCCCGTACCGCGCGACCCGGCGGCGCCTGGGGGCCCGCGAGGTCGAAGAGCCCATGGGCGACGAGGTGAGCCGCGGGGGCGTACGCGAGACGAGCCACCTCGAGGCCGACGTCAGGCTGGCCGAGCGCTCGGTCGGCTCCGTCCCGATCGGCGGCGTCGTGGAGCGCCAGTTCGTCGAGGTCGCGGGCCGGGTGCGCGCGATGGCGATCGACCACGAGGCCGGGGTCGACGAGCTGCACTGCGTGCTCGCGGACCCCTCGGGCTCGATCACCCTCGTCTTCCAGGGGCGGACCGGCGTGCCCGGGATCGAGCGCGGGACCCGGCTCGTGGTGAAGGGCACGGTGACGACCCTGCGCCGCGAGGCGGTCATCCTCAACCCCCAGTACGAGATCGTCGCGGCGCCGCACTCCTCCGCCTAGCCCTGGTCCGCGCCCGGAACCGCCGGCGCACGGCCGGTGGTGCGGGATCCCGGCGATAGGGTGACTCGCCGAGAACCCGAGGGAGGTGAGATGGCCCGCGCGCTCGTGATCGTCGAGTCGGTCGCCAAGGCGACCCGCATCCAGTCGATGCTCGGGTCGGACTACGTCGTCAAGCCCTCCGTCGGCCACGTGCGCGACCTACCCCAGAGCGCGGCCGAGATCCCGGCCTCGGTGAAGGGGGAGCGGTGGGCCCGCCTCGGGATCAACGTCGAGGACCACTTCAAGCCGGTCTACGTCGTCTCGCCCGACCGCAAGAAGGTGGTCGCCGACCTGAAGGCCGCCCTCAAGGGCGTCGAGGAGCTCTACCTGGCCACCGACGAGGACCGGGAGGGGGAGGCCATCGCCTGGCACCTGCTCGAGGTCCTCAGGCCCACCGTCCCGGTCAAGAGGATGGTCTTCCACGAGATCACCCCCGAGGCGATCGCCAAGGCGGTCCAGGCGACCCGGGACCTCGACCTGCGCCTGGTGGACGCCCAGGAGGGCCGGCGATTCCTCGACCGACTGGTCGGCTACGAGGTCTCCCCCGTCCTGTGGCGCGCCGTCGACAAGGCGCGCTCCGCCGGGCGGGTGCAGTCGGTGGCGATCCGCCTGGTCTGCGAGCGCGAGCGCGAGCGGATGGCCTTCCGCGCGGCCACGTGGCACGACGTGACGGCCACCCTCGGGACGGCCGCGCCCTTCGAGGCGACCGTCGAGTCGCTCGACGGCGCCGCCCTCGCCAGCGGGCGCAACTTCGACGCGCTCGGTCGCCTCGACGACTCGGGCGCGGTCGTTCTCGCGGGGCCCACCGCGGCCTCGCTGGCCGAGCGCCTGGTGGGCTCGTCGGCGACGGTGGCGGCGGTGACCTCCACCCCGCGGACCCAGCGTCCCCAGGCGCCCTTCATGACCTCGTCGATGCAGATCGAGGCGAGCCGCAAGCTGCGCTTCGACCCCGAGCGTACGATGCGCGCCGCCCAGCGCCTCTACGAGCAGGGATGGATCACCTACATGCGCACCGACTCGACGACCCTGTCGGACGAGGCGTTGCGGGCTGCGCGCGCCCAGGCCGCGGCGATGTTCGGTGACGACTACGTGGCTGACGCGCCCCGGCGCTACGACCGCAAGGTGAAGAACGCCCAGGAGGCTCACGAGGCCATCCGGCCCGCCGGCGACGTCTTTCGCACCCTGGACGAGGCCGACGCCCAGCTGGCCGGTGACGAGCGCGCCCTCTACGAGCTCGTCTGGAAGCGCACGATCGCGAGCCAGATGGTCGACGCGCGCCTGACCCAGGACCGCGTGCGCCTGCGGGCGACGGTCGCCGGGGTCGAGGGCGCCGCTGACCCGACCGAGGTGGCGCTCGTGGCCACCGGCCAGCGCATCGAGTTCGCCGGGTTCCGGCGCGCCTACGTCGAGGGGGCCGACGACCCCGAGGCGGAGCTCGCCGATCAGGAGCGGCTCCTGCCCCCGCTGGCCGAGGGTCAGGCCGTCGTGGTCACTGCGGCCGAGGCGAAGGACCACCAGACCCAGCCGCCCGACCGCTTCAGCGAGGCCACGCTGATCAAGAAGCTCGAGGACCTGGGCATCGGCCGGCCCTCGACCTACGCGTCGGTGATGAAGACGATCGACCGGCGCGGCTACGTCTGGAAGAAGGGCAAGTCGCTGGTGCCGGCGTTCCGCGCGTTCGCGGTCGTGAACCTGCTGGAGACCTACTTCAAGGACCTGGTCGACTACCAGTTCACCGCCGAGATGGAAGACGACCTCGACCGGATCGCTCAGGGCGCCGAGGACCTCGAGCCGTGGCTCGCCCGGTTCTACTTCGGCGATCCCGCGGGTGACACCGCGTTCCGGCGCGAGGGCCTCGCCCGGGCGACGCACGAGCCCAAGGAGTTCGACTTCGCCGCGATCAACTCGCTCCTCCTCGGGACGGCGCCCGACGGCTCGGCGGTCTACGTCCGCTCGGGTCGCTACGGTCCCTACCTCGTCCACGGGGAGGACCGCGTCTCGATCCCCGAGGCGACCGAGCCCGACGCGCTCAGCGTGGAGCGGGCCCTCGAGCTCCTCGCCGCCCCCTCGTCGGACCGCGCACTGGGCGTGGCGCCCTCCGGTGAGACCGTGTACCTGAAGGCCGGCCGCTACGGCCCCTACGTCCAGCTGGGCGAGCTCGTCGAGGGGACGAAGCCCCCGACCGCGTCACTCCTCTCGTCGATGTCGCCCGAGGCGCTCACCCTCGAGGACGCGCTGCGGCTGCTCTCGCTCCCCCGATCGGTCGGAGCCCACCCCGAGGGTGGGGAGATCCTGGCCCAGAACGGTCGCTACGGTCCCTACATCACCTGGGGCAAGGAGACCCGTTCCCTCGACAGCGAGGAGAAGATCTTCACGATCGACCTCGACGGAGCCCTGGCGCTGCTCGCCCAGCCCAAGGCCCGGGGACGCCGGGCCGCGGCCGGCCCCCTGCGCACGCTCGGCGCTGACCCGGTGACCGGACGCGAGGTGGTGGTGCGCACCGGCCGCTTCGGCCCCTACGTGACCGACGGGGAGACCAACGCCACCCTTCGCCTGGGGGACACCCCCGAGTCGATCGCGCTCGACCGGGCGTGCGAGCTACTCGCCGAGCGTCGCAACGCTGAGCCGCCGTCTCGGCCCCGTCGAGCGGCGGGCGCGAAGAGGGTCCCCGCGACCAGAGCGGCGAAGAAGACCCCCGCGAAGAAGACGGCGAAGAAGACCCCCGCGAAGAAGACCCCCGCGAAGAAGACCCCCGCGAAGAAGGCGGCGGCGAGCGCCGGGCGAGCGGCCAACGACGCGCTCACCCGGGCGGTGGGCGGGGACGAGGCGTGAGCGCCTTCGTCGTCCTCGAGGGGATAGACGTCAGCGGCAAGTCGACCCAGGCGCGCCGCCTGGCTGAGCGCCACGGCGCCCTGTTCACCTTCGAGCCGGGCGACACGGCGCTCGGAGCCGAGCTGCGGCGATGGGTCCTCGACGCCTCGACCCCGATGGAGCCCGAGACCGAGGCGCTCGTCATGCTGGCCGACCGTTCCCACCACGTGCGTACGGTGGTCGAACCGGCACTGGCCCGGGGCGGCTCGGTCGTGAGCGACCGGTTCTTCGCCTCGACCCTCGCCTATCAGGGCTACGGGCGCGGAGTCGACCTCGGACGCCTGCGCGCGGCGAGCGAGATCGCCGTGGGCTCGTGCTGGCCGACCCGCACCGTCTTGATCGACGTGTCGCTCGAGATGGCCGCCGAGCGCCGGGCGCTCGACCACCGAGACCGGTTCGAGGCCGAGGACCCGCACTTCTTCGAGCGCGTGCGGGTCGGCTACCACGAGCTCGCTGACCTCTACGGCTGGGTCGTGGTGGACGGCTCGGGCGACGTCGACGAGGTGGCCGCCCTGGTCGAGGACGCGGTCGACGGCCTCTCGTGGTGACCGACGTCTTCGGCCGCCTGGTCGGCCCGGCCACGGCGGGCGCCCTGCGCCACCACGCGCGTCACCCGGTCCACGCGTACCTCCTCCTCGGCCCGGCCGCCTCCGGCGTCCACGACGCCCTGACGGCCTTCGCCGCCGCCCTGCAGTGCCCGGACTACGGCTGCGCCACGTGCCCGGCCTGTCGCCGGGTGCTCGAGGGCACTGACCCTGACGTCGTGTGGATCGAGCGCGCGGGGCTCGCGTGGCGGGTCGACGAGATCCGTGAGGCTGAGCGGGTCTCGCGGCGCCGCCCCCTGGGTGGGGGCTACCAGGTCGTGGTCCTCGAAGACGTCGAGCTCACCGTCGCGGGGGCGTCACCGTCGGCGCCAGCCCTGCTCAAGTCGCTCGAGGAGCCGCCCGCGCGCACGGTCTTCCTCCTCGGGGCCTCCGAGCTGCCCGGCGCGCTCGACACGGTGGCCTCGCGCTGCGTGCTCGTGCGCCTGGCCGCCCCGAGCGACGCCGACATCGAGGAGCGACTGCGCGCCGAGGGCGTGTCCGCGGACGCCGCCCACACCGCGGCCCACGCGGCGCTCGGAAGCCTCGAGCGGGCGCGCGTGCTAGCCGACGATCCCGCCCTCGTGGCCCGGCTCGACTGGTGGCGGGCGCTGCCCGATCGGCTCGCCGGGACCCCGGCGGTCGCCAGCGCCCTCGCCCGCGAGGCCGCGGGGCTGCTCGATGAGGCGATGGTGCCGCTCGAGCGCTCGCTCGCCGTGGCCGCGGCGCGCGAGCGCGACGAGTCCGGCCAGCTCGGGGGGCGCGCATCGAGCCGGCGCGAGCTCGAGGCCCAGTCGCGGCGCGAGCAGCGGCGCTTCCGCTCCGAGGAGCTCACCCTGGGCCTGTCCACGGTGACGGCCGTCTACCGGGAGCGCCTCGCCCGCGACCTCGAGGCGTCCCGCGACGGCGACGCCCGGGCCGACCACCGGGTGGCCGGGACGTTGCGGCGCCTCGACGCACTCGCCGAGGCGCAGCGTCGGCTCTCGACGACCCTGGACGAGGGGCTCTTGCTGCACGACCTCCTCTTCGCCCTGAGCGACTTCTAACGCCGGCGATTCCCCGGGAGCGATGGGGTAGTCTTTCCCCCTACGCCTGGGTAGCTCAGCCGGCAGAGCAGCGCATTCGTAATGCGCAGGTCGTGGGTTCGATTCCCACCCCAGGCTCCACGTGACGTCCCCGGGTAGCTTCGGGCTGGACGCCCCTGGGGCTGCTCGTCCACCTCCGTCACGTCGAGCGCCGGTGGATCGTCTGGGGCTTCCTCGGCGAGGCCGTCGACGACCCGTGGGCCGACCAGCGCGATGGCCGGTGGGTGGTGGAGCCCGGGGCCACGCGCGCCGTGCCGGTGGGGCGACTCCGCGACCAGGGCGAGGTCACCCGGGCCGTCCTCGAGTCCCACGACCTCGGGGAGGTGGCCCGCCCGGGCCCCCGCTTCCTCGAAGGCGCCCCGCCCCCGACGCTCGAGCGGATCCTCTTCCATCTGCTCCAGGAGTACGCCCGTCACATGGGCCACCTCGACCTGGTGGCCGAGGCGTGGGTCGCGGGCGTGAGCCCGCGCGAGCCAAACCCTCAGCCCAGGGCGTAGACCACCTTCACCTGGACCGAGAGCGAGGTCGTGCCCTTCTGGATGGGCACGACGGCCGCGGCCGAGGCGAAGCTGGTCGGGGCGAAGACGACGGGGTTCGACGGGCTCCCCTCGTCGGTGATCGTCAGCGGTGCGCCGAGTGACGTGCCGCTGACCGAGGCGACCTCGAGGGCCGCCGCACGGGCGTTGCGCACGGCGGCGCGACGCGCCCGGCCGAGCAGGCGGGACCCGCTCGATATCGAGAAGGAGACCCCGTTGAGCTGGACGTCGTTGCCCGCCGCGCGGGCCGCGGCGTCCAGGGCGGCCCCGGCCTCGCCCAGCCGGTGGGTCGTGGCCGTCAGGGTGTCGTTCACCGTGAAGCCCGTGACCTGGCCGCGGCTGTTGGTGTTGGGGTAGATCGCGAGGTTCGAGGTCTGCAGGCCGGCCCGGGTGAGTCCGTGGGCGAGCAGGGCTGACTCGAGCCGAGTCATCTGGACGTCGTTCTCGCCGAGCGCGGCGCTCGCCGAGGCCGCGGTCGTCTGCACCCCGACGTCAACGGTCATCGTGTCGGGGGCGCCCTGCACCGTCCCGCTCCCGGTCACGGTGACGGTGCGCCGAGCCGCCGGGGGCCGGCTGGCCAGGGTGACCGCGACGGCCGCGGCGGCCACGATGATGACGAGCACCCACGCGGCGATCGCGCGGTGGTTCACGCCAGACGACGGGGGCGGGGCGGTGGGATCGGGCATGGCGCTCCTCGACGGGCTCGTCGAGCCCTCACCCAGAGATGTCGGGGCCGTGGTCGGGCTTACCGAAGTTGTGCCGAGGTTGTCTCCGGAGTGGACCCCGGTCGAGGTTCCTATCAGGAGTAAGGCGTATTCTTCGAGGGACGCACCGGTTTCTGATGGGGGACTGTGGTGAAGGAACCAGGCAAGGGCACACGTGACTCGGGGCGTGACAGCGCGCGCGCCCTCGCGCGCCTGGGCGCCTCCGAGCGGTGGTTCGAGGCCCTCGTCGCGAGTTCGAGCGACCTGCTCGTCGTGCTCGACGCCGAGGCGGTGCTCACGTACGCCAACCCCGCCTCGCGCGAGCAGCTGGGCTTCGAGGAGGGCTCGCGCACCGGGCACAGCGTCTTCGACCTCATCCACCCCGAGGACCACGAGATCGCCGCCACGGCCTTCGCCGACGTCGTCGCCACCGGCGGGCCGAGCAACCCGTTCGTCATCCGGATCATGAACGTGGAGGGGGATTGGCGCCTCATCGAGGCCGTCCTCACCAACTGCCTGGACGACCCGGCGATCCGGGGCGTCGTCGTGAACGCCCACGACGTGACCGAGCCCCTTCGCCTGACCCGGGCGCTCCGGGTCCTGACGGACGTCCACCGCATCCTGGTGGGCGCGACCAACGAGGGTGACCTGCTGGCCCGGGCCTGCCAGAGCCTCGTCGCGAAGGGGGCCATCAAGCTCGCGTGGGTGGGCTACGTCGAGCCCGAGCCCCGGCCGCGCATCGCGGCCGTGGCCCGCGCGGGGCGGACCGCCTTCCTCGACGACGTCGACGCGGACGACGCCGCGGCCGAGTTCGACGACGGGATCATCGGCGAGGTGCTGCGGACCGGGACCGCCCGGGTCGTCGACGACGTGCGCCGCGCCCCGGAACTGTCACGGTGGTGGGGTCGCTACGACGCGACGGGACTGGTGAGCGGCTGCGCGCTGCCGCTCGCGATCGGACCCGAGGTGGTCGGCGTGCTCGTCCTGCACTCCGAGGAGGTCGGCTTCTTCGGGGCCGACGAGGTCGAGCTGTTCGGGGGCCTGGCCCAGGACCTCGCCTACGGCGTCGGGCGACTGCGCGACGCCGCCGAACTGGTGAGCGCCCAGGAGCGACTGCGCACCAGCGAGCAGCGCTTCCGCCTGGCCTTCGAGGCCAACGCCGCGCCGATGCTCTTCAGCGACCTCGAGGACCGGGTGATCGACGTCAACGACACCTTCTGCCGCATGGTCGGGCGCCGTCGCGAGGAGATCCTGGGTCGCGAGACCCGGCCCTTCTCTCACCCCGAGGACGCCAGCCTCTCGCGGGAGTGGCGCCAGCGGATCCTCGCGGGCGACGTCGACCAGGCGCGCTACGTCAAGCGCTACGTGCACCGTGACGGCCACGTCGTCACGGCCGAGATCACCCGTTCGGCCGCGCGCGACGATTCGGGTCGGGTTCTGTACTTCGTCTCCTCCGAGCGCGACGTGACCGAGGAGAGCCTCCGGGCCGCCCGCCTGTCCCACCAGGCCCTCCACGACCCGCTCACCGGCCTCGCGAATCGCACCCTCCTGGAGGACCGCCTGGGCCAGGCGTTCTCGCGCGCCGCGCGCCAGGGCGGCTGCGGGGCGATCCTGCTGATCGACCTCGACGACTTCAAGCAGGTCAACGACACCCACGGCCACCTGGCGGGCGACGCGCTGCTCGAGGCGGTCGCGCGACGGCTCACGGGCGTGGCGCGCGCGAGCGACACCCTGGCGCGCTTCGGCGGCGACGAGTTCATCTACCTGGCCGAGGGGCTGGCCTCGCCGACCGAGGCCGAGGCGGTCGCCCGCCGGTTCCGTGACGCCCTCGCCGCGCCGTTCGCCCTCGAGGACTCCACGCGCCGCCAGCGCGCGTCGATCGGCGTGGCCGTCTTCGACGGCAGCGAGGGCGCCGCCAGCCAGGTGCTCGCCGACGCCGACCTCGCCCTCTACGAGGCGAAGAGTCAGGGAAAGTCGTGCTACGTGCTCTTCACTCCGGCCCTACGCGAGGAGGCCGTCTCGAGCCGGTCCCTCGCCCGCGACCTGCGCGAGGCCCTCGAGGCGGGCGACCTCGAGGTGCGCTTCCAGCCGGTGGTCGACCTGGCGAGTCACGTGGTGGTGGGCTTCGAGGCCCTCCTGCGCTGGGACCACCCCATCCGCGGGGCCGTGGCGCCCCGCGAGATCCTCGCCGGCCTCGACGAGGGCGACCTCGCCGCGGCGGTCTCGGCCTACACCGTCGAGGGTGCCCTCGAGGCCGCGCGCGGGTGGCCGACGCGCGCGGACTCCCAGCGGCCCTACCTCGGGGTCAAGGTCACCGCGCGCCAGTTCCTCGACCCGGGGTTCGTCACGCAGGTCGACGCCGCGCTGGCCCGTCACGGGCTCGACGCCGCGCGACTGGTCGTCGAGGTCTCCGAGGAGGCGGCGCTGGGCGACCCCGAGAGATGCGCGGCGACGGCCGCGGCGCTGCGCGCGTTGGGGGTGCGCGTCGCCCTCGACGGGTTCGGCACGGGAGTGACCTCGCTCGGGATGCTGGCCGACCTCGCTCCCGACGTCATCACGGTCGACGTCTCGTTCGTGCGCGAGGCCGTCGCGAACCCGTCCGCCGCACCGATGCTCCAGACCATCCTCGAGCACGCCGCTCGGCTCGACCTCGGGGTCCTGGTCGAGGGCGTGGAGGACGAGACCGTAGTCGAGCGGGTGCGCGCGCTCGGGGCCCGCTACGGCCAGGGCTTCCACTTCGCCCCGGCCCTCGACGCCGCGACGGCGCGCGCGGTCGCCCGTGGGGGGCTCGGCGCGCTTCAGCCGACGAGCGACCTCACGACCTGGGTGAAGTCGGCGGAGCGCTCGGCCCAGTCGCGGTAGCGGTCGAAGCTCGGCGCGGCCGGCGAGAGCAGCACCACGCCGCCGCCGGCGAGTGCGGCGCGGGCGCGCGCGACGGCCTCGGGCATCGTCGCGGCCTCGACGACGCGCTCGCCGGCGCCGC
>JAJXZW010000004.1 GCA_021779855.1 Actinomycetes bacterium
GCGGCGGCGGGCCCGGGCGGCGGGCCCGCTGGGCGGCCCGGCGCTCGCGACGCCGCTCGCGCACCGCCTCGTCCACCACCCGGGGTCCGGGGGACGCCGTGGGAGAAGTCGCCTCGGGCAGATCGGCCAAGGCGAGCTCGGGATCGTCCTCGAGCAGACGGGCGCAGTGGGGCGCGGCGGCGAAGCCCTCGAGGACGGCGTAGGCCAGCACGAGCAGCCGCTCGTCACGACTCAAGCCCTCGGCGGCGAGGGACGCGAGGGCATCGCGCAGCTGCTCCGCGGTCGGGTCGTCGGCCGCCGCCCCGAGGCGCGCCACGACGGCCTCGAGGGGGGCCATCGTGAGCAGCTCCACGAGACCGCGCACGGCGGCCCACGGCGCGCGGGCGGCGAAGGCCGCGACGTCGCGGGTGCGCTGGAGCTCGCGCAGGGGCATCGCGACGACGGGCGTGAGCTTGCCCGAGGGCCTCAGGTCGAGGGCGTCGACGGTCTCGAGGACCCACGAGGGGGCGAGGCTCGCCAGGGCGCGCCGGGCCAGGGTCGGCCCAGAGGGGAGCTCGCCCACGGTTAGCGCGGGCTCACGCGCGCGCCAGCACGCGAGGCGGGGGATGAGCCCGGGGGGCGACGAGCGACCGGGGACGCCGCGGACGAGGACCCGATTGTCCAGGCCACTGGAGCCGACTGACGACGTGCCATGGACCGCCACTCTACGTCGGTGCATTCCCCCTTCACGCCAAGGGCGTCGGGGGCCGGCCACCCGCGGCCGTCAGTAGCCCGTCGGCTCGGTCTCGTACTCGGGTTCGAGCGGATGGGCCTCGTGGTGCAGGGGACGCAGGGCGTCGCCGCGCTCGAGCCACACGAGGGCGTCGTAGCGCAGGCCCATCCGGGTCTCGACGTAGTTCCCGTGCTCGCGCTGCGGGCGGTAGACCACGCCGATCGCCCGATGTCCTCGACGCTCCGACAGCCACGAGCTCGAGCGGTCCGCCCCGAAGTCGAGGACCGCGTCCATGCCGAGCGCCGTGTGCAGGACGTCCTCGTGACTGCCGGCCACTGCCCGAGGTACCGGCATGACGCGCTCCGCCCCACCCCAGGAATCGGCGGCGATCACGCTTCCCTCGTACGAGGCCATCCCGATCAAGAAGACCCCTTCGCTCTCGTGACGCTCTCGGACGAGTTGACCGACGTTGACCATCCCCACCGACGCCATGTCAGTCGCCCTCGCGTCGCCCACGTGAGTGTTGTGCGCCCAGATCACCCCCCGGCTCTCGGCCCCCCGATGACGGGCCACTCGGTCGACGGTGTCGACCATGTGGATATCCCGCACGTTCCAGGATTCCCGGTCACCCCGGAGCATGGCGCGGTAGTACCGCTCGGCGCCCGCAGTGACCTCCGCGTTCTGCACCACGTCGAACGCGCTCTCACCGCCGTCCAGCGCCAGCGCGCGAAGGCGAACCTCCGTCAGCAGTCTCGTGACGTCGCCCTCGCACGAGTCGGGCACCAGTCGCGTGGCCCGAGCGTAACGCTCGGGATCCTCGCCGTACGGGTCGAAGCACCGCCACGCGCGCAGGGCGCCGTCGAGGGCGTCGGGGGCGTTCTCGCGGAGCCAGTCGATGACGACGCGCAGCGAGTCCCACAACGAGTAGACGTCGAGTCCGTAGAACCCGACCTGGTCCTCCTCGGGTCGCCCCTCGTTCCAACGTCGCAGCCACTCGACGAAGTCGGCCACCTCCTCGTTGGCCCACATCCAGGTCGGCCACCGCTCCAGGCTCCCAAGAAGTTGTCGGGCGTCGCGGAACTGGTCGTCTCCACCTCGCACCCAGCGATTCACTCGCCAACAGTCGGGCCAGTCACCCTCGACGCCGACCCAATCGAAGCGCCTCTCGGCGATGAGGCGCTTGCTCAGTTCGCCCCGCCACGCGTAGAACTCGTGGGTGCCGTGGGAGGCCTCCCCGACGCCCACGAAGCGACAGTCTCCCGCACGCTGGACGAGCCCGTCCAGGTCGCCGGGCCCGTGGAGCGGCCGGGCCAGGGAGCGGATCTGCTGGTCGACCCCGGCGCGGGCGACCCGCCAGACGGGGCTCACCTCCCCCGGCAAGCGAAGGTAACGGCCGAACCACTCGCGAGCGAGCTGCGCCACCTCCTCAAGCGCCCCGGGCTCCTCGAAGAGGTGACCGGCGCCGGCCACGACCTCGAGCCGGGCCGAGGTCGGCAGTTGGCGGAGGGCCCGGCGGTTCAGGACGAGAACCTCGCTGTCGGCCCCCCCGACAATCAAGAGGGTGGGCGCCCTCACCCGGTCGAGTACCGCACTCGCCAGGTCGACGCGGCCCCCACGCGACACGACCGCGCTCACGCGCTCGTCGCCCTGGGCGGCGGCGACGAGGGCCGACGCCGCGCCGGTGCTCGCACCGAAGTAGCCGAGCGCGAGCCCCGTAGCCCGAGGATCGGCCTCCAGCCATCGCGTGGCCGCGACCAGCCTCGAGGCCAACAGTTGGATGTTGAAGACGTTCGCGCGGTCGGCCTCCTCCTCGACCGTCAGGAGGTCCAGGAGCAGGGTGCCGATGCCCGCTGCGTTCAGACGCTTGGCCACTTGTTGGTTGCGGGGGCTGTGCCGACTGCTCCCGCTGCCGTGGGCGAAGATCACGATGCCACGCGCGCCGTCGGGGACGACCAAGCGGCCCGCGAGCATCACCCCGCCCACGGCAATGGGCTCGTCGCCCGTCTCGTCCCCACCCCACGCTCCCGCACGGGCGCGATCGGCCACGCGCGAGCGCGCCCGCGAGAGCAGCTCGACCACCGTCGCGTCGGGGGTCGCGGGGAACTCGTCGTAGTACTGGCCCACCGCGTAGAAGTCCTCCGGGGCTTGAACCAAGACGACCACGTCGGCGTCGGGGAAGCGCTCGAGCACGGCGGGCGGACCCACCGGAGTCGCGAAGACGACTTCAGCGGCACCACGCGCACGCGCGACGCGACACGCCACGCGCGCGGTCGCCCCGGTCGCGACACCGTCGTCGACGATGACGGCGCATCGCCCCGCAAGCTCCACAGCCGGCTGGCCCCCTCGCAGCAGGTCGACTCGGGCCTCGAGCAGGCGCCGCTCCCGAGCTCGGACCGACGCAATCTCCGCCTCGCTCACCCCGGTCTTCGCGACGACGCGAGGGTCGAGGTACTCAGCCCCGCCCTCGCCGATCGCACCCATGGCCAGTTCGGGCTGAGACGGGACGCCCAACTTGCGCACCACGATGACGTCCAGCGGGGCGTCCAGTGAGAGTGCTACCTCGGCCGCGACGGGGACGCCGCCGCGAGGTAGGCCGAGCACGACCACGTCACGGCCCTTGAGAAAGCCCAACCGCGCGGCCAACTTCCGACCGGCGTCGGTGCGGTCCGAGAAGACGGTCACCACTCCACGGCCTACTCCACCACCGTCGGTGGCCCAAGGGACGTTCGACCCCTCCCCGTGCCGGCCCGCTCTCCCCGCGGGCGGGCAGGGGGCTCATCCTCCCGACGCCGGGTTGAGGCACCCGCTGGGTCGCTTGTGCGACCGCGGAACCCCCGCGTTCGAGGAGAGTCAGCGCATTTCCTAGGTGATCGGACCCCTGGCTAGCGCAGCAACTCGCGGGCGACGACGACGCGCCGGCAGAGTGCCCCCCGTCGCTACGCCACCTCCGTCGCCACACCGGTGCGCGATTCGCACGTGCATCGGGATGGCGACGGCTGCGTCGAAGGGTACCGGAGGCTGTGACACGGCCGCCCGAATTCCGGAACGCTCCCCGTCGGCACAGTCGTTCAGTGCAGTCGGTTCGCCTCCATTGGGCTCCCGACGGCCCTAGACGATGACCGCGTGAATGTTGGCGGTCACGACGTAAGCAGAGGTCTCGGATACAACGTCTCGGCTACGTGGCTGAGCCCCATTCCCCGTGTTCCGGCAAAGACCCACCATGACTGGAAGTTCATCGCTTACAGCGCAGGCGCGCTGCGATCCGCGTGAGATCCAGGTCTGACGACGCGACCTCCCACACGAGGTGGAAGGCCTCGTCATCGCTGAGCTCGGGCGCTGCGCCGTTCAGGTCACAGAAGACCACCGTGGCGAGCCACGCCAAGCGCTTGTTGCCATCCACGAGCGCGTGGTTCTTGACCAACGAATGAAGCAAAGCCGCCGCCTTCAGCTCCAACGTCGGGTAGAAGTCCTCCGAAAAGGCACCGGAGCGGGGTCGGGAGACTGCCGAGTCCAAAAGCCCGAGGTCTCGAATTGGCCCGATCTCGAGGAGTCGAACCATGTGGAGCACGTCCTCGAGTTCGAGGTACTCGATGTCCTTCACTCCGTACCGAGTCGCTCCAAGACGTCGTGCCAACGAGCGAGCATTCGAGAGCTCGAGTCCGCCACGCGACCCGTGTGCTCACTTCGCTCATAGCGCTCGAGAACGGCCCGACGCACGATCTCTTGGCGTGAGAGACCTTCGGAAGCCGAGAGCGCGTCGAGCGCCAAGTCGAGGACCTTGTCGGTGCGCACGGTGAAGGCCATGCGAGAATGATACCACTTTGGTATCATCCCTGCTCAGAATACTCTGCGCCAATCGGGTTTCGCGATGGGCCCTCCACCCACCGACGGACCCGGGTTCGACGGTGGACGTCGCCGCTAACCCAGCAGGCGCCTCGCCACGACCACGCGCTGGATCTGGTTGGTGCCCTCGTAGATCTGGGTGCTGTGGCTCACGCGTCCAACGTATCCGTGAGGCCATCGTTTTCAAGGCTTCCCGTCCGTACAGAGAGCCTCCCGCCGCCCTCTAACTCCGAGTTGTAGGGATGAAAGTAGGGATGCTCAGACGGTCCACTGAAGGGCACCGGATTTCAGGTTGACGGTTCGGTGGGAATGGGTCGACCTCGTCCAGTTCGAGTGAGAATTTCGAGGGGTCTGTCCCAGGGGCTGAACAGCAGGGACAGCGCCACGGCGACCACGACCACCCCGGCGAGCCGCGGCGCCGTGTGCTGGGAGACGACGGCGCGGCCGACCGTGGTCGTGGGGGACCCGAGCCCACGAACACCGCGCCGAAGCCGGCGATGAACTGAGGGTGTCACGGGTGAGCCACCACCGGCCGCGCCGGCGGGCGCCGGTGAGGAGGCGTCGGCGGGGTGCCGGCGCCCCGTGGTCCGGGGACGAGCGGGTACCCGATCGCGAGCGTGGCCGTGCTCATCGGCCCGCGCTCGTGCTCCGCGCGGCTCGCTGAGGCCCATGAGAGCTGTCCACGGTGGTCCTCCCTGGTTCAGCGGTCGCTCCCGCCGTGCGCTACATACCCTCGGGGCATAAATCCCGGAGGCGGGCGGGCGGCTCTCGTCCGATCGACCCGTGCGACCCGTCTCCTATTCCCGGACGACCGGCTCGCGAGCCGACTCCCCGAGCGACCCGGGGGGCCGGGATCGCACGCTGCTAAGGTCGACGTCGCTTCATCGGGAGCTCGGGCGAACCGGGCTGAGAGGGTGAGCGTACGGCTGGGCCGTTCCATCACCGACCGACGAACTTGTCCGGGTAATGCCGGCGTAAGGAGGAGCATGGACGCACTCTCGTCATTCACCGTCGTCACCGGCGACGTCCGGTCGGAGGTCGCGCGGACCCTGGAGGAGCCGGTGCCCCAGTCTCTCGGGGTCTTCGACCAGTTCGGACTGTGGGGGAACCTCGGGGTGAGCCTGCTCGGCTTCACCGGAGCGATCTTCGTGTTGCAGCCGGGAGGGACGGGGACACCGGAGCTCTCGCTGGCCGCGGCGATGACCTCGATCGTGCTCGGGACCCTGGTCGGGACGCTGACGATCTCGGCCTCGGCGGTGGCCGGGGCACGAACCGGAGCGCCGGGGATGGTGCTGCTGCGCGGCTTGCTTGGCCGGCGCCTCTCTTACGTACCGACCCTGCTCAACGTCGTCCAGCTCTTCGGTTGGACGATCTTCGAGCTCGTGACCATCGCCACGGCAGCCCACGTGGTCGCGCCCGGGGCGCCCCGCTGGCTCTACGTCACGATCGCGGGCATCCTCACTGGGCTGCTCACCCTGCGGCCCCTCGGTGCAATACGGATCCTGCGCCGCGTGGCCACACCCGCCGTCCTCGTGGTGCTCGCCTACCTCGCGGTCGAGATGCTGCGTCACCCACTGCCCGCGCTGACCCACGGAACGTGGTCGGGGTTCTGGGTCGCGACCGACACCGTCGTCGCGGCGGCGGTGTCCTTCGCGCCCCTCGCCGCGGACTACACCCGGCACGCCCGCACGGCCCGGTCGGCGTTCTGGGGATCACTCGTCGGATACGGGTCGACTCAGGTCCTGTGCTACGGCATCGGCCTCGTCGCGCTGGTCACCTTCGCGAAGACGCCGTCGGACATCTACGGCGCGTTCGTCGCGGTGCCCCTCGGTGCGCTCGGCTTCGCCGTCTTGGTCACGCGAGAGCTCGACCAATCCTTCGCCGACGTGTACTCGACCGTCGTCTCCGTGCAGAACGCGCGACCCCGTTGGGATCGACGAGTCCTCGCCGGCGTCGTGGCGGCCCTCAGCACCGTTCTCGCGCTCACGATCAATATCTCGGACTACGAGAACTTTCTCATCTTGTTGGGCTCGGTCTTCGTGCCGCTCACGGCGGTGTTCCTTGTCGACTTCTACGTCAAGCACCCGCGCGAGATCGGAGTGTCGGCGGCGCGCCGCCCGGCGATGGTCGTCGCGTGGCTGGTGGGCTTCGTGGTCTACCAGCTCATCAACCCCGGATACATCTCCTGGTGGGCGTCGATCTGGGCCCACGTCGCTTCATTCGTCGGATTCCGCGTCCAACCCTGGATGTCCGCCTCCCTGATCTCCTTCGGCGTTTCCGCGGCCGCTGCGGCGCTCCTGGGCGCGGTCGAGGGCGCACGGCGCCGCCGCGCGCCCGCCCGGAGGAACGACGGGCGCGAAACCTCGTGACCCTGCATCGCGTGCACGGGATGGACCGTGGGGTGGTGGCTCCGGACTGGCCGCCGATCGACGACGGCGAGCTGTCGATCCCGCTGTCGGAGCTCGGACGTGACGCGCGCGACGTCGAGGTCCTGTGGCGAAGCCCGCGCCCGATGTCCGCGGGGGCGCTCGTGCGAGTCGGATCCGAGACGGTCTTCGTCAAGCGACACCATCACCGCGTCCGCTCCGTCGAACGCCTCGAGCGAGAGCACCGTTTCGCCGCACACCTTCGTGCGCACGGCGTGGAGACGCCCCGGGCCTTGCGCGGGGAGCATTCGAGCGTCGCGGTCGCCGGTGACTACCGCTACGAGGCGTACGAGCTCGCCTCCGGGCACGATCGATACCGCGACGTGCCCTCCTGGCACCCCTACGTTGACGGCGCCGACGCGCGCGGTGCCGGCCAGATGCTCGCACGCCTCCATCGGGCGGCCGCGTCCTTCGACGAGCCCGCCGATGACCTCAGCGTGCTCATGGACTCGTCGGTGCTCATCGACGGCCGCGACCCAGTGTCGGCAATCGAGGAGCTCCTTCGCCGCCGCCCGGGGCTCGCCCGGGCGACCGCGAGCTACCGACTGGTGGACGACGTGAGCGACGTGCTGAGCGGGCCGCTCGCGGTGGCCCACCGCGCAGCGCGAGAACTCTCTCGGCAGTGGACCCACGGCGACTGGCACCCTTCCAACTTGACGTGGGCTCCGGGATCGACGGGGAGGGTGCAGGCAGTGATCGACCTGGGCCTGGCGAATCGCACCTTTGCGGTCCACGACCTCGCAACCGCGATCGAGCGGGCGGTGATCGATTGGTTAGACGTCGCGCGGCGCGGTGCCGTCAGCGCCGACCTCGGCGCGCTGGAGGCGCTGCTCGACGGCTACGCCGCCGAGCGTCCGCTTCACCGGAGCGACCTCGTCGCGCTAGCGGCCGTGCTGCCTGTCGTGCACGTCGAGTACGCCCTGTCGGAGGTCGAGTACTTCGGCGACGTGGTGAACTCACCCGCGAACCGGGACCTCGCCTACCACGGGTACCTCCTCGGCCACGCGCGGTGGTTCACGAGCGTCGCGGGGCGCGCCCTGCTCGGCGCAATCACCAGGCGAACGGTACTCGGCTGATCTCGCCCGCTCGCCGCGCCATCATCCGCGTGCCCGGTCAGGCGAGCGCTCGAGGTGGTTGACGGCACGAAACTCGTTGCGCTCACCGGTTGAAGACGCCGCCTTTCATCAAGGCCCGAGCTCGACAAGTGACGTGGAAAATATTCCTGGGGCAGGTCAGTGTCAACCGGAGTCGGGGCAGACCCGAGCGAATAACATCTCGATCGCCGGGTCCCGACCTTTGAATCATCCCTCCACCACATGAGGACGACTGATGAAGACTCACAAGAATGGTCGGATCGTAATGATTGCGAGCATCACTACTGTGTGCATCGCAGTGGGGATCGTGGTGATATCAGTCGAACAAGGCAATGGCACCGAGGCTCCGACCGTCTCACTTACCCAAATATCTTTTATCTGCATGAGCGCAATTCACCACCCTGTGCGAATCAACTCGCGGACCGAAGTCCGCATTGCGACTGGCTACTTCAAGTCTGGAACAAGCGCGGTCGCGGTCTCCAACTACGAATTGAGAACTCTCACTGACGAGTTGTCGGGTTGCATGGAGGAGTACGAGAATGGCTACTCCAAAGGCTTCAGGATGCTTACGATTTTTGGGTCAAGATTGCAAAGGTTGAGCTTTCAAAATCTTGTAGAGTACGCGCTGGTCGAGTCTGGGAAGTTTTCCAGAGTGACGACATGAATTCACGGTCGCCTATGCAAGCTCACGTGTGTCGAAGCACGTGTGAGATTCCCCAGTAGAAGTGGACGCCCGGTAAGCCAGTTCGTTGAACCGGCCGAGAGGACGTCACCATGGCAATCACCAGGAAGACGTTAACCCTTGAGTTCAAAATTGAGGCGGCCCATCGCGTCACCGACTCGGGCCGCAGTGTCGTCGAGGTCGCCCGAGAGATCTGAGTGTTGTGACGCACTGGTCCAATGTATCCGTAGAGCCAGGAGTTTCAAGGCTGGCTGTCCGTCGTAGGAGCCCCTGCCCGCCCCTCATCGCCGAGTTGTAGGGATGAAAGTAGGGATGCCTAGACCCCCTGCTTCGGACCCCGGCGTCGCAAGTTCGTAGTTGGGGGGAGGGGTGGCGTTGCCTCGCTTGATGGGTAATTTGCGTCGACTGATTGTCCGACGAGCGTACGGGGGGCCATCCCTTCGCCCTGGCAGCGCGGATCGAATGAGAACACGAACGGACTGCTGCGCCACTACATGCCCAAGGGCCCCCGACCCGCTAGGGAAGGGGTAGGCGTTCCACGCTTGTCACGTTGTTAGTGGGCCGCTTAGGGGTGTGACCGGTGTGAAGTGACCAAGGATTCCTTGAGGCCGTGTCCCGATCCAGGTCGATCTGGTTGACTCGTAGTTTGTACTCGCGTCAAAGGGGGATCCGGGCAATACCTGGGCAACGTGCTGCGAAGAGCTGCGCGGGGCTAGTCAGAACCCCATCAGCCATGCTGTGCAGGCGGAGGAACAAGCTGTACGACTGATGGCACGAGCAGCGTTAGAAGGGTCAAGACGAAGATGAGGACACCGCATCCAACCAGCGTCGTTGAGATACCGATGCTCGAGGCCACGGGGCCCGCGAAGGCCATCCCCAGTGGCAGAACCGCAAGCGATCCGATCCAGTCGTATGCACTCACGCGCGACAGGACGTCTTCAGGTATCTCGCGCTGCAGTGTCGTCGTCCACTGCACATTGAATACCGCGATGAACACGCCGACTACGAATCCGCTCAGAGCGATGACGACCACGGAGGATCGAGCTGCGATGAAGAACAGCGGCACTGGATAAATCAGCGACGACAGAGTCGCAACAAACAGGGGGCGACGAGGATGCACTCGTAGCATCACGATCCCCCCTAGAAGCGCGCCCACGCCCTCCGCTGCAAGGATCGCCCCCCACGACGTCGCTCCCCCGAGTGACTCCTTGGCGACGACGGGTCCGAGAACAAACAGCGAGGCGAAGAGGGCATTGACCAGCGCGGACTGAATCACGATGACCCACAGCCACGTGCGGGACCAGAATTCGCGCCAGCCTTCTCGGAGCAACTCAACAAACGCGTCGGAGTGCTCGCTGGGATTCCAGTCAATGCGAATGAGTGCCAGCGACATCACGCTGACGAAATAGGTCGCAGCGTCGGCAATGATGGCCCATCCGGGGCTGACGACGGCAACGATGACTCCCGCGATGGCCGGGCCAATCACGGCGCCGCTCGAATTCGACATTCCGTTAAGCGCGTTGCCTTGCTGTAGCATCTCGGGCTCGAGCAGTTGCGGCACGATGCCCGTCATGGCTGGATTAAAGAATGCTTCGCCGATACCCATCACGGCGGCGAGCGCCAGGAATCCCCACAGGGGAGGGGGTCCAAGGAGGACCCAGATACCCAGTCCCATTTCGGCAAGGGTTCGCAAGGAGTCCGCCAGGAGCATCAAGCGGCGCCTACTCATTCGATCGCCTACGACCCCACCAACGAGGACGAGAATCAGGAGAGGGATCGTTCCTGCCGCGAGCACATAACCGACGTCGCTCGCCGTTCCGTGGGCCAAGACCGCGAAGGCAATGGCGACCGGCGCCATCCCCGTTCCAATCTGCGACGCCGTTTGCCCAAGAAAGAAGAGTCGGAAGTTTCGTTCCCCTAGAGGGCGAAACCAGTTCGTAGAACGCACCGGGTGAGCCTAACTATTGGGGTGGATCCGAGCTGCTGGAACTGCTCTACAAACTTGAGTGGGCTTTGGTACCCTCGTCGACGCTCCTCACCTCGAACGAGCCGACAAACCGCCGATCTGCGTGGTAGCTCAAGTCAATCGATGTGATGACGCTTAGAGTTTCTTCCCTCCCTTCGCTGGTGTACCGCCCCGGGGAGAGGCACCGGACGAAGTCGAGGGGCCCCTCCGGGTGCCTCACGCCGTCGTCATGTCCGAGAGTGAGATGTTGTGATGCACGCGTCCAATGTGCCCGTGAAGCCAGTCGCTTCAAGGCACTTTGTCCGCCGATGGAGTTCTTCAGGGTTAAGTCCCGACGAGTGGTGTAAGAGTTCGCGTGTCGTGACGTTCGCCGCGCCAACCTCTTCGTCGTGAACTCTATGCCGCGGTGAGATCGATGGCAACCTCCTCGCGTGCGGCGATGATCGCCGGCCTTGGATCCTCGAGTGATGGTTCATTGATCGTCGGCTGACTGAGTGACTCGATGCGCACGTAACGCCTCGAGATGGCCCACTCGTCGTTCTGCTCAGCCAGCAGCGCCCCGACGAGACGGATGACCGCCTGACGGTTAGGGAAGATCCCGACCACGTCGGTGCGCCGGCGGATCTCCTTGATGACGTAAAGAAAGGTTCAACAGATCCACCCCTCGGACGTGCTCGCCGGGCTCGGTCCCGTTGCCCGGGGCCGGCCGGCGCGTAGCGCCGAGACGGCCCGTCGGGCCAAGTCGTAGTCATCAGATTCGTTGAAAAGAAGCGGTCTCAAGAACAATTCTGGATGAACGTCGCACATTCCTGTTCGATTCGGCCCCAAATCGTGGGCTCCATAAGTAGAGGGCGAATTTTTCGCTCCATTGCGAAGGAGCACCATGGGACTGCCTATCGACTTCACGAGCCCGAGGTCTGCAGGGGCCGGAGCAGCCGAACTGAGTCTCGACTGCGAGACCCAGGTGCAGTGGTCGCCAAACGCTAGGGGAGCCCGCCGGGCAGTCTTGTCAGTGACGGAGGCGGCGCAGGTGCTCGGAATCTCGCGGAGCCACGCCTACGACCTGGTCGCGCGGGGCGACCTGCCCTCGCTACGCCTCGGCCGTCGCGTCCTGATCCCGGCCACGGCGCTGGGACGCATCCTCTCGCCCGAGTCGGGTGAGCGAGACTGCCTCTGTCACTTGAGGTCGAGTGCCGCCCCGAGCGACTCGGCCACCGGGGCGTCGCGTGACTCGACCGCGTGGGCGTAGGTGCGCAGCGTCATCGACGGGTTCGCGTGACCCAGGCGGTTGGCGACCGTGCGGATGTCGTGGCCCTGTGCGATCGAGGTCGTCGCGGACCAGTGGCGAAGGTCGTGCAGACGCCACCGGCGATCCACGCCAGCGGTGTCCCTCGCGCGACGCCACCACGCCGTCACCCGCTCGGGGTTGACGGGCCGCTCCCCCACGCTGAGGACCCAGGGTCCGAGGTCCTCGTACGCGGCACGCAGGGCCGCGAGGGCCACGGCCGTCGCCGCGTCCAGGGTCACCGTGCGGTGGTTGGCGGTCTTCGTGAGATCGTCCCGCAGGACCGGCTTCGCGCCGGCCCCAGGGTCTCGGAGGATGGCGATGCTCGAGTCGATCGTGATTTGACGGCCCTTGAGGTCCTCCCAGCGCAGCGCGGCGAGCTCGGAGCGGCGCGCTCCGGTGACGGCCGCGAGACGAAGCGCCAGGGCCGCCTGGGGCTCGACGGCGCCCCGGGCCACGAGCTCCGACGCCGCGACGAGCACCCGGCGGACCTCGTCGGCGCCGAGCGTCCCGCGTGGTGAGCTCTTTCGCCGGGCCAGGCGCGCGACGGCGACGACGTTCGCGCTCACCCACCCCCACCTGACGGCGAGGGTGACGGCCGCGCGCAGGGCCCCGTGCTGGTTGCGCAGGCTCTCCTCGCCCGTTCCCCTCGAGCGCTGACGGGCGTGCCAGCGGTCGACGTCGGCGGCGCTGAGGCGCGCCAAAGGGACCTCGGCGATCGGGTCGGCCTTGATCGAGCGCACCCGGCTCCGGTTGTCGGCGAGCGACGAGGGCGCCCAGGAGGGCCGGTTCTGGTCGACCCAGAGGTCGAGCAGGTCGGCGACCTTGACGCGACTGGACGCCGACCTCGGGGCCGATAGCACCATCTCGGCGGCCGCGCGCTTCGCGTCGCTCTTCGTGCCGCGCACCGTCTTGCTCACCTGGACCGGCCGGCCCCGCTCGTCGCGTCCGATGAAGGCGCGGACCTCGAAGACCCCCGGTCGGCGCTCGCGGATGGTGGCCACGGCCCCCAACGGTCGCTCGAAAGGGGGCTGTAGGGATGAAGTAGGGATGGAGGGCCCGAATCGGCCCCAAACTGGCCCGCCCGTCCGGACGGAAACCCTAGCTGAGCAGGTGCCTCGCCACGACCACGCGCTGGATCTGGTTGGTGCCCTCGTAGATCTGGGTGATCTTCGCGTCGCGCATGAACCGCTCGACCGGGAACTCCTTGGTGTAGCCGTAGCCCCCGAGGAGCTGCACGGCGTCGGTCGTGACGCTCATGGCGGTGTCGGCCGCGTAGGACTTCGCGGCGGCCCCGAGGTAGCTGAGGTCGCCGTCGGGGTCGCCGTCGTCGATCGTCGCGCAGGCCCGGTACACCAGGGCCCGGGCCGCCTCGGTGCGAATGGCCATGTCGGCGAGTATGAAGCGCAGCCCCTGGAACTCGCTGATCGGCGAGCCGAAGGCCGAGCGCCCCTTCATGTACTGCGCGGCGTAGTCGATCGCCCCCTGGGCGATCCCCACGGCCTGGGCGCCGATCGTCGGGCGGGACCGGTCGAGGGTGTGCATCGCGATCTTGAAGCCCTCGCCCTCGGCGCCGACGCGGTGGCTGGCCGGCACGCGCACGCCGTCGAAGACGACCTCGCCGGTGGGCGAGCCGCGCAGCCCGAGCTTGTCCTCGTGCTTGGGGAACTGCACCCCCCACCCCTTCTCGACGAGGAAGCAGGTGATCCCCCGGTGTCCCGCCTCGGGGTCGGTCTTGGCGAAGACCGTGTAGGTCTCCGAGACCCCCGCGTTGGTGATCCAGTACTTGGCTCCCGTGAGGACGTAGTCGTCCCCGTCGCGCACCGCGCGGGCGCGCATCGCCGCCACGTCGCTGCCGGCGTCGGCCTCCGAGAGGCAGTAGGAGGCCTGGATCTCGCCGGTGGCGATGCGGGGCAGGTAGGCGCGCTTCACCTCCTCGGAGGCGAAGTTCATGATCGGCAGCATGCCCAGCTTGGAGATCAGCATCGTCACCGAGGTCGACGCGCAGCCCCGCGCGATCTCCTCGGCCATGATCGCCTGGGTGACCATGTCCGCCCCGGCCCCGCCGTAGGCCTCGGGGACCCATAGAGCCGGCAGCTCCATCTCGCGGCACGCGTCGAAGCTCTCCTGGGGGAAGGCCTGGTCGCGGTCGTAACGGGCGGCGTTGGGCGCGATGCGCTCGTCGACGAACGAGCGCATCACGTCGCGGAAGGCCCGCTGCTCATCGGTCAGCGTGAAGCTCACTTCGCACCCCTCTCTACCGGCGCGAGCAGGTCGGCGTCGGCGACCGAATCGACGAGGTCGCGCTGGGCCGCGTAGCTGTGGCTGAGGCCGCGGAAGCGGCGCGCGGCCTCACCGGTGACCGGTGAGGCCACCCCGAGCAGCGCCATCGCGCGCTCGACGTCGCCCCGGGTGGGGCCCCGCCCGATCAGGCTCGCCCGCTTCGCCGCGACCAGGCCGACGGCGAGGGCGACCTCCTCGCGGTCGTGGGCGTGCTCCACCTCGAGCTCCTCGACCGCCCGGGCCGCCAGGGTCAGGGCGAAGCCCTCGTTGGGCGCCGGGTTGCCGTAGCGACCCGGCACGCGCGGCACGTGGCGCAACAGGCCGGGGTTCTTCTCCCGGCCGACCTCGGGAGGCTGGGTCGTCATGATGGGCCGGACCCCACCGGCCTCGGGGACGGGGGCGAAGGAAGGCTGAGCCACGCCCCCGAGGTTACCCCTGGCGCGGGCTAGACCCGGTCGAGCCACTCCTCGTAGGCGGGCTCCTCGCCGCGCACGACCCGGTGGTAGAGGTCCTGGATCCGGCGCGTGAGGGGCCCGGGCGTACGGTCGCCGACGACGCGGTCGTCGACCGAGCGGATCGGCACCACCTCGGCGGCGGTGCCGGTGAGGAAGGCCTCGTCGCAGAGGTAGAGGTCGTCGCGACGCAGCGTCTCGTAGCTCACGTCGTGGCCGAGGTCGGCCGCGAGGCGCGCCACGCTCGCCTGGGTGATCCCCCGCAGCGCCCCGGCCTCGCTCGGCGGGGGCGTCAGGAGCTGGCCGTCCCGCACGATGAAGAGGTTCTCCCCCGTGCACTCGCTGATGCGCCCGTCGGGGCCCAGCATGATCGCCTCGTCGTAGCCGGCCTTGATGGCCTCGGCCTTGGCCAGCGAGGAGTTGACGTAGCCCCCGATGGTCTTGGAGGCCGTGGGCATGGCGTTGGGGTGGTGGCGCACCCACGAGGAGACCTTCATCCGCACGCCCTGGGCCACGCCCTCGTCACCGAGGTACGCCCCCCACGGCCACGCGGCGATCGCGACGTTGACCGGCGCGGGGAGGGGGTTGACCCCCATCTCGCCGTAGCCGAGGTAGACGAGGGGCCGGATGTAGCACCCCTCGGTCAGCTCGTTCACCCGCACGATCTCCTTGGCGGCGTCACAGAGCTCGTCGAGGGAGTAGGGCACGTCGATCATCAGGATCTTGCAGCTGCGCAGCAGGCGCACCATGTGGTCGCGCAGGCGGAAGACCGCCGGCCCGCGAGGCGTCGGGTACGCTCGGATGCCCTCGAAGGCGCCCGTGCCGTAGTGGAGGGTGTGGGTGAGCACGTGGGTCGTGGCGTCGCGCCAGTCGACGAGCTTGCCGTCCATCCAGATCTTCGAGGTCTCCGGTATCGCCATCACACCCTCTCTAGGAGCCGCGCCGTGACCCCGGCCGTCCCGAGGGACGAGGGGTCGCCGTCAAAGTCTGCCACCGCCGCGGCGACCCGCCGCGCGGCCGCCTCCTCGCCCAGGTGCTCGAGCATCAACGCGGCCGAGGACACGGCCGCCAGCGGGTTGGCCCGCCCGGTCCCGGCGATGTCGTGGGCCGCGCCGTGCACCGGCTCGAAGAGCGAGGGCCCGGTGCGCGCCGGGTTCAGGTTGGCGCTCGCGGCGAAGCCGATCCCGCCCGACACGGCCCCCGCGAGGTCCGAGAGGATGTCGCCGAAGAGGTTGTCGGTCACGATGACCCCGTAGCGCGCCGGGTCCTCCACCAGGTAGATGCAGGCCGCGTCGACGTGCTGGTAGTCGACGGTGACCCCCGGGTGGTCCGAGGCGACCTCGTTCACCACGCGCTGCCAGAGGTCGCCGGCGAAGGTGAGGACGTTGGTCTTGTGCACCAGGGTCAGGTGGGGCGACTCCAGGCGGGCCGCGCGCCCGAAGGCGTAGCGCACGCAGCGCTCGACGCCGAAGCGGGTGTTGACCGAGCCTTGGGTCGCGACCTCGTGGGGCGTGCCCGCGCGCAGACGTCCCCCCTCGCCGGCGTAGGGGCCCTCGGTGTTCTCGCGCACGATGGCGAAGCGGCACCCCGCGGCCAACGAGCCCGCGACCCCGTAGAAGGGCCGGTAGTTGACGTAGAGGTCGAGCTCGAAGCGCAGGCGCAGCAGGAGGCCCCGCTCGAGGATCCCCGGGGGCACCCGCGCGTCGCCGATCGCCGGGCCCACCGCGCCGAGCAGGATCGCGTCGAACCCGCGCAGCTCGTCGAGCGTCGCGTCGTCGAGCACCATGCCGTCGCGCAGGTACCGGGCGGCCCCCAGGTCGAAATCGGTCGTCTCGAGCGCCACCCCGGTCCCCCGCACGACCTCGAGGGCGGCCGCGGTCACCTCCGGGCCGATGCCGTCGCCGCCGATGACGGCGACGCGATGGGGTCTCGGGCGGGGGGTGTCGGCCATCGGTCCATTCTGGTCGAGCCCGCTGACCGGGGCAAACCCGGCCGGGTCGGGGGACCCGCCGGTAGAATGGCCTATCCATCAGTCGAGGTAGCCATGTCCGACTCCGTTCACCGCATAACCCGAGAGACCCTCGAGAAGCTAAAGGCCGAGTACCAGGACCTCACGACCGTCGGGCGCACCGAGATCGCTCGGGTCATCGAGGCGGCTCGCGCCCTCGGAGACCTGTCGGAGAACGGCGACTACCACGCCGCCAAGGACGAGCAGGGCAAGATGGAGGCCCGCATCCGCCAGATCGACCAGGTGATCCGCAACCACGAGATCGTCGAGCGCGACGAGAACGCCGGGGTCGTCCAGCACGCCTCCGTCGTGTCGGTCGTCTACGACGGCGACACCGACGACGACGCCCAGGAGTTCTTCATCGGCTCGATCGAGGAGCGCACCGAGGGCGTGGCCGTGGCCTCGCCCTCCTCCCCCCTCGGCGAGGCCCTGCTCGGCCACGGCGTGGGCGACACCGTCGAGTACGAGGCGCCCTCGGGCACGCTGCGCGTCCGCATAGCCGGGATCCGCTAGGTGGCCGGCCGCACCCTCTACGACAAGCTCTTCGACGAGCACGTCGTCGCGACACCGCCGGGCGAGCCGACCCTCCTCTACGTCGACCTCCACCTGGTCCACGAGGTGACGAGTCCCCAGGCCTTCGACGGGCTGCGCCTCAACGGGCGACGGGTGCGCCGACCCGACCGGACCCTCGCCACGGCCGACCACAACGTCCCCACCGACCCCCCCTCGGTCCCGGTCGCCGACCCGGTCTCGCGCCGCCAGCTCGAGGTGCTCGAGGAGAACTGCGCGGAGTTCGGCGTGACCCTCTTCCCGCGAGGCGACGCCAACCAGGGCATCGTCCACGTGATCGGCCCCGAGCTCGGCGCCTCCCAGCCGGGGATGACGATCGTGTGCGGCGACTCGCACACCTCGACCCACGGCGCCCTCGGGGCGCTGGCCTTCGGCATCGGCACGAGCGAGGTCGAGCACGTCCTGGCGACCCAGACCCTCCCCCAACAGCGCGCCCGCACGATGGCCGTCACCGTCGAGGGCCGCCTCGCCCCCGGAGTGAGCGCGAAGGACCTGGTGCTCGCGATCATCGGACGCCTGGGCACCGGCGGCGGGGCGGGCCACGTCATCGAGTACCGCGGCGAGGCGATCCGTGCCCTCTCGATGGAGGGGCGCATGACCGTCTGCAACATGTCGATCGAGGCCGGGGCCCGGGCCGGGCTCATCGCCGTGGACGAGACGACGATCGAGTACCTGCGCGGCCGGCCCGGCGTGCCCGCGGGCGCGGCCTTCGACGAGGCGGCCACCCGGTGGCGGACCTACGTCTCAGACGAGGACGCCGACTTCGACGTCGAGGTCGTCATCGACGCGGCCGCCCTCTCGCCCCGGGTGACCTGGGGCACGAACCCCGCCCAGGTCGTCCCCCTCGACGGCGTGGTGCCCTCGCCCGAGGACGCCCACTCGCCCGAGGAGCGCGACGCGATCGAGCGCGCCCTCGCCTACATGGACCTCACCCCGGGCACCCCGCTGCGCGAGGTGGGCGTGGACGTCGTGTTCATCGGCTCGTGCACCAACTCGCGCCTCGAGGACCTGCGCGCCGCCGCGGCGGTCGCCCGGGGGCGCTCGGTCGCGGCGGGGGTGCGGGCCCTCGTCGTGCCCGGCTCGCACCGGGTGAAGGCCGCGGCCGAGGCCGAGGGCCTCGACCGGGTCTTCGCGGCCGCCGGCTTCGAGTGGCGCGAGCCCGGGTGCTCGATGTGCCTGGGCATGAACCCCGACCAGTTGAGGCCCGGCCAGCGCTGCGCGTCGACCTCGAACCGCAACTTCGAGGGGCGCCAGGGCCGGGGTGGGCGCACGCACCTGGTCTCACCCGCCGTCGCGGCCGCCACGGCCATCGCCGGGCGCTTCGCCGCCCCCGCCGAGGTGGCCCCGTGAGGCCGGTGCGCGTCGTCGAGGGGCGGGCCGTCCCGCTCGGGCGAAGCGACGTCGACACCGACCAGATCATCCCCAGCGAGTGGCTCAAGCGCGTCGAGCGCACCGGGTTCGGCCGCGGTCTCTTCAGCGAGTGGCGCGACGACCCCGACTTCGTGCTCAACCGGCCCGAGCACGCGGGTGCCACCATCCTGCTCGGCGCCGAGCGCTTCGGCACCGGCTCCTCACGCGAGCACGCCGTCTGGGCCCTCCTCGACTACGGCTTCGAGGCCGTGGTGGCCTCGAGCTTCGGGGACATCTTCGCCAACAACGCCGGCAAGCAGGGACTGGTGATCGTGCGCCTCGAGCCCGCGGCCCTCGCCGAGCTGGTGGCCCTGGTCGCGGACGAGCCGGCCCGCCACGTCGTGATCGACGTCGAGCGGCTGGTCGTCGAGGTCCCCGGCGCCGGATGGCACCACGCCTTCGACCTCGACCCGATGACCCGCGAGCGGCTCCTGCAGGGCTGGGACGACATCGGGCTCAGCCTGCGCCACGAGGCCGAGATCACCGCCTACGAGGCCCGCCACACCGGCGAGACGCCCGTCGCGCGCCTCGCGGCGCGCTAGCGACGGCGATTGGCCGCCGAGACCACCGCCTCGAGCGAGGCGTCGAGGATCGACGAGCTCATCCCGACACCCCACCACGTCGTGCCGTCCTCGCCCTCGGCCTCGACGTAGGCGACGGCCGAGGCACCCGCGCCCGCCGTGAGGGCGTGCTCCTGGTAGTCCCGCACGGAGAAGCGCACGCCGACCTCGTCGGCCAGGCCGGCCATCAGGGCGTCGATGGGGCCGTTGCCCTCGCCCTTGACGGTCACGTGCTCGCCGTCGACGAGGAGCTGGGCCACGACGAGCGTGCGGCGCGCGTCGGTCGAGACCTCGCTCGAGAGCAGACGCAGCGGAGCGCTCTTGGCGAGGTAGGTCGAGCTGAAGACGTCCCAGATCTCGGCCGGGGTGGCCTCGGTGCCCGAGGACTCGGTGAGCTCCTGGACGCGCTGGGCGAACTCGACCTGCAGGGCCCGGGGCAGGTCGAGGCCGTGCTCGGCGTTCAGCACGTAGGCGACCCCGCCCTTGCCCGACTGGGAGTTGACCCGGATGATGGCCTCGTAGGTGCGACCCAGGTGCTTGGGGTCGACCGGGAGGTAGGGCACCTCCCAGACGTCGTAGGTGTCGCCGATGGCCGTCATGCCCTTCTTGATGGCGTCCTGGTGGGAGCCGGAGAAGGCCGTGTAGACGAGCTCGCCGACGTAGGGGTGGCGCACGTGGACCGGGAGGCGGTTGGCGTACTCGGCGACGTGGCGGGCCTTGTCGATGTCGCGCACGTCGAGCTCGGGGTCGACGCCCTGGGCGAAGAGGTTGAGCGCCAGGTTCACCACGTCGACGTTGCCGGTGCGCTCCCCGTTGCCGAAGAGGGTGCCCTCGACGCGGTCGGCGCCGGCGAGCACACCCAGCTCGGCGGCCGCGACGGCCGTCCCGCGGTCGTTGTGGGGGTGCAGCGAGATCAGGACGCTCTCACGGTCGCTCACGTGGCGCGAGAACCACTCGATGGCGTCGGCGTAGAGGTTCGGCGTGTACATCTCGACCGTGGCGGGCAGGTTCATGATCATCGGCCGCTCGGGTGTGGGCTCGAGCACGGCCTTGACGGCCTCGCAGACCTCGAGCGCGTAGTCGAGCTCGGTGCCGGTGAAGCTCTCGGGCGAGTACTCGTAGAAGAACTCGGTCGAGGGCGAGGACGACTCGAGCGACCGGCACAAGGCCGCCGCGTCGGTCGCGATCCGGGTGATGCCGTCGCGCTCCAGGCCGAAGACGACCCGGCGCTGGAGCGTCGAGGTCGAGTTGTAGAAGTGGACGATCGCCCGCCGGGCCCCCGCCAGGGACTCGTAGGTCCGCCGGATCAGGTCCTCGCGGCACTGGGTCAGGACCTGGATCGTCACGTCCTCGGGGACAAGGTCGTCCTCGATGATGTGGCGCACGAAGTCGAAGTCGGGCTGGGAGGCGGCCGGGAAGCCGACCTCGATCTCCTTGAAGCCCATGGCGACCAGCTGGTCGAACATGACCCACTTGCGCTCGGGGTCCATCGGGTCGATCAGGGCCTGGTTGCCGTCGCGCAGGTCGACCGAGCACCAGCGCGGGGCGCGGGTCAGGCGGCGGTCGGGCCACGTGCGCTCGGGCAGGTCGACCGGGACGAACGGGCGGTACCTCTGGTACGCCATGGGGCTCGGTCGCTGGGAGCTCTCGCGCATCTCGTCTCCTTCCACCGGTGGCCGCATACGAAAAAACCCCCGCCGCGGCGGGGGCAGGGCGAGCCGAGCTCGCCCGGTTACAGCAGGAACTCGCAGCGTCCGATCACCGAGCCAGTTTAGCCCACCCCCGGTACCGACGTCCACGGGCCGACGGCGCGGGCGCGCCCACTAGGGTTGGCCCATGAGCCTCGTGAAGACCCTTTTGAAGTTGGCCCTGCTCGCGGCCCTCGTGGCCGCGGTGGCCGGGGCGGTCGTGATGCTGCGACGCACCAACGGCTCCACCGACGTCGCCACCGACGAGTGGCCGGACGTCCCTGAGAACCCCGCCGCCTAGCCCGGCCCCACACCACTGGAGGAAGAGATGGAGTACCGTCGCCTGGGCCGTTCCGGCCTGAAGGTCAGCGTGCTGTCGTTCGGGTCGTGGGTGACCTTCGCCAACTCCGACCAGATCAAGTCCACCGCCCAGGCCGTCGAGTGCATGGCCGTCGCGAAGGACGCCGGGGTCAACTTCTTCGACAACGCCGAGGCCTACGCCGAGGGCGAGTCCGAACGGGTGATGGGCGCGGCGATCCGCGAGCTCGGCTGGGCCCGCCACGAGTACGTCATCTCCACCAAGCTGTTCTGGGGCCTGCACGAGATCCCCAACATGCGCAACACTCTCAATCGCAAGTACCTCCTCCAGGCGATCGACGGGTCGCTCGAGCGCCTCGGGCTCGACTTCGTCGACCTGCTCTTCTGCCACCGACCCGACCGGCACACCCCGATCGAGGAGACGGTCTGGGCGATGAGCGACATCATCGACCGGGGCCAGGCCCTCTACTGGGGCACCTCGGAGTGGTCGGCCGACGAGATCCGCGCCGCCTACGAGATCGCCGAGCGCCACCACCTGCACAAGCCCCTCATGGAGCAGCCCGAGTACAACATCCTCCACCGCGACCGCGTGGAGAGGGAGTACGCCCGCCTCTACGAGGACATCGGTCTGGGCACCACGATCTGGTCCCCGCTCGCGAGCGGAGCGCTCACCGGTAAGTACCTCGACGGCGTCCCCGAGGGGTCGCGGGCGGCGCTCCCGGGCTACGAGTGGATCCGCCAGCACGTCACCGACGAGACCCGTCAGGCCCAGGTGCGCGAGCTCAAGAAGATCGCCGACGAGCTCGACGTGCCGCTCGCCCAGTTCGCGCTCGCCTGGTGCGCGAAGAACCCGCACGTCTCGACGGTCATCACCGGCGCCTCGCGAGTCGACCAGGTGCGCCAGAACATGGCCGCACTCGAGGTGGTGCCCCTTCTCACCCCCGAGGTGATGGAGCGGGTCGACCTCGTCTCGCTCATGACCGCGTAGACAACCGCGGCCCAGCAGCTGCCGTAACCCGAGCCCTTGAGTCACCCGTCGACGGAGATCCAACGGAGCCTGTCGGGCGGACAATCTCCCGGTGGGCGCTGAGGCGAGGTAGGTGCTGACCCCCCACGGGGTCGAGCGGACCGAGCCATCGGCCAAGGTGCCGGCTGGCGCCGGAGGCCACCCTCGTCTTGACCGGGTGAGTGGGACACCGCGAGTGGGGGGAGTCGGCCGGAACGATAACGGCGATCGCCCGGCGCGCGGGTGGGATCGACTCAGCCCGAGGCGGGGCGCATCGCCAAGCCCGCCACCTGAGGAGGCGAGCGACGGCGCGTAGACCTCGCGCCAGCGGCCGACGGGGTCGCCGCTCACGACCTCGCCCGGGCGCCCCGAGCCGACACCCCCCGCGGTGGTAGCCCTCGGCCCGCAAACTGGGCGACGGTGCGTCCGAGCGCTCCCACGCCCCGTACGGCACTCGCGGGCGCGCGGGCCCTAGCGCAGGGCGATGAGGTGGATGTCCTGGATGCCCGCCGTCGCCCGCAGCGCCGCGATCACCCCTGGGGGCGTGGGCTCGACGGTCGATAGGACCATCAGGGCCGAGTGGTCACGGGGGTCGGGACCCACCGCCATCGACTCGATGGAGATACCGGCGGCGCCGAGGGCCGTGCCCACGAGGCCGATCATCCCCGGGCGGTCGTCGTTGTGCACGACGAGCATCGAGGCCCGGGGCTCGATCTCGACGGCGTGGCCGTCGACGGCGACGATGCGCGTCTCGACCCGGGTCCCGATCGTCATCAGGGTCCCCGAGACGGCGTGGCCGTCGGAGCGCACCGTTATCAGGCTCACGTACTCGGGCGCGTCACGGCTCGACCGCTCGGAGAAGGCGAGATCCTGGTCGGCGGCGAGCTGGGGGGCGTTCACGAACGAGACCCCCTCCTGACCGGTCGCCGACAGCAGGCCCTTGAGCGCGCAGAGGGTGAGGATCTTGGTGCCGGACCCGGCGAGCTCGCCGTGGTAGACGACCTCGAGGTCGGCCGGCTGGCCGTCGAGCAGGCCGCCGATGAAGCGCCCGAGCAGCTCGGCGAGGCCCATGAACGGGCGCACCGAGTTGGACACCTCGCCGGCCGACACGTTGACGGCGAAGGGCACGAAATCGCCCGCGAGGGCGAGCTCCACCTGCTCGGCGATGGTGACCCCGGCCTTGTCCTGGGCCTCGACCGTGGAGGCCCCCAAGTGGGGCACGACGACGACCGAGGGCAGGTCGAAGAGGGGCGACTCGGTGGTCGGCTCCTTCGCGAACACGTCGAGGGCCGCGCCCTGGACGTGACCCGAGCGAATCGCCTCGGCCAGGTCGGCCTCGTCGACCAGGCCGCCCCGGGCGACGTTCACGATGCGAACGCCCGGCTTGGTCTTGGCGAGGCTCGCCGCGTTGAAGAGCCCGACGGTCTCCTGGTTCTTGGGCAGGTGGATGGTGATGAAGTCGCTCTGGGCGAGCAGGTCGTCGAAGTCCACCAGCTCGACGCCCATGTGGCGGGCCCGCTCCTCGGTGATGAAGGGGTCGTAGGCGACCAGGCGCATCCCGAAGGCCAGGGCGCGCTGGGCGACGAGGGCCCCGATCTTGCCGAGCCCCACGATGCCGAGCGTCTTGCCGTGCAGCTCCACACCCTCCCACTTCGAGCGCTCCCACTTGCCCCCGGTGAGGGCGGCGTGGGCCTGGGGGATGTTGCGGGCCTGGGCGAGCAGGAGGGCCATCGTCTGCTCGGCGGCCGAGAGGATGTTCGAGACCGGCGCGTTCACCACCATCACCCCGAGCTCGGTGGCCCGGGTGACGTCGACGTTGTCGAGCCCGATGCCGGCCCGGCCCACCACGACCAGGTCCGTCGCCGCCTCGAGGGTGGCGGCGTCGACCGTGGTGGCCGAGCGGATGATGAGCGCGTGCGCCCCGACGACCGCCTCGGCGAGCTCGGCCGGGGTGAGACCGAGGCGGACGTCGACCTCGTGGCCGGCCTCGCGCAACTTGGCCAGGCCGGACTCGGCGATGGGTTCGGTCACTAGAACTCGGGCCACGCTCAACCTTTCCGTCGGAGCACCCAGACTAGGGCGCGCGGCGGTTCAGCCAGCCGCGACCAGTTCGCTCCAACGGCGGAGTCCCTCTTCGAGGTCGACGTCGCCGAGCGCGTAGCTCAACCGGAAGTACCCCGGGGCCCCGAAGGCCTCGCCCGGCACCACCGCGACCTTGATCGTCTCGAGCAGGACGTCGGCGAGCTCGGCCGACGTCGTCGCGACGTGGCCCTTGAGGCTCCGACCGAGCAGCCCGGTGACGTTGGGGAAGCAGTAGAAGGCCCCCTCGGGCTCGGGGCAGGCGACCCCGTCGATGGCGTTGAGCATCGCGACCATGGTCCGGCGCCGCCGGTCGAAGGCCGCGCGCATCTCGGCGACGGCCGAGAGGTCGCCCGTGAGGGCGGCCAGGGCCGCGCGCTGGGAGACGTTGGAGATGTTCGAGGTCGTCTGGCTCTGGTAGGTGACGGCGGCGGCCGCGACGTCCGGCGGGGCGACCATCCAGCCCACCCGCCAGCCGGTCATGGCGTAGGTCTTCGCGACCCCGTTCACGACGACGCACCGGTCGGCGATCTCGGGGGCGACGACCGGCATCGAGACGTGCCGGGCGTCGCCGTAGACGAGGTGCTCGTAGATCTCGTCGCACATCACCCACACGTCGTGCTCGGCCGCCCAGCGGCCGATGGCCGCGACGTCCTCCGGGGTCACCACGGCGCCGGTCGGGTTGGAGGGCGAGACGAAGACGAGCAGCTTGGTGCGCGGGGTGCGGTGGCGCTCGAGGTCCTCGACGCTCACCCGGTAGCCGCGCCGCTCGTCGGTCACGACCGGCACCGGCACGGCGCCCGTGAGGTAGACGGCCTCGGGGTAGGTCGTCCAGTAGGGAGCGGGGATGAGGACCTCGTCCCCGGGGTTCAGCAGGCTCATGAACGTCGTCGCCACCGCGTGCTTGCCCCCGTTGGTGACGAGCACCTGGGAGGGGGCGACCTCGTAGCCGCTGTCGCGCCGGGTCTTCGCGACGATGGCCTCGCGCAGCGCGGGCAGCCCGGCCGTGGGCGTGTACTTGTGCATCGCCGGGTCCGCGCAGGCGGCCGCGGCCGCCTCGACGATGGCCGCGGGGGTCGGGAAGTCGGGCTCGCCCGCGCCGTAGCCGATGACCGGCTCACCGGCCGCCTGGAGGGCCTTGGCCTTGGCGTCGACGGCGAGCGTCGCGCTCGGCGCGAGCCCCGCGAGGAGGTCACTCACTCTGGCCACTGCGTCGCTCCCACGTCGTGCCGATAAGAATGAGTCTATGAGTTCCCCCGACGCCCTCGTTATCCCCTCCGACCTCCTGCCGCGCGACGGCCGCTTCGGCTCGGGCCCCTCCAAGGTCCGCGCGGCCCAGGTCGAGGCGCTCGCCCACGACGCGCCGACCTTCCTCGGCACCTCGCACCGCCAGAGCACCGTACGGGCCAAGGTCGGCGAGGTGCGCGAGGGCCTGGCCGCGCTCTTCGCCCTGCCCGAGGGCTACGAGGTGCTGCTCGGCAACGGCGGTACGACGTGCTTCTGGGACGCCGCGACGTTCCATCTCATCGAGCGCAAGAGCCAGCACCTCTCCTTCGGGGAGTTCTCCTCGAAGTTCGCCACGGCCGTCAAGGCGGCGCCGCACCTCGCGGCGCCGTCGGTGATCGCGAGCGAGCCCGGGACCCACCCGCGCCCGGTCGCCGAGGACGGCGTCGACCTGTACGCGCTGACCCACAACGAGACCTCGACCGGGGTGATGATGGAGGTCCGCCGGCCCGCCGGGGCCGAGGGCCTCGTCGCGGTCGACGCGACCTCGGCCGCGGGCGGGGTGATGGTCGACCCGGCCGCGTTCGACTGCTACTACTTCGCCCCCCAGAAGTCCTTCGCCGCCGACGGCGGCCTGTGGCTCGCACTCTGCTCGCCGGCGGCCGTCGCCCGGATCGAGTCGCTCGCCGCCTCGGGCCGCTGGACGCCGGCCTTCTTCGACTTGAAGGTGGCCCTCGACAACTCCCGGCTCAACCAGACCTACAACACGCCGGCGCTCGCCACGATCCACCTGCTCGCGAGCCAGGTGACCTGGATGAACGAGAACGGCGGCCTCGCCTTCGCGGCCGGCCGCTCGGCCCGCTCGGCCGAGATCCTCTACACCTGGGCCGAGGCGTCGCCGTTCGCCCGACCCTTCGTCGCCGAGCCGGCCCAGCGCTCGAGCGTCGTCGCGACGATCGACTTCGTCGACGAGGTCGACGCCGCGACGGTCGCGAAGGTCCTGCGCAGTAACGGCGTGCTCGACACCGAGCCCTACCGCAAGCTGGGGCGCAACCAGCTGCGCGTCGCGATGTTCCCGGCGATCGACCCCGAGGACGTCGCCGCCCTGTGCGCCAGCATCAACTGGGTCGTCGGCAACCTCTAGGCCCGCGCCCGGGCCACGCGAGTGAGCGCCCCGGCGCCCTCGACGACGTTGTAGGTGGAGCCGGGCCGGCTCGCCGCGCCCGCGTGACGGCCGTCGGGGGTGAGACAGAGAACGCGCAGCTCGGCGCGGAAGTCGTCGGGCACGCCCGCCGCCTCGGCGAGCAGCGCCCGGCAGGCCGCCGCCGGCTCTTCGCCCCGGGATAGACGCTCCACCACGAGCCGGGCGCCCCCGGTGCGAAGGGCCAGCTCGCCGCGCCCGGTGCAGGCGGCCGCGCCGTAGCGCTGATCGCAGTAGAAGCCGGCGCCGGGCACCGGCGAGTCCCCCACCCGCCCCGGGTACTTCCACGGGTAGCCACTCGTCGACACGCCCGAGACCAGCTCACCGCTCTCGTCGAGGGCGAGCACGTTGATCGTCCCCCAGGGCCCGTCGTGGGGCCGGAGCCGGGCCACCAGATCCATCGCCCGGGCCCGGTACAGCGCGTCGCCCTCGAGCGCGGGGCCGCCCTCGCCCTCGACCGCCTCGTCGGAGGGCGCAAGGGCCTCCAGGAAGAGGCGCCGCGCCTCGTCGGTGAGGAGCTCGGCGGGCTCGAAGCCCTGCTCGGCCGCGAAGAGGGCGGCCCCCTCGCCCACGAGCAGGCAGTGCTGGGGCAGCGCCTCGAGGACCCGCCGGGCCACCGAGACCGGGTGGGGGTAGCCCCGCAGGGCCGCGACCGCCCCGACGGCCCTCGTCGAGCCGACCATGAGCGACGCGTCGAGCTCCACCTCGCCGCGGGCGTTGGGCAGCCCGCCCGTGCCCACGTAGTGGTCCTCGAGGTTGTCCTCGCAGCGTCGCAGCGCCTCTTCGACCGCGTCGAGCGCGCTCGCGCCGGCCGCGAGCATCGCGGCCGCGGCCGGCAGGCCCGCCTCGCTGCGCTCGGAGCCGACGATGACCGGTCGGGTCACGTCAGTCGGTGTCGCCGCCCGAGACGTCGGCCACCCGCTGGTGGCCCGACGAGACGAACGGCATCATCCCGCGCAGCTCCCTGCCGATCGTCTCGATCGGGTGGCGCTTGCCCGACTCGCGCAGCTCGCGGTACCGGGGCCGGCCCACGGCGTTCTCCTCAATCCACTCCGCGGCAAACGTGCCGTCCTGGATCTCGGTGAGGATGTTGCGCATCTCGGCCTTGACCTGGTCGGTGATGACCCGCGGGCCCCGCGTGAGGTCCCCGTACTCAGCGGTGTCCGACACCGAGAACCGCATGCCGGTGATCCCCTCTTCGTACATCAGGTCGACGATGAGCTTGAGCTCGTGGAGGCACTCGAAGTAGGCGCTCTCGGGCTGGTAGCCCGCCTCGACGAGGGTCTCGTAGCCCGCACGCACCAGGGCCGTCACCCCGCCGCAGAGGACCACCTGCTCGCCGAACAGGTCGGTCTCGGTCTCCTCGGCGAAGGTCGTCTCGAGCACGCCGGCCCGGGTCGCCCCGATCCCCCAGGCGTAGGCGAGGGCCAGCGCGTGGGCCTGGCCGGTGGCGTCCTGGTGGACCGCGATGAGGGCCGGTACCCCGGCGCCCTCGACGTAGGTCCGGCGCACCAGGTGGCCGGGGCCCTTGGGGGCGATCATCGCCACGTCGACGCCGGCGGGCGGGTCGATCTGGTTGAAGCGGATGTTGAAGCCGTGGGCGAACAGGAGCAGCTTGCCGTCGGCGAGGTTCGGCGCGATCTCCTCGGCGTAGATCCGCGCCTGCTCGGTGTCGGGCACGAGCACCATGATCACGTCGGCCTCGGCCGAGGCCTCGGGAATAGTGCGCACGCGCAGACCGGCCTCCTCGGCCTTGTGGACCGACGAGGAGTCGGCGCGCAGCCCGACGCGCACGTCGAATCCGCTGTCGTGGAGGTTGAGCGCGTGGGCGTGGCCCTGGGAGCCGTAGCCCAGCACGGCGATCTTCTTCGACTTCAAGAGATCGGGCTGGGCGTCCTTCTCGTAGTACAGGGTGGTCATCGGCTCCTCATCGGCTCGTGGGTGGGAACCCCCAGTCTAGGGACGGCCACGCGGCCGGTCCGGTGGAGCTCCACCCCAGGGTGGACCTCGAGGGCCCGCTCCAGGGCGTCACAGCCCGCGGGGGTCGCGGCGAGCATCACCGTCACGTGGTGGGCGTCGACGTCGACGATCGAGGCGTTGGCCGCCCCGATCACGTCGAGCAGCGAGGTCCGGTTCTCGACGTCGGTGGGAATCGTCGCGAGCAGCAGCTCGCGCTCGACGGCGTCGTCAGGGGCGATGTCGCTGATCTCGACGACGTTCACGAGCTTGTGGAGCTGCCCGAAGACCTGCTCGAGCGGGGCCGTCTCGGCGTCGACGACGATCGTGATCCGGCTGAAGCGCTCGTGGGACTCGGCCGGGGCCACCGCCAGGGAGTAGATGTTGAACCCCCGGCGGGCGAAGAGCCCGGCCACGCGGGCCAGCACGCCGGCCTTGTTCTCGACCAGCACCGAGAGGATGTGGTGGCGCACCGGTGAGTGCTGGGCGTCGCCGAGGAAGGGTTCCGGGCTCACGCGCGCCCCCTCTGGGAGGGGTGGACCATGATGTCGTCGTTGCTCGCCCCGGCCGCGACCATCGGGAAGACCTTCTCGGAGGTGTCGGTGCGGAAGTCCACCACGACCGGCACGTCGTTGATGGCGTTGGCCTCCTCGACGACGGCGCGCATCTCGGCGGGCGTGCGCGCGCGCAGGCCCACGCAGCCCATCGCCTCGGCCCACTTCACGTAGTCGGGCAGGTCGGCGTTGAGGTAGACCTCGCTGTAGCGCTCCTCGTAGAACATCTCCTGCCACTGGCGGACCATGCCGAGGTAGGCGTTGTTGAGGATGGCCACCTTGATCGGGATCCCCTCGGCGCGCGCCGTCGTGAGCTCCTGGGCCGTCATCTGGAAGCAGCCGTCTCCGTCGATGCACCAGACGGTGCGCTCCGGGCGACCGACCTTCGCCCCGATCGCGGCGGGCACGCCGAAGCCCATGGTGCCCGCTCCCCCGGAGTTGACCCAGGTGCCGGGCTCCTCGAAGCGCCAGAACTGGCTGGCCCACATCTGGTGCTGGCCCACCCCGGCCGCGACCACGGTGCCCTCGGGCGAGGCCGCCTGGATCGTCTCGATCACCTGCTGGGGGCGCAGCGGCCCGGCCTCGGCCGGCGGGTCGTAGGTGAGCGGGTAGCTCTCCTGCCAGGTGCGGATCTCCTTCCACCACACGTCGAGGTTCGCCGGCGTGGCACCCATCTCCTCGAGCGCGCCGAGGGCGCCGGCCGCGTCGGCGCGCAGGGCCACCTCGACCCGGCGAATCTTGTTGATCTCGGCGGCGTCGATGTCGACGTGGATGACCTTCGCACTGGGCGCGAAGGCCGAGACCCGCCCGGTCACGCGGTCGTCGAAGCGGGTGCCCACCGCGAGCAGGAGGTCGGCGCGCTGCAGCGCCGTGACCGCGGCGTAGGTGCCGTGCATGCCGGGCATGCCCAGGGCCAGCTCGTGGCTGTCGGGGAAGGCGCCGCGGGCCATGAGGGTCGTGACGACCGGGATGCGGGTGCGCTCGGCGAAGGCGCGCAGCTGCTCGTGGGCCCGGGCCTTCAGCACGCCGCCGCCCACGTAGAGCACCGGCCGCTCCGAGGCGGCGAGCAGGGCGGCGGCCCTCTCGAGCTCGGCCTCGTCGAGCCCGGCCAGGGGCCGGTAGCCGGGCAGGTCGAGCTCCTCGACGCCCGCGGGGTACCACCACTCCATCGTCGACTGGGCGACGTCCTTGGGCAGGTCGACGAGCACCGGTCCGGGCCGGCCGGTCGTGGCGATGTGGAAGGCCGCGGCGATCGCCCGGGGGATCTCGCTCGCCGAGCTGACGAGGAAGTTGTGCTTGGTTATCCCCATCGTGATCCCGGTGATGTCGCACTCCTGGAAGGCGTCGGTGCCGATGGCGGCGCGCGCCACCTGGCCGGTCACCACCACGAGGGGCGTCGAGTCCATGTGGGCGTTGGCGATGGGGGTGACGATGTTGGTCGCGCCGGGTCCGCTCGTGACCATCGCGACCCCCGGCCGGCCGGTCGCGAGCGCGTAGCCCTCGGCCATGTGGCCGGCGCCCTGCTCGTGGCGCACGAGGATGTGGCGGATCGGCGAGTCGAGGATGGGGTCGTAGACCGGCAGGATCGCCCCGCCGGGCAGGCCGAAGACGACCTCGACGCCCTCGCGCTCGAGACTCTTGATGAGGGCCTGGGCTCCGGTGATCTCCACGGGGCTCCTTCGGTGGTCGGGATAAGAAAAAAGGCCTCCCGCTGCGGGAGGCCTCTGGTACGACGTCGGGACGTGACTAGAGGCGCCGCTCTCCTACTACCAGGGGCAGTCGGCGGTTCGTCACGAGCGCGAGTCTAGGGGCTCGCCCGCACCGGCACAACCCCTACCGGCTGGTCACCGCGCCCTTCTCAGCCCCCTGGGCCAGGCGCGCGAACTTCTCGAGCACGCCGGTGGTGTAGCGCGGGGCGGGTGCCACGACGCGCGCGCCGCGCGCCGCGAGCTCGGCCGCGTCCACCTCGAGGTCGATGCTGAGGCGCTCGACGTCGATGACGATCCGGTCCCCGTCCTCGACGAGGGCGATCGGGCCGCCGTCGACGGCCTCGGGCGCGACGTGGCCCACGCAGAAGCCGTGGGTGCCCCCGCTGAAGCGACCGTCGGTCACCAGGGCGCAGTCGCCGCCCCGGCCCGCACCCTTCAGGGCCCCGGTGATCGCGAGCATCTCGCGCATCCCCGGCCCGCCCTTGGGACCCTCGTAGCGGATGACGAGGACCGTGCCCGGCTCGATCGAGCCGGCGAGGATCGCCTCCATGGCCGCGACCTCGCCGTCGAAGACCCGGGCCCGCCCCTCGAAGCGCAGCTGGTCGATGCCGGCCACCTTCACGACCGCGCCCCTGGGCGCGAGCGAGCCCGAGAGCACGGCGATACCGCCCTGGACGTGGATGGGGTGGTCGAGGTCGTGGACGACGGCCCCGTCGGGGCGGCGGGCCTGGTAGTCGGCGAGGGCCTCGGCCATGGTCACGCCGGCGACGGTCATCACCTCGCCGTGGAGCAGGCCGCGCTCGGCCAGGTGCGCGAGCACGACCGGCACCCCGCCGACGGCGTCGAGGTCGCTCATGTGGTAGCGGCCGTGGGGCTTGGTGTCGGCGATGTGGGGCACGCGCGCCGCGACCGTGTTGAAGTCGTCCAGGGAGAGCTCGACGCGCGCCTCGTGGGCGATGGCGAGCAGGTGCAGCACCGCGTTGGTCGAGCCGCCGAGGGCCATCACCACGGCGATGGCGTTCTCGAAGGCCGCGCGGGTGAGGATCCGCCGGGCCGTGATCCCGGCGTCGAGCAGCCCCAGGACGGCCCGGCCCGAGGCGGCGGCGTAGGCGTCGCGACGCGGGTCGACCGAGGGCACCGACGCGCTGCCGAGCAGCGACATCCCGAGCGCCTCGCCGACGCTCGCCATGGTGTTGGCGGTGAACATGCCCGCGCAGCTCCCCTCGCCCGGACAGGCGGCGCACTCGATGGCCCTGAGCTCCTCGTCGCTCATCTGGCCGACGGCGTGGGCGCCCACGGCCTCGAAGACCGAGGTGATGTCGAGGGCCCGGTCGTCGAGGTGCCCGGGCAGGATGGTGCCGCCGTAGAGGAAGACGGCCGGCAGGTCGAGGCGCGCCGCGGCCATCAGCATGCCGGGCAGGCTCTTGTCGCAGCCGGCGAGGGTGACCATCGCGTCGAAGCGCTCGGCGTGCATGACCGTCTCGACCGAGTCGGCGATCACCTCGCGCGAGACCAGCGAGGCGTGCATCCCCTCGTGGCCCATGGAGATCCCGTCGGAGACCGCGATGGTGACGAACTCGAAGGGCACCGCCCCGCCCTCGCGCACGGCCTCCTTCACCCGGTCGGCCAGCCGGTCGAGCGGGAGGTTGCACGGGGTCACCTCGTTCCAGCTCGAGGCGACGCCGATCTGGGCCCTGGCCATGTCCGCGTCGCCGAGGCCCATCGCGCGCAGCATGGCGCGCGCGGGCGCCCTCTCCGCTCCGAGCGTGACGGCGGTGCTGCGCGGCGTGGGGTGGCGATCCATCGCCCGATACTAGAGAACCCTCGCGGTCCCCCCGGCGCCGGGCGGGCGCTACCGGCCCCGCCGGGCCCTCAGGAGGTCGAGGACGACCTTGCCGTCGGCCTGGCCGCGCGTGGCGCGCATGACCTGGCCGGTGAAGAACTGGGCCAGCTTGTCGTCGCCCTCGTCGTAGCGGCGCCACTCGTCGGGGTGCTCGGCGACGAGGCGCTCGAGCAGCCCCTCGAGCTCGTCGGCGGCCATGCGTTCGAAGCCGAGCTCGCGCGCGACCGCGGCCGGGTCCCCGCCGGCCAGGGCGAGGGTCGAGAGCACCGTCTTCGCCTGGGTCGCCGAGAGGTCGCCCGCCTGCTCGAGCCGCAGGGTCTCGGCGAAGCCCTCCCCGGTGAGCCCGGGGCGCTCGTGGGGGTCGCCCGCGAGCTCGTTGGCCGCCCGGGCGATCGCCCGGTCCACCTCGACGCCCGCGGCGACGGCGGCCTCGACGAACCCGTCGATCCCGAGGTCGACGACGGTCCCCACGGCGTCGAGCTGGGCGTCGGTCGGCTCGGTGAGCAGCGCCGTGAGGCGGGCCCGCCGCTCGGCCGGCATCGGGCCGAGCCCGGCGCGCACCGCCTCGACCCAGGCCGCCTCGGGGGCGAGGTCGACCAGGTCGGGCTCTTGGAAGTACCGGTAGTCGTCGGCCTCCTCCTTCGAGCGCATGGTCGCGGTGACCCCACGGTCCTCGTCCCAGTGGCGGGTCTCCTGGCGCACCACCCCGCCCGAGGCCACGAGCGCGTACTGGCGCTCGGCCTCGTAGTCGATGGCGCGCTGGAGGCTGCGCAGCGAGTTGAGGTTCTTCATCTCGCAGCGCGTCCCGAAGGGCTCGCCGACCCGGTGGACCGAGACGTTGGCGTCGATGCGCATCGAGCCCTCCTCCATGCGCCCGTCCGAGGCGCCGGCGGCGATCAGGATCCCGCGCAGCTCCGCGGCGTAGGCGCGGGCCTGGGCCGCCGAGCGGATGTCGGGGGCCGAGACGATCTCCACGAGCGGCACCCCGGAGCGGTTGTAGTCGACGAGGGAGCGCTCGGCGCCGTGGATGCGCCCGCTGCCCCCGAGGTGGGTCGACTTGCCGGTGTCCTCTTCGAGGTGGGCCCGCTCGATGCCGACGCGCGAGCCGTCGGGCAGGTCGAGGTAGCCGCCCGCGTTGATCGGCCGGTCGTACTGGCTGATCTGAAAGTCCTTGGGCATGTCGGGGTAGAAGTAGTTCTTGCGGTGGAACGTCGAGGGCGAGACCGTCGCGTGCAGGGCGAGGCCGATGGCCATGGCGAGATCGACCGCCCGGCGGTTCAGCACCGGCAGCGAGCCCGGCAGGCCCAGGCAGACCGGGCAGGTCTGGGTGTTGGGCTCCGCGCCGAAGGCGTTGGCGCAGCCGCAGAAGAGCTTGGTGCGCGTGAGCAGCTCGGTGTGGACCTCGAGGCCCACGACCATCTCCCAGCCCTCGGGCAGGCTCATCGCCCCTCCCCGGCTTCGAGCACCCGGGCCGCGCCGAGGAGTCGGGCCTCGCTGCGGGCCGGGCCGAGCAGCTGGACCCCGATCGGCAGGCCGGCCTCGCCGGCGCCGAAGGGCACACTCACCGCGGCCTCGCCCGCGAGGTTGGTCGGGATCGTGAAGACGTCCGAGAGGTACATGGCGAGCGGGTCCTGGGTCTTCGCCCCGAGCGCGAAGGCGACCGAGGGCGCCGTCGCCCCGAGCAGGGTGTCGACGCGCGCGTAGGCGCGCGCGAAGGCCTCGATCATGCGCGTGCGCACCTTGAGGGCCTGGCCGTAGTAGGCGTCGTAGTAGCCGGCCGAGAGGGCGTAGGTGCCCAGCATCACGCGCCGCTTCACCTCGTCGCCGAAGCCGACGGTGCGCGTGGCCACGTTCATCGCCTCGACGTCGGGACCGTCGACGCGCAGCCCGTAGCGCACCCCGTCGTAGCGCGCGAGGTTGCTCGAGGCCTCGGCCGGGGCGATGAGGTAGTAGGCCGACAGGCCGAGCCTGAGCTCGGGGATCGAGACCTCCTCGACGGTGGCGCCGGCGCCGGCGAGGACCTCGGCCGCCCGGTGCACCGACGCCACGACCTCGGGGTCGGCACCCTCGACGAGCTCGCGGCAGAGCCCGACGCGCCGCCCGGCCACCCCGTCGTCGAGGTGGCTCGAGAGCTCGGGCGCGGCCTCGGGCAGCGAGGTCGTGTCGAGGGGGTCGTGGCCGGCGATCACCTCCAGCACGAGGGCCGCCTCGGCGACGGTGGCGGCGAAGGGGCCGATCTGGTCGAGCGAGCTCGCGAAGGCGATCAACCCGTAGCGCGAGACGAGCCCGTAGGTCGGCTTGACCCCGACCAGCCCGCAGAGCGCGGCCGGCTGGCGGATGGAGCCGCCGGTGTCCGAGCCGAGCGCGACCGGCACCATGCCCGCGGCCACCGCCGCCGCCGAGCCGCCCGAGGAGCCGCCCGGCACCCGGGTGGGGTCGAGCGGGTTGCGCGTCGGCCCGTAGGCCGAGGTCTCGGTCGAGGAGCCCATCGCGAACTCGTCCATGTTGGCCTTGCCGAGGGCGACGGCCCCGGCGGCGGCGAGGCGCTCGACGACCGTGGCGTCGTAGGGGGGGCGCCACCCGGCGAGGATGCGCGAGCCGGCCGTGGTCGGCTGGCCGCGCACGCAGAGGTTGTCCTTCAGGGCCACCGGCACCCCGGCGAGGGGCAGCGCCTCGCCGGCCGCGACGCGCTCGTCGACGCGCGCGGCCGCGGCGAGGGCCCCCTCGGCGTCGAGGTGGATGAAGACGTTGAGCTCCTCGTTGCGCGCGGCGACCCGCTCGAGGCTCTCGGCGACGACCTCGACGGCGCTCGTCGCGCCGGCGCGCACCGAGGCGGCGACCTCGAGGGCGTTCACGGCGCCTCGCCGATGATCCGCGGCACGGCGAAGCGGTCCTCGGCGACGTCGGGCGCCTGGGCCAGCACCTCGGCCCGGTCCAGGCTCGCGCGCACCTCGTCGTCGCGCACGACGTTCGCGAGCCCGTGGGGGTGGGCCGTCGGCGCCACGTCCGCCAGGTCGAGCGCCTCGAGGTCGGCCACGTGCTCGAGCACCTGGGCCAGCTGGTCGGTGAAGCGCTCGAGCTCGACCTCGTCGAGGGCGATGCGCGCGAGCCGGGCGACCTTGGCCACCTCCTCGCGCGAGAGCCGCGCCATCAGGCGAGGACCCGGGCGAGGAAGCCCACGACCGCCGCCTCGACCCGGTCGCGATCGTTGTCCAGGGTCGCCACGTGGAAGGAGTCCTCGAGCCAGACCCGCTCCAGGGGGCCGGTCACCCGCGCGGCGAGCAGGTCACCGTTCTCGGTCGGGACGACGTGGTCCTCGCGGCTCGAGAGCAGGAGCACCGGGCAGGCGACGCGCGCCAGGTCGGCCTCGACCTCGGCGAGCGCGCCGAAGAGGCTGTGGGCGCTCGCGAGCGGGGTGGCGTCGTAGCTCAGCTCGCGCATCCCCTCGCGCTTGATGTCCGAACCGATGGCCTCGACGGTCGAGAGGCCGGCCTCCAGGAGCTGGCCGATCCCCTCGAGCATCTCGGGCTGGGCCTTCACGAGCGGGTTGATCAGGGCGGCCCCGGCGACCGGGCGGGTCTCGGCCAGGCGCACGGCGAGGGTGCCCCCCATCGACAGGCCCACCACCGCGACGCGCCCGCCCCGGGCGAGGAGGCGCCCGTAGGCGGCGTCCGCCTCGCCGAGCCAGTCCTCGAAGCGGGTCGCGACCATGTCCTCGACGCTCGTGCCGTGGCCGGGCAGACGGGGCAGCTCGACGCTGTAGCCGGCCCGGGCGGCCGCCTCGGCCAGCGGTCGCATCGAGGTCGGGTTGCCGGTGAAGCCGTGCAGCACGAGCACGCCGTCCGCCGAGCCCTCGTGGGAGAAGGGCTCGCAACCAGGGAGGACCTCGGCCGACATCGCGTCCACACTACCGGCTAGGCCTCACTCCACCCGAGGGGGTGGCGCTCGACGCTGCGCACCGCGAGCGCCGCGCCGAGCCCCACGAGGGCGACGACGCCCCCCACGAGGAAGGGCGTGCGGAACGTGGCCAGCCACGCCGCGGTCCCCGCGTGGACCCCGAGACGGTGGGCGCGCGCGAGACCCTGCTGGAGGGTCGCGAGGACCTCGATCCCGGCGACCTCGCCGACTTGCATGGCGAGCAGCTGGGCGGCCGACATGACCCCGAACTCGTGGACGTCGACCTCACTCGCCATGACCGAGCTGGAGGCGGGCATCGCCACGCCCATGGCGAGCCCCGATAGCGCGAGGGCGAGTCCGATGACCCAGGGGCTCGACGTCGCCCCGAGCGTCGCGAACAGCGCCATCGAGGCGACGAGCGACGCCGCCCCGGCGACCGCGCTCGTGCGCTCGCCGATCCGGTAGGCCACGTAGCCGGCGACCGGCGAGCTGACCGCGAAGACCAGGGGCCGGGCGATGGCGAGCCCGCCGGCCCCGGTCACGCTGTAGCGGTAGGCCTCTTCCATCATGAGCGGGAAGAGGAAGAAGCCGCCGAAGTAGGCGAAGTTGGACGCCGCGCGCAGCACCAGGGGTCCGAGGAAGTTGCGCCGGGTGAAGTAGTAGGCGGGGATGAGCGGGCGTGACGCCGTGCGCAGTCGCACCACGTACAGCGCGACCCCGGCCGCGCCCACCACGAAGGCACCGAGGGTGAAGGGGTCGCGCCAGCCGACCGTAGGACCGATCGAGAGGCCGAGCATCACGAGGGTCACCGCGAGGGAGAGGGCGAGCGAGCCCACCCAGTCGAGGGCGCGCAGCTCGGCGCGGGCCGCCACCCGCCGCGCCGCCTCCGCGGAGGCGCCGAGCGCCGCGGCCGGCAGCAGCAGCGAGACCACGGCCAGGGCGACGGCGATGAGGGCGAGCTGGAACCAGAAGAGCGTGCGCCAGCCGAAGGCCTGGATGATCGGCGAGCCGAGCGACACCCCGATCACCGGGCCCCCCGCCCCGACCAGGCTCCACCAGCCCAGCGCCTTCACCCGCTCCTCGCGCGAGAAGGCGGCGTTCACGAGCGCCCCCGAGGCGGTGCCGGTGGCGGCGCCCTGGACCCCGTCGAGGGTGCGCGCGGTGATGAGCGTGGCGACGTCGTGGCTGAGCGCGGTGAGGGCCGCCGCGACCAGCGCCCCGGCCAGCCCCACCAGGTAGAGGCGCCGGTGTCCGAAGACATCGCCCACCTTGCCCAGGAGGGGGGCCGCCAGGCCGTAGGCGAGCAAGGGCCCGACCATCGTCCAGGTGAGCGTCCCCACCGAGGTGCGCAGCTGGTGGGCCACCGTGGGCAGGGCGACGATGAAGACGGTGAAGGTGAAGTTGAGGGCGAAGAGCCCGGCGAGAAGGGCCCACAGGACCCACCAGGCGTGGCGGGTGGAGGCCCCCGCGCGCGCCTGGACGCGGCGGTGGAGCAGGGCCCACCAGTTGAGGTCGCTCCCGGCCTCGGTGCCCAGGGCACCGAGGGCCGCCGCGCCGGGGTCGTCGCTCGGGTCGAGGAGGGCGTCGGGGTCGTCGCGGCGCGCCCGGCGCGCCCGGGCTAACCGAGTTCGCCCAGCCGAGCGGCCAGCTCGGCCACCCTCCATCGGTCCCCCTTCTCCAGGGTCTCGGTCATCGTCCAGTTCTGGAAGAGCCGGACCGTGCCGCCCTGGACGAAGTAGACGTGGCCGGTGATCGGGCACTCGCGCGTCGAGAGCGCCGCCACGAGCGGCGAGACGTTGGCCGGGTCCCAGACGTCGAAGGTGGACGGGTCCTCGGGCTTGACGACGTAGTCCGACAGCCCCGGGGTCGACTCGGTCATCCGGGTGCGCGCGGCCGGGGCGATCGCGTTCACGCGCACGCCGTAGCGGCCGAGCTCCTCGGCGGCGATGACGGTGAGCGCGGCGATCCCGGCCTTGGCCGCGCCGTAGTTGGACTGGCCGACGTTGCCCAAGAGGCCCGAGGTCGACGAGGTGTTCACCACCGCGGCCTCGACCGGGTGGCCGGCCTTGGCCCGCTCGCGCCAGTAGGTCGCGGCGAAGCGCAGGGGGACGAAGTGGCCCTTCAGGTGGACCCGTACGACCGCGTCCCAGTCGTCCTCCGAGAGGTTGACGAGCACCCGGTCGCGCAGGATGCCGGCGTTGTTCACCAGCACGTGCAGGTCACCGAAGGCCTCGACCGCGGCGCCGACCAGCGCCTCGCCGCCGGCCCACGTCGCGACGTCGTCGTGGTTGGCGATCGCCTCGGCGCCCATCGCGCGGATCTCGGCCACCACCTCCTCGGCGGCGCTCGCCGCACCGCCCGAGCCGTCGAGGCCCGCGCCGAGGTCGTTCACGACGACCTTCGCGCCCTCGGCGGCGAAGAGCAGGGCGTGCTCACGGCCGATGCCCCGGCCGGCTCCGGTAATGATCGCGACGCGTCCGTCGAGGGCTCCCATGCGTTCTCCTTGGCTCAGAGCCGAGTGTACCGAGGCCCGCTACCGGCGCCAGAACGAGGGCGGCCGGGCGTGGGCGTGATAGTGATCGGGGATGTTGCGCATGTGGTCGTCGATGCGCCACGGCCCGCCCTCGAACTCCGCCTCGGCCACCCGGGCCAGGGCCTCGTGCAGGGCCCTGCGCACCTCGGCCGGCGGCTCCGGGTCGTGCTCGCGCCACACGACCATCGGCACGAGGCAGATCTCGCAGTCGGCGATCCAGCAGCGCTCGTCCTCGTAGTAGCGCCGGGTGACCACCGCCGCCTCGCAGAGGTCGCAGCCGCTCACTTCACGACGAGCGAGACGGTCGACTTGAAGGGCACCAGGGTCCCGGCGCCGGGCGTCTCGCTGACCACCTGGGTCCACTTGGTGGTGCCGGCGAGGTGGCCCGACGTCGTGAAGTAGAGCCCCGCCTTCTTGAAGGCGGCGTAGGTCTGCGCGTAGTTCTCGCCGACGACGTCGGGCACGGCCCGCCGTCCCGGGGCCGTCGTCGTGGTGGTCGTCGGGGCGGTCGTCGTGGTGGTGGTGCTCGCCGGGTTGGGACCCTTGGACAAGGCCAGGATGACCGCAGCCCCGGCCGGCACCGCCAGGGGGTTCCGCGCACCGCGGTAGATCACCGCGACGACGTCGCCCGCGGCCACGCTCGACGAGTAGACCGCTGCGCCCGCCGGGCAGCTCGCGCGCAGGTGGAGGCTCGTGAGCTCGTTGGTCGCCCCGGCGCATCCCCGTCCGACCACGTTGCGCGGCACCGAGACGAGGGCCGCGCCCTCCGAGAGCACCACCGAGATCGTCGAGCCCGACTTGAGCGTCGTGCCCGCCGCGGGCGACTGGGAGACGACGTGGCCGCTCGCGACGCTCGCCGAGTGGGTCCGCCCGGTCACGTCGACGCTGAAGTGCAGGGGGGCCGTGGTGGTGGCCGCGTCGCTGAGCGAGGCGCCCACCAGGTCGGGCACGCTGTAGGAGCGGGTGAAGAGCCCGGCCTTCCACGCCGCCCCGGCGCCCACCACGACGACGACGAGCAGGACGGCCACGGCGATGAGTCCCCAGCGGGTCGGGCGCGCGGGCGGGCGCGGCGGCTCGAGGCCCGGGCCGAAGCGGGGGGTGCGCCCGCTCACCACGCGTGCGGTGCTGAGCCCCGGACCGAGGTCCCGGCGAGGCCGCAGGGTGGGGCCGCTCGTGACCGGCGTCGTGGCCACCTCACTGGCCGAAGGGGCGTTGAAGCCGATCGAGCGCCGCGGGGCGCTCGGCTCGACCTGGGCGAGCAGGGGCGGCCGCGCCGCGGCCCGCGGTACGGCCGCCGGCGCGGCGTCACCGGCCACGGCCCCGAGGCGCTGGGCGAACTGACCGGCGTCGAGGCGCAACAGCGGGTCGGGCACCGTGGCCTGGGCCAGGATCATGTCGAGCGTGCCGAGCTCGACGCGCACCGGCAGGGGCTGGGTGAGGCGGGCCTGGGCCACCGCGTCGGCCGCCACGCCCGGGAAGGCCGGCTCGCCGGTCACCGCCTCGAAGAGCACGAGCGCCAGGGCGTACACGTCGCTCTTGTCGTCGGGCGCCTCCCCGAGGACCTGCTCGGGTGAGAGGTAGCGGGCCGTCTCGGCCGCGACGCGCTCGCGGTAGGGGTCGGCGAGCCTCGCCAGGGTCACGTCGCCGACCCGGACCCGGTCGTCGCCGTCGAACAGCAGCGAGCCGGGCGACAGGTCACCGAGCACGAAGCCGTGCTCGGCCAGGTACGCCAGGGCCCCGGCGATGTCGCGGCCCAGGCGGGCGCCGTCTTCGACGCTGAGGCGCACCCCGCGGGCCAGCCGGTCCTCGAGCGAGCCGCCCGTGAGGTACTCGCCCACCACGAAGATCGCCCCGTGCTCCTGGCCCCCGTCGAAGACCCGGGGCAGGTGGGGGTGGCTCAGGGTCGAGGCGCTCACGATGCGGTTGCGGAACTCCCGGCGCACCGCCTCGTGGGCGGCGAGGGAGGGCGCCAGCGCCTTCACCACGACCGTGCGGTGCAGCGTGAGGTCCTCGGCGCGGTACGCCTCGGCGACCTCGCCGATCCCGAGCAGCTCGGCCACGCGGTAGCGGCCGGCGACCACGTGTCCGTTGGGGAACTGCGCCATCGGCCCCACCCTACTGAGGGCTCAGGTGAGCGTCGTGGTCCAGGTGCCGGTCTCGAGGAGGGTCTCGAACTGGCTGGCGTCGATCCGGGGTATCCCGAGTTCCTCGGCTCGGCGGACCTTGCTCGCCCCGGGAGCGTCACCCACCACCACGCAGTAGGTCCTCTTCGAGACCGAACCCGGTGACGTGCCCCCCCGGGCCACCACGGCGGCCTCGGCCGCGTCGCGGCTGTAGCCCTCGAGGGTGCCGGTCACGACGACGGCCCGCCCGGCGAGCGTCGCGGCCACGCGCGCCTCGGCCGAGGCCTCGCGCAGGGTGAGCCCGGCCGCCTTCAGGCGCTCCAGCCGCTCGAGGGTCTCGGGCTCGCGGAAGTAGAGGTGGACCGACCCCGCGATCACCGGGCCGACGCCCTCGACCGACTCGAGCGCCTCGAGCGGGGCCGCCGCCAGCGCGCCGACGTCCCCGAAGCGCTGGGCGAGCAGGCGCGCGGCGACCGGCCCGACGTGGCGGATCCCCAGACCGACGAGGACCCGCGAGAGGGGCGCCTCGCGCGAGGACCGCGCCGCCTCCACGAGCTGGTGGGCCGACAGCTCGCCGAAGCCCTCCAGCGAGGCGATCGCCTCGGGGTCGAGGCCGAACAGGTCGGCGACATCGGCGACGAGGCCCGCCTCGATGAGCTGGGCGACGCGCTGCTCGCCGAAGCCCTCGATGTCGAGGGCCTCGCGCGAGCAGAAGTGGACGATCTGCTGGAGGAGCTGGGCCGGGCAGTCGCGATTGACGCAGTAGGTGTCGCTCTCGCCCTCGCGACGCACCAGCGGCGCCCCGCACTCGGGGCAGTGCGTCGGGAAGCGCCAGGCGCGGGCCCGGCGCCGGCCGGGCTCGGCGACCGGGCCGACGACCTCGGGGATCACGTCGCCGGCCTTGCGCACGATGACGAGGTCGCCCGGGCGCACGTCCTTCAGGGCGACCTGGTCCTCGTTGTGCAGGGTGGCCAGCGCTACCGTCGAGCCGGCGATGACCACCGGCTCGAGCACCGCGTAGGGGGTGGCGCGCCCGGTGCGCCCGATGGAGACCTCGATCGCCACCAGTCGCGTCGTACGCTCCTCGGGGGGGAGCTTGCGCGCGATGGCCCAGCGCGGGGCGCGGCTCGTCGCGCCCAGCCGCGCGCGCTCGGCGAGGTCGTCGAGCTTGATCACTATCCCGTCGATCTGGTAGCGGAGGTCGTGGCGATGCCCCTCGAACCAGTCGGAGCGCTCCACCATGGCCGAGACGCCCTCCACCCGACGGGTCTCGGGGGCCACCAGGAACCCCCACGCGGCCATGCGCGCCAGGGTCTCCATGTGGGCGGCGAAGCGCGCCTCGATCTCGCCCGCCAGCTGGTAGGCGAGGAAGGAGAGGGGTCGGCTCGCTGTCACCGCCGGGTCCTTCTGGCGCAGGCTGCCGGCGGCGGCGTTGCGGGGGTTCGCGAACTCGTGCTCGCCGAGAGCGCGCTGGCGGGCGTTCATCGCGAGGAAGTCGTCCGGGGCGAGGAAGACCTCGCCGCGCACCTCCACCCGGCCGGGGGCGTCGGGAATCGTCGCGGGCACGTTGCGGATCGTGCGCACGTTCGCCGTCACGTCCTCGCCGACCCGGCCGTCGCCCCGGGTGGCCGCCTGGACCAGCGCGCCGTCGAGGTAGACGATCGACAGGGCCAGCCCGTCGATCTTGGGCTCGACCGCGAAGCGCACCGCGCCCGGGTCCGTCTCGAGGGCCCGCGCGGTGCGCTCACCCCACGCCTCCAGGTCCTCGACCGAGAAGACGTTGTCCAGGCTGAGCATCGGCTCGGCGTGGGTCACCGGGGCGAAGGGGGTGGTCGTGACCGGGGCGCCCACCGTCTCGGTGACCGAGGTGGGGCTCGCCAGCTCGGGGTGAGCCGCCTCGAGCGCGCGCAGCTCGTGGACCATCGCGTCGTAGTCGGCGTCGGGGATGAGGGGGGCGTCCTCGATGTAGTAGGCGCGGTTGTGGCGGGCGATCTCGACCCGCAGGTGGGCGACCCGCTCGGCGGCGTTCACGACGCGGCCGCGACGCCCGCACCCTCGACGAGCTCGGGGCTCTCCTCGGCGTACCAGACGACGCTCTGGCCGGCCGCCACGGGCCGCACCGGCTCGTCGAAGACGACACGCCAACCCGCGCGCCAGCGCAGCGTCGCCGGCACCGCCCGCCCGTGGGCGCTGCACTGAGCGCGCACCCGCCGGCCGTCGACCGCCGCCTCGCCCGAGGCGACGAGCGAGCCCTCGTCGAGGGTGACCTCGCGCACGAGGACCGCCTCGAGCGGGGCGACCTCGACTCGGCGGGCCGCGAGGTCGACCCGGGCCACGTAGCGCCGCTCGCCGCCGCGCCCGGGCGCGATCCCCCGGCGCTGGCCGACGGTCACGAGCTCGGCCGCGGGCACCTCGCCGACCACCTCGCCGCTGCGCGCGTCGACGACCTCGGCCGGGGTGAGGGTAAGCCGGTCGGCGAGGAAGGAGGCCCGTCCGCGGGCCGCGGGGATGAAGCACACGTCCTGGCTGTCGGGCTTGTCCCAGGTGCGCAGGCCCCTCCGGGCCGCCTCGGCCCGCACGACGTCCTTGGTGAGCTCGCCGATCGGCAGGACCAGCCGCTCGAGGTCGCCGGCCCTCAGGTAGGCGAGCACGTAGCTCTGGTCCTTGCGCTCGTCGGCCCCGCGCGCGAGGCGCGCCCGGCCCGCCACGCGGGTCACGCGCGCGTGGTGGCCGGTCGCCAGCGCGTCGAAGCCGAGCCGGCGGGCCCGCTCCACCAGGAGGTCGAACTTGACCCGCCGGTTGCACTCGATGCAGGGGTTGGGCGACCGGCCCCGACGGTGGTCCTCGACGAAGGGGGCGACGACCCGCTCGGCGAACTCCTCGGCGTAGTTGAAGACGTGGTGGTCGATCCCGAGCTGGTGGGCGACCCGGCGGGCGTCCTCGGCGTCGGCGACCGAGCAGCAGCCCGAGTCCGACTCACCGGCCCAGAGCTTGAGCGTCGCTCCGACGACCTCGTGACCCGCCTCGACGAGCCGGGCCGCGGCCACCGAGGAGTCCACTCCCCCACTCATGGCCACCAGGACGCGCACGGCCCCAGTCTGCCAGGGCCCTCAGACGGCCCGCAGGCGCTCGATCGACGCGGCGACCAGTGCGATGACCGCGTCGACCTCCTCGCTCGTCGTCTCGGCCCCCATCGACAGCCGTAGGGAGCCGCGGGCGCGGGCGCCGTCGAGCCCCATCGCCGCCAGCACGTGGCTCGGCCCGCTCGCCCCGCTCGAGCAGCTGGCCGCGGCCGAGGCGCAGACCCCGCCGCGGTCCAGAAGGAACAGGAGCTCGTCGCTCGCCACGCCCTCGACGGTGAGGTGGACGGTCCCGGGCAGGCGGGCCGCCTCGGCGGCGGTGACGCGCACCCCGGGCAGGGCGCCGAGCGCGGTCCCGATCCGGTCCCGGTAGCCCCCGACGCGACCGGCTGCGTCCGCGCGCTCACGCGCGACGCCCTCGAGCGCCGCCGCGAGCCCCACCGCCGCGGCGACGTCGACCGTGCCCCCGCGCCGGCCGCGCTCCTGGCCACCCCCGGGCACGAGGGGATCGAGTCCGACCCCGCCGCGCGCGACGAGGGCCCCGGCGTTGACCGGCCCGCCGATCTTGTGGGCGCACACCGACACGAGGTCGAAACCGGCGGTCGCCCGGGCCAGGTCCAGCCACGGCGCGGCGGCCACCGCGTCGGTATGGGTCGCGCACCCGGGCACCCGGGCCGCGGCGTCGCGCACGGCCCCGAGCGGCTCGAGGACGCCGGTCTCGTTGTTGGCCGTCATCACCGAGACGAGGGCCACGTCCTCGTCGAGGAGCGCCGCGAGGCCCTCGGGCGTGACGCGTCCGTCGCCGTCGACCGGCGCGCGATCGACGCTCACCCCCGCCACGGCGTGCGCCGCCCAGTCGGCGGCGTCGAGCACGGCGTGGTGCTCGACGGCCGAGACCACCAGGCGCGCCCGGCCCCGGGTACGCCGTGCCCACAGGGCCCGCCCGGCGACGGCCAGCTGGCACGACTCGGTGCCCCCGGCGGTGAAGGTGACCTCGCCGGGCCGGGCCCCCAGGTGGGCGGCCACGACCTCGCGCGCGTCCTCGAGGGCACGTTGGGCCGCGCGCGCGGCGCGGTGGGCGCCCGAGGGGTTGGCGACGACGCCATGGAGCCACGGCGCCATCGCCGCGGCCACCACCTCGGAGCGGGGAGCCGAGGCGGCGTGGTCGAAGTAGTAGGTGGTCACGCCACGTAGAAGGACTTCGGGTTGGTGAACTCGCGCGCGCCCAGCACCGAGAGCTCGCGTCCGAAGCCCGAGCGCTTCGTCCCGCCGAAGGGCAACTCGGGCATCGAGGCGACCGCGGTGTTGGCGAACACCATCCCCACCTCCAGGGTCTCGATCGCGCGGTCGATCTCGTCGGGGTCGGCGGTCCATACCGAGGCGCCGAGGCCCCAGGGCGTCGCGTTGGCGATCGCGACCGCGTCCTCCAGGTCCTCGGCGACGCGCACCACCGCGACCGGGCCGAAGAGCTCTTCGGTGGCGGCCCGGGCGTCGGGCGGGACGTCCACGAGCACGGTCGCCGGGTAGAAGAAGCCCCGCCCGGCGGGCGCGGCCCCGCCCACGAGCGCCCGGGCCCCGCGCTCGAGCGAGCTCGCGACCTGGGCCGCCAGCAGGTCGCGCTGGGCGCCCGAGACGAGCGGGCCGAGGGTGGTCGCGGCGTCCATCGGGTCGCCCAGGGCGACGGCGCCCATGGCCTCGACGAAGGCGTCGAGGAAATCCGCGGCGCGCTCGCGCACCACGATGAAGCGCTTGGCGGCGATGCAGGCCTGGCCGTTGTTCTGGATGCGCGCGCCCACCGCCGCGGCGACGGTGGGCTCGAGGTCGGCCGAGGCCGTGACGATGAAGGGGTCCGAGCCCCCGAGCTCGAGGACGCACTTCTTGAGGCTGGCCCCGGCCAACTGGGCGACGGCGCGGCCGGCCCGCTCCGACCCGGTGATCGTTACCGCGGCGACACGGTCATCGGCGATGACCGAGGGGACCTGGTCGAGCTCGACGAAGAGGTTGGTCACCACCCCGCGGGGGGCGCCGGCGCGTCGGAAGAGGTCCTGGAGGTAGAGGGCGCAGCCCGGGACATTGGGCGCGTGCTTGACGGCGACGGCGTTGCCGGCCATGAGGGTGCCCGCGGCCATGCGCACCACCTGCCACAGGGGGAAGTTCCAGGGCATGATCGCGAAGACCACCCCGAGGGGCTCGTAGCGCACGCCGCTGCGCGATCCGGCGGTGGCGAGCGACTCGGGCAGGAGCATCGACTCGACGTGCTCGGCCATGTAGCGGATCGTGAGGGCGCACTTCATCGCCTCGCTCTTCGCGGCGGCGAAGGTCTTGCCCATCTCGCTCGTCATGAGCTCGGCCGCAGCCGGGAACTCGGCCTCGAGCAGCTCGGCCGCGCGGTTCATGACCTCGGCCCGCTCGGCGAACGACATCGCCCGCCAGGCGCGCGCGCCCTCCGCGGCCGCGGCCAGGGCCGCCTCGAGGCGGGGACCATCGAAGGCGTCGTAGCGGGAGATCTCCTGCTGGGTGTAGGGGTTGACGGCGACAAAGGGCACGGCCTCAGTCTGCCAGTGTCGCCACCGCCTCGGCCGGGCCCATCGCCCGCCAGAATCCGGGCGCCCCGACCCGCACCAGCGCGAGACCCGCCGCCACGGCGCCCGCGCCGACAAGGGTCACCACGCGCACCCCGACGTGGTGGGCGAGCGCCGCCTGAGCGAGCGAGCCGATCGGGAAGAAGACCGACAGCGAGAGGTTGTAGAGCGAGATGATCCGGCTGCGCTCGGCGGTGGGCGCGTGGATCTGGACCGACGCGTTGAGCCCGGTCAGGGTCCCCAAGTAGCTCGCGCCGACCAGGACCATCGCCCCGGCGGCGAGCCCGAGCGAGGGCGCCAGCGCGTACAGGGCGAGCACGGACACGAGCACGACCACCGAGCCCGCGAGGACCGCGACCCGCGAGGTGCGTACGGCCACCGAGGGCAGCACGAACGCACCGACCACGGCCCCGACGCCCTGGGCCGTGACGAGCAGGCTCGTGCCGCGCGCCCCGGCGTGCAGGACCAGGATCGCCATCGCCGGCACGAGCGTGATGAAGGGGCTCGCCAGCACCGCCAGCCCGGCGATCGCCACGATCGGGTTGCGACAGCCCGGCACCGACCAGGCCCGCCGCGCGCCGTGGAGGGTCTCGGTGACGATCCGGATCCGGCCCTCGGGACGGGGGCGCGCGGGCGCGCGCACGAAAGCGAAGGCGACCAGAACCGCCAGGAACGACGCCGCGTTCGCGGCGAAGCACGCCTGGACCGAGCCCGCCGCGAGCGCCACGGCCGCCGCCACCGGGCCGACGATCCGGCCGAGGTTGAACTGGGCCGAGGAGAGCGAGACCGCGGCGAGCACCTCGTCGGGATCGACCAGGTCGGGCAGCAGCGACTGCCAGGCCGCCCCCGACGCCGACGAGCACAGGCCGTCGAGGGCCGCCAGGGCGCAGGCCCACAGCGGGGTCAGGTGATGGGTCAGCGCGAGCGCCGCCAGGGCGCTCGCCACCAGCGTCAGGGCGAGGTTGTTGGCCTGGATCCAGCGCGGGCGGCTCCACCGGTCGGCGAGCACACCCCCGACCGGGGCGCTGACGACGGCCGGCAACCACGCCGCGGCCGTCAGGACCCCCAACCAGATCGGGTCGTGGGTGCGCTCGGTGAGGTAGATCCCGAGCGCCACGCTCTGCATCCACGTGCCGACCGAGGAGACGAGCGACGAGGAAAGCGCCAGGGCGAAGCTCCGGTGGCGCAGCGGGCGGAGCGAGGCGGGCGCCACGCCCGGGTCAGTCGGCGGTGGGGCCGGCGTCCTCGTCGGAGGAGCGGCGCCGCGGGCGAAGCGCGAACCACCACACCGAGAAGATCGTGGCCAGCGCCCCCAGCACGCCGAGGCTCGAGCGCACGGCGTGCCCGTGGGCGGGCTCGGTCGGGGTCGTCTCGGGGTCGCTCACGCCAGACATCGTAACGACGCCGGGCCGGGGTCTCCCCCGGCCCGGCGTCGACGAATCGGCTCAGTCCTTATGGGCCTCGATGGCCAGCTCGATCGTCACCCTGTTGCTCACGACGATCGTGCCGTTCTCCAGGGCGCCCTCGAAGTTGACGCCGAAGTCGCGCCGGTCGACCTCGGTGCGGGCCTCGAAACCGGCCACGGTCGAGCCGGGGGCCATCCCGGGGCCCGAGCCGAGGTACTCGAGGTCGAAGGTGACGCTCTTGGTCACCCCCTTGATGGTGAGGTCGCCGGTCAGCTCGAAGTGCTCGGCGCCCTTCGCCGTGATCCCGGTCGAGGTGAACGACAGGGTCGGGTAGGTCTCGATCTCGAGGAAGTCCACGCTCTTGAGGTGGTTGTCGCGCATCTCGTTGTTGGTCGTGATCGAGGCGGCCTGGACGGTGGCCTCGGCCTTGCAGGCCTCGAGGGTCTCGCCCACGGTGATGGCGCCGCTGAACTCGTTGAACTGGCCGCGGACCTTGGCGGCGACGAGGTGGCGCACGACGAAGCCGACGGTGCTGTGGACCGGGTCGATCGTGTACACGCCGGCGGCCGGCAGCTCGGTGCTCGAGGGGGCAGTGGTCATGGGGTCTCCTTGGGTGGTCTTGCGGTTCCCGCCATCATATCTGCTCACGCAGATACTTGTCAATAAGAATCATATCGTGCAGATATATCTGCTACACTGTCCCTCGTGACCGTCGACGCCGACGCCTGTCCCTCGGGCGACGAGCGGGTCGTGCTGTTCGGCCTGCTGGCCGAGACCAACGCCCGCCTCTCGCGCGACCTCGCCACGGCGCTCGAGGCCGAGTGCGGGCTCCCCCTCGCGTGGTTCGACGTCCTCCTGCGCCTGCGCCAAACCGAGGAGGGCCGCCTCAAGATGAGCCAGATGGCTGACGCCATCGTGCACTCGAGCGGGGGCACGACCCGCCTCGTGGACCGGCTCGAGGAGGCGGGACTCGTGACCCGCCAGAACTGCCCCAACGACCGTCGGGCGGTCTACGTCGCCATCACCCCCGCCGGCAACACCCGGCTCGACGAGGCCCTGGCCGTGCACCTCGGGTTCCTCGACCGTCAGCTGACGGCGCGGCTCAGCGGGGACGAGCGCGCCGCGCTGCGCGGCCTGCTCGCGAAGCTCGGCGAGCCCCCCGCCGCCTAGACCCGGGCGATCCAGGCCCGGGCGTCGCGGCCGTCGTCGAGGTCGAGCGGGCTGCCCTCCCCCTCTCCGGGGAGGGTCAGCACCTCCAGGGCGAGCACCTCGGCGGCGATCGAGGCGAACTCCTCGGCGAGGTCGTCGAGTCCGGCGACGCGCAGCACGATGCGGTCGGCGACCTCGAGGCCCGAGGCCTTGCGCAGGTCCTGGATCTGGCGCACGACGTCGCGCGCCAACCCTCGGCGCACGAGGCCCGCGTCGAGGGCGAGGTCGAGGGCGACGACCTCGCCCCGGTCCCGTGATACGGCGAAGCCGCCGTGCCCGCTCACCCGCAGCTCCACGTCCTCGCTCGAGAGGGCGACCGGCTCGCCCCCGAGAGTGACCGTCACCGGCCGGCCCGACTCGAGCGCCTCAGCGGCCGCGACCGGCTCGAGGGCGGCCAGCGCGCCGCGCAGCTCCTTGACGGCCTCGCCGAGGCGTGGGCCGACGCTGCGGAAGTTGGGCACGAGGGCGAAGTCGAGCACCTCGGCCAGCTCGCCGCCGAAGTCGAGCCGGTCGACGTTCAGCTCGTCCTCCACGATGCCCGCGGGCGGACGGGGCGTGCCCGGCGCGAGGAAGACCAGGGCCCGCGACAGGGGCTGGCGCACCCGCACGCCGGCCTCGGCTCGCGCGGCCCGCCCGAGCGACGTCAGCCGGCGCGCGACGGCCATGGAGGCCTCCAGTGACTCGTCGCGGCGCGAGGGGTCCGCCGTCGGCCAGTCGGCCAGGTGGACCGAGTCCTCGTCGGCCACCTCGAAGAGCTCGTGGTAGAGCCGGTCGGCGAGGAACGGGCACAGGGGCGCGAGCAGCAGGGTCACCCGGCGCAGGACCTCGAGCAGGGTGGCCTGGGCGGCCAGGGTGTCCGAGCGCGGCGCGGTGGGGTCGGTGCGCCAGAACCGCCGTCGACTACGTCGCACGTACCAGTTCGAGACGTCGTCGACGAGCTGGCGGAGCGCATCGGCCGCGGCGAGGGGCTCGTAGCCGTCGAGGGCCACCGTCACGGCCTCGGTCGCGGCCTCGGCGCGCGAGAGGATCCACCGATCGATGGCCGTGCGCTCGCCCACCCCCACCACGGCGGGGTCCTCAGGGTCGAAGCCGTTGAGCGAGGCGTAGGTCGTGAAGAAGCTCACCGTGTTCCACAGGGTGGCCAGCGTCTCTCTCAGGGCGCCGTCGATCGCGCCCAGGCTCGTGCGCGTCGAGGTCCACGGCGAGCCCTGGGAGAACATCCACCAGCGCAGCGCGTCGGCGCCCCGGGTGGAGAGGACCTCCCACGGGTCGATCACGTTGCCCAGGGACTTGCTCATCTTGCGGCCCGTCTCGTCGACGATGTGACCCAGGCAGAGCACGTGCTCGTAGGGGCTGCGCCCGAAGACGAGGGTGTTGACCGCGAGCAGCGAGTAGAACCAGCCGCGCGTCTGGTCGATGGCCTCGGCGATGAGCTGGGCGGGGAAGCTGAACGCCTCGGTGCTACCGGGCGCGTGGGGGTAGCCCACCTGGGCGGCCGGCATGGAGCCCGAGTCGAACCACGCGTCGATGACGGGCTCGACACGACGCGCCGGCGACCCGCACACCGGGCAGTCGAAGACGACCTCGTCGATCTCGGGCCGGTGGGGCTCCACGTGGTGCAGGTCGCGGCCCGCCAGTGCGCTGAGCTCGGCGCGTGAGCCCACGCAGTGCAGGTGCCCGGCGTCACATCGCCAGATCGGCAGAGGCGTCCCCCAGTAGCGGTCACGCGAGAGCGCCCAGTCGACGTTGTTCTCCAGCCACTCCCCCATCCGGCCCTCGCGGATGTAGCCCGGGTGCCAGTCGACCGCAGCGTTCTCGGCGATGAGCCGGTCCTTCAGCCGGCTCGTCGCGACGTACCAGCTGGGCTTGCCCCAATAGATGAGGACGGTGTCGCAGCGCCAGCAGTGCGGCAGGGCGTGGGCGTAGTCCATCCGCCGGATCAGCAGTCCCCGTCGCTCGAGCTCGTCGTTGATCGTCGGATTGGCCTCGCGCACGCCGACGCCCTCGAGCCAGGCGACGGCGCTGGTGAAGGCGCCCGTCGGGCCCACCGGGTTGAGCGTGGGCAGGCCGTTCTCGCGCGCGACCTGGCGGTCGACCTCGCCAAAGGCCGGCGACTGGTGCACGAGGCCGGTGCCGTCGTCAGTCGTGACGTAGTCGGCCGCGACCACCACGCCGCAGTCGGCGCCCGCGGGGATCGCCACGTCGTCGAAGGGCCGCTCGTAGTGCAGGCCGAGCAGCGCGGTGCCCGGGAACGTCGCGCTGGCCGTCGCGCCCTCGCCGAAGACCGCCTCGACCAGTTCGCGCGCGACGATCGTGCCCCCCACCACGGCGTACTCGATGGACGGGTTAACCGCCACCGCGACGTTCGAGAGCAGGGTCCAGGGGGTCGTCGTCCAGACCGCGAGGTGGGTCGCCCCGCCGAGGTCGTCCCGGCCCGCCACGTCGGTGATCGCAAGTCGCACGTAGCAGCTCTCGTCGACCTCGTCGTAGTAGACGCCGGGCTGTCCGAGCTCGTGGGAGGAGAGGGCCGTCTCGCACCGGGGACAGTACGGCACCACCTTGAGGTCCTCGTAGAGCAGCTCGGCGTCGAACAGGTACTTCAGGTGCCACCAGACCGACTCCACGTAGGCGGGGTGGAAGGTGTAGTAGGCGTGCTCGAGATCGGTCCAGTAGCCGATGCGCTCGGTGAGCCGCTCGAACTCGCCCACGAAGGCGAGGACGGACTCTCGGCACAGTCGCGTGAACTCGGCGACCCCGACCTCCTCCTCGATGGCCTTCTTGCCCGAAATGCCCAGCTGCTTCTCCACCTGGACCTCGACGGGCAGCCCGTGGGTGTCCCAGCCGGCCCGGCGGGCCACGTAGTAGCCCCGCATAGTGCGGTACCGGCAGAAGAGGTCCTTGTAGACCCGAGCCCACACGTGGTGCAGGCCCGGCTTGCCGTTGGCCGTGGGCGGGCCCTCGTAGAAGACCCACGACGGGCGCCCCTCGCGCCGGCGCATCGAGCGATCGAAGACCCGGTTGGCCTTCCAGCGGGCCAGCTCGGCCTCTTCGAGGGCGACGAAGTCGAACTCGGGACTGAGCGGACGGAACATGGGACTCCTTCGGGGTTCACCCATGGTACTGAAAGGCCCCCGACGACCCGACGCCTAGGGTGGCGCGGTGCCCCTCACCGTCGGAGTCGAGCCGATCTCCGGCTACGGCGCGCGCAGCCTCTACCTCGCGGCCCTCGACGAGCTCGTTCGCCGCTACGAGCGCACGACGATGCGCGAGGCGCTCGAGGAGTACGAGCCGCCGCGCGGGCTCTTCGTCGTCGCCCGCGACGACGGCGCGTTGGCCGGCGGGGCGGGGGTGCGCTCGATCGGCCACCCCGACGACGCCCTCGGCGAGGTCAAGCGGCTCTGGGTGCGCCCCGACCTGCGCCGCCGCGGGGTCGCGACGCGCCTCATGACGGACCTCGAGGGCTACGCCCGCCAAGCCGGCTTCGCCCGTCTCTACCTCGAGACGGGCCCGCGCCAGCCCGAGGCCATCGCCCTCTACCGTCGCGAGAGCTGGGTGGAGGTCGCGGCGTACCCCGAGGGCGCCGTACGCCACCCAAGCTCCCTTCTCTTCACCAAGCCCCTCTAGGCGAAGCGGGCATCGAGCCACGCCGCCTCGAGCTCGTCGAGGGACGCGAGCACCAGGTCGGCGAGGGCGAAGGCCGGTGCCCCGCGATCCTCGGCCACCGGTACCGCGACCACCGTCATGCGCCCGGCCTTGCCGGCGAGGACCCCGGCCGCCGAGTCCTCGACGACCAGGCACGCCGTGGGGTCAACGTCGAGGGCCGCGGCGGCGCTCAGGAAGACGCCCGGGTGGGGCTTGCCGTAGGGCTCGTCCTCGGCCGAGTGGATCGCCGCGAAGCGACCGCGTAGCCCGAAGTGGTCGAGGCAGCGCTCGATGAGAGCCGTCGGGGTCGAGCTCGCGAGCCCGAGCGGCCCGCGCGCCGCAGCCAGGTCGAGCGCCCGCAGGGCCCCCGGCAGGAGACGACCCTCGCCCTCGACGAGGTCACCCACGCGCCCGAGGAGCTCGGCCACCACCGCCGCGTCGCTCGGTCCCCTCCAGGGCTGGCGAGCGCGCCAGTACGCCACGACCTCCTCGACGAACATCCCCTTGGTCGTGCGCAGGTCGGCCGGCAGGACGACCCCGAGGCGCCCGAAGACCTCGTGCTCGGCTCGGTGCCAGAGCACCTCGGAGTCGATGAGGAGCCCGTCCATGTCGAACAGCGTCGCGCGCAGGGTCACCCCGAGACCCTTGCACACCCCCGGTGTACCGTGAGCCCGTGAGGGTGCGCCCGCTTCGCCCGAGCGACGTGGACGCGGTGTGCGAACGGGTCAGCACCCGCGTGGCGGCCGCGGCGCAGCGCTTCCCGCTGCTCGAGGGGGCGCTCGACCGCGGAGCACTGCGCGCCGCCGTGGCGAGCGTCGCGCCGGCGTGGGTGGCGCGCTCACGCGGCCGGGTCGTCGGCCACCTCACCGCGGCGCTGCTCGACGGGACGCGGCGCCGGGCCTGGGTCCCTCCCGACGGGGCGAGCTTCGACGACCCCGCCGTGCTCGCCGCCCTGCTCGAGGCCGCGGCGCCCGCGTGGCGCGACGCGGGCGCGCGCGGGTTCTCGGTCTGGGCCTACGACGAGCCGGACGAGGTAGGCGCGTGGGAAGCGTGCGGGGCGTGTCTGCGCGCCCGCCGGGGCGTGCGCGCCCTCTCCTCGGACGACCCGGGCTCCGTGCCGGGGCTCGGGCTTCGCCGGGCCGGCGCCGGTGACCTCCAGGTCGCCCTCGTCCTCGACCGGTGGGGCGACCCCCCGGGCGCGCCCGCGCTCGAGGACGACGAGCGGCGCCGAGAAGTCGGGGCGCTGCTCGAGGACCCCGAGGTCGACTACCTCATCGCCGAACTCGACGGCCGGGCCGTCGCCCAGGCCGTCGTGATGGCGCTGCCGGCGCGCCGGGGCAGCCGAGCGAACGCCGTCCACCTGAGCGCCGTCGCGGTCGACCCGACCCGGCGCGGGCGCGGCCTCGGGGCCGCCCTCGTCGAGGCGGCCCTCGAGCGGGCCCGCTCGGCCGGCTATGCCGTCGCCGAGGTCAACTGGCGCACCGTGGACCCCCGGGTCGAGCGCTTCTGGCGCGCGCGGGGGTTTGCGCCCACCCACGCGCTAGTCGAGGGACCGCTGGCGAACTAGGAGAGCGCTGCCTCGATGGCGGCGACGAGGATGGGATCCTCGGGGGTGACCTGCGGGGCGAAGCGCTGGACGGAGCCGTCGGAGGACACGAGGAACTTCTCGAAGTTCCAGCGGACGTCGCCCTGGTAGCCCTCGGCGTCGGCGACCGCCGTCAGCTCGTCGTAGAGGGGGTGGCGCCCCTCGCCGTTGACCTCGACCTTCTCGAACATCGGAAAGGTCACGCCGTAGGTGGTCGAGCAGAACGTCTGAATCTCCTGCGGGGTGCCCGGCTCCTGGGCGCCGAACTGGTTGCACGGGAAGCCCAGCACGCTGAAGCCCCGGTCCGCGTAGTTCTCGTGGAGCCGCTCGAGCCCCTCGTACTGGGGGGTCAGGCCGCACTTCGAGGCCACGTTCACGATCAGGACGGGTCGCCCGCGGTAGGGCTCGAGCGAGGCCGGCTCGCCCGAGAGGGTGCGCAGTGGTGCGTCGTAAATGGTCATGGTCGGACCCTAGCGGCTGGGGCACCGCCGACCCCTACGCTGGTCGCGTGTTCGCCCTCGTCATCGACGACGGATCCCTCGCCTGGCGTGAGCGCCCGGACCCCGCCCCGGGTCCGGGCGACGTGCTGGTCGACGTGGCGGCGGCCGGGCTGAACGCCGCCGACCTCCTCCAGCGTCGTGGCCTCTACCCGGCCCCGCCCGGCGTGCCCGCCGACGTGCCCGGCCTCGAGCTCTCCGGGCGCGTCGTGGCGGTGGGCGACGGGGTCGACGGGTCGTGGGTGGGGCGCCGGGTGGCCGCACTGACCGGCGGCGGCGCCCAGGCCACGCGCTGCGTCGTGCCGCTCGAGCACCTTCTCGAGGTGCCCGAGGGCGTCGGACTCGTCGAGGCCGCGGGCTTCCCCGAGGCCTTCTGCACCGCCCACGACGCCCTCCTCACCCAGGGCGGCCTCGCCACGGGCCAGCGGCTGCTCGTCACCGGGGCCGCCGGCGGGGTGGGTTGCGCGGCGGTGCAGATCGGTCACGCGCTCGGCGCCACGGTCGTCGCGCTCACGCGCGACCGGCGCCACGACGAGGCCCTGCGCGGGCTCGGGGCCGACGAGACCGTCGTCGCGGACGACCTCGCCACGACCGAGCCCGTCGACGTCGTGCTCGAGCTCGTCGGTGCGGCGACGCTGCCCGCGGTCCTGCGCCGGGTGCGGCCCCGCGGGCGAGTAGTCGTCGTCGGGGTCGGATCGGGCGCCCGAGTCGAGCTCGACCTCCTCGCCGTGATGGGCGCTCGGCTCACCCTCACCGGATCCACCCTGCGCAGCCGCACGCGCGACGAGAAGGCCGCCGTGGTCGGTCGCGTCGCGCGCGACCTCGGGCCACGCTGGCACGACGGGGGGCTGCGCGTCCCGGTCGCCGAGGTCGTCGACCTTCGCGACGGGGCCCGCGCCTACGACACGTTCGCCCGACCCGGCAAGCTCGGCAAGATCGTGCTCACCGCGGGGCTGACGTGAGCGGACGGGTGCCGCATCGCTCGCGGCTCGACCCCTCGCGCCCCGACTACGCCACGATCCTCGCCGCGCACGACGCGGCCGTGCGCGCCGGCCAACCCACCTACCGGGACCCCACGACCGGGCTCAGCGTCCTCACGGCCGCCACCCACCTCGCGCGCGGCGCGTGCTGCGCCAGTGGCTGTCGCCACTGCCCGTACCTCGTCGACTAGACGGAGGCCAGCGGGGTGTAGTCGAGCCCGAGGGACTCCGCGACCGGCCCGTAGGTGACGTGGCCGTGCACCACGTTCACGCCCTCGGCGAGCGCCGCGTCGGCCGCCACGGCGTCGCGCCAGCCACGCTGGGCCAGCTCGACGACGTAGGGCAGCGTCGCGTTCGACAGGGCTCGCGTAGAGGTGGCCGGGACGGCCCCGGGCATGTTGGCCACGCAGTAGAAGATCGAGTCGTGGACGGCGAAGACCGGGTCCGAGTGCGTTGTCGGACGCGTCCCCTGGAAGCAGCCGCCCTGGTCCACGGCGATGTCGACGAGCACCGAGCCGGGCTTCATCTGGGCCACGAGGTCGTTCGAGACGAGCTTGGGGGCGCGCGCACCCACCACTAGAACGGCGCCGATGACGATGTCGGCCTCGCGACACGACTCCTCGATGGAGAGCACCGACGACGCCAGCGTCGCCACGCGGCCATCGAAGACGGTGTCCACGTGGCGCAGCCGCTCAAGGTTCTTGTCGAGGACCGTCACCTCGGCGTGCAGGCCGAGGGCGACGGTCGCGGCCGACATCCCCGACACCCCGGCCCCGATGATTACGACCTTGGCCGGCGCCACGCCCGGGACGCCCGAGACGAGGGTCCCGTGGCCGCCGCCGGGGCGCATGAGGTGGTGAGCCCCCATCATCGGGGCCATGCGGCCCGCGACCTCGCTCATCGGCGCTAGCAGCGGCAGGCTGTTGTCCGGCAGGCGCACCGTCTCGTACGCGATGGCCACGTTGCCGGCCTTCACGAGCGCGTCGGTGCACTCACGGCTGGCGGCCAGGTGCAGGTAGGTGAAGAGCACCTGGCCCTCGCGGGCCGACAGGCGGTGGTACTCCTCGGCGACGGGCTCTTTCACCTTGAGCAGCATCTCGCTCTCGGCCCAGACGTCGTCGGCCCGCTCGACCAGGGTCGCGCCGTTGGCCACGTACTGCTCGTCCGGGATCGACGAGCCGAGGCCCGCGCCCCGCTCGACCAGCACCCGGTGGCCGAGACTGGTCAACTCCCTCGCCCCCGCCGGCGTCAGAGCGACACGCCCCTCGTCGGTCTTGATCTCAGTCACAACTCCGATGATCATCGTCGATCACCTCTCACTCTCCGGGTGCCCCGCACCCACTCAGGTCGGATCAGAACTCGATGTTGTGCATCACGTGCTTTATGCGTGTGTAGTCCTCGAAGCCGTACACCGACAGGTCCTTGCCGTAGCCGGAGCGCTTGTAGCCGCCGTGGGGCATCTCGGCCACGAGCGGGATGTGGGTGTTGACCCACACGCAGCCGAAGTCGAGGTCACGGGTCATGCGCATCGCGCGCGAGTGGTCCCGGGTCCACACCGAGGACGCGAGGCCGTAGTCCACGCCGTTGGCCCACTCAACCGCCTGGGCCTCGTCGGTGAACTTCTGGACCGTGATCACCGGGCCGAAGATCTCGTTCTGGATCATCTCGTCGTCCTGGTGGAGGTCGGCGACGACCGTCGGGGCGAGGAAGTAGCCGGCGTCGCGCACGCGCTCGCCGCCGGTGACGACCGTGGCGTGGGGCGGGCGACGGTTCAAGAAGCCCGTGACCCGCTCGAACTGGTTGACGTTGTTCACCGGCCCGACGAAGGCGTCCTCGTCCTCGGGCGCGCCGACGACCGTCTGGCGGGCCTCGGCGGCCAGGGCGTCGACGAAGTCGCTGTAGACCCCGGCCTCGGCCAGCACCCGCGTCGCGGCCGTGCAGTCCTGGCCGGCGTTGAAGTAACCGGCGATGGCGATAGCCTCGACCGCCGCCTCGACGTCGACGTCGTCGAAGACGACGACCGGGGCCTTGCCCCCGAGCTCGAGGTGGACACGCTTCAACCCCTTGGCGGCCGAGCCGGCCACCTCGCTGCCCGCGCGCACCGACCCGGTGATCGAGACCATCGCGGGAGTGGGGTGCTCGACGAGGGCCCGGCCCGTGTCGCGGTCGCCGCAGATCACGTTGAAGACCCCGGCCGGCAGGACCTCGGCCATGAGCTGGGCCATGAACAGCGTCGAGGCGGGCGTCGTGTCGCTCGGCTTGAGGACCATGGTGTTGCCGGCCGCGAGCGCGGGCGCCCACTTCCAGGTCGCCATCATCATCGGGTAGTTCCACGGGGTCACCGCCCCGCACACCCCGACCGGCTCGCGCCGGACGTAGCTCGTCATGCCCTCCATGTACTCGGTCGCGCCGCGCCCCTCGAGGAGTCGAGCCGCCCCCGCGAAGAAGCGGATCTGGTCGACCATGGGCGGGATCTCCTCGGCCAACGTGACGGCCACGATCTTGCCGGTGTTCTCGGCCTCGATCGCGACGATCTCGTCCTTGCGCGCCTCGATGAGGTCGGCGATCTGCAGCAGCATGAACGAGCGCTGGGACGGCGTCGTGCGACGCCACGCCGTGAACGCGCCGGCCGCGGCCGCGAAGGCCCGGTCCACGTCCTTGTCGTTGGACACGGGCGTCTCGGCGAAGGGCTGGCCGGTGACCGGACTGATCAGCTCCACGTACTGGCCACTGGAGGGCGCTACCGACTCGCCACCGATGAAGTTCTCCAGACGACGCATGCTGTCTCCTTGGCTCGCGACGCCCCCGCGCGGCGTCACTCGTCACTCTGCCAGATGGCCTCGGACCACGCAAACCGAGATTATGAAAACAGTCGCAATATCGAATTATCACGCCGGTATCAGTCGTCAAGACCTGCTATACTTTCATTATCCGTTGCGTAGCGACCTCGTCGCTGCGCAGGGGTAAGTCCAATGCCAGCAGCCAAAGCACCGCGAAAGGGCCGCTCGGGCGTCGAACGCCTGGCCCCAGACCCCGCGAACGGGGTACCGGCAGCGCTCGACGACCTCGACCGCAGGATCATCACGCTCCTGCAAGAGGACGGCCGTCGCGCCTACGGCGCCATCGCCGCCGAGGTCGGTCTCTCCGAGGCCGCGGTGCGCCGACGCGTGCAGCGACTCCGCGACACCGGAGTCATGCAGATCGTCGCGATCACCGACCCGCTCCAGCTCGGCTACGGCCGAGAGGCGCTGGTGGGTATTCGCGTCCACGGCGACGTACGGCTGGTGGCGGACAAGGTGGCGGCGATCGAGGAGGCCAACTACGTCGTGATGACGGCCGGCAGCTTCGACATCATCGCCGAGGTGATCGCCGGGGACGACAACGCCCTGGTGCACCTCCTCAACGACTCGATCCGCTCGATTCCGGGCGTGACCGAGGTCGAGACCTTCGTATACCTGAAACTAGCCAAGCAGACCTACGCCTGGGGGACCAAGTGACATTGAACGACACCATCACCGACGGAATCACCGTGGCCGACGAGAGACATCCGAGCCATAACTACTCCGAACGAGCCCGGCGCCACCTCTGGCTGCAGATGTCGCGGATGGGCGCCTACGACGAGCTCAACGAGATCCCCATCATGGTCCGGGGCAAGGGCACCCGGGTCTACGACGCCAACGGGACCGAGTACATCGACGGGCTCTCGGGCCTGTTCACCAACACCCTCGGCTACGGCCGGTCCGAGATCGCCGAGGTCGCGGCCCGCCAAATGAACGAGCTCCACTTCTTCCCGCTGTGGACCTACGCCCACCCCCGGGCCATCGAGCTCGCCGAGCGCCTCGCGACCCTCGCCCCGGGCGACCTCAATCGGGTGTTCTTCACGACCGGCGGCGGCGAGGCCAACGAGAGCGCGTGGAAGCTCGCGCGCCAGTACCACCGAATCCGCGGCGACGTGGACCGCTACAAGGTGATCAGCCGTGACGTCGCCTACCACGGCACCACGATGGGCGCACTCACCATCACCTCTCTCGACCCCTACCGCGACCCCTTCCTGCCCCTGGTGCCCGGGGCGGTCAAGGTCCCCGCGACCAACATCTACCGCGCGCCGGTGCACGGCGACGACCCCGAGGCGTTCGGCCTGTGGTCGGCCCAGCAGATCGAGGAGGCGATCCTGCGCGAAGGGCCCGAGACCGTGGCCGCCGTCTTCCTCGAGCCGGTGCAGAACGCCGGGGGCTGCTTCACCCCGCCACCGGGCTACTGGCAGGCGGTGCGCGAGACCTGCGACCGCTACGGGGTCCTGCTCGTCTCGGACGAGGTGATCTGCGCCTTCGGTCGTATCGGCACGTGGTTCGGCGGCCAGAAGTACGACTACGTCCCCGACATCATCACCGCGGCCAAGGCCCTCACGGCCGGCTACGCGCCGCTGGGCGCGATGATCGTCTCGGACCGGGTCGCCGAGCCGTTCCAGCACGACGAGACCGCGTTCTTCCACGGCTTCACCTGGTCGGGCCACCCGGTCTCGTGCGCGGTGGCGCTCGAGACCCTGCGGATCGTCGAGGAGGAGAAGCTCCTCGACAACGTGCTCGCGAACCAGGACTACTTCCGTGACAGCCTCGAGGCCCTGAAGGAGATCCCCATCGTCGGCGACGTGCGCGGGACGGGCTACTTCTGGGGCGTCGAGCTCGTGAAGGACCAGAAGACCAAGGAGACCTGGAGCGGTGAGGCCGCCGAACGGCTCCTGCGCGGCTACGTCTCCAAGGAGGTGTTCCGCCGGGGGCTGATCTGCCGCAGCGACGACCGGGGCGACCCCGTCGTCCAGCTGGCCCCGCCCCTGGTGTGCACCCGCGAGGACATCGACGCGATGGTCGGCGTCCTGCGCGAGGTCTTCACCGGCGCCGCCCAGCTGAACTTCTAGTCGTGCGCCCGCCGCGCTCCCTGTGGTGGGAGGGCCTCGAGGGCCCGGTCATCGCGCGACCGGCCCTCGTCGACCACCTCGACGTCGACGTCGTGGTCGTCGGTGGGGGCTTCACGGGGCTGTGGTGCGCCCGCGAGCTCGTACGCCGCGACCCCGGTCTGTCGGTCGCCGTAGTGGAGCAGGCGGTCTGCGGCTACGGCGCCTCGGGGCGCAACGGGGGATGGGCCACGGCCCTCTACCCCCTGAGCGACGAGGCCGTCATCGAGCGTGACGGCCGTGAGGCGCTCGAGGAGCTGCGTGGGGTGCTACGCCGCGCGGTCGACGAGCTCGGCGCGGCGCTCGCCGCCGACGGGATCGACGCCCACTTCCTCAAGGGCGGCTCGCTCACCTTCGCGCGCAGCGAGATCCAGGAGTCGCGCCTGCGCGCCCAACTGGCCGAGGCCCGCGACCTCGGGGACACCGAGGAGGATCTCACCTGGCTCGAGGGCGACGATCTCGCGCGGCGCGCGCGCGTCCAGGGCGCGCGCGGCGCGCTCTACACGCCCCACAGCGCGCGCGTCCAGCCCGCCCGCCTCGTCCGGGGCCTGGCCGAGGCCGCCGAGCGCCACGGGGTTCGGATCTTCGAGGGCACGCGGGTCACCCGGGTGCTCGGCCGCCACGGGCGGCGGCGGGCGATGGCGGTCACCGCGGGCGGAACGGTGCACGCCGACGTCGTGGTGCGCGCCACCGAGGCCTTCACCCCGGGCCTGCCCGGCGAGCGGCGCACCGTCGCCCCGCTCTACTCGCTCATGGTCGCGACCGAGCCGCTGAGCCCCGCGTTCTGGTCGAGCGTCGGCTTCGCCGCGCGCGAGACCTTCGCCGACGACCGCCACATGATCATCTACGGCCAGCGCACGGCCGACGACCGGATCGCCTTCGGCGGCCGGGGCGCCCCCTACCACTTCGCCTCGGCGGTCGAGGAGCGCTTCGACGAGGTCCCGCGGGTCTTCGCGCTGCTCGAGCAGACCCTGAAGGACCTCTTCCCCGACCTCGAGGCGGGGCTCACCCACCGCTGGGGCGGGCCGCTGGCCATGCCGCGGGACCTCTCGCCCTCCGTCCTCTACGACCCCGAGACGGGCCTCGCCAGCGCCGGCGGCTACACCGGTGACGGCGTGGTGATGAGCTACGTCGCCGGGCGCGCGCTGGCCGACCTCATCGCGACCCCGGAGGTGGAGACCGACCTCACCCGGCTGCCCTTCGTGCACCACCGCTCGCGCAAGTGGGAGGTCGAGCCCCTGCGCTGGATCGGCATCAACGTCGGGCTCTCGCTCGGAGCCCGGGCCGACCGGGTCGAGGAGACCGAGGGCCGCCCGAGCCGCGCCGGGAGGCTCCTCGGCCGGTTGGTCCCGAAGTCCCCCTAGCGCAGGATGTTGACGGCGCGCGCGGCCACGACCGCGATCGTCGTGAGCGAGACCAGCGACTCCCCGAGGAAGAGCAGCTTGGCCACCGGCGTTAGGGGCATCGCGTCGGCCGGGGCGAAGCTCGTGCCGTTGGCGAAGGACGTGTAGAGGTAGTCGACGAACCGCGGGCGCCATCCCGGTGGCGCGAGGTCGGGGTTCTCCATCTGGGGGAACTGGATGTCGGGGTAGGGGCGGCCGCCGCCCGCGCGCCGTCCCGGCCCGCCGCGGTCGACCTCCCAGAACCACAGGCCGTAGACGATCACGTTGGTGAGCCAGATGGCCACCGCCGAGTAGATGAGCGCCCTCCCCTGGGACACGGCGCGGTCGAGGAGCCGCTGGACGAGCAGCACGACGGTGGCGACGTTGGCCACCGTCACGAGGCCGAGCAGGGCGATCGCCGTCGCGCGCACCCAGGGGGCCTCGTCGGGGCGCCGGTGGCGGCGGGCCGACAGGGGGATCAGGGGCAGCGCGATGAGAACGGGCGGCAGCCACCGGGGGCCGACGACGAGCCGCGCGGGCAGCGCGAGGTAGAGCGCCAGGCAGGCGACCAGCGCGAGCGACGCGGGCCAGTGCGGTTCGGGTCGCACCTCGGGGTCCACGTCAGTTGACGGTGGTCGTCCCGCCCGAGAGCAGTCCGCGGGGCAGGAGGATCGAGCCGAGCCCGGCCGAGTGCAGGAGCTTGGCGACCTGGCGCGACGAGACGGGCGCCACCGGCCCGACCGAGGGGAGGACGACCGCCGCCGGCGCGTTGTAGGCCTGCACCGTGGCGCTCAGCGTCGAGGTCTGCCCACCAGCGCTGATTTGCAGAACGCTCGCCGTGACCTCGCCCTGGCTGCCGACGGTGATCGACCAGTCCACCCTGCCCAGGCGCGAGGTCGTGGCGCGTCCCGCGAACAGGGGCGTCAGCGCCGCGTGGGGGAAGACGTAGGCGTAGGTCGTGAGGTAGCCGTCGCGGGTCACCGTACGCGTGTGGTAGCCGGAGATGAGGGCGAGGTCGGGCTTGGTGAGCTCGAGCGAGAGCCCGAAGAACTGGATGATGGGCGTCGTCACCCGGTACCACGGCCCGCTGCTCTCGGCGGCCGAGCGCACGTAGAGGTGCCGGCCGTTGAGCACGACGTTGAAGGCCTCGCCGCCCGTGGCCAACCCCACGGTCGCCACGCCGGTCGCGCCCGCGTGGCGGAAGTCCACCGTGAGGTCAGCCGTCGCCTGCAGCGTCGACGTCGAGGCCGTGAACACCAGGTGCGCGGTCTTCGGCGGGAAGCCGTGCAGGGCCAACGGGTCACTCGTCACCCCACCGGGGTTCGGGTCGGTCGCGGCCAGCACGACCCCGAGCACCGTGAGAGCGAGGGCCACGACCGCGACCACCGCCGCGGCCAGTCGTCGGTTTGTCATGGCGACACCCTAGGGTCCGGCCGGACCGAGACTAGACGCGCTCGCTGAGCAGCGCTACGAGCAACTCGGTCGCCACGTTGCGCCCCGTCGCGAGGAACCCGATCCGTCCCGTGGCGTCGCCGCACAGGTCAAGCGCGATGGCCGCGTAGGCGATCGCCGAGGAGCCCTCCATCACGAGGCCGTGGCGCAGCACGACGTCGCCGACCGCTCGGCGAATCTCCGCTTCGGGCACCAGCACGAGGGGCACGCCGGACTTGGCCACGATCTCGTTCGTGATCGCCCCGTCGTCGCCGCCGCCAGCGAGGCCGTCGGCGATCGTCGGACGGTGGACGACCTCGGCCATCGACAGGCCCCGCAGGACGTGGTAGAGGGCGGCGCTCTCCTCGGGCTGGACCCCGGTGAGGCGCACGTCGCCGCGACCCCTCGACTCGAGCGTGAGGATCGAGCCCGACAGCAGCCCGCCCCCGCCCACGGGCACGACGACGTGCTCGAGGTCGGGGGCCTGGACCAACAGCTCGTCGAGAACCGTGGCCTGCCCGGCGATGACGTCGGGGTCGTTGAAGGGCGAAACGAAACGGATCCCGCGTGACGCGGCCAGCGCCTTCGCGTGGGACTGCGCCTCGTCGTAGGAGGAGCCGTGCTGGATCAGCTCGACATCGTAGGTGCGCAGCTTGTGGACCTTGGCGGCCGAGGCGTTCGCGGGCACAACCACCGTGGCGCGCACCCCGAGCAGGGTCGACGCGTGGGCCACCCCCAGTCCGTGGTTGCCGGCCGAGGCGGTGATCACGGCGCCGCTCGGGTCGTCGCGGTGGGCAGCCTCGATCGCCACGAGCGCCCCGCGAATCTTGAACGACCCGGTCACCTGGAGACCCTCGAGCTTGGCCCGAACCGGCCGCTCCCCGACCCACAGCGTCGCGGTGGGCGTCGGCTCAAGGTACTGGGCGATGAGTTCGCGGGCCCGCTCGAGCCGATCGCTCGTCGGTGCCGGTACGTCGCTCGTCATCGTGGCCACACTAGCGAGGGCCCGTCGCCGGAATTTCTACCCCCAAGTAAGGTCGGCGCGTGCCGTCGGTCGCCACCGCGCTGGTCGCCGGGTCCCTCGCCTACGTCGGCGCCACCGCCGACGACCTGGCCGGGCTCAGCGCCCAGCTCGCCCTGACCGAGTCGCCGCGCCGGCGTCGGGTCCGCCGGGCCCAGGCGTCGGGCGTCGCCGTGCTCGCCGGGATCGCCGTTATCCTCGGCGAGACGCTGCGGGCGGTGCCCCTCGCCTGGTTCGCCGCGCTCGCCGCGTTTCCCCTGGCCTTCGCGGCCCGGGCGTGGTCGAACCGCCACCGCGAGGGAACCGCGCGCCGACGCGGAGCGTTCGCGACCGCCTTCGTGACCATCGTGACGGGGGGCGACGCCGTCGCGGTCTGGACGCCCCTCGTGCGCGCCAGCGACGCCGCGCGCCTCGTCGCCGTCCTCGCGGCGTTCCTCGCCTGGGAACTGGCCCTGCTCGGCACGGCCGACGTGCTCGCCCGCCACGAGCGACCACGTCGGTGGGTCGGTGTCGCCACCGCGAGGGGCCGTCCGTTCCTCTACCTCGCCCTCGCGGGCCTCGTGCTCGCGGAGTGCCACGTGCTCTGAGGCCTCACCGGTAGCGTAGCGGGGTGGCTCGGCGTGACGCGGAGGTGACCCTCCGCCGCCTCACCGTCATCGTCGGCCTCCAGTGGATGGGGGCGACCTTCGGCCTGCCCCTCCTCCCCCTCTTCCTCGAGCACCGCGACGGGACCCCGGCGGTGATCGGTCTGATCATGGCCGCCTTCTTCGTGGCCGGGGTCGTGACCCAGTTCGCCTTCGGGCACCTCGTGGACCGGTTCGGGCGTCGACGCATCCTCGTGGGGAGCCTCGTGGTCTACGCGCTAGCCTCCATGACCTATCTGATCCCGGTGTCGGCCCCGTGGCTGGCGCTCACCCGGGCCGTGCAGGGGGCCACGGCCGGCTCGATCGAAGTCGCCTCGCTGGCCGCCGTCGCCGCCCTGGTCCCGGAGGCGCGCCGGGGACGAGCCGTCTCGCGCATTCTCGCGGCCCAGCTCTTCGGTATCGCCATCGGACCGGTCGCGGGAGTCGTCACGTCGGTGCGCACCCTGGGGTGGGCCTTCTTCGCCGCGGGCCTGGTGAGCCTCGCGGTAGCCGTGGTCGCCGGGCGCACCGACCTCGGTGACGAGCGGGCCCCTCGTGACGAGCCCCTCCGCCCATTGCAGTGGAACTCCCGGCTCGAGGGCTCTCTCGTCGCGGCGGGCGCGTCGGGTCTGATCACCGGCGTCTACGAGGCCTGCTGGACCCTCCTCATGCACGCGCACCACGCCACCAGCCTGCAGATCCGGCTCAGCTGGACGTTCTTCGGCCTGCCCTGGATCGTCCTCGCGCGCATCGGCGGATGGCTGGCTGACCACGCCGACCGCCGGCTGGTGGCGTTCACGGGCATGGTGAACGGAGCGCTCTTCCTCGCCCTGTATCCCCACATCCACAACAACGACGTCATGCTGGCCCTGGGGTCGCTCGAGTCGATCGGCGCCGCCCTGTCGGTGCCCTCGGTCTCGTCGATGCTCAGCCAGGGCGCCGCCCCGCGCGAACTCGGCCGGCGCCAGGGCCTCTACGCGACCTCCAACACCGCCGCGCTCGCGCTGGCCGCGGCCACCTCGGGCTTCTTGTTCACGACGAACGAGGCGCTGCCCTTCAGCGTGGCGGCGGCGGTCTCCACCGCCCTCGCGCTGGCCGCGGTCTACCGGTGGCGGGCCGTGCCCGGTCGGGTGACCGATCCCGTCGCTACGACAGCCAGACCTGGTCCCAGCGCGACGCGTCCGCGTCGGGACTGAGCGCCTGGGTCCGGCCGTCCGCGGCCGTGGCGAAGGCCCAATTCTGGACGTTCGAGCGCGCGGCCCAGGCGTTCACCGTCGTGTCGAGCCACAGGTACGGGATGTCCTCGGCGAAGCGGATGTTCACGTTCTTCCACGCGGCGCGCTCCGCGGCCGACCCCTGGGGGGAGGCGAGGGCCTTGAGCATGTTCGCCATCACCACGCCGTCGGCCTGGTGGGCGAAGTTGACCGCACCGGGAAACCGCGTGCCCGCGGGCAACGAGGTGAGGCCCAGACCGCCCTGGGTCGGTGAGGTCGTCGCGCTGAGCGAGAGGAACCACACGTAGTTGAGCCCGGGGTCCACGCCGCCGAACTCGGTCCACACCGCGCAGTCGTACTGGCCGTAGATGACGTTGTTGATGAGCTGGCTCGTGACCAGCGGACGCGAGGTCACCTGAATCCCCACGGCCGCCAGCTGCTGCTGGAAGAAGGCGAAGGCCTGCTGGCTCGCCGCGTCGTCCGAGACGACGTCGATGACGAAGCTGACCTTGGCGACCTTGTGCTTCTTCTTGTAGGCGGTGACGAGCTCCTTGGCCTTCTTCGGGTTATACGACGGGTAGTGGGGGTTGGAGTAGTAGGGCGAGCTCTTGCGGTAGAGCCCGTCGGCCACCGCCCCCACACCGCCGTCGATGACCTTGAAGTAGGCGTTGCGGTTGAGGGCCATGGCGCAGGCCTGGCGAATCGTGACGTCGTTCAAGACCGGCTTGAGCGTGGTGTCCCACTGGAGGCTGGAGGGGTTCACCGCGCCCAGGGTCCCCTGCCAGTCGGCGTCCTGGACGGCCGTGGGGACGGCCTGGCCCTGCTTGATGTAGTTGAGCGCCCCCGGCACGGTGGGCGCGAACTCGCCGGCCCAGGCGAAGTACTGGTTCATGGTGCCCGAGGTGTTCACAATGAGCATGTTCAAGGCCGGGTCCCGGGGCGCGTGGATGTCGGTCAGCACGCTTATCCCCGAGGTCTTCTGGAGCTGGGCGATCTGGGCGCCGACGTTCTGCAGGGCGATGTCGACTGAGCCCGACTGCAGGGCCTGATTGCGCGAGGCGGCGTCGGGGATGGTCTTGAAGGTCACGCCGTCGAGGTACGGGAGCGCTCGACCGTGGGCGTCCTTGCGCCAGTAGTGGGGGTTCTTCTTCCACACCGACTGGACGTTGAGGGTCCACGACTCGACCATGAACGGACCCGTGCCGATGGGGTTGCCGGTGTAGGTCGAGGAGAAGGACGAGGGGTGGGCCATGTAGGCGATCTGCTGCTCGGCCAGCTGGATGGGGAAGGTCGAGAACGGCACGACGAGCGTGTACGTGACGGTGTAGGCGTCGACCGCGGTGACCGAGGCGATGATCGGCTGGATTGCGAGTCCCACGGTGGGATCGGCCGCCGCCGCCTGGTAGTTGGCCACCACGACGCTCGAGTTGAAGGGGTCCCCGTTGGTGAAGGTGACGCCCTGGCGCAGCTTGATCGTCCACACCGTGAAGTTCGCGCTGGGCGTCGCCGAGAGCGCCAGCATGGGCAGGACGGACTTGCCGTTAGCGGCCATGACGAAGAGCGGATCGTAGAGGGCGTTGGCGAGACAGAACCCGGAGCCGTCCAACTTGCCCTGCGCGCCGTTGAAAGTGTGGTAGTTGGGCACGTCGGAGAGCAGCGCGACCGTGAGCGCCCCCCCGAGCTTGGGCGACTTGGTGCTCACGCCCGTCGCGGCCGACGCCACCCCGGCCATCAGCCCGTCGACGACGGTGCCCGCCAGGGCGATGCCACCGGCCGTCGCGGCCGAGTGTGTCAGGAACGAACGGCGATCGAACGCAGCCGTCATGGCTCGCCTCCCCCGGCGCGGCCCCCCGGCGCGCGCCTGGGCCGCAACTTACCAAGAACGGTGGCCCGCGACGGGGCAGCCCGTGCGCCAGACCCCGGTGGGGGGAGGCGTCCACCGGGGTCCTGCGCTCGGGCCGGCGGCGTGCCGCACGGTCGCGACGTCGGCTCCGGGCTCGAGGGACCTTGGCAGACCCCGCCCGGTCAACGCCCTCGGCCTGCGGCCTCAGCGCTGTCCGTCGATCGCCCGCATACTCTCGCGCACCGACATCGGAAGGCCGTAGGGAGGGGCTAAGAACGCCCTAAATCACCGGGGTGTTAACAGTCTGAGAAATCGCGCAGGATGGCCACGACGCCCCGAGGGGGCTCGGCCATACTGGGCCCGGGCGTTCCGGCCGGACCCGGCGCTCGGGGAGTGCCGACCAGGGGAGGAGCGCCAGTGGCGCAGATCATCGACCACGAGGGGTCGACGGGCGACCCGACGTTCCGCGTCGAAACGCACGGCATCGACTACATCGCGGAGTCCGAGCGCTGGGCGACCCCGCGCAACATCGGCGCCATGTGGGCCGGATCGGCCCTGAACGTCGAGTACTTCATCTACGGGGCCCTCCTCATGGGCTTCGGATTCAGCTTCACGACGGCCCTCACGATCATCGTGATTGGCAACCTCTCCTTCTTACTCCTGGGCCTGTCGTCCCTGCAGGGCCCCGAGGCGGGCACGACCGCCTTCACCATCTCGCGGGCCGCCTTCGGCACCCGGGGTGGCCGGATCGTGGCGTTCTTCAACTGGATCACCCAGCTGGGCTTCGAGACCGAGGGACTGATCCTGATCGTGGGGGCGGCCATCGTCCTGTGCCAGATGGGCGGACTGCACGTCTCATCGCCGATGAAGGTCGTGTTCATCGTCCTCGCGGCGGCGATCCAGGCGGTTCTGCCCTACTTCGGCCACGCCACGCTCGTGCGAGTTCTGCGCTCGCTCATCGTCCCCTTCGGGGCCATCTACCTGCTCCTCGCCGTCTACGACATCCGGCACGGCTCGGCGTCGTTCCGGGGCCTCTTCCCCACCAACTGGGAGACCTACACCGCGGGCCTCGCCTTCACGATCGCCCTCTCGGGGCTGGGCTGGACCGAGTGCGGCAACGACTACACCCGCTACCTGCCCCGGGACGCGAAGAAGGGCGCGGTGGTCGGCTGGGTGTTCCTCGCGACCGCCATCCCCGAGATCGTGATGATGATCCTGGGAGCGGCCACCTTCACCTTCCTCTCCTCGAACACCCAGAACGCGGCCTGGAACAGCGCCAACCCGTTCGAGGCGCTGCGCGGACAGGCGCTCATCCCGAGCTGGGTGGTCGCCGTCTTCCTCGTCTTCGCCATCGTCCAGCTCTTCGGCATCAACTCGCTCGACCTGTACTCCTCGGGGGTGAGCCTCCAGGCCCTGGGCGTGCGCCTCAAGCGCTACCAGGCGGTGATCCTCGACTCGTTCATCGCCTGCGGGCTCACCCTGTGGGCCGAGTTCCAGGACACGTTCTCGCTGTTCATGAAGGAGTTCGTGGGGGTCATCATCGTGTGGATCGCCCCGTGGTTCGCGATCATGATGGTCGACTGGCTGATGCGCCGGTTCCGCTACAACGCCGCCGAGCTCCAGCGTCAGGACCGCGGCAGCATCTACCACGTCGGACGGCTCGGAGTTAACTGGAACGGCATCGTCGCCTTCGTCGTGGGACTGGTCTGCGCGACCCTGGCCTACTCGAAGGCACCGCCCCCGGTGAACTTCCCCTTCCACTGGATGACCCCGATCTCCAACCACTACGGGGCGGTGTGCGTCGGCAAGATCGTCCACGGGGCCTGCGACGCGGGGTGGATTGGCGGCGCCGACTTCTCGATCTACATCGGGATCGCCGTCGCGGGCCTGCTCTACTTCCTCCTCGAGCAGGCGACGGGACACGTGCGGCGCCAGGTCGCCGCCCAGCGCGAGCTCGAGCCGGCGGACTAGGGCCTCAGCCCACCCAGTCCTCGACGAGGCCACCGGCGCCGTCGGGACGGAACACCGGGATCGAGCCCAGCGCACGCACCATGCGGGCGTCCTCGCCCAGCGCGTCGCGCCAGAGCGAGGCCTCGGTGACGAGTGTGCCGATGGCGACGACCTCGGCCCCGACGCGCCGCAGCAGTCGCAGCGCGGCGCCGGTGGAGGCGCCGGTGGAGATGACGTCGTCGACGATCGCGACGCGGCGCCCCTCGACCGCCGGAATGCGGGCCCGGTCGAAAAGGAGCCGCTGGTCGGCGTCGGTGGTGATCGAGCGGACCGTCTCGGTCACGGCGTCGGCGAGGTGGATCTTGGGCGTCTTGTGCAGCACGACGTACTGGTCGAGCCCGAGGTGACGCGTCACCTCGACCGCGAGGGGGATCCCCATGGTCGCCACGGTCGCCACGACGTCGACGCCGGCCCCGCGCAGGGTGCCGGCCAACTCCTCGCCCGCGCGCGCCATGAAGCCCACGCCCATGTCGACCGTGATCAGAAGGGCCAGCGCGAGATGGTCGTTCAGCGACACGACGGGCAGCTCGACGTGCTGGGTGCCGATCTCGACCGGGTAGACGCCGCGCTCCACGCCGTGGGAGCATACTTATCGCCGTGAGCGACTCCCGAGAACCCCTCGACCCCGACCTCGCGCGCACCATGCTGCGCACCGCCTACGACGAGGCCGTGCGCGGGCGCGACGAGGGCGGGATCCCGATCGGCGCCGCCCTCTTCACCCGCGACGGCGAGCTGCTCGGCGCGGGCCACAACCGTCGGGTCCAAGAGGACGACGCGTCGGTCCACGCCGAGACCGACGCCTTCCGTCGGGCCGGCCGGCGTCGCGGCTACCGCGACACCGTCATGGTCACGACCCTCTCGCCGTGCTGGTACTGCTCGGGCCTCGTGCGCCAGTTCAACATCGGCGCCGTCGTCGTCGGCGAGGCCGAGACCTTCAGCGGCGGCCACGAGTGGCTCGCCGAGAGCGGCGTCGAGGTGGTCGTGCTCGACGACGCGGCGTGCAAGGAGATCCTGCGCGCCTTCATCGCCGAACGCCCCGAGGTGTGGGACGAGGACATCGGGTTGTGATCCCCCGGTCCCGGCCCGGCGTTCGTGGTTGGTGACCGACGTCGATAGTTGTCCGCCGTACGGGTGGCGCCGCGGCGCCGACCGACTGGCGCGGACTCCCCCCTACCAGGACTCGTCCGTCCCCGCCCCCCACGCCCCGGCGGGCGAGACCGGTGACTCTCGGGGCCACGTCCTAGTCGAGGCGCGACGGCCCGTGGAGGGCCTCGCCGCGGACACCGACGACGAGGCCGTCACGGAGTCCCGGCTCGGCACGCGGGTCGCTAGAGGACACCAGGGTCGAGCACGTCCCCGTCGTCCCCAGTCCCGGGGCGCGCCACCTCGCCCACACCGTCACGCGCCACCCCCGGGCGCCAGGCGAGTACGGGGGCTGACGGGTCGATGAGCGGCCCGGCGCAGCGCACCGTGTGACCTTCGCCGACCGCTGCGCGCGGCCAGCGCTCCTCAGCTGATCAGCGCACCGGCGGCCCAAAGAGCCGGTCGCCGGCGTCACCCAGGCCCGGCGTGATATAGCCCACGGCGTTCAGCTCCTCGTCGAGGGCCGCCGCGACGATCACAACCTCGTGGCGCGACTGGACCAGCTCCACTCCGGGGCGCGCCGCGATGAGACAGAGCACCGTGACGGTCCCGGCCCCGCGCTCCTCGAGCATGGTGAGGACGCGGTCGAGGGAGCCGCCCGTCGCCAGCATCGGGTCGCAGACCACCACGTGGACGCCCTCGAGCCGGTCGGGCAGCCCGTCGAGGTAGACCTCGGGCTCGAGGGTGGCCTCGTCGCGGCGCAGGCCCACCAGGCAGAGGCGGTTGTGCGGCAGCACCTCTTGCACCGCCGGGCTCATGCCGAGGCCCGCGCGCAGGATCGGCACGATCACGTACTCGGTGTCGATGCGCACGGCCGGCGCGCCCGCGGTGACCGGCGTATCGACCGTCGTCGCGGTCACCGGCGCGTGGCGAAACGCCTCGTAGGCGACGAAGCGCGAGATCTCCCCGGCGAGGCGCAAGAAGTCGGCGTTGCTCGTGCGCGTGTCGCGCAGCTGGCGAACCTTGTCGGCGACGACGGGGTGGTCGACGACGAGCAGGGCGGACACGGCTGCCACACTACGCCGGGCGAAAGGCCCGCCGGGGGTGTCGTTACACTCGAACCCGTGCCGTTTTCCCCCTCGTCGCCCACCACGCCGGTGAGCGAGGAGGGCGCGAACCCCCTGGGCGGCCTGCGCTCGCGCTACCCCGGTCCCCGGGCCCGGATCGCCGCCGACCCGAGCCTTCCCTGGTGGCGGCGGGTGCTGCCGGTCATCGCCTCGCACCGCGGGCCCTTCATCGCCTCGATCTCCCTCGCGTTCGCCTCGTCGGTGCTCCAGGTGCTCGTCCCCAACATGCTCAACGGCGACGTCGACAACATCCTGCTGCGCCACCGGGGGTCCCTGCACGACGCGGTGATCGCGATCGTGGTGGTCGGGGTCCTCGCGGGGCTGACCGGGATCGCCTCGCGCCAGTACCTCTACCGGACGGCCTACAACGTCGAGGCCGACCTGCGCTCACTCATCTACGAGCACCTCGCCTGGCTCTCCTTCGGCTTCTACGATCGGGTCCAGTCGGGCCAGCTCATCAGCCGGGCCAACAGCGATATCCGCAGTGTGCAGTCGTACTCGACCTTCGCGCCGCTCATCCTCGTCCAGGCCGGGATCGGCGTCATCGCCTTCGCCTTCATGCTGAGCATCTCGTGGCCGCTGGCGCTGCTGGCGCTCGTGATCATGCCCTTCCTCTACGTCATCGGCGTGAAGATGCGCCGGGTGATGTTCCCCATCTCGTGGGTGACCCAGGCCCGGCTCGCCGACGTCGCGACGATCGTGGACGAGAACGTCAACGGGGTCCGGGTCGTCAAGGCCTTCGCCCAGGAGGGGGCCGAGGTCAACCGGATGGCCGACGCCGCCGAGCGGGTCGCCTGGGCGTACGTCAAAGACGCCAACCTCCGCGCCACCTGGGCGCCCTGGGTGCAGAACCTGCCCCAGCTGGGGCTCGCCCTCGTCCTGTTCTTCGGCGGGTGGATGGTCATCCAGGGCCGCCTGGGGATCGGCGCGATCCTTGCCTTCAACGCCTACCTGCTGATGCTCCAGGCCCCCTTCATGATGCTCGGCCAGCTCGTCATGATGGGCCAGCGCGCCAAGGCCAGCGCCGAGCGCATCTTCGAGATCCTCGACGAGCGGCCGGACGTCGTCGAGCGCCCGGGGGCGTACGACCTCGACGGGGTCAGGGGTGAGGTCGCCTTCTCCCACGTGGGGTTCGCCTACGCCAACGGGGTTCCCGTCTTGACCGACGTCGACTTCGTGATCCCGCCCGGCGAGACGGTGGCCATCGTCGGGCGCACCGGTTCGGGCAAGTCCACGATCGCCCGGCTGCTGACGCGCTTCTACGACGTCACCCAGGGGGCCGTCACGATCGACGGCCACGACGTGCGCGACCTCACGCTCGAGTCGCTGCGGCGCGAGGTCGGGGTCGTCCTCGACGAGCCCTTCCTCTTCTCGGTCTCGATCCGCGACAACATCGCCTACGGGAGGCCGGACGCGCCCCTGGCGGACGTGGTCGCCGCGGCGCGGGCGGCCAACGCCGACGAGTTCATCGTCCGGCTACCCGACGGCTACGACACCGTGGTCGGCGAGCGCGGCTACACCCTCTCGGGCGGGCAGCGCCAGCGCATCGCGATCGCCCGGACCCTGCTCATGAACCCGCCGGTGCTCGTGCTGGACGACGCCACGAGCGCTATCGACGTGCACGTCGAGGCCGGTATCCACGAGGCGCTGCGCGGACTACTCGCGACGCGCACCACGCTCGTCATCGCCCATCGCGTCTCGACCATCGCGCTCGCGGACCGGGTCGTCCTGCTCGACGGGGGGCGCATCGTCGCCTCCGGCACCCACCAGGACCTGCTCGAGCACGAGCCCCTCTACGCCGAGGTCCTGGCCCAGGCCGTGCGCGACGAGCCCGTGGACGAGGAGCACTGATGGCCTGGGGCGGCGGCTTCGGCGGCGGGATGTTCGGCCAGAGCGCCAGCGCGGCGAGCGCCCGCGCCGGGCTGCCCTTCGGCGGGATCCCGAGCGAGCTGCGCGAGGAGGCCGAGCGACTGCTCGCCAGCGAGCCCGAGCACCCCCCCGCCGACCTGCGCTTCGCCCAGCGGCCCACCGAGCGCGAGCGCCGTCGGCTCACGCTGCCCGGCCTCGTGTTCGCCTACCCCCGCTGGGTCGTCGGGGCCTCGCTCACCATCATCCTGAACAGCCTCGTGCTGCAGGCCGGACCGCTCCTCACCGAGCTCGCGATCGCCAAGGGCATGGAGCCCGGCCACCACCACCTCTCGGTCGTCGGCCTGTGCGCCCTCGCGTACCTCGTGCTGGCCCTGGCGGCCGCGCTGCTCCAGCGCGCCGGGGTCAACCTGACCGGCCGGCTCTCGTCCCGGGTGATGCACGACCTGCGTATCAAGGTCTTCACGCACCTCCAGCGGCTCAGCCTCGACTTCTTCACCGAGGAGAAGGCCGGGGTCCTCATGAGCCGGATGACGAGCGACATCGAGAACCTCCAGCAACTGCTGCAGGACGGCATCAGCCAGTTCGCCCTCCAGGGGCTCACCATGGTGGTCATCGCCGTGGTGCTGTTCGCCCTCAACGTGACCCTCGCCCTGTGGACGATCCTCGCGGTCGTCCCGGTGATGTTCGTCATGACGGTCTGGTACCACCACGCCTCCCAGCGCGGCTACCTGCGCAGTCGTGACCGCATCGCCCTGGTGCTCGCCGACCTCTCGGAGTCCCTCTACGGGATCCGCGTGGTGACGGCCCACAACCGCCAGCGCCGCAACATCGTGAACCACCGCCACGTCGTGGGCGCCTACCGCGACGCCAACGTCTACACCGGCCGGGTGAACTCGCTCTACGGTCCGGCGACCACCACGATCGGCATCCTGGGCCAGGCCCTCCTGCTGGGCGTGGGCGGCACGATGGTGCTCGACCACCGCCTCGACGTGGCGGCCCTGATCGCCTTCGTCCTCTACCTCAACCGGTTCTTCGCCCCCATCCAGCTGCTCGTCCAGCAGTACACGTCCCTCCAGCAGGGCCGCTCGTCGATCATCCGACTGCGCGAGCTCGTCGAGACCCCGCCCTCGGTCGACGAGAGGGAGGGGGCCATCGAACTGCCCCCGATCGAGGGGCGGATCACCTTCGAGGACGTGACCTTCGGCTACGACCCCGATCGGCCCGTGCTCGCCCACGTGGACCTCGAGATCGCTCCGGGCGAGTCGGTCGCCTTCGTCGGGCCCACCGGGGCCGGCAAGTCGACCCTGGCCAAGCTGGCCAACCGCTTCTACGACCCGACCGGGGGGCGGGTACTCGTCGACGGGGTCGACCTGCGCGAGGTGACCCTGCACTCGCTGCGTCGCCAGGTCGGGGTCGTGCCCCAGGAGCCGTTCCTCTTCGCCGGCTCGATCCGCACCAACCTGACCTTCGGGCGGCCCGACGCCACCGCGGCCGAGGTCGACGAGGCGATCGACCTGGTCGGCCTGAGGGAACTCGTCGACCGGCTACCCGAGGGCCTCGACACGCCGGTGCACGAGCGCGGCCAGACGCTCTCGGCCGGCGAACGCCAGCAGCTGGCCCTCGCCCGGGCCTTCCTCGCCCGCCCGCGCGTGCTGATCCTCGACGAGGCGACCTCCTCGCTCGACCTCCAGAGCGAGATCGTCGTGGAGCGGGCCCTCGACGCCCTGCTCGACGGCCGCTCGGCGATCCTCATCGCCCACCGACTCACGACCGCCCAGCGGGCCGACCGGATCGCCGTGGTCGACCACGGCGGGATCGTGGAGGTGGGCAGCCCGGCCCAGCTGCTCGCGCGCGACGGCGCCTACGCGGCGATGTACCGCGCGTGGGTCGAGGCGGGCGGGCGCGACGCGAGCCGCGAGGACGCGGCGGACCGCTAGGCGGGGACCCTCTCGACCAGCTCGGCGCGCCGGACGTCGTAGGCGGCGATCGAGGCCGCCTTCACCGGTCCGAAGCCCCGCACGAGCGCGGGCGCGGCCGCGAGCGCGACGGCCCGCTCGTGGGTGTCCGGGGTGAGCGAGCCGATGAGCCCCTCGACGGTGGCGACGTACTCGTCGCGCACGCGCCGCTCCTCGCGGCGCAGCGCCGAGCGGCCAAAGGGGTCGAGGCGCGTCTCGCGCAGTCCGCGACCGGCGTACAGGGCGCGCAGCACCCAGCGCGACCCCGGCCCCAGGGCGCGCTTGACCCCCCTCGCGCGCTGGCGCTCGGTGAGGGAGAGGTGGGCCGTCACCTCGGCCCCCTCGCCGAAGGCGTCCGTCACTTCGGCCCGAGCCGCCTCCGACAGCAGCAGTCGGGCCACCTCGTACTCGTCCTTGTAGGCGACGAGTCGGAAGAGGTGCTCGGCCACCGCGCGGGTGAAGGGTCCCTCCGGTTCGCCGAGGGCGGCCTCGGCCGCGCGGGCCCGCCCGACCAGCTCGGCGTAGCGCCGGGCGGCCCCGTCGCCGCGCGACGCGCGCAGGTCGGCGAGTCGCGGCGCCACCAGAGACTCGAGCTCGCCCCCGGGGGCCGCCCCCACAACCCCGAGGAGACCGTCGGACGGCGCGGGCGGGCGCGGCACGGGCGGTGCCGGGCGCTCGAGCACGGCGCGCCGGCCCAGAGCGAACGCGGCCAGGTTGCGCTCGACCTCGACCCCGTTGGCCTCGATCGCCGCACGCAACGAGTCGGCGCCCAGCCCGAGCGCACCCCGCTGGAAGGCGGCGCCGAGCAGGACGACGTTGGCGAAGGTGTCCTCGCCCAGGTGCGCCCGCGACAGGGCGGCGGCGTCGAGCCAGACGTTCTCCTCGCGACGGGAGCGTTCGTCGACGCGCCTGCGCAGCTCTTCGGTCGCCACGACCGGCGCGGCCGGGTCGGCCACCTGGCGGCCCACGGGCACCTCGGTGGTCGAGACGACGGCGAGCGTGCGGGCGGGGTCGGTGACCCCCAGGTAGGCCGAGGTCGCCGCGACCAACGGGTCGCCGCCCAGGTAGAGGTCGCACTCCCCCTCGCCCAGGCGCGGAGAGAGCGCCTCGTCGCCGTCGCTCAGGCGTAGGTCCGACACCACCGCCCCGCCCTTCTGGGCGATGCCGGTCTGGTCGAGCACCCGCACGGAGCGGCCCTCGAGGTGGGCGGCCCAGGCGATGACCTGGGCCACGGTCACCACGCCGGTGCCGCCGATACCCGTGACCCGCACCGTGGTCGTGGCCCGCGAGGTCGCCGGCTCGGGGATCCCCTCGTCGTCGGGCAGGCGGCCAGCGACCCCGGAACGACCCACCCGCACGGTCACCAGCGCGGGGCACCGGCCGGCCAGGCACGAGTAGTCGAGGTTGCACGACTCCTGGTGGATCTGGCGCTTGGTGCCGAGCGCCGTCTCCACCGGGCGGACCGACAAGCAGTTCGAGGCGACCCCGCAGTCCCCGCACCCCTCGCATACGAGGGTGTTGACGTGAACCCGGCGCTCCGGGGTCGGGGCGAGCCCGCGGCGGCGGCGCCGACGCAGCTCGACCGCGCAGCCCTGGTCGTGGAGCAAGACGGTGACCCCGGGCACCCCGGCCAGGCGGCGCTCGGCCTCGATCAGGCGCTCGCGGGGCCACACCTCGACCCACGACGGCAGCGCGTCCCGGGTGCGGCGAGGGTCATCGCTCGTCGCCATCACGCGAGTGACCCCCTCGGCCCGCAGGGACGTCACCAGCTCGGCCAGGCTGCGCCCGCCGTTCACGGGCTGGCCCCCGGTCATGGCGACCGTCCCGTTGACGAGCAGCTTGAAGGTGATGTGCGCCCCGGCGGCGACCGCCGCGCGCACGGCCAGCGAGCCCGAGTGGGCGTAGGTCCCGTCGCCGATGTTCTGGACGAAGTGAGTGGTGGCGACGAAGGGCGCCATCCCGTTCCACATCGCGCCCTCCCCGCCCATCTGGAAGCGGCCCACCACGTCGCCGACCCGGCGCGGGTCCATCTGGATCGCCAGGCCGTGACACCCGCTACCCGAGCCCACGCACGTCCCCTCGGGCACCCGCACCGAGGTGTTGTGCGGACAGCCCGAGCAGAAGTACGCGCCGCGCACGACCGGCAACGGCGCCGGCACCGGGGGCCGTCGCGCCGCCCGGTACGCCGCGGCGAGGTGGTCGTCGCGCCGGGCCACGAGACGCGCGGCGATCACCTCGGCCAGGGCGTCGACGTCGACCTCGCCGATCGCGGGCACCAGGGGGCGACCGGCCTCGTCGCGCTTGCCCAGCACCGGGGGCGCCGCGGGCTCGCCGGCGAGGGCCCCCTTCACCAGCGTCTCGAGGAAGGGGCGCTTGTCCTCGACGACGAGCACCTCGTCGAGGCCCCGGGCGAAGTCGCGCACCACTGCCTCGTCCATCGGGTAGGGCATCGACACCTTGAGCAGGCGCACGCCGGCCCGGGCGAAGTCGGCCTCACGGTAGCCGACCCGGGCGAGGGCGCTCACGACGGTGAGGTAGGCCGGACCGGCCGCGACGATGCCGAGGGTGTCGTCGGGCGAGGCGTGCGTCACCCGGTTGAGGCCGTTGACGACGCCGTAGCGCTGGGCGACCTCGAGGCGGGTGCCGTAGAGGGAGCGCTCGAGCTCGATGAGGGTCGCCCCGATCAACTGGGCGCTCACCGTGTGCCCGTAGGCCCCGGGGTGGTCGGGCTCGGCCGGCACCACCCGGTCCGGGCCGACCTCGACGCTCTGGGTCGCGTCGGCCACGGTCGCGGGCAGGCGCAGCCCGACCCACAGTCCCGACGCGCGCGACATCGCGATGCCGTGGCGGCCGAGGTCGAGGACCTCCTGGGGGTCGGCCGGGGAGAGGAAGGGCAGGGCGAGAGCGAACAGGGACGGCTCCGACGAGGACGGGACGCTCGAGGACTTCGCCTGGGGGTCGTCACCGACCACCACGAGGACCCCGCCGCGCGGGCCCGCGCCCATGAGGTTGCCGTGGCGCAGCGCGTCCGAGGCCCGGTCCAGCCCCGGCGCCTTGCCGTACCAGACGGCGACGACCCCCTCCACGGTGCGGTCGGGCCGGATTGTGGCGAGCTGGCTGCCGGCGATCGCGGTCGCCGCGAGCTCCTCGTTGAGGCCCGGCCGGTGCACCACGCGCCACTGCGCGAGTCGCTCGCTCGTGCGGGCGAGCTCGAGGTCGAGCCCGGCGAGCGGCGAGCCCGGGTAGCCGGTGACGAAACCGGCGACGTCCAGGCCGCGCCCGGCGTCGGCGGCCGCCTGGTCGCCGAGGAGCCGCACGACGGCCTGGACCCCCGAGAGCAGGACGCGGCCGGAGGCGACGCGGTAGCGGTCGCCGGGGACGGCCGTGGCGGGGACGGTGGTAGGACTCACGACCCGACGGTACCCACCTAGGGCCCAAGGCCCCTGGTGACCAAAGGCCCTATCAACGCCCCCGGCCCCTAGAGGAGGGTGCCCAGCTCCTCGACGAGGGAGGCCGCGCTGCGCCCCGCGGTCGGCACCGGGTGGACCTGGAGGTGGGTGACCCCCGCCTCGGCGAAGGCCGCCACCCGCTCGGCGACGTAGCCGGCCGGGCCGCACAGGTTCGTGAGCTCGAGCATCTCGTCCGGCACCGCGGCCTCCGCCTCGGCCTTGCGCCCGGCGAGGTAGAGGTCCTGGATGGCGGCGGCGGCCTCGGCGAAGCCGTAGCGAACGGCCAGCTCGTTGTAGAAGTTCCTCCCCCGCGCGCCCATGCCCCCCACGTAGAGGGCGACCATCGAGCGGGCGAGCTCGCGCACGGCGACCACCTCGGGCCCGTCCCCGATCGCGAGCAGCCCCCCGGCCGTCACCATCAGCGGGCCGAGGCCCGGGTCACGCCGAGCCCGACCCGTGTCGAGGGCCGCGCCCCACACCGCACGCGCCCGCTCGGGGATGAAGAGGATGGGCATCCAGCCGTCGGCGACCTCGGCGGCGAGCGCGACGTTGCGCTCGCCCAGGGCCGCGACCCACACCGGGATGGCCGGTCGGTCGGGGTGGGCGATGATCTTGAGGGGCTTCGCGAGCCCGGTCCCGCGCCCCTCGGGCAGGGGCATCGCGTAGTGCTTGCCGACGTGCTCGAGGGGGGCCTCACGGCGCCACACCGCCCGGCAGATCTCGACGATCTCGCGGGTGCGCCCTAACGGGTCGTCGTAGGGGACGCCGTGGAAGCCCTCGATGACCTGGGGCCCCGAGGCCCCGAGGCCGAGGTGGAACCGGCCCGAGGTCAGGTGGTCGAGGCCGGCCGCGGTCATGGCGATCAGCGTGGGCGTGCGGGTGTAGATCGGCAGGATCCCCGAGCCGATCTCGACCCGCTCGGTCTTGGCGGCGAGGTAGCCCATGAGCGACACCCCGTCGAAGCCGTAGGCCTCGGGCACCCAGACCAGGTCCAGGCCGGCGCGCTCGAGCTCGGCTACCTCCTCGACCGCGCGCCGGAAGCCGCCGGCGTAGCCCAGCATCGTCGAGATCTTCATCGGCCCCCCCGCGACACCGTAACCGACCGCCCTGTCGGGCGTCGGTGCCTCGGGCCACGTAGGCTCGGGGGTGGAGCAACGGCGCTCCCCTAAGCACAAGGCTGGTGACAAAGTGGTCACGCGTCAGCACGAGACCCGCCACGACGAGTTCAATCCGTGGCTGCGGATCGCATCCCTCATCGAAGAGGCGGGGCACATCCTCGAACTCGACGACGGTCTCATCCAGAGGATCGTCACGCCCGAGCGCATCCTCGAGGTGTCCATCCCGGTGCGCCGGGACAGCGGCAAGGTCGACGTCTTCACGGGCTGGCGGATCCAGCACGACTCCTCCCGCGGGCCGGGCAAGGGGGGCATCCGGTTCCACCAGAGCGTCAACGTGGACGAGATCGCCGCCCTGTCGGCTGACATGTCCATCAAGTGCGCCGTCGTCAACATCCCCTACGGCGGGGCGAAGGGTGGGGTGAAGGTCGACCCCGACGCCCTGAGCCGTGACGAGCTCGAGCGGCTCACGCGGCGCTACGCCTTCGCCATCGCGCCGATGATCGGCCCCGACCGCGACATCCCGGCCCCCGACATCAACACCGACCCCCAGGTGATGAGCTGGATCATGGACACCGTCTCGATGCTGCGGGGCCACTCGATGCCCGGCGTCGTCACCGGCAAGCCCCTGGCCATCGGTGGCTCGTTCGGCCACGCCGGCGCCACCTCGCTCGGGGTGACGATCTGCACCCTCGGGCTGCTCAAGCAGCTCGGGCTTTCCCCCGAGGGCCAGCGCGTGATCATCCAGGGCTACGGCAAGGTCGGCGGCCCGCTCATCAAGCTCCTCACCGACCGGGGCATGAAGGTCGTCGGGCTCGCCGACATCCACGGCGCCATCCACGTCCCGGACGGCATCGACGCCCACCGGATGTCCGACCACTACGCCGAGGCTCACACGATCATCGGCTACCCCGGGGCCGAGGAGGTCGCTCCCGAGGCCTTCTTCACGGTCCCCAGCGACATCGCCATCCCGGCGGCGCTGGGCGGCGTCGTCGACGAGAAGGTCGCCTCGACGATGTCGGCCTCGATGATGGTGGAGGCGGCCAACGGGCCCACCACCGGTGAGGGCGCGTCGATCCTGGCCGAGCGGGGCATCCCGGTCGTGCCCGACGTGCTGGCGAACGCCGGCGGCGTCGTCGCCTCGTACTTCGAGTGGGCCCAGGACATGCAGGGCTTCATGTGGGAGCGCGAACTCTTCACCAAGCGTCTCGAGACGTTCATGCAGAACGCCTTCGACTCGGTGTGGGTCCGCCATCAGGAGCTCGGCCTCGCGCTGCGCGACACCGCGCTCGTGGTCGGGGTGGAGCGCATCGCCGAGGCGACCAGGCTCCGCGGGCTCTTCCCCTAGACCGGGCCGCCCCCGCGGCGGCCTAACCTGTGGTCGTGATCGCCTGTGTCCCCGTCTCGCCCGACGGCACCGTCGACCCCCGGTGGGGCCGCGCCGACCGCCTCGCGGTCGCCGAGGTCGAGAGCGGGCGCATCCTCTCGTGGGAGGAGTTCCAGGTCGACTGGAGCGCCCGCCACGACGAGGGCAGCTCGGCGCGCCACCACGCGCGCGTGGCCCGCTTCTTGCTCGAGCACCACGTCGGCGCCGTCATCGCCCACCACGTCGGCGAGGGCATGGTGCGCCAGCTGGCGACGATGAAGGTCACCCTCCACCTCGACGCCGAGGGCGACGCCCGCGCGGCCGTGCTCGCCGCGCTGGCGGGCGACGGGCCCGGCGACTAGTCCGACGGCGCGAGGGCCCGCGCGACGCGGGGTCGCGCGGGCGGCCCGTAGACGATCGCAGGGCGAACACCACGGGCCACGGGGCAATCCCGGCGCCGAGCGGGACCAGCCCGGCGGTGCGCGAGTCGTCCGCCGCGCGCGTGGTCGGCGACGCCGACGATCGAGCGCGCCGCCAGCGCGAGGGCCGCGAGCCCGCCGGCTCACCGGACGGGCGACGCGAGCAGTACGATCACCGGGTCAGTCGGCCACGCTCGGCTGGGCGGCGTCCTCGACCACCGCGTCGACGAGGGCCGGCTTGCGGTCCGGGCGGATAAGCCCCTCGTAGAGGGCGCCCGCCCCGACGATGATCACCATGACGAGCAGCGTGATCCAGCCGTAGTTGAACAGCACGCCCCGGCCGCTCGCGAGCGAGCTCGGCCAGACGATGTTGAGCAGCATCAACAGCAGGTACGCCCCGGCGAGGAAGGTCACCGTTCCGGACCAGCGGCCGAGGGTGAACTGCCCGCTCGGGCGCCAGCCCCGCCGCTTGGCGATCCACGACCCCAGGACGGTGAGGAGGAACGAGAGGTAGATGCCCGACGTCGCGAACGAGATCAGGGCGAGCAGGGCGTTCACCTTGGCCGGGTACTCGAACCACAGGATGTGGACGTTCGTCGACGGGTTGACCAGCACGAGCAGCAGGAACGCGAAGGGCACGATCGTCGCCACCAGGATCGAGTTGCGCGGCGTACGGTGCACCGGGGTGACCCGACGCAGGGTCGGCGCCCCGGGCACGGCGTTGTCGCGCGCAAGGGCGAAGACGACCCGCGACCCCGCGCCCATGACCGCGGTCCCGCAGCTGAAGAACGCGATGATCACCATCACCAGGAAGAAGTCCTGGAGCCAGCTGGGCAGCGTCGCGAGGATGATGGGCACGCCGTTGGTCGCGACGGTGGTGAAGGCCTTGGTGCCGCCGGGGATCGCCAGGATGAGCCCCAGGACCAGCACGAAGGAGGCGAGGCCGCCGTAGAGGATGGCGTTGCGCATCGCGCGCGGCACCTGGCGCCCGGCGTCCTTGGTCTCCTCGGCGATGTCCCCGGCGGACTCGAAGCCGTAGAAGATGTACACGTTCGCCAGGATCGCGATCAGCGCGGCGCCCGTGAGCCAGTGGCCGCCGAAGTTGATGCCGAAGGGGTTCGAGTGCGCGTACTGCACCCCCTGGGAGGTGAACAGGTACCCCAGCCCGTGGTGGAAGCCGTTGATGGCGAGGGCGATGAACACCCCGAAGGTGCCGATCGTCTCGACGTACACCCCGAAGTGGGCGACCCGACCGAGGATCTTCGCCCCGACCGAGTTCATGATGGCCGACAGCACGATGACGACGGCGACGGTGATGAAGATCGTGAGGTGGTCACCGGGATTCAGGTTCGTGTGGAACCAGGTGTTCGAGAGGCTCGCCACGTAGCCGACGATGCCCGAGTCCACCGAGGCCACCGTCGCCAGCAGCGCGAAGCCGTAGATCCAGCCGACGAACCACCCGTAGCGCGGCCCCACGTTGAACTTGCCGTACTGGTAGAGCGCGCCGGCGACCGGGTACTCGCTCGCCAGCTCGCCGAAGACCAGCGCGACGAGGGTCATGAACAGCACCACCACCGGGATCGTCCAGATGTAGGCCGGCCCGCCGGCCACCAGTCCGACGAAGAAGATGGAGTAGATGCCCACCATGGGGCTCAGGTAGCTGAAGGCCACCGAGAAGTTGTCGAAGAGCGACAGGACCCGATTCAACTCCTGGCGATAGCCCAGCGCCTGGAGCCGATCGTGGTCGTGTGCCGGGCCGTCGGCCTGTGACATCCATCCCCCCTTGTCACCCCGTCGGGGCTTCTCGTCACCCTAACGAGGGCGCCGGGGGAAGTAAATACATCTCGTAGGCTTTTCTGAGAGGCCGCGGTGTGCGAGGGTGGGCGAGTGGACCCCGAGGATCGCCTGGCCGAGCTCGAGGCCCTCGTGCGCCGGCTCAGCGAGGAGAACGAGCGGCTGCGCGAGGAGGTCGCCCGGCTGCGCCGCGACCGCGACGAGCGCCCGCCCCACTACCTCTGACTAGCAGGAGAGGGCGTTGCGCGTGGCGACGACGCCCGCGGCCGCGTCGACCAGGGTCGCGCGGGCCACGGCGCCCGTCGTGACGGCGGCCGCGATCGCCGAGGCGGTCGCGCGCGCGAGGGCCAGGGCGCCCGTCGGGGTGGGCGACGGGCCGGCGAGCACGAGGTCGGCGCCGGCCGCCACCGCCTGGACCGCGGCCGCCGGGACCGAGAGCCCGGCGGCGGAGATCGCCCCCGCACTCAGCGAGTCGGTCATCGTGAGCCCGCGGAAGCCCATCCGCTCGCGCAGGTACCGGTAGACGACCGGCGACAGGCTCGCCGGTCGGGCCGTCAGGCCCGGCACGCGGGCGTTGGCGACCATGACCGCCGGGACCCCGGCGGCGATCGCGGCGCTGAAGGGGGCGAGGTCCGCACCGACGAGCTGGGGCCAGGGCCGGGTGGCGGCCGGCCCGTCGTCGGTGTTGCCCGTCGCCCCGCCGAGGCCCGGGAAGTGCTTGGCCACCGCGGTGACGCCGGCGGCCGCGAGGCCCTGGGCGAAGGCGGTGCCGTCGGCCGCGACGGTGGCCGGCACCCCGGAGAACGAGCGCAGCCCGTCGGGGTCGCGCCGCCCCGGGTAGGCGGTGCTGGAGTCGACGTCGAGCACCGGGGCGAGGTCGACGTTGAGCCCGGCCGCGACCATCGAGGCGCCCAGGCGCTCGCCCGCGAGCCGGATGCGGGCCGGGTCGAAGCGCGCCCCCATGGTCTTCGCCCACGGGGGCGCCGCGACCAGGTTGGTCAGGCGCGCGACCCCGCCGCCCTCCTCGTCGCTCATCACGAGCATCCGCAGCCCGTCGGGCGTCATCGTCTGGAGCCGGGCGACGACGCTCGAGAAGGCGGCCGGGGCGCGCTCCCCGAAGACGAGCACCGCCCCGAAGCCGGCGTGGGCGGCCGGTCCGACCGCCCCGATGTGTCCGGCGCCGATCGAGACGGCCACCACCTCCTCGGCGAGGCGCGCGACGCCCCAGCCGCTGACCAGGCGGCGCGCGCAGACGAGGTCACCGACCGACCCGGCGGCGGCCGTCGTGGTGGTGGTCGGGAGAGCGGGCCCCCCCAGGGTCGTGGTGGTCGACGAGGTGGCCGTCGTGGTCGAGCTCGCCCCGACGAGCCCGGGGGCCGCCGCGGCCGCCGCGGCGAGGCCCCCGACGACGAGACGGGCCAGGCTCCGGGTCACGCGCCGCACCACCTCACGCTAGGGGTGCGTCGCCCCGCGCCCCCTGTCAGTACGCTTAGTCGCCGTGACGACCCTTACGCCCGCGGTCTTCGTCGGCCACGGCAGCCCCATGAACGCCCTCGAGCAGAACCGCTACACCGAGGCGTGGTCGCGTTTCGGCGCCACGGTCTCGCCCCGCGCGGTCCTCGTGGTCTCGGCCCACTGGTACGTCAACATCACCGCCGTGACCGCGATGACCCGGCCGCGCACCATCCACGACTTCTACGGCTTCCCGACCGAGCTGTTCGCCGTCGACTACCCCGCCCCCGGCGACCCCGAGGTCGCCGCGCGCGTGAGCGAGGTCGTCAAGCCCACCTACGTCGGCCTCGACGCGGACAGCTGGGGCATCGACCACGGCACCTGGTCGGTCCTCGTGCACATGTTCCCCCGGGCCGACGTGCCCGTCCTGCAGCTGTCGGTCAACGCGCAGATGTCCGTCGAGGAGCACCTCGCCCTGGGGGCACGCCTCCACGAGCTGCGCACCGAGGGCGTCCTCATCGTGGGCAGTGGCAACGTCGTGCACAACCTGCGGCTGCTCGACTGGAGCGCACCGGGCGTAGGCGAGGACTGGGCGCACCGCTTCGACGAGGCGGCCCGCGAGGTGATGACCCACGACCCCGCCGGGCTGGGCGCGATGCGCGGCCACCCCGACTTCGCCCGGGCCGTGCCCACCCCCGACCACTTCTTGCCCCTCGCCTACCTGGCTGGTCTGGCCGGCGCGGCGAACCAGCGCGCCGAGACCCTCGTCGACGGCTACGAGATGGGCTCGCTGTCGATGACCGCCTACCAACTGCCCGGCGCGACCCTCTAGGGCCCGGTCGCCCGCCGGCGCAGCTCGTCCTCGACGAGAGCCGGGTCGAGGCCGCGCGCGCGCAGGAGCAAGAGGGCGTGGAAGTAGAGGTCCGCGGCCTCCTCGACGACGCGCTCGTCGGACTCGGCGAGGGCCGCCACCGCGAGCTCGACCGCCTCCTCGCCCACCTTGCGAGCATTGAGCGCGACGCCGGCGGCCAGCTGGCGCGCCACGTAGGAGTCCTCGCCCGCCTCGGCCTCGCGACGCAGGATCCGACGCCACAGCCAGGGGCTGAAGCACGAGGTCGAGCCCTCGTGGCAGGTTGGCCCGGCGGGGTGCGCGCGCACCAGGAGCGCGTCGTCGTCGCAGTCCGGGACGACCTCGACGACGTGGAGGACGTTCCCCGACGTCTCACCCTTCCGCCACAGCCGCTGGCGCGAGCGCGAGAAGAAGTGGACCTCGCCGGTCTCGCGCGTGCGCGCGAGCGCCTCGTCGTCCATCCACCCGAGCATCAGGACCCGGCCCGTCGTCTCGTCCTGGACGATGGCCGCGCGAAGCTCGCTCACCCGACCACCTCCCGAAGCCGCACGCCGCAGGCCACGACCGCCTGGCGCAGGGCGCCCAGCCCGCCCGGGTCCTCGTGGACGATCGAGGCGACCAGCGCCGCATCGGCCACCGCCAGCGCCTCGGCGACGTGGCGGGCCGAGCCGGCGCCCCCCGACGCGATGACCGGCACGGGGACCGCGTCGCGGACCCGGCGGGTGAGCTCGAGGTCGTAGCCGGTGCGCCGACCGTCCTGGCGGATCGAGGTGAGCAGGATCTCCCCCGCGCCGCGGGCCGCCGCCTCCTTCGCCCAGGGCACCACCCCCACCGAGGTCGCGACGCGACCGCCGTGGGTGTGCACGACGTCCTCGCCCGCGTCGATCGCCACGACGACCGCCTGGGAGCCGAAGCGCTCGGCCACCCCGGTCACGAGGCCCGGGTCCGCGAGCGCGGCCGAGTTGAGCGAGACCCGGTCCGCGCCCGCCTCGATCACCCGCGTGGCGTCCGCCACGCTGCGGATGCCCCCGCCGACGGTGAAGGGGATGGCCACGACGTCGGCCACGCGCTCGACCACCTCGGTGAGCGTCGCCGCCTCCTCGGGGGTCGCCGCGATGTCGAGGAGCACCAGCTCGTCGGCGCCGCCCTCGCTGTAGTGGCGGGCCAGCTCGACCGGGTCGCCCACGTCACGCAGCCCGACGAAGCTGACGCCCTTCACCACGCGGCCGTGGGCGACGTCGAGGCAGGGGATCAGGCGGGGCAGAGGCATCGCTCGAGGAAGGCCAGGCCGGCCGGTCCGCTCTTCTCGGGGTGGAACTGGACGCCGAGGAACGATCCGGCACGGATCGCCGCCACCTCCCCCTCGGCCCAGGCGACGCCCGCCTCGCTCTTCGCGACGTAGGAGTGGGCGAAGTAGTAGGTGTCGCGCCAGGGCTCCACCTCGCACCACCCCAGCCGGGGCACCCTCGACGCCGCGAGGCGCACGACCTCCCCGGGCGCGAGCCCCAGCCCCTCGACCCCGCCGTCCTCCTCGCTGCGCCCGAGGGCGAGCTGCAGCCCGAGGCAGATCCCGAGGGTCGCGCCCCCGTTCTCCACCCGGCGCGCCAGGGCCTCGGCCGCCCCCGTCACGCGCAGGTGGGCCATAGCGCTGCGCGCCGAGCCCACCCCCGGCAGGATCACGAGGTCGGCCCCCTCGATGGCGGTGTCGTCGCTCGTGACGACCCCACGCGCGCCCAGGTGCGCGAGCGCGGCGAGCACGCTGCGGGTGTTGCCCGCTCCGTAGTCCACCACGACGACGCTCACAGCGTGCCCTTGGTGGAGGCCACCTCCGTGCCCGAGCGCGCGAGCGCCTCGCGCAGAGCGCGGCCCACCGCCTTGAAGGCCGCCTCGGACGTGTGGTGGGCGTTGCGCCCCGTCGCCGTGACGTGCAGGGTGATCCGGGCGGTCTGGACGAGCGACTCCAGGGCGTGGGCGACCATCCCCTCGTCGGGCTCGACCGCGATCGCGGCCGTGGCGCGACCCGAGAGGTCCACTACGGCGTGGGCGAGGGCCTCGTCCATCGGGACGCGGGCCTCACCGTAGCGGGCCCGGCCCCGCCGGTCCCCGAGGGCCCGGTCGAGGGCCTCGCCGAGGGCCCGCAGGGCGTCCTCGACGGTGTGGTGGCTGCCCGTCTCGGCGTCGCCGACCCCCTCGAGGCGCAGGTCCATCCCCGCGTTGAAGGCGAGCTGGGTGATCATGTGGTCGTAGAAGCCCTGGCCGGTGTCGACGAGGACCCGGCCCGCCCCGTCGGGGCGCAGCCGCACCGAGAGGCGCGTCTCGGCGGTGGCGCGCGCGTAGCGGGTCCAGGGCTCGGCCGGGCTCGTCCCGGCCATCTCGGTCGCGAGGCACTCGAGCAGGAAGTCATTGTCGACCTCGTCGCGCACGCTCACCCGCAGGCCGCCGGGGTACGCCCGCGTGACCGCCCCGTAGGGCAAGAGCCGCTCCACGAGCGACTCGGGGTCGTCCATCGGCACGAAGAGGAAGTTGGTCGACGAGGGGAGCGGCGCGAGCCCCAGGGCGGTCATCTCCCGGGCCAGCCGCTCGCGCTCCGCGAGGGTCGCCGACACGTCGACCGGCGTGGCGAGGGCGGCCGACGCCAGGGCGGCCGACAGCGAGGACACCGACAGGGGCGCCTGGCGCGAGGCCACGGCCGCGATCGTCTCGGGGGCGGCGAGCGCGTAGCCGACCCGCGCCCCCGCGAGGCCGAAGGCCTTGGAGAACGTCCGCAGCACGATCGCCCCGCGAGCGAGGCCCTCACGGGCGTCGAGCCCGGCGTACTGGGCGTAGGCCTCGTCGAGGACGAGCTGGCCCGAGGTCGCTGGCACCTCCACCATCTCGCCGGTCGGGTTGTTCGGCCGGCAGACGAAGACGAGGTCGGCCCCTGCCGGCTCCTCGACCACGGTCGCACCGGCCATGAGCGCCGCGTAGCGGTACATCGAGTAGGTGAAGCCCGGCACCGTCGCGACGGTCCCCCCTTCGGCGTAGAGGCGCGCGAGCAGGACGATGAACTCGTCGCTGCCCGCTCCGAGCGCGACCTGGTCGAGCCCGACGCCGTGGTGCTCGGCGATCGCCCGGCGCAGGGGCTCGTAGCGACCGCGGTCGTACTCGTTGACCTCGGCGAGGGCCCGGGCGAGCGTTGCCGGGCGGGCGCTCGGCGGCGGGACGGCGGCGACGTTGCCGTCGAAGCGCACGATCCGTGCGGGGTCGAGGCCGACCCGGGCCGCGATCGCCTCGGTCGACGGCGGCCAGCGGTAGCTCTCGAGGGCCTCGGGCCTCATCGCCGCGCCGTCCGCTTGTGGGCCTCGAGGCCCTCGAGCTCGGCCAGGGCCTCGATCGTCGGGGCGAGGCGCGCCAGGCCCTCCTCGGTGACCCGCTGAACGGTCACGCACTTCATGAAGCTCTCGAGGCCGAGGCCGCCCGTCGAGCGCGCCCAGCCGCCGGTGGGCAGGACGTGGTTGCCACCGGTCGCGTAGTCGCCCGCCGGCACGGGCGCGTAGGGTCCGACGAAGACGGCCCCGGCGTTGCGGATGCGCTCGGCGAGGGACTCGGCCCGAGGCCCGAGCAGCGCCACGTGCTCGGCGGCGAGGGCCTCCACCCGCTCGAGCGCCGCGTCGAGGTCGTCGCCGACCCACACGACGTGGCCCTTCGAGTCGGGGCCGTGCTCGAGCTGGGCGGCCAGCTCCTGGTCGATGATCGCCTGGTCGAAGCCGACGTCGGCCGCCACGACGACCTCGCTCGGCCCGGCCGGCAGGTCGATGGCCACGTCGCGGCTCACGAGCAGCTTCGCCGCGTTCACCGCGCCGCCGCCGGGTCCGACGATCTTGTCCACGGACCCGATCGACTCGGTACCGTAGGCCATCGCGGCGATGGCCTGGGCGCCACCGACGGCCCACACCTCGTCGACCCCGAGCAGCGCCGCGGCCGCGGCCACCGTGGCCGCCCCGCGCGGGGGCGTGCACACGACGACGCGCTCGACCCCGGCCACCTGGGCCGGCACGGCCGTCATGACGAGCGAGGAGACGAGACCGGTCGGCACGTAGATCCCCACCGAGCGCAGTGGCGTCCAGCGTCGCTCCAGGGTCACCCCGGGCGACACCTCGAGGACCAGGTCGCGGGGGCGCTGGGCGGCGTGCCAGGTACGCACGTTGCGCGCCGCGGCGAGGACGGCCTCGGTCGGGAGGTCCCCGTAGGCGACGGCCCGCGCGGGGCCCTCGAGCGCCGTGCCGTCGAGGCGGTTCGACCAGTGCGCGAGCGCCGCGTCGCCGCGCTCGCGCACGTCGGCCACGATGGCCTCGACCGTGATCGAGGGGTCCGAGACGACCGAGCGGCTCACGGCACCATCCTCTCCACGGGCAGCGTGAGGATCGAGCTGGCCCCGGCCGCCTCGAGGCGCGGCAGGAGCGACCAGATGTCGGCCGCGGGAACCAGGGCGTGCACCGCCACCAGCCCCGAGCTCGCGAGGTCCATCACCGTCGGCGAGCCGCGCGTGGGCAGGATCGCCGTCACCTCGTCGAGGCGGTCGCGCGCGACGTTGCACAGCAGGTACCGGTTGGCCCGCGCCGCCACCACCGAGCCGAGCACGGTCGTGAGCGTCCGGCGCGCCTCGCTGTCGGCGTCGGTGGGGCGCCCGACGAGCACCGCCTCGGACTCGAAGAGGACCCCGATCGCGCGTAGCCCGTTCGTGCGCAGCGTCGAGCCCGTCGAGACGAGGTCGATGATCGCGTCGGCGAGCCCGAGCCGCGGCGAGATCTCGACCGCGCCGGCCACGGTGACGACCTCGGCCGCCACCCCGCCCTCGGCCAGGCCCTTCGCGGCCAGGTGGGGGTGGGTGGTGGCGACGCGCCGACCCCCCAGGTCGGCCAGCGACCGCGCCGGGTCGGCGTCGGGCACGGCGGCTTGGAGAGAGCACGCGCCAAAGCCCAGGCGCAAGAGGACCTCCACGTTCGACTGGCGCTCGGCCACCAGGTCGAGGCCGGTGATGCCGCAGTCGACGACGCCGTCCTGGACGTACTCGGGCACGTCGTCGGCCCGCACGAAGAGCAGGTCGATCTCGGCGTTGCGACAGTGGGACTGCAGCACCCGCTCGCCCGGCTCCTGGGGGGCCACGCCGCTCGCCTCGAGGAGAGACCACGACGGCTCGCGCAGACGGCCCTTCGAGGGCAGGGCCAAGGTGAGGCGCCGGCTCATCGGCGCGCCTTCAGAACGGCCCGGTAGCCGCCCTCGCCGTGGTGCAGCCACTGGGCGACCCGGGTCACCGTCGCCGTGGAGGCGCCGGTGCGCCGGCTGATCTCCTGGTAGGGCACGCCCTCGTCCACCAGGCGCGCCACTTGGAGCCGCTGGCCCATCGCGTCGAGCTCGGTCATCGTGCACAGGTCGCGCAGGAACGCCGCCACGGTCGCCGGGTCGCGCAGCCGGCTGAAGGCCTCGACGAGGTCGTCGAAGCGGTGCGTCGTCTCGGGCGTCGTCCCGGCGGGGAGGACTTTTCCACTGGTCATCACACCATGCTAATATGCTACTTCGCTGCTATGCAACTCCTCCCGGCCGTCGACGTCCTCGGCACCGACGCGGTGCGCCTGGAGCGCGGCGACTACGACCGCGTCCTCTTCCGGCTCCCCCTGGAGCCGTTCATCGCCCGCGTGGCCGCCACCGGCCCGGCGATGATCCACCTGGTCGACCTCGAGGGGGCCCGCGACGGGCACCCGCGCCCCGAAGTCGTCGCCCTCGGCGTGCGGGCCGCCGGGGCCGTGGCCGTGCAGGTGTCGGGCGGGCTACGCTCGGTCTCGGCGGCCCGAGCGGCGCTCGCCGCCGGGGCGGCGCGCGTCGTCGTCGGCACGGCGTTGTGGACCGGGCCCGGGACGCTGGCGGACTTCGTCGACGCGCTGGGCGACCGGCTGGTCGCCGCGCTCGACGTGCGCGACGGCCGTCTGGCCGTGCGGGGATGGACCGCGAGCTCGCTCGGACTCGACGAGGCGCTCGCCGCCTGCGTCGAGGCCGGGGTGAGCCGGCTGCACGTCACCGCGATCGAGCGCGACGGCACCCTGGGCGGGCCGGACCTCGCCCTCTACGAGCGGGTGTGCGCGAGCGGGCTGGCCGTCGTCGCGGCGGGCGGGGTGCGCGACGACGGCGACCTCGCCGACCTGGCGGCGGTGGGCTGCGAGGGGGCCGTCATGGGGATGGGCCTGCTCGCGCGCCTGGGGCTCGAGGGGAGCTGAGCCCCCCAATTACGTTCACTATGCAATGATTAGACCGTGAATCCAAGGGTCCCCCCGGCCACGCGCGACGACGTGGTCGACGCCGTCCTCTCCGCCAGTCGCGTGCTGGTGGCGGTCGCGGCCCGCTCGCTCGCCGCCGTGGCCGACGAGGTGACCCTCCCCCAGTACCGGGCCCTGGTCGTGCTGGCCTCGCGGGGGCCCCAGAACGTCGCCGGCCTCGCCGGCCACCTCGGCGTCACGCCGGCCACCGCGACGCGCATGTGCGATCGACTGGTGCGAAGGCACCTCATCACCCGGACCCACGAGCGCGGCGACCGGCGCAGCGTGCGAGTCAATCTGAGCGCCCGGGGGAGGAGCCTCGTCGACGAGGTCTCCGAGCGCCGTCGCCGCGAGATCACCGAGCTCCTGCGCTCGGTGCCCCCGAGCTCGCGCGGGGAGCTGGTGCGCGCCCTCGGCCTGCTGCGCGACGCCGCGGGCGAGGTCCCCGAGCAGTCCTGGTCGACCGGGTGGGACCTGTGAGGGTCCGCGCGGGCGCGCTCAACGCGCTGCGGCGCCGCTCCAGCCAGTGGCTGCGCACGTCCCTCACCCGGTGGCTCGCCGGGGCCACGTACACCAAGAAGTGGCTGATCCTGGGGACCCTCATCGGGGTCATCTCGGGACTGGGCGCCGTCGTCTTCTACGAGTGCCTGAAGCTCGCGACCCACTACCTGATCGTCGACCTGGGCGGCTACCAGCCCGGTAGCCCGCGCGGGGAGGGCAACCTGCTGCCCTGGACGCACTTCACGCGGCCCTGGGCGGTCCCCCTGGTGGCCGCGGGCGGCGCGCTCGTCGCCTCGGTGCTGGTGTTCACGATCGCGCCCGACGCGGAGGGGCACGGCACCGACGCGGCGATCGCCGCGGTGCACCACAACCCGCGGGGCATCCGCGTGCGCACCGTCGTGGTGAAGATCGTCGCCTCCGCCTTCACGATCGGCTCGGGGGGCTCGGGTGGCCGCGAGGGCCCCACGGGCCAGATCTCGGCCGGCTTCGGTTCGCTGCTCGCGCGGGTCTTCGACCTATCGCCCACCGACGCGCGCCTCTCGGTCGCGAGCGGCATCGGCTCGGGCATCGGCGCCATCTTCGGGGCCCCCCTCGCGGGCGCCGTGCTCGCGACCGAGATCCTCTACCGCGACGACTTCGAGGTCGAGGCCCTCCTGCCGTCGTTCATCGCCTCGATCGTGGGCTACGCCCTGTGGGGCAGCGTCGAGGGGTTCGGCCCGCTCTTCGGCTACCAGAACCAGTACCAACTCCACGACGCGCTCCAGCTCGTCTGGTTCGCGGTGCTCGGAGTCATCGCCGGGGTCGTCGGCCTGGCCTACGCCAAGGGCTTCTACGGCATCGCGGGGGTCTTCGCACGGTCCCGCCTGCCCCGCTGGGTCCGCCCGGTCGTCGGCGGCGCGCTCGTGGGGCTGATGGGCCTCGCGATGCCCGAGGTCCTGGGCACGGGCTACGGCTTCATCCAGCAGATCTTCGGTCACCGGCTCATGGCGATCCCGCTGTGGATCGTCGTGCTCGCCCCGCTCGCACGCATCGTGGCCACCGGCTTCTCGATCGGCTCGGGCGGGTCCGGGGGGATCTTCGGGCCCGGGATGGTCATCGGGGGCTTCACCGGGGCGGCGCTGTGGCGGCTCTTCGAGCCGATCGCCCACGGGCTGGGCCCGAGCGCCACGCCCTTCATCATCGTGGGGATGATGGCGTGCTTCGGCTCGATCTCGCGCGCCCCGCTCGCGGTGATGCTCATGGTGGCCGAGATGACCGGGTCGCTCTCGCTAGTGGTGCCCGCGATGCTCGCCGTGGGGCTGGCCACGTTCATCGTGCGCCGCAGCGACGACACGATCTACCGCAGCCAGCTGCGCACCCGTGCCGACGCCCCGGCCCACCGGCTGGTGAGCGGGATGCCCCTGCTCGAGTCGCTCGACCTCACCCGGGCGGCCCGCCCCCCGCGCTGTGTCGTCGGCGACCGCCTGGACGTCGCGACCGCCCGCCGCCTGCTCGCCGAGCGCGGCGTACGCGAGGCGCCCGTGGTCGACGACGACGGGCGCTACGTGGGCCGCACGGAGCTCGCGGCGCTCGTGGCGGCCGACGAGGCGGCACCCGTCGCCACCAGCGGCGCGGTCGATACGACGCACCCGCCCGTGCTGCGCAACCGCCACCTCGGGGTCGTCCTCGAGTCGCTCACCGCCTGGGACGTCAGCTGGCTCGCCGTCGTCGACGACGACCGCAAGGTAGTGGGCACCATCTCGGTGTCCGACCTCGTCGCTGCGTACCGCTTCGCCCTGCGCGACGTCCTCAACCGGGCGAGCCGCGTGGGACTCGACGCCGGAACCGCCGACATCATCGTCGGCGGGGACTCGCCCCTGTGCGGGCAGAGCCTGCGCGAAGCCGGTCTGCCCCACGGGACCCTCGTCACCGCGATCGAGCGGGCCCGCCAGGTCCTCATCCCCACGGGCGACACCCTGATCGAGGCCGGGGACCGGCTCAGCGCGCTCGGCGCGCCCCGCGACCTCGCCGAGCTCGAGACGATTGCGCGGCCCTAGACGGCCCCGAGGGAACCATCCTCGGTGCCGGCGCAAGGGACCCGCCCCGGGGACTCGACGGTGATCCCGAGGACGCTCGGCGGAGCGTCGGCGAGGGTGAAGACGGCGGCGCGCGGCCCATCGCCCCGATCGCGACCGGCCGTCCGGTGACGATCCCCTGGAGTTGGTAGGCGTGATCAGGGGCGAGCGGGGCGAGGGCGTCGCGCACCAATCGCCGCTCGACGAGGTGAGGGTGACCACCCGGTGGCCCGGAGCCTGCAGGGCGCCCGCGGTGGCTCCGCGACGCGCTGACCAGCGCGCTGGCGAGCGACCCGGCCCGGGTGCTCTCGCGGACGAGACCGACCGTCAGGGCGACGACCGCCGGCACCGGGACGCGGGGGCGCGATCGGGACGGGCTGCTCCTCGAGCCGCACGGCGAGGCTCCCAGAGAGCTTCTGGCGCGGCGAGGCCCGTCATCCCGAGGGCCGTCGCCACCTCGCGCAGGCGGCGAGGTGCACCTCGACCTCGCCGCACACCTCGGGATCGAGCGCGTCGAGACTGAGCGGGGCCGGCAGGTCGTGGGCCCCCTCGTGGTTACCTACTCAACTCCTTGCGCCCCGCGGCCCTCGAGCCCGCCGCGCACGCGCCGCTTCCACGGATTGTGCGCAATCCACAGTTCATGACCGGGACGATCGTCGTCAGGGAGCTCCTCCGAGCCCGCCCCAACCCAGCGCGGTTGGCAACTCGATGACCGCCGTGCGACCGCCCCCCGGGGTGTCCTCCACGCGGGTCTCCCCTCCAACCAGGGCGACCAGCCGCTCCGCTACCGCGTGCGCCACGGCGCCGTCGTCGGGGGCGCGACGCACCCGGTCGACGACCGTGATCTCGACTCGAGGGCCGAAGCGGGCCGCGCTCACCCGCACGCGCTGGTCCGCGTCGGCGGCGTCGAGTGACGACTGGAGGTAGGCGGCGATCGTGTGGGTGACGGCGTCACGATCGGTGACGAGCTCGACACCCGGCTCGACGTCGGTCATGACGCGCCGGTCGTCCCCGACGGCGCGCACCGCGGCGGCCACCAACTCCTCGAGCGTCGCGGGGGACGGGGACATCGTGTCGGGGTGCCGCACGGCGTCGAGCTGGACGCACAGGTGCTCGAGGTGGGCGAGCACCTCGCTCACGCGCGAGAGTCGGTCGCGCTCGATGCCGGCCGCACGCCCGCCGGCCCCGCCGGAGGCCGCGTCGAGCTCTCGGCGCGCGGCCGCCACCTCGCGCACCAGCGTCGCGCGCACGGCGTCAGCGAGGGCCGCGCGACGGCTCTCGCGCGCGAGGGCCTCCGTGGCGGCCTCGGCGGTCCGAGCCACCTCGACGACCGCGAGCCCGACGGCGATCCGACCGGCGAAGGCCGCCACGAGGGCCCGGTCGTCACCGCTGAGGGCCGCACCCTCGAGCGCCAGGTCGTGGTCCTCGTCGACCGGCACGACCTCGGCCCCGGTGACGTCGTCGGAGGGGGTGCCGACCGAGACGATGACGCCGCCTCGTCCCTGGCGGGACTCGAGGAGCGCCACCGCGGAAGCGCCGAGGGCGTCCATCAGCGCCGCGAGGAGGGGCGTTAGGACCTCGACGGACGGCCCCACGGCGAGGGCGGCGTGGGAGAGGACCCGGGCCTCGGCGCGGGCGCGGCGCGCCTCGGCCGAGCGGCGCACGACCGAGGTCGTGAGCGTGCTCGCCACGACCGCGAAGGCGAGGTAGCCGGCGAGGGCCACGGCGTCGTCCACGTGGTTGACGCTGAGGGTGTGGATCGGGGGCACGAAGTAGTAGTTCTCGAGGACGCTCGCCGCGAGGGCCGCGACCACTCCGACGACGACGCCGCCCAGTGAGGCGAGAGCGAGCACGACCACCAGGTAGGCGAGGTAGACCGTCGAGATCGAGACGCCCGCACGGACGGCGGCCAGCCCCGCGGTGAGGGCCGGCAGGGCCACGAGGGCCGCCGCGACCGCGGCGACCCAGCGGCGGGTGGCCAGGGCGCCGACTCGCCGACGACGGGCGCGCGGCTCGGGGCCCGGCGCGGCGTGTGGGGCGATCACGTGGACGTCGAGGTCTCGGCTCAGGGCCACGAGACGCTCGACGAACCCGCCGCGGGGCCGGCGCCACGAGCGGCCGTGGCCGGCGCTCACCACGACCTGCGTGGCCCGCTCGCTGCGGGCGAAGGCGACGAGGGCCCCGGCGACGTCGTCGTCGACGATCTCGCGGAACCGTCCCCCCAGCTCCTCGGTCAGCGCGCGCATCGGCCCGAGGTCGTGGACCCCCTCGGGCTCAGCGTCGCCCCCGACCACGTGCACGGCGACGAGTTCGGCCCCGGCGCGCGCCGCCATGCGCGCCGCCCGGCGCAGCAGTCCCTCGTCGGCCGCACCGCCGGCGAGGCCCACGACCAGGCGCTCGCGCGTCTCCCAGGCCCGCTCGATCTCGTGCTCCTCGCGGTACTTGGTCAAGGCCTCGTCGACGCGGTCGGCGAGCCACAGGAGGGCCAGCTCGCGCAGCGCCCCGAGGTTGCCGACGCGGAAGTAGTTGGCCAGGGATGCGTCGATGCGGTCGGCCGGGTAGATGTTGCCGTGCGCCATGCGCCGGCGCAGGGCCTCGGGCGTGATGTCGACCAGCTCGACCTGCTCGGCCCGCCTCACGAAGGCGTCGGGCACGGTCTCGCGCTGGGCGACGCCCGTGATCGCCTCGACGACGTCGTTCACGGACTCGAGGTGCTGGATGTTCACGGTCGTGATCACGTCGATCCCGGCGGCGAGGAGGTCCTCGACGTCCTCCCAGCGCTTCTCGTGGCGCCCGCCGGGCACGTTGGTGTGGGCCAACTCGTCGACCAGGGCGACCTGGGGCGCCCGGGCGAGGACGGCCTCGAGGTCCATCTCGGTGAGTCGTGCGCCCCGGTACTCCCGGGCCGCTCGCGGGACGACCTCGAGGTCGCGCACCTGGGCCTCGGTCAGGGGACGGCCGTGGGCCTCGACGTAGGCGATCACCACGTCGGTACCCCGCTGGCGGCGCCGCCACCCCTCGTCCAGCATCCGGTAGGTCTTGCCCACCCCCGGGGCCGAACCCAGGTAGACCCGCAGGGTCCCGCGGCTCACGGCCCCCCTCGAGCCCCCACGCCGGGCAGGGCCCCGGCGACCGACTCGGCGATCGCCACGGCCGCCACGCGACGCTCGAGCGACACCGGATGGGCCGTGCGAGGCGAGAGGACGAAGCTCCCCCGCATCCTCCCCCGCCACGAGACCACGATCTCGGTCTCGGGCCCGGGCAGGCCCCACTCGTCGACCGGCCAGAGCAGGCCCGCGTTCTCCACGTCGCCCGTCACGAGGAGTCGTGCCCGGGGAGGCTCGGCGCCGCCGGGCTCGAATCGACAGGCCCGCAGCTCCAGCACCTCGATCAGCATCGCAGCGACCCTCTCGACCACGTCGACCGCGGGCTCGCTCGAGGCGGCCAGGCTCGACGCATCGGCGATCGCCGCCACCAGCCACGCGCTCTCGTGGTGACGGCGCCGGCTCCGCCGACTCCACTGCGCGAGCTCGGTGACGGCGACCCCCACGCCCACCAGGCACACGAAGGTCTCGAGGTCCGGCCGGTGGCTGATCGTGAAGCGGCCGTAGGGGCGGGTCCAGTAGAAGTCGAACCACGCGCCCGCCGACAGCGTGGCGAGATACCCCGCGACACGGTCCGCGAGCACCGCGACGGCGGTCACTCCGCCGACCAGCAGCAGCGCCACGGCCGCGTTGGCGAAGCGCGAGCGCACCGCGACGAGCGTGAGGCTCACCACCAGGGGGAGGGCGAGCGACGCCGCCCACGCGGCGAGGCGGAGCCGGCCTGCGCTCACGACCCGGCGCCGCGCAACCGGGCCAGGGCCTCGTTGAGGCTCAGGACGTCGATGTAGGACGAGCCCAGGAAGCCGAACTGTGGCCCGTGGGTCTGGCTCGCGATCAGACGGCGCAGTCGGGCTGACGAGATGCCGGTCGCCCGGGCCACCATGGGTACCTGGACGAGCGCGTCGGCCGGCGAGATGTCCGGATCGTACCCACTGCCCGAGGTCGTCACCAGGTCCGGCGTCGGGTGGGCGACCCCGAGACGGTGCCAGTAGGCGACCAGAGCCCTCGTGTCCGCGACGAGGGCCTTCGAACGCGGGCCGAGGTTGGTGGCCCCGGACCCGCCGTTGACCCCGTTAGCGACGAGCGGGTTGTCCCCTCCGCTGACGTTCTTGTGGGGATCGGCCGCGTAGGGGCCGGTGTCGTCGGGCCGCCCGTGGAACCAACTCCGGCCGGTCCAGTTCTGGCCGATGAGCGCCGAGCCGTTGGGTCCGATCGACCCGTTGGCCTGGTAGCCGAAGAGCAGCTGAGCGACTCCGGTGCCGGCGAACGCGTACAGGAAGCCGAAGACCAGCATGCAGATCACCGCCATGACGAAGGAGCGGCGAAGGTGCGTCCACATGGGGCCTCCTAGTACGCGTGCAGAGCGACCAGGATCAGGTCGATCAGCTTGATGAAGATGAACGGGGCGATGACCCCGCCCACGCCGTAGATGAGGACGTTGCGCCGGAGGATCGCCCCCGAGTTGGCGGCGCGGAACCGCACGCCGCGCAGCGCCAGGGGGATGAGGGCGACGATGACCAGCGCGTTGAAGATGACGGCCGAGAGGATCGCGCTCTGGGGGCTGTGCAGGCGCATGATGTTGAGCGTCTTGAGCTGGGGGTACGCCGCGAAGAACATCGCCGGGATGATGGCGAAGTACTTCGCCACGTCGTTCGCGATCGAGAACGTCGTGAGCGATCCGCGCGTGATGAGGAGCTGCTTGCCGATCTCGACGACGTCGATCAACTTGGTCGGGTTGGAGTCGAGGTCGACCATGTTGCCGGCCTCCTTCGCGGCCATGGTCCCGGTGTTCATCGCGACGCCCACATCGGCCTGGGCCAGGGCCGGCGCGTCGTTCGTGCCGTCACCGGTCATCGCGACGAGCTTGCCGCCCTCCTGCTCCTCTCGGATGAGGGCCATCTTGGTCTCGGGCGTGGCCTCGGCGAGGAAGTCGTCGACCCCCGCCTCCTGGGCGATCGCCGCCGCGGTCAGGGGGTTGTCGCCCGTGATCATCACGGTGCGTATGCCGAGCCGACGCATCTCGTCGAACTTCTCCTTGATGCCCGCCTTCACGACGTCCTTCAGCTCGATGACGCCGAGCACCTCGTCGCCGTCCGCGACGACGAGCGGTGTCGAGCCCGCGCGGGCGATGCGCTCGACGATCTCGTCGAGGTCGGTCGGGACCGTGCCGCCTTCGTCTACGACCCAGCGCTTGACGGCGTCCGCGGCCCCTTTGCGGATACGCCGCCCGTCGACGTCGAGGCCCGACATTCGCGTCGTGGCGCTGAAGGGAACGAACTCGTGGGGCTGGTCCAGCGTGCGCTCGCGCAGCGCGAAGCGCTCCTTCGCGAGCACCACGATCGAGCGACCCTCAGGCGTCTCGTCGGCGAGGGACGCCAGCTGAGCCACGTCGGCGACCTCTTCCTCGCCGTGGCCGCCCACCGGGTAGAAGGCCGAGGCCATCCGGTTGCCCAGGGTGATGGTGCCGGTCTTGTCGAGCAGGAGCGTCTGGACGTCGCCCGCCGCCTCGACCGCCCGGCCGCTCATCGCGAGCACGTTGCGCTGGACCAGGCGGTCCATGCCGGCGATGCCTATAGCCGACAGCAGCGCCCCGATCGTCGTCGGGATGAGGCACACGAGCAGCGCCACGAGGATCACGACCGACACGCTCGCCCCGGAGAAGCGGGCGAACGGGACGAGGGTGACAACGACCGGGATGAAGACGATCGTGAGCACCGAGAGGAGGATCGTCAGGGCGATCTCGTTGGGCGTCTTCTGCCGGTTCGCACCCTCCACGAGCGTGATCATGCGGTCCAGGAACGTGTGACCGCGCTCGGCGGTGATGCGCACCACGATCCGGTCGGAGAGGACCCGTGTGCCGCCGGTGACGGCGGAGCGGTCGCCGCCGGACTCGCGGATCACGGGGGCGGACTCACCGGTGATCGCCGACTCGTCCACCGAGGCGATGCCCTCGGTGATCTCCCCGTCGGAGGGGATGATGTCACCCGGCTCGCAGACGACGAGGTCGCCCGCCGCGAGGTCGGCCGCGGCGACTCTCTCCTCGGTCCCGTCGGCGCGCAGCCGGCGCGCCTCGGTCTCCGAACGCATCTTGCGCAGCGTGTCGGCCTGGGCCTTGCCCCGACCCTCGGCCATCGCCTCGGCGAAGTTGGCGAAGACGACGGTCAGGAAGAGCCACGCCGTGATCGACCACGTGAAGACCCCGGGGTGGGCGATCGCCTCGATGAAGCTGACGACGGTCCCCACGAGCACCACGAACATGACGGGATTGCGCACCTGCACCCGGGGGTCGAGCTTCCGGAAGGCGCCGGCAGCCGCCTCGCGCAGGATCGCGGGGTCGAACAGGCTGCGCGACTGGGCGACACCGCGCGGTGCCATCGACTCGGCGACGCTCATCAGAAGAACCTCCCGTGGCTCAGCTGCTCGACGATCGGACCCAGGGCCAACGCCGGGAAGAAGGTCAACCCGCCGATGATCACCACGACCCCCGTCGTGAGGCCCACGAACATCGTGTTGTCGGTACGGAACGTCCCGAGAGACTGGGGAACGACGTCCTTGCGGGCGAGGACGCCCCCGAGCGCGATGGCGGGGATCATGATCGCGAAGCGACCGAGCAGCATGTCAATCGCGCCGATGACGTTGTAGAACGGGGTGTTGCCGGTGAGGCCCCCGAAGGCCGAGCCGTTGTTGTTGCCCTGGCTCGTAAGGCCGTAGAGGATCTCGCTGAACCCGTGGGGCCCGTGGTTGAGGGGCCCGGCGCGCCCCGCGGCCGTCGAGACGGCGATGGCCGTCACGACGAGGACGACGATGGGCATCACGAGCGCGCCGAGACCGGCGAGCTTCACCTCCGTCGCCTGGATCTTCTTGCCCAGGAACTCCGGTGTCCGTCCGATCATCAGGCCGCCGATGAAGACGGCGATGACCGCGTATATGAGGAGGGTGTAGAGGCCACTCCCGGTGCCGCCGGGCGAGACCTCGCCGAACATCATCCCCACGAGGAGGCCGAAGCCCCCCATCGGGGTGAACGAGTCGTAGGCCGCATCGGCCGACCCGGTCGAGGTCGACGTCGAGGCGACGCCGAACAGCGCACTCGTCGTGTCGCCGAAGCGCACCTCCTTGCCCTCGGTGTTGCCGACGCTCGCGTGGACGCCGGCGGCCGCGACGGCCGGGTTGTTCTGGTGCTCGGCCGTGGCCGTGACCGCGAGGACCGAGCCGAAGAGGATCACCATCACCGCGAGCAGGGCCACGCCGTGGCGCCGGCTGCCGACCATCTTGCCGAAGGTGTAGGTCAGAGAGACCGGGATGCACAGCAGGAGGAACACGGAAAGGAAGTTCGTGAGCCCGGTCGGGTTCTCGAAGGGTGTCGCCGAATTGGCGTTCAAGAAGCCGCCGCCGTTCGTCCCGAGCTGCTTGATCGCCTCCATGAAGGCGATGGGACCGCGCGCGATGGTCTGGGTGACGCCGTTGAGGGCGTCGTGGAAGGTCGCGGTCCCGGCGAGGGTCTGGACGGCCCCCTGGCCGACGAAGACGATCCCCGCGACGAAGGCGATGGGTAGCAGCACGTAGAGCAGGCACCTTGTGAGGTCGACCCAGAAGTTCCCGACGGCCGACGCCTTCTTCCGGGCGAAGCCACGCACGACCACGACGGCGGCGACGATGCCGACGGCCGGCGTGACGAACTGCTGGACCATCAGGGTGATCTGGGAGAAGTACGACATCGTCGTCTCCCCCCCGTAGTTCTGCCAGTTGGTGTTGGTGACGAAGGAGGCCGCGGCGTTGAAGCTGAGCGCCGAGCCGACGTCGCCCAGGTGCTGGGGGTTGAGGGGCAGGTGCCCCTGGAGCCGCAGGACGAGGTACGTGAAGAGGAGCGACATCCCCGAGAACACCACGAGGGCCCCGGCGTAGCGCTTCCAGGACTGCTCCCTCTCCGGCGAGGTCCCGAGGAGACGGTAGAGCGGCCGCTCCACCCACGACAGCCAGTGGACCCGGCCTTCGAAGACCGAGGCCATGTAGGACCCGAGATAGCGCCACGCGAGTCCGAGACTCGCCACGAGCAGGACGAGGGTCAGGAAGAAGCCCATCAGAACCTCTCCGGCTTGAACATCGCGTAGCCGAGATAGAGCACCATGAGGGCGCTCACGACGAGCAGGACGAGCTGGGTGGCGCTCACAGTCGACCGAGCGCTGCGATGAGCCCGAGCATCGCCGCGGTGAACGCCACGATGCCGACGACGACGAGGAGATCGGCCATGGACCCACCGTCGTCGCCCCGGGCTGAAGCGGTTCTGGAGCGAGCGGGTCGGGACTGGAAAAGTTCTGTACGGGCGCCCGCCGGTTCGCCTACGCGATACTGAGTGCGTGAGGCATCGTTGGTGGGGGCTGGGCGCCGGACTGGGGAGCCTCGCGGCCCTGGCGTCGCTCCTCGTGCCGCTACGAGCCGTCCTCGCGATCTCCACCGACGCCCTCGTCCTGATCGTCCCCGTCGTCCTCGCGGTCGCCGTCGGTGGGTTCGTGGCCGGAGCCGTCACCGTGGTCGCCGGCTTCCTCGTCTACGACTACCTCTTCATCCCCCCGTACGGAACGCTGCAGGTCAGCTCGGGCCAGGACTGGGTGGCCCTCGCCGTCTACGCCGTCGTGATGCTCCTCGTCGCCCGGATTGTCGACGCCCTCGACGTCACCCGCTCCGAGGCTCGCCACGGACGCGAGGTGATGCGCCAGATGGCGGCCGTCTCCGAGAGCCTCGTCGCCGACGAGCCGGTCGACTCCCTCCTGCGCTCGATCGTCGCGACAGCTCGCACTGTCTTCGGCGTCCCGGGCGCGGCCCTGCTCCAACTGCGCGACGGCCACCTCGTCGTCGTCGCGAGCGCCGGCGAACCCCTCACCGAGCAGGACCTGGCCCGCCTCGACCCGGCGTCGGGACGACCGGTCTCGGTCGGACCGGTTGTCCACGATGACGGGGGGCTGCGCGCCGTCGCGCTGTCGTCCTCGGGTCGGGCCGTCGCGATGCTCGCGCTGCGCGGCGAGCCCGAGGCGCCCACCGAGCGCGAGGTGCTTGCGACCTTCGCCAACGACGCCGCCGTTGCCCTCGAGCGGGCGAGGCTGCGCGAGGAGGCCCTGCGCGCGCAACTCCTCGAGGAGGCGGACCGCTTCCGCCACGGCCTCATGGGCGCCGTGAGCCACGACCTGCGCACTCCGCTCGCCACCATCAAGGTCGCCTCATCGACCCTGCTCGAGCGAGGGGCATCCCTCTCGCCATCCGACGCTGAGGAGCTCCACCGGCTCATCGACGTCGAGACCGACCGGCTCACCCGGATGGTCACCAACCTCCTCGACCTCTCCCGGCTGGAGGCCGGCGTCCTGACCCTGCACCGGGAGGAGATGACGGCCGGTCGGCTCATCGACGACGCCCTCGCGGCGGTGCGGACCTCCCTCACGCACCAGAGGGTTGTCGTCGACGTGGACCCGGACGTACCGACCCTCGCCGTCGACCCCGGCCTGATGAACCAGGTGCTCGTCAACCTCCTCGACAACGCCCTGCGCCACGGCCCACCGACGGGTACCGTGACCGTCACGGCGACGCGACGCGGCCCCGACGTCATCCTCTCGATCTCCGACGAGGGGCCCGGTGTGCCCGAGGACCAGCGCGAGGCGGTCTTCAACCGCTTCACCCAGTTCGACACGGGAGGGCGCTCGGGGCTCGGGCTCACGATCGCCCGAACCTTCGTCGAGGCCCACGGGGCGCGCATCTGGTGCGACGCCGCACCCGGTGGCGGGGCCCGCTTCAGCCTCACTCTCGCCGTGGCCGAGGCGGCGTGATGGCCCGGGTCCTGGTCATCGACGACGACCGCTCTCTCCAGCGGGCGCTACGACTCGGGCTCGAGGCGAGCGGCCACGAGGTCACCGCGGCTCCCGACGGCGAGACGGGGATCGTCCGCGCGGCCACCGACGACCCCGACGTCGTCATCGTCGACCTCGGGCTCCCCGACCTCGACGGATTAGAGGTGTGCCGTCGGCTCCGCGAGTGGAGTGACGTCCCGATCATCATCCTCTCGGCCACCGGCGCCGAGGCCACGAAGATCGCCGCCCTCGACGGCGGGGCGAGCGACTACGTCACGAAGCCCTTTTCCATGGGCGAGCTCGACGCCCGTCTGCGCGCCGTGCTCCGCGACCGTGGCGCCGGCACTCCGCCCGCGGGGCCGACCGTCGTCGCCGTGGGCGAGCTCGAGGTCGACCTCGTCCACCACGACGCGCGGCTCTCGGAGCGGCGGGTGGATCTGACGGCCAAGGAGTTCGCGGTCCTCGCCTTCCTGGCGCGACACGCCGGACGGACCTGCACCTACCAGATGATCCTGCGCGAGGTGTGGGGACGGGGCTACGGCGAGGAGGCCGGCTACGTCCACACCTACGTCCACCGCCTGCGCCAGAAGCTCGACGACGAGGAGGGCCGCCTGATCCAGACACTTCCGGGAGTCGGCTACACCCTCGCCACGGGACCCAAAGAGATTCGCGTAATACAGTGACATAGCGGTTCCGATTGTGGGGGGCTGGTGCTATGGCCACCCGCTCACGTGACACCACGCGCACGAAGCCCCGAGCTGTCCCGCGCGACTTTGGGGCGATGGA
>JAJXZW010000005.1 GCA_021779855.1 Actinomycetes bacterium
GTCGCGGTACGGCGCGCCGCGCGCGATCCGTTCGGCCGCCCCGGCCCCGAGGGCGCGCACGCTCGCGAGCCCCAGGCGCACGACCGGCGCCGCCGGGTCGCCCTCCAGGGCGGCGAGCGCGTCCGAGCGGTCCACGTGGGGCCGGGCGACCGTGACCCCGTGGCGGCGGGCGTCGGCCACGAGGCTCTGGGGCGACCAGAAGCCCATCGGCTGGGCGTTCAAGAGCGAGGCGAGGAAGGCCGCCGGGTAGTGGAGCTTCAGCCAGGCCGAGCAGTAGACGAGGTGGGCGAAGGAGACGGCGTGGGACTCGGGGAAGCCGAAGTTGGCGAAGGCCGCCAGCGCGTCGAAGAGCTGGTCGGCCGCCGCCCCGGTGATGCCGTTGTCGGTCATGCCGGCGTAGAAGCGGCCCTTCAGGCGCATCATGCGCAGCTCCGAGCGCTTGGCGGCCATCGCCTGGCGCAGCTCGTCGGCCTCGGCCGGCGAGAAGCCGGCGACGGCGACGGCCATCTCCATCAGCTGCTCTTGGAAGAGGGGCACGCCGAGGGTGCGCGCGAGGATCGGCTCGAGGCGCGGGTGGAGGTAGGTGACCGGCTCCTCGCCGCGGCGCCGGCGCAGGTAGGGGCTGACGGCCCGGCCCTGGATCGGCCCGGGCCGGATGAGGGCGACCTCGATCACCAGGTCGTAGAAGCACCGCGGCCGGACCCGCGGCAGGGTCGCCATCTGGGCCCGCGACTCGACCTGGAAGACCCCGACGGTGTCGGCCTCGCAGAGCAGGTCGTAGACGGCCGGCTCCTGGGCCAGCGCCCCGAGGTCGAGCGCGACGCCGTGGTGGGCCCGGACCAGGTCGACGCAGCGGTGCAGCGCCTCGAGCATGCCCAGGCCCAGCAGGTCGAACTTCACCAGGCCGATCGCCGCGCAGTCGTCCTTGTCCCACTGCAGCACGCTGCGCCCCTCGGTGCGGGCCCACTCGACCGGGCAGACGTCGAGGACCGGCCGGTCGCAGATGACCATGCCGGCCGAGTGCAGCCCGAGGTGGCGGGGCCGGTCGCGCAGCTCCCCCGCCAGCGCCGTCACCAGCTCGCTCACCGAGTCGTCGAGGGGCGTCATCGTCTCGCGGTCCACGTGGTCGCGCACGTGGTTGGCCTCCTCCTCGCTCGCGCCGAAGGCGCGCGCCACGTCGCGCAGCGCCGAGCGCGAGCGGTAGGTGATCACGGCCGCCACCTGGGCCGCGTTGTGCCGGCCGTAGCGCTCGTAGACGTACTGGATGACCTCCTCGCGCCGGCCCGACTCGATGTCCACGTCGATGTCGGGGGGGCCGTCGCGCGCCGGCGAGAGGAACCGCTCGAAGAAGAGATTGAGGGCGACCGCGTCGGCGTTGGTGATCCCCAGCGCGTAGCAGACGGCCGAGTTCGCGGCCGAGCCCCGGCCCTGGCAGTAGATGTCGCGCGCCCGGCAGAACTCGGTGATGTCCCAGACCGTGAGGAAGTAGCCGGCGAAGCCCAGCTGGGCGATCACGGCCAGCTCGTGGTCGATCTGGCGCCACGCCCCGGGCACCCGCTCGGCGTCGCGGGTCCCGTAGCGCCTCGTCGCCCCCTCGGCGACGAGGCGCTCGAGGTAGGCCTGCTCGTCGAGGCCCGGCGGCGTGGCGAAGGTCGGCAGGCGCGGCGCCACCAGGCGCAGGTCGAAGGCCAGCGCGGCCGCGAGCTCGCCGGCCCGGTCGACGACGCCCGGCCAGCGCGCGAAGCGCCGGCGCTGCTCGGCGTCGCTGCGCAGGTGCGCGAGCGGCGAGGCGCTCAGCCACCCCTCCATCTCCTCCAGGCTGCGCCGCGCGCGGATCGCCGAGAGCACGTGGGCCCGGGGCAGGTCGCGGGGCGTGGCGTAGTGCACGTTGTTCGTCGCGGCGAGGTCGACGCCGGCGCGCACCGCGATCTCGGCGAGCGCGTCGTTGCGCGCGACGTCGAGGGGCTCGCCGTGGTCCCAGAGCTCGACGGCCACGTTGTCGCGCCCGAAGCGCTCGACCAGGCGCTCGAGAGCGCGGGCCGCCGCGCGCGGCCCCTCCGCCTCGAGCGCGCGGGTGAGCGGCCCCTTGCGGCACCCGGTGAGGACGAGCCAGTCGCGCGCGGCCGCCGCGACGTCGTCGAGGGAGAGGCGCGGCGCCCCCTTCTCACCGCGCGCGAGGTGGGCCAGGCCGAGCGTGCGCGAGAGGCGCGCGTAGCCCTCGGGCGTGCGCGCGAGCACCACCACGTGCTCGCCCGAGGGGTCGGGGACCCCCGTGCGGTCGTCGCCCCCGCCCAGGGTCAGCTCGGCGCCGAAGACGGTGGCGAGGCCCAGCGCCCGGGCCGCCTCGGCGAAGCGCACCACGCCGTAGAGGCCGTGGTGGTCGGTGAGGGCCAGGCCCGAGAGGCCGAGGCGCACCGCCTCGACGACGAGCTCCTCGGGGTCGCTCGCGCCGTCGAGGAAGCTGAAGCCCGAGTGGGCGTGGAGCTCGCCGTAGACCGCCATCAGTCGTAGATCCCCACCAGCCACCACCGGCCGGCCTCGGTCGCGACGAGCAGCGCCTCGCCGCCGGCCAGCACGACCTGGAGGTGGGCGCGGCGGCGCCGGCGCGACCACCACCGCTCCACCAGCGGCCACGGCCCGGCGTGCCAGACCACCGCACGACGCAGCGGCGGGGCGAAGACGACCGACGCCGGCGGGGCGCTGAGCGTCCCGCGCGCGCCGAGCACGACCGGCCGGTCCCCCTCGTCGCGCACCTGCAGGGGCACCGGGTGGGCCAGCGTCGTCGCCGGCGAGGGGGCCGCGAGCCGACCCGGCCAGGGGGCGCCGTCGGCGCCGATAGCCTCGGGCGCCCCCCAGGGCACGAGGGTCGCCCGGTCCTCGGGCCCCCGGCCGCCGCGCAGGCGCGCCACGCACACCGCCTCGGCCCCGAGGCGGCGGCGCACGCGGTGGGCCGCGATCTCGGCCCGGTCGTCGCCGGCGCTGCGCTGGCCGAAGAAGCCCCGCTGCTCCCCCGACGCCACGACGGCGCCGCGCAACGCCGCCAGTCGCGCCTCGAGGCGGGGGTCGCGCTGGCCCTCGAGCTCGGCGAGCTCCCCGCGGGCCACGCGGTGCGCGTCGAGGACCCGGCGGTCGAAGCGCTCGGCGACGCGCGCCGGGTCGAGGTCGGCGAAGGCCCCCACCGTGCGCAGCCCCAGTCGCTCGCCCGTCGTCGCGAGGTCCCGCCGGCCGAGCGCGGCGAGAGGCTGAGCCCGCCGGAAGGCGTCGCCGCGGCCGACGGGCACGACCACGCGCTGGCGCGCCGCCCGCTCGGCGCTGAAGAGGCCCTCGGCCACACCGAGGTCGGGCTCGACGCCGACGACCTCGAGCACGCACCGGCGCACGAGGCGCAGCACCGCGTCGTCGCCGCCGAAGAAGCGGCTCGGCCCGCGCAGCGGCAGCGCGAACAGCCCGAGGCGCACCGCCTCGGTGAAGGGGCAGAGGGCGTCGAGGGCGTTGAGCAGCTCGAGGGTCGCGCGCAGCGTCGACCCGTCGGGCGCCTCGGCGCTGAGCGACTCGACCCAGACGGCGAGGAGGCGCTCCACTAGGGCGCCTCGGCCCGCCCGTCACGGTTGGGCAGGACGACGACGTGCTCGCGCACGGGGCCGGCCGCCCCGCGCCCGCCGACCCGCACGGTCAGCCGGCGCGCGTCGAGACGGCTCGTCGTGACCCACCGCGCGTCGACCACGCTGAAGAGCAGGTCGGCCGGAAGCGGCCACGGGGTGCGCGGCTCGCTGAGGGCGAGCAGGACCGCGCCGCTCTCGCGCACGCGGTCGACGAGGCGCCGGGCCGCCCCGTGGGCGGCCCGGCCCGGCGGGCGCACCACGACGAGATCGACCCCGTCGAGCAGGTCGGCCGTCGACTCGGCCCACGCCCCGCGCGGGCGGGGCACGAAGAGCACCCGGCGCAGGTCGAGGCCGAGCTCGAGCATCGCGACGACCCCGGGGTCGTCGACCCCGACGACCCCCGCCCAGTGGCCCTGCGCGCTCGACTCGGCGACGAGGGCGAGGGCGAGGCTCAGCCCGCCCCGACCGGCCGGGGCCTCGACGACGACGCTCGAGCCGCGTCGCAGCCCCCCGCCCGGGACCCAGGCCCGCCACGGCTCGCCGAGCGGCAGGAGACGGGTCGAGGCCAGGGCGACCGGGCGCAGCGTCGCGCGCAGCTCCGTGGGGATCGGGGGTCGGGAGAGGTCGGAAGCGAACATATGTTCGTAAGAGTAGCGAGGCCGCGTCACGGCCGCCAGCCCGGGCCCCGCCGGGCAGACTGGGGCCATGTGCGGCCGCGTCGCCCTCTTCACCCCGCCGGCCCACCTGGCCCGATTCCTCTCGGCCGCCCTCGCGGCCGGCCTCGACCCGGAGGGCGCGCCGAGCTGGAACGTCGGTCCCCAGCGCTCCCTCTTCGCCGTCGCCGAGGGACCCGAGGGCCGGGTCCTCGACCGCTACCGCTGGGGCCTCGTCCCCTCCTGGGCGAAGAGCCCCGACGTCGGCAACCGCCTCTTCAACGCCCGCGGCGAGACCGTGGCCGAGAGGCCCTCCTTCCGCGCGGCCTTCAAGTCCCGCACCTGCGCGATCCCCGTCGACGGCTTCTACGAGTGGGACCACCGCCCGGGGGGGAATCGCCAGCCGCACTACTTCACCCGCGTCGACGGCGACCCCCTCGTCCTGGCCGGGCTCTACGAGCACTGGCGCGACCCCGCGACCGACCAGGCGCTTCTGACCTGCACCGTCATCACGACCGAGCCGAGCGCCGACCTCGATCGGATCCACGACCGCATGCCCGTCGTGCTCGACCCCGACGACCTCGAGGCGTGGCTCGACGTCGCCGACCACGACCCCGCCGAGCGCCAGGGGCTCTTGCGCCCGGCGCCGGCGGGCACGCTCACCCACCACGCCGTCACCAAGGCCGTCGGCTCGGTGCGCAACGACGGGCCCGGATTGATCGAGCCCGAGTCGACCACGCTGTTCTGACCCCGCACCGTCCGGCGCGGAGCCGACCGACACGCGCCGGCGCCGGGCTAGCGCCCGTTCCGCCGATCCGATCGCTGGACCAGCCTCGAGCGCTCGAGGACCTGGCGCAAGACGGGGAGCACCGCTCGGTCCTTCTCGCGTCCCGTCGCCTCCTTCGAGCGGATGACGTCGGCCAGTGACGCCACCGTGATGGCGAGGGTCTCGGTGATCCTCTCGACCGAGGCGCCCCGTCGGAGGTCGTTGTAGCCTCGCGTGCCGTCGGGAAGAAGGGCCACGCCGAGGAAGCCGAACTTCGTGACGAAGGTCCACGTCGTGCCCTGGTCGAACGTCCGCTCGTCGAGCGTGATCGCGAGGGGCGAGTCCAGGTCCGGCACCCTGAGGTGGGCGTCGAGCTCTCGCAGCGCCGCCGCGAGGCGTCCGAGGTTCGCTCGGGTACGCCTCGGGGTGACGTCGACGTCTCGGGTGACGTAGGGCGAACCCCGCAACTCGGCCGCGAACCCCCCGATGACGACGTACTGCACCCGGTGGCGCTCGAGGACCTCCAGCATCTCGGCGGGCTGGTACGGCGTGACCGGGCGCGTCACCCCTGAGCCGCCCGGCGGTGACCCTCGGCGGCGCGGACGCGGACCATCATGTCGGCGAACCGCTCTTGAGTGGTCATCCGAAGGTGCTCGTCGATGATGGTGACGTTCGAGTCGTCGGCCCGGGACATGTGGAACGCGAGGTCGAAGCCGCACCCGCGCACGATGGCGCGCAGGGTCTCGAGGCTGGGGTGGACGGCCCCGCGCTCCCAGCGGGCGACGGCCGACTGGGACGTGCCGAGGCGCTGCGCCAGCTCGGCCTGGGAGAGTCCCGCGCGCTGGCGCGCCTCCCGGACGAGGTCGCCGCTGATCATGGGGACAGATTAGTACATATCTGATATATCCTTCCCCATCCCCCACCTCGCCGCGTCCCTCGCCTTATTCAACCAATCAGTTGTATAGTGAGGGAGATGAGGACGACGGCCCTCGACCTCGACGCCGCCTTCGGCGCGCTCTCGGACCCCACGCGGCGCGCGATCGTCTCGCGCCTCGCGCGCGGCCCGGCCACCGTGGGGGAGTTGGCCGAGCCCTTCGACCTGACCCTGCAGGCCGTGTCCAAGCACCTCGCGGTCCTCACCCGGGCAGGGCTCGTCGAGCGCGGTCGCGACGCCCAGCGCCGGCCGGCCCGCCTGAGCGGCCCGGCACTCGGAGATCTCACCGGGTGGCTCCTCGACTTCCGCGCGCACGTCACCGAGGGCTACGAGCGCCTCGACGCGCTCCTCGCCGACGACCCGCAAACGCCGTCCCCACCCACCCCGAGAGCCCGGAGGAAGAGATGACCGAGACCACCACCTTCGACGTCCCACCGGGGCGTCCCGACATGACGATGACCCGACGCTTCGCCGCCTCGCCGTCGCGGGTCTTCGAGGCCCACGTCGACCCGGAGCAGATCGTGCGCTGGTGGGGGCCGCGCCGCCTCACCACCGTCGTGCACGCCCTAGAGGCGCGCCCCGGCGGGCGGTGGCACTTCGTCCAGCGCGGCGCCGACGGCGTGACCCACTCGTTCTTCGGCTTCTTTCACACCGTCGAGCCCGGGTTCACCCTCGTGCAGACCTTCGAGTACGAGGGCGCTGCTGGCCACGTGCTCACCTCGCGCCTCGAGTTCGAGCCCGATGGCGGCGGGACCATCCTTCGCACCACGACCGTCTTCTTCTCGGTCGCCGAGCGCGACGCCATGGTCGCCGCGGGCATGGAGGAGGGCGTCGTCGAAGGTGGCGAGCGCCTCGACGAGCTCCTCGCCGAGGCGTAGGACCCGGTTCGGGTCACTAGCCTTGGGCGGTGCTGCGGCTACGCCCCTACCGCCTCGAGGACGAGGCCGCCGCCCTCGCCGCCGACGAGGCGCTGCGCGCCGACGACTTCCCCTTCCTCCTGCGCGCGCCCGACCGCTCGTGGGCGCAGTTCGTCCAGGACCAGCGTGACCACGTGTACGCCCGCACGCTGCCCGGGGAGTGGCCCCCCGGCACCCAGCTGGCCGCCGTCGACGACGGGGTCCTCGTGGGGCGGGTGTCGCTGCGCTTCGCCCTCACCAACCCGTTCCTCCTCGAGCACGGGGGCCACGTGGGCTACGCGGTGGTGCCCACCTTGCGCGGGCGGGGCTACGCGACCGAGATGCTGCGCCAGGCCCTCGTCGTGCTGCGCGCGCTCGGCGTCGACCGGGTCCTCGTGACGTGCGACGTCGCCAACGACGCGTCGCGCCGGGTGATCGAGAGGAACGGGGGCCGCTTCGAGCGCCTGAGCGCCGTCGACGCCGACGGCGGGCCCGAGCGTCGCTACTGGATCGACTGAAGGCCCCCCGGACGGTCGAAAACCCCGAGTGACCAGTGGGCCGAAGCCCACCCGCCCCTCGGGGTTTCCGAGGCACACCACCGGCGCCCCGTGTCGGACAGGGCACCGCTAGCGGCGCGCACTCCACGCCATTGGCCTCTCGCGGGTCGCGGACCGAACTCCGCTACCGCTCGAGGGGCTCTGTCCCCCTTGCGGGGTCCCTCGCCCCCCGCCTCCCTCTCACCTCTCGGATCGAAGTCGGTGGGCAGGTGCTGCGTGGACTACGCGAGTCACTGTGCCAGAGCCGGGAGGCCGCGCCAAGGTGCGGGGGCGAAATCATCGTGTTTTGCCCAGTTCCCGGGCCGTTATCCACCGATTCATCCCCGGGGGGTGGAGAAACCAACCACTTAGGCGCACCTTTTCCACACCGCGCGCACCCCACCGCTCGCTGGGGGCAGCCTCGCGCGGAGGGGTCCGCGGGGCTTAGGGCCTGCTCAGGCGCTCCACCCACCGACCGTGGGGGTGGCACCACCCCCATCGTACCGGGGCCTCGCCCGGACGCGACGTCACCACCTGGCTCGCACCCCGTCGGCGCTCGTCGGTCGACTCCTCGAGGCCGGGCCACGCGACCAGGGTCGACTCGATCGAGACCCACGCGACGTTGCCCGACGCGCCGAGCGCGCGCAACGCGTCGTAGTAGGCGCGCCGCTCGGGCTCGGTGAAGTAGAAGGCCGACCACGTGTTCACCACCACGCGCAGATCGTCGTCGCCGGCGAGCGCGAGGGCGTCGTCGAGCCGGTCGAGCGCGTCGCCCTCGAGCAGCGTCGTCGCCGGCCACGAGCGGTAGCGCGCGACGATCGCGTCGAAGCGCGCGTGACGTCGGCGCTCCTCGGGCCAGAGACAGGCCTTCAGCCACCGCCGGTCGTCGTCGTCCCCGAGGTCGAGGGGGTTCGGATCGATCCCCACGCGCGCGCCCACCGACGGCAGCGGCGGCGCGCGGTCGACGGTCCCCTCGTCATCGCAGACGAGGGTGAGCGGGTCGCCGTCGTCGCGGCCGCGCACCGGGAACCGGTCGAAGAACAGGTTGATGCCCGCCGAGGTCCCGACGTCGATGACGGCCATCGTCTCGCCCGGCGCGACGAGGTCGCGCACGACGGCCTGGAGCACGGCGCTGCGGCCGGGCTCGTTCGTCTGGGTCGAGCGCCACAGCTGGGCGCGCACCACCTCGGGCTCCCGGCGCACCACCCCGACGACGGCGGCCGCCGCGACGTCGAGGTCGGTCGCCACGCCGTGGCGGACCACGTCGTAGATGGGCGCGAGCACCGGGTGGCCGAGCAGCGCGGCGTGGTGCAGCGCCGCGAGGACCAGCATGGGGTTGCGCTGCTCGACCCTCACGCTCGCGAGCAGCCCGAGGGCGACGTCGTCGGCCTCGAGCCGGGCGAGGAGCGACGCGTAGAAGGGCAGCCGATCGAGGTCCTCGGGCGCGAGGGCGAAGTGGTAGCGGCGGCGCGCGTCGTCGAGGTCGGGCGCCTCGGAACCCGGTCCCGGCTCGTCGGCCACGCTCAGCCCCCGCGCGAGAGGGCCCGCGCCGAGAAGGTCACGACTCGCGTCTCGGGGACGGCCTCGGCGACCGCGCGGCGCACCTCGTCACCGATGCGCTCGCACGCCCCGACCGGCGTGTCGGGCGCCACGTAGCCCTCGACCTCCATGATCAGCGCCCGACCCGTCCATCGTCCCTTGGCGTGGACGTGGCTGACGCCGGCGACCGCGCCCGCCGCGGCTGTGGCCGCCTCGAGCGTCTCGGGCGCCACCCCGTCGATCAGGCGCACGACGACGTCGCGGGTCACGTCGTAGGCCACGTGCACGACGATCCCCGCGATGACGAGCCCGGCCACCGCGTCGGCCCACCGGAGCCCGGCGGCCACCGCGCCCAGGCCGAGGAGCGCCCCGGCCGAGGAAGCGGCGTCGATCCACGAGTGGCGGGCGTCGGCGACGAGGGCGGCCGAGCGGATACGCCGGCCCACGCTCAGCTTGTAGCGGGCGACGAGCAGGTTGGCGGCGACGGCGACGGCCGCCGCCACCACCCCGGCGCCCAGGTGCGACGCCGACGTCCCGTCGACCAGCTTGCGCACGCTCACCGCGAGCGCGAGCGCCGCGCTCACCCAGATCAAGAGGGCCACCCCGAGGCCCGAGAGGTCCTCGGCGCGGTCCCAGCCGTAGGGGTGCGACGCCGTGGCGGGCCGGCGCGACACCCTGAGTCCTACGAAGACGATCGCCGAGGTCCCGACATCGGCGAGGTTGTGGAAGGCGTCGCCCAGCAGGCCGGCGGAGTGGCCGAGGGCCGCCACCACGAGCTCCAGGGCCCCGGCGACGAACAGGCCGCCGACCGACCAGGCGACCGCGCGGTGGGCCGCGCGCCGGTCGGCGGACTCCCCGCCGTCGTTGATCCGCGGGGCCGGTCCCCACGGGGCGCAGGAGGCGGCGTCGTGGGCGCTCACGCGCCCCCCCCGCGCCGCTCCCAGTGGCGCGGCGCCGCGGCGTGCCCGGAGTGGAAGAGCGCCTGCTCGGCCAGGCTGCGCACGTGCTCGTCGTCGGTCGAGTAGTAGGCGCGCGTCCCGTCCCGTCGCACGGTCACGACGTGGGCGAGCCGGAGCTTGGCGAGGTGCTGGGAGACGGCCGCCGCGTTCATCCCCACGTGCTCGGCGAGCTCGTTCACCGAGTGCTCCCCGTGCAGCAGGGCCCATACGATCCGCAGGCGCGTGCGGTCGGCGAGCAGCCGCATCGTCTCGACCGCGACGTCCACCTCGCGGGCGGACGGCTCTCTCACTATCTGCGCAGCCATGCAGATAATGCTACCGCGCGCCCCGTCGGGTCGGGTCGGGCGCCGAGCCCGGCGCGTCGCGACGGCCACCGGCGGAGCCCCCCGGTCGGGACGGTACCCTCAGGACGTCGACACGCGGCGGCGTCCCTTCGGCCGGCCCCAGCGAGCCCGGGCGCGGGGCTGCCGGTCCGGCACCGTGGCGACCTTTATTCTGGTGTAGGCTAGAAGTAGAAGAGGAACGAGACGACGCCGTGGATGAGTCCCTGCAGCAGGAGGCCCGGGCGCTAGGCGATCCGACGCGCCACAAGATCTTCCGCTACATCGCCGACGCCGAGCACCCGGTGAGCGTCGCCGAGCTCACCGACCTCGTGCAGCTCAACCACAACGCCGTCCGCCAGCACCTCGCCGTCTTGAAGGAGGCCAACCTGGTGGTCGAGGACGTCGAGGAGCGCTCCCAGCCCGGGCGTCCTCGCCTCTTGTACCGCCCCCACCCCGAGGTCTCCGACCGGTGGGGTGCCGCCGGGGGGTACTCGTGGTTGGCCAACGTGCTCGTGAGTGCCGTGCGCCGCCGGCAGGGTCCGCGCCAGATCGGCCGCCAGGAGGGCCACCGCCGGGCGGTCGAGCTGACGGGCGCCGACGACCGCGCCGACCTGCTCGAGGCCGAGATGTCCCGGCGGGGGTTCCGCCCGACCAGGGTGGAGAAGGGCCGGCGCGTGGAGTTCATCCTCGGTCGGTGCCCATTCGCCGAGGTGGCCGCGGCGGACCCGCAGACGGTGTGCCAGCTCCACCTCGGGCTCGCCGAGGGGCTTGCCGAGGGCATCGGCGGCCTGGAGGTGGAGCGGCTGGTCAGCAAGGACCCCCGTCGCGCCGGTTGTCGCCTCGTCGTCCGCCGCGAGGACCAGGCGCGCGCCACCGGATGAGGCGGGAACCGGAAGCCGTGAGCGTACCCGACCCGCCGGACGACCCCGAGGACGAGGACGAGACGGGGGGAGACCTGGTCTGCTGGGCGCACCTCGTGTGCCCCGAGTGCGGGGCGATGACGAGCGGTGCGCACCGTCCGGAGTGCGCGCTGGCCCGCGACGACACGCCGACCGACGCGACCACCCAGGGGCGCTAGGGCGCGACCAAGGTCGCCAGGTCGACGTCGGGGTCCGCGAGCCGCGCCAGGTCGAGCGGGCCGTCCGAGGCGAGCAGCGCCTCGATCGCGTCGCCGCAGTCCCCGACGTTGGCGTTCATGGCCGCCGCCGCCCTCCCGTCGTGGATCCAGAAGGCCACGAACCGACGGCTCGCCGGGTCGCCGCGCACGACGACCACCTCGAACTCCGGCGCCCAGCCGCGGTACTCCATGCCGAGGTCGTACTGGTCGGAGAAGAAGTAGGGCGTCCGGTCGTAGACGGCGTCTCGGCCGAGCATGCCCCGGGCGGCGACGGGACCCTGGTTCAGGGCCGCCGACCAGTGCTCGAGGCGGATCCGCCGGCCGTAGCGGGGGTGGAAGGCGTTGGCCACGTCGCCCGCGGCGAAGACGCCCGGCACGCTCGTCTGGAGGTGCCCGTCGACGGCCACTCCGTTGTCGAGCAGGAGTCCGGCCGCCTCGGCCAACTCGGTGCGGGGGGCGACCCCGACGCCCACGACCACCACGTCGGCCGCCAGGGTCGTCCCGTCGCTCAGGCGGACCCCCTCCACCGTCGTCGAGCCGACGAGCCGGTCGACCCCGACCCCGAAGTGCAGGTCGACCCCGTGCTCCGCGTGGAGGTCGCGGTAGACCTCACCGACCTCCCGGCCGAGGACGCGCTCGAGGGGCACCGAGGCCAGCTCCACCATGGCCACGTCGCAGCCGAGCTGGCGAGCGGACGCCGCGACCTCGGCCCCGACCCAGCCCGCACCGATGACGACGACCCGGGGGCCACCCGCCAGGTGCTCGCCCAGCGCGTCGGCGTCGGCGACCGTGCGCAGGTAGTGGACGCCCGCGAGTTCCGCGCCCGCGACGGCGAGGCGCCGGGGCCGGGCGCCGGTCGCGAGGAGCAGGCGGTCGTAGCCGACGCGCTCCCCGTCTTCGAGGACCACCTCGCGGGACCGCGGATCGACCGCCGTGACAGGGTAGAGATCCGGAGCTCGATCTCCTGGTCGGCGTCGAACCCCTCGTCGTGGACCGCCGCGGCGTCGAACCCCTTCTCGCCACGCAGGTAGTCCTTCGATAGCGGCGGGCGTTCGTAGGGCCGGGCCGGCTCGTCACCCAGGAGGACGACCCGGCCATCGAAGTCCTCCTCTCGAAGAGTCTCCGCCGCCTTCGCCCCCGCGAGGCTGTCGCCGACGATCACGAACGTCTGTGTCGGCGACATCGTCGCCCGCTTCCCCTCAGCGCACCGGCGCCCTCACGGCGCCCGATAGCGGCCGCGGCCGGTCGACGCCCGGCGCCGCCCTGCGAGGACCCGGCCCAGGGCGGCGAGCATGAGCGCCAGGACGCCCGCCCAGGCGACCAGACCGACGAAGACCCACACGCGGGCGATGTCGACCATGAAGCCGAATCCCCCCGCCTCCCCCAAGGAGTAGGAGGCGACGGTGTACATACCCAGGGGGAAGACCATGCTCCATAGCCGCGGCTCGTAGCTCAGCGGGAAGCGGCGCACGACGTGGCGCCACAGCCCGAAGAGCACGAGCAGCGGGATCCACCACGTTCCGAAAGACCACAGCACGACCGAGGCGCCCTCGACGAAGGAGTGGAGCTCGCCGACCGGGAAGCCCCCGACCCGGCTCGGGAGGGCGAGGAGGCCGGCGGCGGCGCGGACGCTGATGGCGGTGGCCCCCATGGCGATCCAGTAGGCCGGCCCCATCTCGCCCGGCGTCACCTCCACCACCATCAGGCGCAGGAGGATGATGACCACGAGGACGAGGTACAAGACGACGCCCACGCCCCACAGGCACACCGCCCCCTCCGCGAGGCTCTGGCGCAGCGCGGTGTCGTGGGTCGCGCCGACAAGGGCCACGGCGGCGATGGCGAGCGACTGGGTTCCGACCACCCAGATGAACCAGGTGCCGTTGAAGTCCCGGAACACGGGGCGGTGGGCCCGGGCCACGATGGACCACGGCAGCCCGTAGTTGAGGACCACCCAGGCGAGGCCCGCCGCCGTCGCCAGGCCCGCGGTGACGGCCGCGTGTCCGGCCATGACGAGCCGGACGCCCAGGACGTCCGCGCCGGCGACGAAGGTGAAGTAGGCCATCGCGACGGTCGGGTCCTGCAGGCTGTGGCGGACGAAGGGCATGAACCACACCGCCCTCGCCACGTACGCGAGGACGAGGCCGACGAAGGCCACCACCGTGACGCCCAGGATCACCCGCGAGAGGAGCTGGTAGCCGAGCAGGTCGGTGCCGATCGACACGATGCCACTCGCCATGACCACGGCGAAGTAGCCGGGGTCCAGGGTGGCGATGGCGCGCGCGAGCACTCCGCTGGGCACCGGCGGCCCCGTCAGGTCGGGTTCGGGGGACTGGCCGTCCGCCGCGGGCCCGAACAGGGCCGCGCGACCGCGAGCGGCCCCGCGGTCGTCCGGGCTCGCCCCACCGGGGGCGCCGTGAGGGCGCGAGGACCGGTCGTCCACCTCAGTAGTGGACGCCGATCTTGCGCCAGCGCCGCCCGCTGGTGCCGGGCTCGTTGGGACGAGCGGCGACCCGGCTGCGGTAGACGACGAAGGGCCGCCACAGGTACCACACCGGAGCGCTCCAGGCGTGCACCAGGCGGCTGAAGGGCCACACGGCGATCACCGCCCACGCCGCGGTGGCGTGCAACTGGTAGAGGAAGGGCGCGTGGGCGATGGCGTGGACGTCGGGGTGGCCGGCGAACAGGCCACGGAACCACAGGGAAACGCTCTGGCGGTAGTCGTAGCCGTGGCCCAAGAGGCCGACGCCGACCGTCTCGGCGATCCCCATGACGATCACGACGGCGAGCAGGACCAGGGCCACCCAGTCGACCGGGCTCGTCGTCGCACGCACCCGGGCGACGAAGAGCCTCCTCCCCGCCAGGACCCCGACACCGACGATGATGAGGACGGCCGCGAGCGTCCCCGCCCCGGCCGAAAACCAGCGGTAGGCGGTCTCGGGGATCCCGAGGGCGGCCGTCCAGCGCGCGGGGATCAGGATCCCGATGACGTGGCCGGCGATGGCGGCGAAGGTCCCGTAGTGGAAGATCGGCCCGCCCCACTTCAAGAGCCTCTTCTCCTGGAGCTGCGTCGAGCGGCTCGTCCAGCCGAACTGGTCGTAGCGGTAGCGCCAGACGTGACCGATGACGAAGGTGGCGAGCGCGAGGTACGGCAGGATCACCCACCACAGGAGCTGGAAGCCGGTGACGTCGCTCACCGGATGGTCACCCGCTGGCCGACGACCTCGGGAGGGGCGAAGGGCTCGAGGCCGACCCGCTCGGAGGGCGGGCCCTGCTCCCGGTAGCGGCGCAACGCCACCCGGTCGGTGCGCGTCGGCCCGGGCAGCGCCGTGGTCACGGCGCCGACCGCGCCGGCGAAGGGGCTGTCGGCCTTCTCCAGGGCGAGGCGCAGGGCGTCGAGGGCCATGCGGTGCTCCCCCAGCACCGCCGCACCCGAGGGATCGAGGGCGGCCAGCTCCAAGAGGGCCGGGAGATGGTCGGGCAGCTCTCCGGTCACCACCGTGAAGCCGGCTCCCCGGTAGGTGTCGAGGAGGGCGGCGAGCGCCATCCCCCGCTCGCGGGTGTCGCCGTGGCGGTAGTAGGTGAGGTACAGGCTGGCGCCGCGACGCAGGTCGAAGGTGTCGACGTAGGTGGTGGCCGCTTGGAGTGGGGTCATGGCGGCGAGCCAGCCGGTGGTGCCCTCCAGGGCCTCCCGGGGCCCGGACGGCAGCGTGGCCACCGCCTCCGTGACGGCCGCGAGGTCGTCGGCGAAGGACCCGGCGTCGGGGTAGCTCAGGAGCACCGACGCGCAGCCGAAGACCCGGGCCGCGCTCGCCCGCCTCACGCCGGTCCCCCGTCCACGCGCAGGTGCAGCCTCCCGCGCTGGTCACGACCGGTGACGGCGGGTTCGTCGGCGTCGCGCCTCGTCAGGTGGAAGACCCCGGCGTCGTAGCCGCTGGGGCCGTCGCCGCCCATGCCGGGTCCGCCCTCGGTCTCGAGCGAGCAGCCCGACAGGTCGTGCTGGGCGAGGAGGCGCCCGGCGTTCTCGGCGTGCGCCGGTGGCACGACGTAGCGGTCCTCGTAGCGGGCGATGGCCAGGAGGCGGAACAGGTCGTCGGCGTCGTCGTCCGAGAGCCCCACGTCGGCCGGTTCGACAGCGGGGTGCTGGCCGAGCTGGTGGGCACGCATGACGGCCCGCACCATGGCCAGGCGTCGGAGGGCGTCGCGCACGGGCCCCACCTTCCCGGCCGTGAACAGGTTGGCGAGGTACTCGACGGGGATACGCAGCGCGTCGATGGCGGCGAACACGGCGTCCGGGTCCGACTCGTCGTAGCCGGCCGCCGCCGTGACGTCGGTGACCGGGGAGAGCGGCGGCACGTACCAGACCATGGGCAAGGTGCGGTACTCGGGATGCAGCGGGAGGGCCACGCGGTGCCGGGCGATCAGGGCGTAGGCGGGAGAGCGGCGCGCCGCGACCAGCCAGTCATGGGGGATGCCCTGCCGCTCGGCCTCGGCCACGACCTCGGGATCCGCTGGGTCGAGGAAGACACCCAGCTGCGCCTCGTAGAGGTCGGTCGAGTCCGGGGTGGCCGCCGCGCTCAGCACTCGATCGGCGTCGTAGAGCACGAGCCCGAGGTAGCGCAGGCGGCCCACGCACGACTCCGAGCAGATCGTGGGGAGCCCGGCTTCGATGCGCGGGAAGCAGAGCGTGCACTTCTCGGCCTTCCCGGTCCGGTGGTTGAAGTAGACCTTCTTGTAGGGACAGCCCGAGACACAGAACCGCCAGCCCCGGCAGCCGTCCTGATCGACGAGGACGATGCCGTCCTCCTCGCGCTTGTACATCGCCCCCGAGGGGCACGAGGCCACGCACGACGGGTTGAGGCAGTGTTCGCAGATGCGCGGCAGGTAGAACATGAAGACCGACTCGAAATCGAGCTTCACCTTCTCCTGCATCGCCACGATGTTGGGGTCATCGAGCGCCCGAGCGGGCGCGCCGGCGAGGTCGTCCTCCCAGTTCGCCCCCCAGGTGGGGTTCATCTCCCGGCCGGTGAGGGCGGAGCGCATCGAGACCGACGGCGCGTTCGTCCCGGCGGGGGCGGTTATCAGGTGGGCGTAGTCGTAGCTGAAGGGCTCGTGGTAGTCCTCGATGGTGGGCAGGTTCGGGTTGTAGAAGATCGAGAGGAGCCTGCGCGCCCGGCTGCCGGACTTGAGCGTCAGGCGGCCCTTGCGGTCCAGCCTCCAGCCGCCCTTCCACTGTTCCTGATCCTCGTAGCGAGCCGGGTAGCCCAGGCCGGGCTTCGTCTCGACGTTGTTGAAGTAGACGTACTCGGTGCCGGGGCGGTTGGTCCAGGTCTGCTTGCAGGTAACCGAGCAGGTGTGACAGCCGATGCACTTGTCCAGGTTCATGACCATGCACACCTGGGCCATGATCCTCATGGCTAGTACTCGACCTCTTGGGAGCGGCGCCGGATGATCGCGATCTCATCACGCTGGGTGCCCGTAGGCCCGTAGTAGTTGAACCCCGCCGAGAGCTGTGCGTAGCCGCCGATCATGTGGGTGGGCTTCATCACCACTCGGGTGAGCGAGTTGTCGGTCCCCCCGTGCAGCCCCGAGGCCTCCGAGACGGGCATCTGGAGGTGGCGATCGACGGCGTGGTACATGAGGACGGTGCCGGGCGGCACCCGGTGGGTGACCGCCGCGCGGGCCACCGTCACGCCGTTGCGGTTGTACGCCTCGATCCAGTCGTTGTCCGCAACCCCGATGCGCGACGCGTCGAGATCGTTCACCCAGATCACCGGTCCGCCCCGGAACAGGTTGAGCATGTGGAGGTTGTCCTGGTACTCCGAGTGGATGGACCACTTCGAGTGCGGGGTCAAGAAGCGGGCGACGAGCTGGGCACCGGCGAGGTCGCCACGGCGCTGGTCGCCGAAGGTCGCCACGATGTCAAGGGGCGGCCGGTAGGTCGGCATCATTTCGCCGAGCTCGGCCATCCAGTCGTGGTCGACGAAGAAGTGCTGGCGACCGGTGAGCGTGTGCCAGGGCTTCAGCCGCTCGACGTTCACGGTGAAGGGGGCGTAGCGCCGCCGCTCGGACTCGGCCCCGGACCACTCCGGTGAGCAGATCACCGCCCGGGGCTGGGTCACCGTGTCGGCGAAGGTGATCCGGTCGCCCGCCCGTTCGTGAGCGAGGTCGGCCAGCTCGACTCCGCAGCGCTCCTCGAGGTTCTCGAAGGCCCGCACCGCCAGGCGGCCGTTGGTGGTGCCCGACAGCGCGAGGATCGCCTCGCAGAAGCGGTCATCGCGGTCGATCCGCGGTCGCCCATCGGCCACCCCGCCCCGGACGGTCCCGTTCCTCTGGGCGAGCCAACCCACCTCGTCGCCCACCGGGAACCGCACCCCCTTGGTCGTCGCGCCCAGCTCGTCGACGAGCGGGCCGAGCGCTCGCCACCGATCGGCGAGGCGCGGGTAGTCGCGCTCGACCACGGTGAGCCGAGGCATGGTCACGCCGGGAACCGGCTCACACTCTCCGGCCGCCCAGTCACGAGCCCGGCCCCCGGGCTGGGCGCACTCGTCGGGCGTGTCGTGGCCCAAGGGGACCGCGACGACGTCGCGACGCACCCCGAGGCGGCCCTCGGCCAGGCGGGAGAACTCCGTCGCCAGGTCGGAGAAGAGGTCGAAGTCGCTTCGCGCCTCCCAGGGCGGGGCGATCGCCGGGTTGAAGGAGTGCACGAAGGGGTGCATGTCGGTCGAGGACAGGTCGTGCTTCTCGTACCAGGTGGCCGCCGGCAGCACCACGTCGGCGTAGATCCCGGTCGAGACCATCCGGAAGTCGATGTCGACCAGGAGGTCGAGCTTCCCCACCGGGGCCTCGTCGTGCCACTCGACCTCGCCCGGGCGCGCGCCCGGCGGACACTCCTCGGCGGCAACGGCGTTGTCCGCGCCGAGGAGGTGGCGCAGGAAGTACTCGTGACCCTTGCCCGAGGACCCGAGCAGGTTGGAGCGCCAGACGGTCAGGACGCGGGGGAAGTTCGCCGGGTCGTCGGGGTCGTTCGCGGCGAAGCGGAGCCGGCCAGCGCGCAACTCGGCCACCACGTAGTCGTCGATGCCCACGCCGGCCGCCTCGGCGGCGTCGGCCAGGTCGAGCGGGTTGCGGTCGAAGGTGGGGTGCGACGCCAGCCAGCCGAGCCGGGCGGCGTAGGCGTTGAGGTCGGCGACGGTCTTGCCCGCGAACCGGCCCTCGCCGAGCGGGCTCGACAGCGCGTCGGCGCGCGATCCCTCGTAGCGCCACTGGTCGGTCGCCAAGTACCAGTAGGGGGTGGCGGGCTGGTGGCGGGTCGGACGCACCCAGTCGTAGGCGAAGGCCAGCGTGGACCAGCCGGTCAGGGGGCGAACCTTCTCCTGACCCACGTAGTGAGCCCACCCGCCGCCGTTCACCCCTTCGCACCCCCCGAGCATCAAGAGGGCGAGGAACGTCCGGTAGATCTGATCGGAGTGGTACCAGTGGTTCGTGCCGGCCCCCATGGCGATCATCGAGCGGCCGCCGGACACCTCGGCGTTTCGGGCGAACTCCCGGGCGACCCTCGTGCAGGCGGCCGCCGGGACCGAGGTGATCCTCTCCTGCCACGCGGGGGTGTAGGGGACCGAGGCGTCGTCGTAGCCCTCCGGCCACTCGCCGGGCAGACCCTCGCGGGCCACGCCGTACTGGGCCATCATGAGGTCGAAGACCGTGGTCACGAGGTGGCCGGCCACCCGCAGCGCCGGAACGCCCCGGCGCAGCACCCCGCCACCTGCCCCCTCGCCGACGTCGAAGCGGGGCAGGTCGATCGCCACGGCCTCGGCGCCGGTTCGGCCCAGGCACGTCAGGGCGGGACGGATGCCGTCGAGGCGAAGGTTCCAGCGGCCCTTGCCCGCCTCGCCCCAGCGAAAGCCGATCGAGCCGTTGGGCACCGCCGGTGCGCCGCTCCCCTCGTCCAGGACGACGGTCTTCCACTCGGCGCTCTCCTGGTTGGCGGCGTCGCCACCGAGGTCGGCGGCGGTCAAGAAGTGCTCGGGGACGTACGCCCCGCCCCGCTCGCCCAGGGTCACGAGGAACGGGAGGTCCGTGTACGTGCGGGCGTAGTCGACGAAGCGCGGCACGTGGCGGTCCCGGTAGAACTCGGTGAGCATGACGTGGCCCATCGCCATGGCGAGCGCCCCGTCGGTGCCGGGGTTGGCCGCCAGCCAGTCGTCGGCGAACTTCGTGTGGTCCGAGTAGTCCGGTGAGACCACCACCACCTTCTGGCCGCGGTATCGCGCCTCGGTCATGAAGTGGGCGTCGGGGGTGCGCGTGATCGGGAGGTTGGTGCCCCAGACCATGAGGTAGCTGGCGTTCCACCAGTCGGCCGACTCGGGGACGTCGGTCTGGTCGCCGAAGGTCTGGGGCGAGGCCGGCGGCAGGTCGGCGTACCAGTCGTAGAAGGAGAGGATCGTCCCGCCGAGGAGCGAGTAGAAGCGGGTGCCCGCCGCGTACGACGCCATGGACATCGCCGGGATCACGGTGAAGCCGGCCGTGCGGTCGGGGCCGTAGGTCGCCACGGTGTGGACGTGGGCGGCGGCCGTGAGCTCCAAGGCCTCGGGCCAGCTGGCCCGGACGAACCCGCCCCGTCCCCGGGCCGACTTGTAGGCACGGGCGCGTTCGGGATCCGAGGTGAGCTCCGACCAGGCGGCCACCGGGTCCCCCCCGTTGGACGCCTTGGCGGCCCGGAACATCTCGAGCAGCACGCCGCGGACGTAGGGATAGCGAACGCGGGCGGGCGAGTAGGTGTACCAGGAGAAGGACGCCCCCCGAGGGCACCCCCGTGGCTCGTACTCGGGGGAGTCGGGACCGACCGACGGGTAGTCCACCGCCTGGGTCTCCCACGTGATGATCCCGTCTTTGACGTAGACCTGCCACGAGCACGACCCGGTGCAGTTCACCCCGTGGGTGGAGCGCACCACCTTGTCGTGGCGCCAGCGCTCCCGGTAGAACTCCTCGGCCTGGCGCCCCCCGCGCCGGTGGACCTCTCGAGCGTCCGCGGTCGCCTGACCGGGCTGGAGGTAGCGGGCGGCGCGCACGAGGCCGGCTTCGGCGAGCCTCCCGTCCGGGCCCGCGGCTCTCTCGACGTTCGGCGCCATCCCCCTCCGCTCTTTCGCGTTGGCTTCCTGCTCGATCGCGCTCACCTTATACCCCCTCTAGTGCTCGATGGAATTATTGGCGTCCGCTCACGACCGCGGGATTCATCACCCACCCGACACGCCGGCGCCCAGCGGGCGTCGCCGTCGCGGCGGCATCGCCCTCACGCCTTTCCTCTAGTATCAACTAGAGATAAGGAGGCGCCGCCCCTCCGGCGGCAATCGAAGGGAGCACCATGACGACCACCGATGCCGGCATCCTCGAGGCGATGCTGGCCCACCACGCCGAACTCGGAGAGGGAGTGGCCCGCCGAGTCGCTGAGCTCTCGGCCGCCGTCGACGCCGGCGCCAACTTCGAGCCGTGGGCGGGAGAGCTCGTCGCCTACGTAGCCGACCACGTCCTCCCCCACGCCGTCGCCGAAGAGGACACCATCTACCGGGCCGCCACGAAAGAAGACGGGCTCGCCGAGACCGTGGCGCAGATGATCGACGAGCACCGTCGACTGGCGGCGGCGCTGGAGCGACTCGCCACCACCGATGACCCGCGCGCCGCCGAGCGCGAGGCCAGCGCCATCGGGGCGCTCTTCTCGGCCCACGTCACCAAGGAGAACGTTCTCTTGCTGCCGCCACTCGCGGCGTCCGAGACGGTCGACATGGCCGCCCTCCTCAACGAGATGCACCGGCTCACTGAGACGGCGTCCCTGGGAGCGTCCGCCGGCGAGGACGTGCGCGCGCCCGACGCCGAGTCGACCCTCGTCGCACTCCTCCTCGAGGCGGCCGGTCAGCTGGCCGACGCCGGCCACGCGGACCGGGCGTGCCGCGTGGTGGCGGGCGCGTGGGCGACGCTCCGGGCGCCGCGGCCCGACCTGGCCGTCCGCATCACGGCGGCACTCCACGGGCTCGCCCGCACCGCCACCGCCGAACCGGTTCGCCTCACCGCACGACCGGAGCCCGAGACGCCCGACGACCTGTCGCTCGACGTGCGGCCGATGGCCCCCGCGCAGCGTCACGAGAGGATCTTCGCCACGTTCGAGGGGCTCCAACCGGGCCACGCCTTCGTGCTCGTGAACGACCACGACCCCAAGCCCCTTCGCTACCAGTTCGAGGCCGAGTACGCCGGGCGCTTCGTGTGGGACTACCTCGAGTCGGGGCCGCGCACCTGGCGCGTGCGCATCGGGCGAGTGCCCGTGGAGGCATCACGGTGAGCCCGACCCATCGGCGGGTCCCGCTCGGGCGTCGCCTCTCCCCCGGGGTCGCGCCGTGAGGGTCTGGATCGACCAGGACCTATGCACCGGGGACGGCCTGTGCGCGGAGATCTGTCCGCGGGTCTTCACCCTCCTCGACGACGGCCTCGCCTACGTGACGGTGGACGGTCGGGTACTGAACGATCCCGGCGGGTCCGACGGCGTGGCCGACGTCCCCGCGGACGCGGAGGACGCCGTTAGAGAGGCCGCGAGCGAGTGCCCGGGTGAGTGCATCTACATCGAGGAGTGATCCCGCGAGGACGCGTCGGGGTCCACCCTCACGAGTTCACGGCGGGCTGACCGGCGTGGACGACCCGACGGGCCGGGTGCGCGCCGCCGTAGAGCTCCGAGTGGGTACGGGCCGCCGTGCGGCGCGGCACGACCATCGTGATGACGACGGCTCAGCCCCGTCGGGCTACGCGGGGACGCGTCGCGGCCGACGACGAGACGGCACCGTGCCTGCTCACTGACCCCGGTCGGTCGGCGTCGGGGATGACGTCGCCACCAGACGAACCGGTCTCAGGGAGAGGTTGAGGGCGACGACGATCCCGGTGAGAGCGAGCAGCACGCCGGCGACGGCCGTCACCACGGGCCGGGACGCGCTGAGCCCGACGCACAGCGCCAGGATGCCGGCGGTCACCAGGACGTAGGTGATCCTCGCCCAGGTGTGGTCGTAGAGGTCGGCGAAGAGGAGCGGCTTGCCCGACGAACCGGTGGCGACGCCCCGGGCCCGCAGTGCCGACCACGCAATGAATGGAACCACCTTGTGGGCGTGCCCGACCAGGGCCTCGAGCAGCCAGCCGGCCACCGCGGCCAGCGCCCCGGCCGACAGCGCCACGCCCAGGTGGTACCGGTGCGGCAGCTCGAGCCCCGCGGCGAGACCGAGACCAGCGCCCACGACGAGCCACGCCGCCGCGGTCACGACGAAGGCGAGATGGAGGTCGGCCCTGCGCCGACGGTGCGCCACGTAGAGGGCGAGCGAGACGAGGTGGGCGCCGAGACCGACGGACAGCACGGCCGCGCCCGCCCAGTCGAGGCCCGCCACGCCGAAGGCGAGACCGCTGGCGAAGGCGGTCGTCCCGACGGCGACCGACCACACCGCCACGCGTCCGGCGCGACGCCGCCCCGGGAGGTGGGCGAGCATGAACATCGGCCAGAGCTTCTCGGCCACGCCGACGTAGGTGAGGCCGAGCCACCCCAACAGCCCAACGATCCCCATGGCCAGGTCGACGTGGGGCGAGAGGTCGAACCAGTGGCCCTGCCGATCGCCGACGAAGGCGACTCCGAGGAAGCACGTGGCGATCGCTCCGATGAGGGCGAGGCGCAGTGCGGTGACCGGCGTGCCCTTGCCCCGCTGCGCGAGCGGACCGGACAGGTTGAGCGCGAGCAGCACCACCGCCACCCCGGCCGCGGCGCCGCCGACGCCGGTGACGGCGCGTCCCTCGGTGGCGACGCCGATCGGAAGCAGCCAGGCGCCGACCAGCCAGCAGACGAAGGTCGCGCGGGCGAGGACGACCGAGCGCAGGGCGCGGCCGGTGATGACCGGGGTGAACTGGTGTGCCGCCCCGAGCACCCCGGTGGACAGCGCGGCGAGCACCCCGAAGTGCACGGCGGCGACCACGGGGTCGGCGCTCGGGTCTAGGGCTGCCCAGTTCCGCGCCCAGATCCACGCGATCCCGCAGGCGACGAGTCCCGCCGCCGCCGCCACGAAGAAGGCGAGCGGGACCGAGGGTGGCGGCACGACCCCGGGGAGTCCGGCGGGGCGGCCCTTCCACGCACCTTCAGCCGGAGCGGCGGGTTCGACTTCAATCGCCACGGCCGTCTCCCCGGTGCGTGCGCGCCGCAACGACGGCGAGCGCCGTCGGTGGGTCGACGTCACCCGTCTCGAGCTCGGTCCCGGACACGCCCCCGGCTGGTCCGCGCGGATGGTCCTCGACCGGCACAGCGACCTCCGTCCTCGTCCGTGGAGATATTATCTCTAGCACATAGCAGAATAACACTCGACACGCGGACCGGGGGTTGGTAGGTTCGGGTGTGGGGCACAGAGACGTGCGTCTCACGATGGACGCGCGGTTGAGGAGGTCACGATGGCCACAGTCGACGCCCGGCCCATGATCGCCGCTGGCGACGAGCCCTTCGAGACGATCATGGCGGCGGCAGCCTCGCTCGCCGACGGCGAGCCCCTGGTCGTCCTCGCCCCGTTCGAGCCCGTCCCCCTCGAAGGGGTGCTCTCGGCCCAGGGCTTCTCCTACGAAGCCGACGACCTCGGCGGAGGGGACTGGCGGGTCACGTTCCGGCCGGCGCCATGACCGACGAGGGAACCGGGCGTGGCCCCTCGAGCGAGAGGGACCAGGCGGACCCCGGGGCGACGGACGTGATCGGCGTGGCCCGGGGCGCCCTCGGTGACGTCTACGACCCCGAGCTCGGCCTGGACCTCGTGACGCTCGGTCTCGTCTACGACGTCCGGGAGGAAGCCGGCACGGTGTTCATCGAGATGACGCTCACGACCCCCGGCTGCCCGGCGGCGGAGAGCCTGCCCGAGATCGCCCGCGCCGTCGTCGCCACCGCGCTCGCCGGCGCCGCCGCGGTGGAGGTCACGGTGGTGTGGGAGCCGCCGTGGAGCCCGACCATGATGAGCGAGAGAGCCCTCTCGGCGCTGGGCTTGCACGTCAGGTGACCCGCGGAGGACGGCGATGTCCCCGGTGCGCGTCGACGTGGTGCGGGTGTACGACGACCCTGGCCGCTCGGGCACCGAGCACCGGGTGCTCGTCGATCGTCTGTGGCCACGGGGGATGAGCAAGGAGTCGGTCGACTTCGACGAGTGGGCGAGGGACGTCGCCCCGAGCACCGAGCTGCGGCGCTGGTACGGGCACGAGCCCGAGCGCTTCAGGGAGTTCGCCCGCCGCTACCGGATCGAGCTCCGTGACGACCCCGCCGTCCCGGCGCTCGCCCGCCTGCGTCAGGAGGCCCGCCGGCGCCGTCTCGTCCTCTTGACCGCGACCCGCGACGTCGATCACTCCGGCGCCGCGGTGCTCCGCTCGGTCCTGCAGCGCGCCGAACGCTGACGTGGGCACCCGGCGATTCACCCTCGAGCCGCCGGCCCCGTTCCGCCTCGACCTCACCGCGTGGGCACTGCGTCGGCGGCCCCACAACCAGGTCGACTCCTGGGACGGCGAAACCTGGCGTCGGTCGCTACCGACCCGCGAGGGGACGGTGGGGCTCGCCGTGACCCAGGAGGGGTCGACGGGCGGCCCCCGGCTCGTGGTCCGGGTCACCCGATCTCGAGCCGCGCCCGATGAGTCGGTCCTCGAGGGGGCACGCCGGGTCGTCACCCGCGTCCTCGGGCTCGAGGCGGACCTGGGCGGCTTCTACGACCTCGCCCGGGGGGATCGGCGCCTCGACGACCTGGCGCAACGGTTCCTCGGCGTGCGGCCCCCGCGCTTTCCTAGCGTCTTCGAGACGCTCGTGAACGCGGTGGCGTGCCAGCAGCTCTCCCTCACCGTGGGGATCCACCTCTTGAACCGGCTGGCCACCCAGCTCGACCCGGCGGGTGAGACGACGCCGGCCCTCCCGACACCCGAGCGCCTGGCCGGCGCCGATCCCCACGAGCTGCGGGCCCTCGGCTTCAGCGGCGCGAAGGCAAGGACGCTCGTGACCCTCGGGCAGAGGGTGAGTTCCGGCGAGGTTGACCTCGAGGCGCTCGGCAGCCTGGACGGCCGGACGGCCCGTGACGTCCTCGTCGGACTGCCGGGGATCGGGCGCTGGAGTGCCGAGTACACGCTCCTGCGCGGCCTCGGCCGTCTCGACGTGCTGCCCGGGGACGACGTCGGCGCCCAGAACAACCTGCGCCGTCGCTTCGGGCTCGGCCCCGACGACGGCTACGACGCGGTGCTCGCGCTTTCGCGCGCCTGGTGGCCCTACGGCGGACTCGTCTACCTCCACCTCCTCCTCGACCACCTGGCCGAGGAGGGGTGTGTCGAACCCTCCTCGTCCCACGAGCAGGAGAAGCCGGCCCCCGTCCCCGGCCCGCCACGACGTCACGGCGCGACCTGAGGACCGCGTTCCCTGGGCCACCCCGGACAGAGTCCGCGGCGGGCGATGACGGCCGCCACAGCACCCGCCCACGACGTGACCGTAATCTCCGATGGATGTCGCGGTGCACGAACGGGCCGCGGACTCTCTACCAATCCGTCGATAGGCTCCGACGAGCAACATCGTGGCCCGTTAGTTTCTGGAAAGAGGCGATGACGGCGGGGAGCCGCCGGAACGTCTCCAGGTGCGACCGGGGCGTGCTCCCTTCACCAGGCCCGGCGAGACCCTCCGCCTCGGCGGGACGAAGGCTCTCCGCAGCACAGCCCAAACGACGTGTGCCGGGTGGTGGCCGGGGTCACGGTCCACCAATCGCTCGACGCGGCGACGAGTCTCGCGCGCGAGGGCATCTCGGCTCGCGTGATCGACGCGTACTCGGTGAATCCGCCCGCCTTGATCCCGACGCTCGCCATCCGTCGGCTCCCAACGGTGCGCCACGCGCCGCGGGTCCGGCGGGCAGGGCGCCAGCGGGCGCCGAGTACGGCCACTACATCTCGGCAGTGCACCTGCCGCACGTCTGCTGCCGGATCACCGGCGACGCCCACGCGACTTCGGGGACCCTTCGGCCGCCGTAGTCGGATCCTTCGACTCCGAGAAGTCCCGGGTCAGCGGTCACGTCCGAGTCCTGGAACCCGACGAGTGGAGTTCAGCGCCCGGCGTGTCACCGAGGGGCGTTCGCTGGGCCCGTCTTCGGAGTCGGTCCAGCCCGGAAGCGGTTCAGCCAAACGTCGAATTCGGTCGCGACGATCCGCTCGCCGGTCAGCCCCTCCGCCTCAGCCGAGGCGAGGAACACGACGGGCGGCCCCATTATCTCCGGGGGTAGGAGCCCGCTCCTGGCCGCCTCGGGCAGCTCGTCGGGGATCATGCCGGTGGCGGTGGCCCCTCCCGGCAGGAGGATGTTGACCGCCACCCCGTAGGGGCGCAGGTCCTCGGTCATGATGAGGCTGAGCGCCTCGGCACCGGCGCGCGACGGCCCGTAGGGCACGAAGCCGCGCCGGCGCATCGTCTCGTGGTTCATCGACACGTTGATCAAGCGGCCCCGTCCCCGAGAGACAAAGTGCGGGGCGAAAGCCTTGGCCACCAAGAAGTAGCCCGTGAGGTTCGTGGCGACCACGTCCGTGAAGCGGTCCTCGGGCACCTCGAAGAAGGGCCGGGGGTCCTCGAAGAAGCGCGGGTTGACCGTGCGCATGCCGATCCCGGCGTTGTTGACCACCACGTCGATCCCGCCCCATCGTCGGACCAGCTCGCCGACGGCCTCCGTGACCGACGACGGCTCTCGGACGTCCAGGGCGAGGGCCTCTGCCGCCAATCCGTTCCCGGTCCGGAGGGCGACCGCTTCGTCGAGCCTGGCGGTCGGACGGGCGGCCATCGCGACCGTCGCCCCCGCGCGCAGGAGGGCGTCCGCCATCGCCGCGCCGAGTCCGCTGGTGGCACCGGTGACCACGACCTTGACGCCAGCGAGGTCCGTCACCTTGTTATCCGCCTGCCTCGAAACTCGGTCATCGTCTCACCCACAGACCGCCCCGCTCCCGGGCGGGACACCAACCGGACCACGACCGCTGTCGATCGGCCCACCTCCCCCGTGCTCGTCACAGCCGGGCGGGCTCGATGGCGGCCAGATCGCTCATGACGGGACCGAAGGTCTCTTCGAGCCACGAAGCCGGCCGGTCGCCCACGGGGCCGGTGACCAGAGTGGACACGCCGACACGGGCCAGGGCCTCGGCGCCGCGCAGCACCTCGTCCGCCCCGACTCCCGCCGGCAGGTCGCGGTAGCTGGCGGTCACCTCGATCTCGTTGGGATCCCTTCCCACCTCGTCGCAGTGCCGGCGCAAGACGTCGAGCTTGGCGGCGATCTCGTCCGGGCCGCCGAAGATGTTGCAGGCGTCGGCGTACCGGGCGACCAGGCGGAGGGTCTTGCGCTCGCCGCTGCCCCCGATGAGGATGCGGGGACGGGGCCGGCTGACGGGGAGCGGGCTGCACAGAGTCTCCGCGAGCTGGTAGTGGCGACCTTCGTAGGGCCCGTTGTCCTCGCCCCACATCTGCAGGCAGATCTCGATCGCCTCCTCGAGACGCTCGAAGCGCTCGCTCAGGGGCGGGAACGGGACTCCCAGACCCTCGTGCTCCCGCTCGTACCAGGCGGCGCCGATGCCGAGCTCGGCGCGACCCTGCGACAGGACGTCCAGCGTCGTGACGATCTTGGCCAACAGGCCGGGGTGGCGATAGGTGACGCCGGTGACCAGCAGGCGGAGTCGCAGGCGGTCCGTGGCTCCGGCCACGAAGCCGAGAGCCGTATAGCCCTCCAGCATCGGATCCTCGGCCGGGGCCATCCGGTCCATCTGGAAGTAGTGGTCCATGAAGGAGAGGGTGCGCACACCGATCGCCTCGGCCCGCCCGGCCAGGTCCCTCACACCCGGGCCGATTCCCGTGGGGCCGCCCGCCCAGTCGAAGCGGTGGACATGAAGATCTAGTTGCATCGCGCCCCTCTACTCCCACCTGTCTGCGTAGCCGATTGGCCAAGCGCAAGGGGAGCGTATAGCCTCCGCCCGGCGACGCGACGAGGCCCGTTCGCCGCACTTGGGGGACGGGGCCGACGGACTTCTCTACGGCCCGGCAGCGACCTCCGTCGGCACCCTCGGTTCCGACGCCGTCGGCGACGGCGCGGGCCGTCGCGTACTGCCCCTTGCGCTCAGTGGCTCCCGATCATCCCCGTGAGCCTCTCCACCGATTCCTCGCTCTGGTGGAGGGCGGCGCGCGGGTCGACCGGTTCGCCGCCTCGGCGCGAGGGCCGACGTCGGGCGCCCCGACGACACCGCCCGGCCCGCAGGGCCGTTCGCCCGTCACGCGCACGGTGTCGCGCACCCCCGGGCATCGGGGACAGTGATTTCCGCCCGCCCGGAGCCCGGGCCCCCGGGCGTTCTTCATCGTCGCGGGTCCGGTCGGGATGTCGGGAGGAGTGGGGACGGACCCGACGTCGGCGCCCCTCGACTGCGGGGTCGCGCCTCGAACCTGGAGTGCCTTCGCCGCGTCCTCGGAGATCGAGAACCGGGCCGCCGTCCCGTTGACGTCCGAGCGGCCCCGCTAACGGGTGGAGGTGATGGGATTCGAACCCACTGCCTCTACATTGCGAACGTAGCGCTCTACCAATTGAGCTACACCCCCGCTGAGGGGGCCATCCTACCCGAAGGCGCGCCGGGCCCCGTACGGGACGGAGCGTGAGGGGATCTCGGCCCACTCGTCGCGCTCGTCCCACTGCTCGTCCCACCGGTCCCACCCGTCGGACGCGGCCACCGGCTCGTCCTCGTAGGGCTCGGGCGCGTAGGCGACCGGGGCCGGGTACTCGCGCCGCGACCGGCCCCGCGAGACCGAGAGGTACCCCTGGCTCACGGCGAACAGCGCGAGCGCGACGTAGGCGACGACGAGGAACCAGGCCAGGTAGGCGAGATCGGCGACGAGCGAGACCGAGGTCACCAAGGCCAGCGCGCTGAAGAACACCGCCGAGCCGACGAGGCCCACCGTGATGCGCCGGCGCTGGATGCGGGTCGAGGTCCGCCGCCGCGGTGGCTCGTCGTGGGCGAGTGACGCCGGGGTGGGGAGCGAAGAGTAGGCGCGCGCGTAGGGGCTCGCGCTCGTCGGGCGAGACCCGCGACTCGGACGCGGCGCGACGGAGCGGCCGACCGCGGCGCCCTCGTCGCGATCGAAGTCGTAGTCCTCGCTCCACTCCTCCCACGAGCCGCGCGACTCCAGTGAGCGGTACGTGTCGTCGGGGTGAACGAGGGTGAGGCGGGGCCGTCGCGGCGCGTACGCGCTCGGCCCGCCCGTCGCGGCCGCGGCCGCGGGCTCCTCGTACTCGTCGAGCCGGTGCGCGGGCGCGACCGCGTAGCCCTGGCGACTGAGGATCTCGTGCTCGGCGTGGAAGCTCTCGATCGAGCGCTCGGAGCGCACCTCGCGGACCTTGCGCACGACGATCGGGGTCAGCAGCGCCAGCCAGAGGAGGGCGAGGAAGATCAGCAGCACGAGCGTCGCCTCATCCTCCGGTCCGCCGACATTGCGCCAAATGTACCGGTGGGACCGGGAAAACTGGTGGATATCAGGCCTCGTGGAGGCCGCACTCGTCCTTGTCGAGCCCGACCCAGCGACCCGATCGGCGACCCTCGCCGGGTCGGGGGCGCTGGGTCATCGCGGCGCACCCGATCGACCCGTAGCCCTCGGCCCAGAGGGGGTGCGCGGGCAGGTCGTGGCTCGCGAGGTAGTAGGCGACGTCGTCGTCGGTCCACGTCGCGAGGGGGTTCACCTTCACGAGGGAGAAGCGTCGGTCCCAGCTGACGACCGGGGCGGCGTCGCGCGTGGGCGCGTCGACCCTCTTCAGGGAGGTGATCCAGGCGGTGCGCCCGGACAGGACCCGCGTGAGGGGCTCGACCTTTCGCAGCTCGCAACACCGAGCGGTGCCGCAGGGCCACGCCTCGGCCTCGGACGGCGGCGTCGTGCGCGTCACTCGGAGCGACCACTCCCGCTCCAGGCGGTCGACGAACTCCAGGGTCTCGGCGAAGTGGCCGCCGGTGTCGAGGAAGACCACCTCGACCGAGGGCCGGATCGACCGGGCCATGTGCAGCAGGGCCACGTCCTCGAAGGAGCACGCGAGCACGGCCCCCGAGCCGAAGCGGCGGAACGCCCAGCCCAGGACGGCGAGCGGGGGAGCGGTCTCGAGGCGCGCGTCCTCGCGCCCCAGCTCCTCGAGGAGGGCCTCGTCGGGCGCGTACGCGGACATGGGAGCTAATGCCTAACTTTCTCTAGTGTATTTGTAGAATACACTGGTGGACAGCCCATGACTGCGCTCGTCCCCCCTCCCACAGCCCCCGGACTCGACCACCTCGACGCCCTGGAGTCCCACGCCCTGTTCATCCTGCGCGAGGTCGTCGCCGAGTGCGAGCGGCCGGTCCTTCTTTTCTCGGGGGGCAAGGACTCGGCCGTCCTGTTGCACCTCGCGGCCAAGGCCTTCGCCCCCCAGGGTCTGCCCTTCCCGGTGCTGCACGTCGACACCGGCCACAACTTCCCCGAGGTCCTCGACTTCCGGGACCGCGCGGCCGCGCGCCTGGGGGCGCGCCTCCTCGTGGCGCGGGTCCAGGACTCGATCGACCGCGGTCGCGTCGCCAATCCCGGGGCCCTCGCCTCGCGGAACCGCCTCCAGTCGGTCACCCTGCTCGACGCGATCGCCGAGCACGGCTTCGACGCTGCCTTCGGCGGGGCCCGGCGCGACGAGGACAAGGCCCGGGCCAAGGAGCGCATCCTGAGCTTCCGCGACGAGTTCGGCCAGTGGGACCCGCGCCGCCAGCGGCCGGAGCTCTGGCGCCTCTACCAGGGCCGGGTCAACCCCGGCGAGCACGTGCGCGCCTTCCCCCTGTCGGACTGGACCGAGCTCGACGTCTGGCAGTACATAGCGCGCGAGCGGCTCGACCTGCCGTCGATCTACTTCGCCCACGAGCGGCCCGTGGTCCGGCGCGACGGCATGTGGCTCGCGGTCGGGGAGTTCGTCCAGCCCCGCGACGCAGAGCGCGTCGAGGTGCGCGAGGTGCGCTTTCGCACCGTGGGCGACGCCACCGGGACCGGCGCGGTGCTCTCGGGGGCGCGCACCCTCGAGGAGGTCGTCGCCGAGGTGGCCGCCGCCACCGTCTCGGAGCGCGGCGCCACCCGCGGCGACGACCGGTTCTCCGAGACCTCGATGGAGGACCGCAAGCGCGAGGGCTACTTCTAGATGCCCGTCGCCACCAAGGACGTGCTGCACCTGGCCACCGTCGGCTCGGTCGACGACGGCAAGTCCACCCTCATCGGCCGGCTCCTCGTCGACACCCGCCTGGTCGCCGACGACCAGCTCGACGCCGTGGCCGCGGCCTCCGAGCGGCGCGGGGTGGGCGACCTCGACCTCAGCTTCGTCACCGACGGCCTGCGGGCCGAGCGCGAGCAGGGCATCACCATCGACGTCGCCTACCGCTACGCGACGACGCCCACGCGCAAGCTGGTGATCGCCGACTGCCCGGGACACGTCCAGTACACGCGCAACATGGCCACGGGCTCCTCGACGGCCGACCTGGCCCTGGTGGCGGTCGACGTGGCGGCCGGGCTGAAGGAGCAGACCCGACGCCACCTCGTGATCGCCGCCCTGCTGGGGGTGCGGGCCCTCGTCGTCGCGGTGAACAAGATGGACACGGTCGAGTGGTCGCGGGCCGCCTACGAGCGGGTCGTCACCGAGGTCCGGGCCCTCGCCCGGGTGCTGGGCGCCGCCTCCGTGGTGGCCGTGCCGGTGTCGGCCCTCTACGGCGACAACGTCGTCGAGCGCTCCGCGCGGGCCCCGTGGTACGGGGGCCCGACCGTGCTCGAGGCCCTCGAGGCGAGCGACGCGGGCGCCTGGGAGCGCAGCTGCGGCTCGCGCCTGCCGATCCAGTGGGTCCTGCGCCAGCCGGGCGGCGGGCGCACCTACGCCGGGCTCGTCGCGGGCGAGGCGCTGCGCGTCGGCGACGCCGTGACCCTCCTGCCGGCCGGGATCGAGACGTCGATCCGCTCCATCCGCTTCGGGGGGCGGTCCCTCGACGAGGCCGCCGTGGGGATCGCGGCGGACGTGGAGCTCGACGACGAGACCGACGCGGGTCGCGGCGACCTCATCGCGACGGCCCCGCTGCCCCGGGTGACCCGCGAGCTTGAGGCGACGGTCTGCTGGTTCGGCGACGACCCCCTCGAGCTCACCGGGCGCCGGCTGCGCCTCAAGCACACCAGCCGCACCACCCCGGTCAGGGTCCGCGCGATCGAGGGGCGCCTCGACGTGGGCTCCCTCGAGGTCGCCGACGCCGACGCGCTGGCGACCAACGAGATCGGCTTCGTCACCCTCGCCACGGCCGAGCCGCTCGTCGTCGACGACTACCGCGAGGACCGGGTGACCGGTAGCTTCGTGCTGGTCGACGAGACCTCCCACGCCACCGTCGCCGCCGGCATGGTCGGCCGACCCCCGTTCGCGACGGCCCGTCGGTAGTAGCGTCGCTCCCCGGTGAGCGATCCCGGCGACGTCCTCGGCCCGCCGCCGGCCACCGCGACCCCGCCGCCGCTCTCGCGCAACCGCAACTTCCGCCTGGTGTGGATCGGCCAGGTCCTCTCGGGGCTCGGCACCGAGTTCGGCTACCTCGCCTATCCCCTATTGATCCTCGCCCTCACGGGCTCGGCGGTGCTCGCGGGCGCGGTCGCCACCATCACCTCGGTCGTCGCTTTCCTCGTGCGCCTGCCGGCCGGGGCCCTCGCGGACCGGTGGGACCGCCGGGCCACCATGGTCGTCTGCGACGCCGTGCGCACGCTCGCCCTGGCGGCGCTCGCGGCGCTCGTCGCGACCCACCACGTCACCTGGTGGGTCGTGCTCATCGCGGCCACCATCGACCGCGTCGGCGACACCCTCTTCACCCCGGCCTCCAGCGCGGCCCTGCCGGCGATAGTCCACGACAGCCAGCTGGAGTCGGCCTGGGCCGCCTCCGAGGGGCGCCAGTACGGGGCGAGCCTCCTCGGCCCGGCCCTCGGCGGCGTCCTCTACGGGATCGCCCGGAGTCTCCCCTTCATCGCGGACGCCGTCTCGTACGGCGCCTCGGTGGCGACCTCGGGCGCACTGCGGGGCCGCTTCACCCCCGAGCGTGACACGCCCCGGGCGAGCCTGTGGCGCGAGACGGTCGAGGGCGTCCGCTTCACCCTGGGCACCCCCCTCCTGCGCGCCGTGGTGATCCAGGCGCCGCTCATCAACTTCGCGATTAGCGGTGCGCTCTTCACCGTGATCGTGGGGCTGCGCCTCCACGGCGCGTCGCCCGGCGTCGTCGGGCTCACCGAGGCCCTGGCCATGACCGGCGGGCTCGTCGGGGCGGTCCTCTCGTCGAGGATCCAGCCCCACCTCACCCTCACCCGCGCGGTCAACCTCCTCACCGTGGGCGGGACGGTCGTGCTCGCGCTCGCCGCCCTCGTCATGCCCTCGCCCCTCGTGGCGGCGCCCCTCGCGCTGCCGCTGCTCATCGCGCCGACCACCAACGCCGTGCTCTTCGCCGCCATGTTCCGCGCCACCCCCGAGGAGCTGCGCGGTCGGGTGACCAACACCCTCATGCAGCTGACGACCGCCCTGGCCGCCCTCGCGCCGGTGGTCGCGGGGGTCGTGACCGCGCGGCTGTCGGCCCGTTGGGCCCTCGGGGTCTTCGCCGCGGCGATGGCCGTCGCGGCGCTCGTCGCCCAGCGCGTGGGCCCGGCCCTCGAGACCGCTCCCGCGACCGCCGCGGGGGCGTGACCCGCTCATGTAGTCATGAGTCTTGACAATCATCACTCATGACTGATACGGTCCACCCGTGGAGCTGCTCGCCCGGTCACTCGTCACCGCGGTGCTGCGCGCCCGGCGCACGCTGGTGCGGGTCGTGCACACCGAGCTCGAGGAGGCCGGGTTCGAGGACCTGCCGCGCACCGGCGTGCTCTACCTGAGCCACCTCGAGGACGAGCCGCTCTCGGTGGGCGCCCTCGCCGCGGCCACCGATCTGCCCAAGCAGATGGTGAGTCAGGTCGTCGACACCCTCGTGACCCGCGGCTACGCCCGCCGGGAGCCCGACGCCCTCGACCGGCGACGGGTGATCGTGTCGCTCACCCCCCGCGGACGCGCCGCGGCCGCGGTCGCCCGGGAGGCCGCGGCCGCGCGCGTGGGCGCGCTCGTCGAGCGCGAGGGCACCGCGCGGGTCCGCGACGCCCTAGAGGTGCTCGGCGCCCTCGCCGAGGTCGCCGCCGAGGTCGCGACCTGATGTTCGGCGCCGGGCGACTCCTCCTCTCGTTCACCCGCTCGTGGCGACCCTGGCAGCGCTACGCCCTCGCCGTCGCGCTGGTCGCGGCGGGGATCGGCCTGCTGGGGGTCGGCGTCGGTCGCGGCGCCGTCCTCGTCGTCGTCGGGGCCCTCGTGCTGGTGCGCGCCGCGTCGCGCCGGCGCACGGCGCGCGCGCGAGGCGACGAGACCCCCACCCCGCGGGGCTCTTAGGGCCTTCTTAGCGCGACCGAAGAGCACCTTCACCCGGCCCCTTTAGGGTCGGGTGTCGTAGAGCTGGAGGGAACGAGATGGACGTCGACAACACCCCCGAGAACGGCCCCGAGAGCGCACCCCCCGGCGAGGCGTCCGAGTCGATCCCCGAGCCCGTCGTCGCCGAGGCCGCCGAGGGCGCCCCGACCCCCGACGCCGGCGAGTCGTGGGGCCGCGGGCCCGTGAGCGTGCCCGGCCGGCCGCGCGGCGACTCCTGGCTGGTGCGCGCGGCCGCCGCGGCCGTGCTGGTGCTCTCGATCGGGGGCGTGGGCTTCGTGCTCGGCCACTGGGTCGACCGCCCCGCGGCCCCGACCTACGCCTTCCCCTACGAGCCGTCGGGCTCGGGCGGCTCGATCACGGTCCCGGGGTTCGGCAACGTGCCCTTCCCGGGCTTCGGCCCGGGCACCGGCGCGCCCGGCTCGACCGCCACCCAGTCGAACTCGCGCGCCGCCAAGGTCGCGGCCAAGGTGAGCCCGGGCCTCGTCGACGTCGTGTCCAGCTACGACTACGCCGGCGCCACCGGTGAGGGGACGGGGATGGTCCTGACCAAGGGCGGGCTCGTCCTCACCAACAACCACGTCATCGAGGGCGCGTCGTCGATCACCGTGCGCAGCGTCGCCACCGGCCAGACCTACCCCGCGACGGTCGTCGGCTACGACGTCTCGGCCGACGTGGCCCTCCTGCAGGTCCAGGGCGCGTCGAACCTGCCGACCGTGCGGATCGCCGCGACGGGCCCCTCGGTCGGCGACACCATCGTCGGGATCGGCAACGCCGGTGGCCTCGACGGCACTCCCCGCTATGCCGCCGGCAAGGTCGTCTCGCTCAACCAGACGATCACCGCGAGCGACGAGAACAACCCGAGCGGCTCCGAGACCCTGTCGGGCCTGATCGAGATCAACGCCGACATCCTGCCCGGCGACTCGGGCGGGCCGCTCGTCAACGCCCGGGGCCGGGTCGTGGGCATGGACACGGCCGGCTCCTCGACCAACGGCGGCTTCGGCTTCGCGCCCTCCGGCGCCGCGAACCAGGGCTACGCCATCCCCATCGACACCGCGATGAAGGTCGTCACGGCGATCAAGGACGGGCAGTCCTCGGCGACCGTGCACGTGGGCGACACCCCGTTCCTCGGCATCCTGGTCGACGGGGCGCGCCCGGGCGGCACCACGAACGGGGTCACGGTGGCCCAGGTCCTGCCCAACGGGCCGGCGGCCCAGTCGGGCCTGGTGGCCGGGGACACGATCACCGCGATCGACGCGACGCCGGTCACGAACGGCAGCTCGCTGCAGGCGGCCATCTTGGCCCTCCACGTGGGCCAGAGCGTGACCGTCGCCTACACGACCCCCGGCGGGACGACCTCGAGCGCGACGCTGACCCTGGGCTCGGGCCCGGCCCAGTAGGCCTAGGGGCCCTCGACGACGTAGGCCCGCACCGTGGCCGCGCCCTCGCGCAGGGCGCGCGCCGCGGTGTAGGCCTCGCCCTCGTACCAGGCGACGGCCGCCTCGAGCGAGTCGAACTCGATCACCACCGAGCGGCGGGGCGGCGCCGCGCCCTCGAGTGACGCGGTGCGCCCCCCGCGCGCGAGGTAGCGCCCGCCGGCCGCGGCGACGGCCGGCCCCGAGAGCGCCTTGTAGCGCTCGTAGCGCTCGGGGTCGGTGACCTCGATCTCGAAGACCACGTACGCGCTCATCGTCCCTCCTCAGCCGAGCAGCCGCTCGAAGCGCAGGCTCCTCACCCCGATCACCGAGAGCGAGTTGCCGGCCCCGTTGAGGACCCACACCCACGGGCCGGCGACCGCCACCGCTAGGGGGTCGTCGAGATGGTAGGCCGTGCCGCCCAGCACGCGCAGGAGCCGCCCGGTGCGCGCGTCGAGGACCGTGAGGGCGTTGCCCGCGGCGTCGGTGACGTAGACCCGGCCCCCGGAGGCGGCCACCCCCCACGGGGAGCGGAGGCGGTCCCGGCGAGCGGCCACGACGGCGACGCGCCGCGCGGTCGTCGCGTCGAAGACGCTCAGCGACGACGAGCCGGCGTTGGTGACGTAGACCCGCCGTCCGGCGGCCGCCAGGCCCACCGGCGCCGACAGGCGCGCCGCCCCCCGGCGCACGACGCGCACGAGCCGGCCGGTGCCCGCGTCGAGGACCGTGAGCGAGGCCGTGCCCTCGTCGAGCACCCACAGCCGCCCCCCGACGACCACGAGGGCCCGCGGGCTCGAGAGCGCGTTCGTCGGGCTCGGGCGCACCACGCGCTCGATCCGGCCGGACGTGGCGTCGAGGGCGACGAGGGTCCCCGCGGCGTCGGCGGCCCAGACGAGGCCGCCGGCGACCGCGAGCGCGACCGGCGTGGCGAGCTCGTGGCGCGGCGCGCGGACGGTGCGCCGGTGGCGGCCGGTCGAGGCGTCGAACACGCTAAGCGTCGAGGTCGCCCGGTCGGCGACCCAGAGCGTGCCGCCGGCCACGGCCAGCGCCGTGGGCTCCGCGAGGCCGTTCGCCGGGCGCGACCCGATCGTGCGCACCGGCGCGACGCGCGCGACGCTGAAGGCGCTGAGCGAGGAGTTCCCGGCGCTCGCCACCCACACGGCCGAGGCCGTGGCGGCCAGGGCCACCGGGCCGTCGAGCCCGCTCGAGGCCCCGGCCGGCGCGCCGAGCGCCAGGACGCCGAGCGCGACGAGGGCGACGGCGGCCCTCGCGCGCCGGCCGCGGCCGCCCACTAGAACTGGACCAGCATCGTGATCAGGGCCAGGGCGATGACGGCGAGGCCGGTGTCCACCGACAGCCGCAGCCGGCGGCCCTCGCCGGCCGGGGCGCGGCCCTCGCGGGCGGCCTCGCGGGCGACCTCGGCCTCGAGGGGCAGCGTGCGCGCCTCGAGGTGCCCGGCGGCCAGCACGTAGAGCACGATCCCCACGATGACCCAGGCGTGGTCGAGCGACACCGACGCGTCGCCGGTCAGAGCCAGGACGAGCCCGGTCACCGGCAGCAGGTGGACGAGCCGCGCGGCCCAGTTGGGGCCCTTGGGCAGGCGCCGCGCCTGGGTCCCGGCGTCGGCGCCCCGGGCGACGGCGTCGGCGGCGGTGCGCATGGCGACCAGCACGATCAGCACGGCGACGGCCGTCATCACGTGGACGAGGAAGACGAGGTCGTAGCCGACCGAGGTCGCGATCACGGCTCCGAGAGTAACGTCTCGGCCGCGCCGTACGGGTCGGCGCGGCCCTCGAGGAGCATCTCGACGGCGGCCTCCAGGGCCGCGCCGGCGGCGCGTGCCGCGGCGCGCTCGCGCAACGCCGCGGCGACGACCGCCTCGAGCTGGGCGCGCGCGTGGGTCCGGCGGCGCTCGGCCAGCCCGACCCCGTCGAGGTGGGCCCGGTGCGCGTCGAGGGCCGCGAGCAGGTCGCCGACCCCCTCCCCGGAGGTGGCGACGGTCTCGACGATCGGGGGCCGCCAGTCGCGCGCCCCGCCGAGGTCGAGCATCTGCTCGAGGTCGCGACGGGTCTCGCGCACGCCGGCGCGGTCGGCCTTGTTGATCACGAAGACGTCGGCCACCTCGAGCAGCCCGGCCTTGTTGGCCTGCATCGCGTCGCCCCAGCCGGGGTTGGTCACCACGACCGTCGTGTCGGCGGCCGAGGCGATGTCGACCTCCATCTGGCCCACCCCGACCGTCTCGACGAGGACGAGGCGCGAGCCCGTCGCCCCGAGGACCCGCACCGCGTCGGGGACGGCCAGCGAGAGGCCGCCCAGGTGGCCGCGGGTGGCCATGGAGCGGATGAAGACCCGGTCGTCGGTGGCGTGGGCCTGCATGCGGATCCGGTCGCCCAGGATCGCGCCCCCGGTGAAGGGCGAGGTCGGGTCGACGCAGAGCACCCCCAGGCGCCCCTCGCCCTCGGGACGCGCCGGGAGGGCGGCCGCGATGTACTGGTCGGTGAGGGTCGACTTGCCCGCCCCGGGCGGGCCGGTCACGCCCACGACGTAGGGGACGGGGGTGCGGTACGCCAGGGCCGCCGTCGCGCGCAGGGCCTCCCCTCCCCCCTCGACGTAGGAGAGCAGCCGCGCCAGCGCGGCGCGCGAGCCCGCGCGGGCCTCGTCGAGGAGCTCGGCCGGCGCCCTCACGCGCGGCGCTCGACGGCCGCGCCGAGTGAGCGCAGGCGCCCGACGAAGTCGTCGTAGCCGCGCTCGACGTGCTCGAGGCCGCTCACCACGGTCTCGCCCTCGGCCACCAGGCCGGCCAGGGCGAGGGCGGCGGCCGCTCGGATGTCGGTCGCGCGCACGTCGGTGCCGGTGAGCCCCTCGACGCCGCGCACCACCGCGTGGTGGCCCTCGGTGGTGATGCGGGCCCCCAGGCGGATCAGCTCGTCGACGTAGCGGAACCGCCCGACGAAGAGGTTCTCGGTGACGACCGACACCCCCTCGGCGACGGCCAGGATCGTGGTGAGCAGCGGCTTGTAGTCGGTGGCCACCCCCGGGTAGGGCAGGGTGGCGACGTCGACCCCCCGCAGCCGGCCGGTCGCGGTCGCCGCGACGCCGGGCCCCTCGCGGTCGACCATCACGCCCATCGCCTCGAGCTTGCGCAGGAGCATGACCATGTGGTCGGGCCGGGCGTCGAGCACCCGGACGCTGCCGCCGGTGATGGCCGCGGCGGCCAGGTAGGTCGCCGACACGACCCGGTCGGTGACGACCTCGTGGACGGCCGGGGAGAGGCGCTCCACCCCCTCGACGGTGAGACGGGAGGTCCCGAGCCCCTCGACGCGCGCGCCCATCGCGATCAGCTGGCGACCGAGGTCCTCGACCTCGGGCTCGCGCGCCGCGTTGTCGATGACCGTGCGGCCCTGGGCCAGGACCGCGGCCATGAGCAGGTTGTCGGTCGCGGTGTGGCTCGGGTACTCGAGCACCACGCGCGTCGCGCGCAGGCGCGGCTCGCTCGACACCGCGTGGATCGAGGTGCGGTCGTTGGAGAAGCGCGCGCCCATCGAGCTGAGCCCCTCGGTGTGGAAGTTGATCGGGCGCTGGCCGAAGTCGTCGCCGCCGGGCAGGGCCATGTGGGCCTCGCCGCAGCGCGCGAGCAGCGGGCCGAGCACGACGATCGAGGCGCGCATCGCCTCGAAGAGGTGCGCCGGCGCGTAGGGGGCGAGCGCGCCCGCCTCGGGGACCCGGACCACCAGCTCGTGGGGGGCCGGCCGGGCCACCTCGCAGCCGAGGGCCACCAGCAGCTCGCCCATCACGGTGACGTCCGAGATGTCGGGCACGTTGGTGAGCCGGTGCTCGCCGGTGGCGAGCAGGCAGGCGGCCATCTGCTTGAGCACCGCGTTCTTCGCCCCGAGGGCGCTCACCTCGCCCGCGAGCGCGCCGGAGGGCTTCAGGACGAGGGAGGCCACGGCTCCAGTATGGCCCGCACGCGCCCGCCGCCCCCGTTTGGGGTGGTCAGGGGGACGGGGTTACGCTGTCTTCGTGCGTCAGCCGACCCAGCCCGACCGCAACATCGCCCTCGAGCTGGTCCGGGTCACCGAGGCCGCGGCCATCGCCGCCGCGCGCTGGGCCGGGCGCGGCGACAAGATGTCGGCCGACCGGGCCGCGGTCGACGCGATGCGCTTCGTCCTGGGGGCCGTGGCGATGGACGGGATCGTCGTCATCGGCGAGGGCGAGAAGGACCACGCGCCCATGCTCTACAACGGCGAGCGGGTCGGCGACGGCCGCCCGCCCGAGGTCGACGTGGCGGTCGACCCCATCGACGGCACGACCCTGACGGCCCAGGGCCGCAACGGGGCCCTGGCGGTGATCGCGCTGTCCGAGCGGGGCACGATGTTCGACCCGGGCCCGTGCTTCTACATGAAGAAGGTCGCGGTCGGCCCGCGGGGCCGGGGCGCCGTCGACGTCAACGCCTCGGCGACCGACAACCTCACGGAGCTCTCGCGGCGCCTGAACAAGCCCGTCCAGGAGCTCGGCGTCGTGATCCTCGACCGGCCCCGCCACGCCGACCTCATCGCCGAGGTCCGCGAGGCCGGGGCGCGGGTGCTCTCGATCACCGACGGCGACGTCGCCGGCGCCATCGCCACCGGGTGGCCCAACTCCGGCGCCGACATCCTGCTCGGGATCGGCGGCACGCCCGAGGGCGTCATCGCCGCGGCGGCCCTGCACGGCCTCGGCGGCGAGATCCAGGGGGTGCTCCACGCCCACAACGACGAGGTCCGCGCCCAGGCCGAGGCCCAGGGCTACGACTTCGACCGGGTGCTCACCACCCACGACCTCGTGGCGAGCGAGAACTGCTTCTTCGCCTGCACCGCCATCACCGACGGGGACTTCCTGCGCGGGGTGCGCTTCTACGACTTCGGCGCGACCACCCAGTCGCTGGTGGTGCGCTCGCGCACCGGCACGGTGCGCACGATCGAGACCTTCCACCGCCACGACAAGCTCCAGGAGTTCAACGCCGCCGGGTTCTAGTGGCGCGGGGCCCCGGGCTCCGTTAGTCTCCGCTCACGGAGCCGCGTCGGCGGCACCGACGAAGGGGGGCGCGATGAACGTCTCAGCAATCCTCGACCTCAAGGGGCGCGAGGTGGCCACCGTCGGGCGCGACGCGACGATCGCCGAGGCGCTGGCGATCCTCGCCGAGCGGCGCATCGGGGCGCTCGTGGTGACCGGCGCGCATCCGCCCTTCGCGGGCATCGTCTCCGAGCGCGACGCGGTGCGGGCCCTCGCCGCCGGCGGCCCGGCCGCCCTGGGGGACCCGGTCGCGGCGCACATGTCGAGCGAGGTGAGCGTCTGCGCGGAGTCGACCGACCTGCTGGTGGTGCTCGCCACCATGACCGAGCGGCGGTTCCGCCACGTCCCGGTCGTCGAGGGGGGCCAGCTCGTCGGCCTCGTGTCGATCGGCGACGTCGTCAAGGCCCGGCTCGACCAGCTCGAGAGCGAGAAGCGCGAGCTCCTGGAGTACGTCTCGGCGCGCTGATCAGCGCGCGGCGGCCGCGCGCAGGCGCAGCTCGGCGCGCGCCACCGCCTCGAGGGCCTCGACGTAGGCCGAGGGGTCGTCGGCGGACGAGGCCGCCGCCGCGGCGCCCTGGGCCCGCTCGAGGGCCGCCTGGGCCCGGCCGACGTCGATCTCGTCGACCCGCTCGGCGACGCTCGCCAGCAGCGTCGCGCGCGTCTCGCCCTCGGCCTCGCCCGGGCCGACCGCGAAGGAGCCGGCGTGCACCGCGAAGCTCACCTCGCCCTCCTCGGTGCCCTCCACGCGCACCACCGTCGACACCACGTCGCCCACGGTCGGCGCGTAGCCGGCCATGACCGTGAAGTCGCCCTCGGAGGAGCGCGCCACCAGCGCGCGAGCCGCCCCGCGCCACAAGACGGCCTCGGGGGCCAGCACCTCGACGCTGAGCGTGGCCATCAGCTCTGGGCCAGCTCCGCGGCGCGGCGCTCGACGTCCGCGGCGCCGCCGACGTTCAGGAACGCCTGCTCCGGGTAGTGGTCGAGGTCGCCCTTGACCAGCAGCTCGAAGGACTCGATGGTCTCGGCCACCGGGACGTTGATCCCGTCGATGCCGGTGAAGACCTTGGAGACGAACATCGGCTGGGAGAGGAACCGCTGGATCTTGCGCGCCCGGGTCACCGTGACGCGGTCCTCCTCGGAGAGCTCGTCGAGGCCGAGGATCGCGATGATGTCCTGGAGCTCCTTGTTGCGCTGGAGGATCTGCTGGACCCGCCGAGCGACCTCGTAGTGGCGGTCGCCGACGATCTCGGGCGCCAGGATGTTCGACGTCGAGGCCAGCGGGTCGACGGCCGGGTAGATGCCCAGGGCCGCGATCTGGCGGCTCAGCTCCGTCGTCGCGTCGAGGTGGGTGAACGTCGTGAACGGCGCCGGGTCGGTGTAGTCGTCGGCCGGGACGTAGACCGCCTGGAGCGAGGTGATCGAGTGGCCCCTCGTCGAGGTGATGCGCTCTTGGAGCTCGCCCATCTCGTCGGCCAGGGTCGGCTGGTAGCCCACCGCCGAGGGCATGCGCCCGAGCAGCGTGGAGACCTCCGAGCCGGCCTGGACGAAGCGGAAGATGTTGTCGATGAACAACAGCACGTCCTGGTTCTTCACGTCGCGGAAGTACTCGGCCATCGTGAGGGCGGCCAGCGCGACGCGCAGGCGAACCCCCGGCGGCTCGTCCATCTGGCCGTAGACGAGGGCCGTCTTCTCGATGACCCCGGACTCGCGCATCTCGAGCAGGAGGTCGGTGCCCTCGCGGGTGCGCTCGCCCACCCCGGCGAAGACCGACACGCCGCTGTGCTGCTCGGCCACCCGGCGGATCATCTCCATGATGAGCACGGTCTTGCCCACCCCGGCACCGCCGAACAGGCCGATCTTGCCGCCCTGGACGTAGGGGGCGAGCAGGTCGATGACCTTGATGCCCGTCTCGAACATCGTCGCCTTGGGCTCGAGCTGGTCGAAGGGCGGGGCGTTGCGGTGGATCTCCCACCGGTCCTCGACCGAGCCGATGTCGTCGGTGTCGAGGGCGTCGCCGACCACGTTGAAGACGTGGCCGAGGACGGCCTCACCGACCGGCACGGCGATGCCCCGGCCGGTCTGGCGCACGACGGTGCCCCGCACCAGGCCGTCGGTCGGCTTCATGCACACGCAGCGCACGCGGCCCTCGCCGATCTGCTGGGCGACCTCGCCCACCACGGTCACGGTGCGCTCGTCGATGACGATGTCCATCTCGACGGCGTGGTTGATCTCGGGCAGGGCGTGGGGCGGGAACTCCACGTCCACCACCGGACCCGCGATCGCCACCACGCGACCCGAGTCGAGGTCGGTCTTCTCAGGGGCCAACGTCATTGCTGTCTCACTTTCCCGAGCGGAGCGCCTCGGCCCCGCCCACGATTTCCATGATCTCGGTCGTGATCGCGTCCTGGCGCGCCTGGTTCATCCGGCGCGTCAGGGTCCGGGCGAGCTCGTCCGCGTTCTCGGTGGCCGCGGCCATGGCGCGCTGCTGGCCGGTGAGGAAGGCCGCCGCCCCCTCGAGCAGGGCCGAGAAGACCTCGCTCTCGAGCGCGCGCGGCGCCAGGTCCACGAGGAGCTTGGAGACCTCGGGCTCGAACTCGGTGTAGCCGGTCAGCCCCTCGGCCGGCGCCTCGGGCGCCTCGTCGACGACGAAGGGCAGCAGCTGGCGGACCTCGACGGCCTGGCGGCCGGCCGAGAGGTAGCGCGTGGAGACCAGCAGCACCTGCTGGACCTCGCCCTCCATGAAGGGCGCCGCCAGGTACCGGGCGATCGCCCGGGCGTCGGCGTAGGTGGGCCGCTCGACGAAGCCGGCGAAGGACCGCTCCACGTCGATGCCCCGGAAGCGGTAGTAGGGCGCCGCCTTCTTGCCGGCGACGGCCAGGCGGACCCGCGTGCCCCGGGCGCTCAGCTCGGCGACCAGGCGCTCGCCGGCGCGCAGGTTCTGGTTGTTGTAGGGGCCCGAGAGGCCCCGGTCGCCCGAGAGCACGAGGACCGACGCCGTGTCGACGTGCTCGGGCAGCTCCACGAGACGGCGCGCGCTGAAGCGGTCGCCCTCGATCGCCTCGAGCACGACCCGGCGCAGGCCGTCGCGGTAGGGCCGGTTCGCGGCGATCCGGGCCAGGGCGCGCGGGATCTGCGCCGCCGCGATGAGCTCCATCGCCTTGGTGATCTTGCGGGTCGAGTTGACGGAGCGGATCCGTCGGCGCAGGACCCTCTCCTGCCCACCGGCCACGATCGGCCTAGTCGCTCGTCGCGAAGCCGTTGACGACCTCGCGCATCGCGGCGTCCATCGCCGCCTCGTCGGGCAGTTGCTTCGCGTCGCGGATGTGGGCCAGCAGGTCGGCGTGGCGGGCCCGGAAGGCCGTCAGGAGCTCGGCCTCGAAGCGGCGCACGTCCTCCACCGGGATCGTGTCGAGCCAGCCGCGGGTGCCGGCGTAGATCGCCACGACCTGCTCCTCGACCGGCATCGGCGCGTTGAGCCCCTGCTTCAGGAGCTCGGTGAGCCGGTAGCCGCGGTCGAGCTGGGCCTGGGAGGCCCTGTCCAGCTCGGAGCCGAAGGTCGCGAAGGCCTCGAGGTCACGGAACTGGGCCAGGTCGATCTTGAGCGAGCCCGAGACCGAGCGCATGGCGCGGATCTGGGCCGCCCCGCCCACGCGCGACACCGAGTTGCCCACGTTGATGGCCGGCCGCACGCCCGAGTAGAAGAGGTCGGACTCGAGGAAGATCTGCCCGTCGGTGATCGAGATCACGTTGGTCGGGATGTAGGCCGAGATGTCGCCGGCCTTGGTCTCGATGATCGGCAGGGCCGTCAGCGAGCCGCCGCCGCGCTCGTCGGAGAGCTTGGCCGCGCGCTCGAGCAGGCGGCTGTGCAGGTAGAAGACGTCCCCGGGGTAGGCCTCGCGGCCCGGCGGCCGACGCAGCAGCAGGGAGATCTGCCGGTAGGCCTCGGCCTGCTTGGAGAGGTCGTCGTAGACGACCAGCGCGTGGCCGCCGCCGTCCATCCACTCCTGGCCGATCGCGCAGCCCGCGTAGGGGGCCAGGTACTTGAACGGCGCCGGGTCGCCGGCGCCGGCCACCACGACCACGGTGTACTCCATGGCCCCGTGGTCCTCGAGGGTCTTGACGGTCTGGGCCACCGAGGAGTTCTTCTGGCCCACCGCCACGTAGATGCACTTCACGCCCTGGCCCCTCTGGTTCAGGATCGTGTCGATGGCGATGGTCGTCTTGCCCGTCTTGCGGTCGCCGATGATGAGCTCGCGCTGACCGCGCCCGATGGGGGTCATGGCGTCGATGGCCTTGATGCCCGTCTGCAGGGGCTCGGCCACCGGCTGGCGGCCGGTGATGCCGGGCGCCTGGATCTCCATGCGCCGCTCGCCGGCGCCCTGGATGGGCCCCTTGCCGTCGAGGGGCTCGCCCAGGGGGTTGACGACCCGACCGAGCAGCGCGTCGCCGACCGGGATCGAGAGGATCCGGCCGGTCGCGCGCACGACCTGCTCCTCCTCGATGCGGTCGACCTCGCCGAGCACGACGGCGCCGATCGTCTCCTCGTCGAGGTTCATCGCCAGGCCCACGGTGCCGTCCTCGAACTCGAGGAGCTCGTTGAGCTTGGCGCCGGGCAGCCCCGAGACGCGCGCGATCCCGTCGCCGACCTCGACCACGCGGCCCACCTGCTCGGCGAAGACCTCCGGGTTGAACTCGGTGACGTGACGACGCAGCGCCTCGGTGATGTCACTGGCGCTGATGTTGAGGTCGGTCATGGCTGGTCTCCTACTCGTTGGCGGCCGGCCCGTCGAGGGCCGACACGAGGCCGCGCGTCGCGGCCACGGCGTCGCGCAGCGTGCCGAGGCGGCCGCGCGTCGTGGCGTCCAGGCGGAGGTCCCCCACCTGGACGAGGACTCCCCCGAGCAGGTCGGGCTCGACGTCGACCTGCAGTTCGACCGGCAAGCCGGTCAGGGCGTTCAGGCTGGCGCGCAGCGCCTCGCGGCTCGCGTCGTCGAGCGCGCGGGCGCTGCGCACGCGGGCCACGCGCCACTCGCGCACGGCGGCCACGTAGTCGACGAGGAAGTCGAGGGTGCCGATCACGTCACGCGGCCGCCCGCCGATCACGACGAAGCGCGCGAGGGAGAGCGCCACGGCGTCGGCCCGGGCGCCCAGGAGGTCGTCGGTCAGCCCGAGGCGGACCTCGAGCGGGGCGTCGCGGTCGAGCAGGACCCGGCGCAGCGCGGGGTTGGCCTCGATGGTGCGGGCCCACTCGAAGAGCTCGGTCTCGACCCGGGCGAAGCGCTCGGTGGCGACGTCCTCCATCAGGGCGTCGGTGTAGCCGGCCACCCGGTGGCGCGCCTCGAGCAGGCCGAGCCCGGGCAGCTCGAGCGCGCCGGTCTCGGCGAGGGAGCGCGCGGCGTGGGCGAGCTCCTCGAAGGACCGGGGCACCTCGGGCGCCGGCGACTCGGTCGCGGCGTAGGCCGCCAGGCGCACGGTCGGGGGGCTCACCTTCCCGGTGAGCAGGTCGCGCACCACGGCGCCGCGGGCGAGCGGCGCGATCGAGGTGTCGGTGAGGGCCGTGTCGAGGGTGCGCTGGTCGCGCACCGTGTCCACCAGGGCGCGCAGGTCGGCGACGACGACCGCGAGGTCGTCCCCGGACAGGCGTCCGAGGAGGGCGGTGGCGAAGCCTTCGAGCTTGGCGAGCATGACTAGCGGTTCGACCCCCGCGCGGCCTCGGCCCGGAGGGCCGCGATGGCCTCGCGCACGAGGTCCTCGTGGGCGCTCTGGTCGACCTCGCGGCCGACGATCTTGGCGACGAGGTCGAAGACGATCTCGCCGATCCGGGCCGAGGCGCCGTCGACGGCGCGCTGGCGGGCGGCGTCGACCTCGACCTGGGCGCCCGAGAGGATGCGCTCGTACTCGGCCTGGGCCCGCCCGGTGGCGTCGGCCCTGAGCTGGTCCGACGTGGCCTGGGCGGCCGCCACGATCTGGCGGGCCTGGTCGCGGGCGTCGGCCAGCACGCGGGCGCGCTCGTCCTCGGCCTGGGCGGCCTCGGTCCGCGCGGCCTCGGCGGCGGCCAGCGAGGCGCGCACCTTCTCCTGACGGCTCTCCATGGCCTTGACGATCGGCGGGAGGAAGTAGCGCCAGGCGATCAAGAGGAGGACGACGAAGACGACCAACTCGACGATGAACGTCCCGTTGGGCAGGAGGAAGATGGAGGTGGCGAGCATGGTGGGCCGGCTTTCCTAGCGGACGGGGCGAGCCCTGGTCAGTGCTTCTGGAACACGTAGACGAAGACGACCATAAAGAGCAGGTTGATGAAGTACATCGCCTCCACCAGGCCGACCGTCAAGAAGAAGTACGTCCTCGCCTTGTTTTCGATCTCGGGCTGACGCGCGATGGCCGCGATGGTCTGGCTCCCCGCCAGGCCGTCGCCGATCGCCGCGCCGATGGCGCCACCGCCGAGGGCGAGACCGCCACCGATGAGCGCCCCGGCGTTGCGAACGGCGTCGCTGATCGCTGTGGTGTCCGTTGCCATTATCTACTCCTCCTGGGATGGTTCACTGCAGGACCTCGTGGGCGAGCGGGGCGGGGGCCGCCGGCTCATGCGCCTCGTGCACCTCGTTCGGCTCGTCGTGGCTCATCGCGAAGCCGAAGTAGAGCATCGTGAGGAGCGTGAAGATGAAGGCCTGGATCGTGCCGAGCAGGCCGGTGTCGAAGAACTTCCAGACGATCTCGAGCGGCGGGGTCACGTAGATCGGCAGGAGGGTCAGCATCACCACGAGCATCAGGCCGCCCGAGAAGATGTTGCCGAAGAGACGGAACGTCAGGGTGATCGGCTTGGTGATCTCCTCGATCACGTTGATCGGGGCGAGGGCCTTGAACGGTTGGGCGTAGTGGCGGAAGTAGCCCCGGAAGCCGCGGGCGCGGAACGACTCGACGTGGGCCCAGACGATGACGAACAGCGCCATCGCCAGGGGCAGGTTCACGTCGCTGGTGGGCGCGGGGAAGATGTCCCCCGACTGGCCCGGGCGCAGCGCGGTGGGCAGGAAGTCGAGCCAGTTGGAGATGAGGATGAAGAGGAAGAGGGTGACCCCGACCGGCACGAAGCGACGGCCCTGGGGGCCGATGGCCGAGTCGGCCAGCTCCGAGACCTGCTCGGTGAGCACCTCCCAGACGATCTGGATCTTGCTCGGCACGCCGTCGGTGAGCTTCTTGCGCATCCAGAAGCCCAGCCCGAGGAAGATGGCCGCCGCGAGCAGGGTGCCCAGGACGATGTCCTCGTCGATCGTGAGACCGGCGAGGTGCCAGTAGGGGTGTTCCCCGACGGAGATGGTCTTAGCCGCAGCGAACAGCATCGGCCCTACTCCACTCCTCCCTGGCTCGCCACGACGCGCAGGACGTTCACGACGAAGACGATCTGATACAGCACGAGCCCGACAACAATACCCACTCCCAGGGGGGCGTCGAGCCAGATGAGTACGAGGGCCACCGCCGTGACCAGCGCCAGCCGGCCGGTGGTGCGCCCCCCGAGCTGGCGGCGGACCGCCTTGGTGCTCTTGGCCTGGCTGCCGACCTCGACGCGGGCCGCCTGGCGGTCCAACAGGCGTAGGTTCACCACGGCCAAGGCGACCCCGAGGGCGACCCCGAGGGCCGCGACCGGCGAGGCCACGAAGAAGGCCACGAAGAAGCCGACCACCCCGACGGCGAGCGCCGAGAAGGCGGTCCGGCGCAGCAGGCGCGGGAGCGTCGAAGCGGGGAGGTTCTCTAGCACGGACGGAAGATTCACAGGTAGCGCCGCACGAGAGAGATGACGCTCGCCACGGCTGCCGCCGCCCCCAACACTATCCCGACGAGCAGACCGGCCGGCGAGGCGTGCCACCACCGGTCCAGGTAGATGCCGAGGACGACCCCGAGCGCGAGGCAGACGGCGCTCGACGTGCCCATCGCGGCGAACGCGGCCGCCACCGACGGCGGTCCCTCGCGCTGTCCGCCCTGGTCCGACGGGGCACGGCCCTGGTCGTCGCCGTGCCCGCCGTTCACCGGCCGACCCGCTCGCGCGGGGACGCCGGCGGCTGGGGCGCCGAGCGGGTGCGCCGGAGCCACCCGAGCAGCGGGCTGAACCAGGTCACCAGGGCGATCGCGAGCACCGCGACGCCCAGGGGGATGAAGACGTTGGCCCGGTTGTCGAACAGCGGCACCAGCACGAAGCCGCAGAGCAGGGCCGTCCACGCCCAGAGGATCACCACCGTGCGGCGGTGCCCGTGGCCCAGGCGCATGAGGCGGTGGTGGATGTGGTTCTTGTCGGGGGTGTCGAAGCCCTGGCCGGAGGCGGTGCGCCGGATGAAGGCCCAGGCGGCGTCGATGAGGGGCACGCCCAGGATGAAGACCGGGATGAGCAGCGGGGCGAAGAAGAAGAAGGTGACCCCGCTCGCCGGAGCGGTCCGCCCGCCGATCACCATGGTCGAGGCGCTCATGAGCAGCCCCAGCATCAAGGAGCCGGCGTCGCCCATGAACAGCTTCGCCGGGTGGAAGTTGTCGCGCAGGAAGCCCACGCAGATGCCGAAGGTGACGGCCGCGATCAGCGGCCCGATGTTGGACACGGGCAGCAGCCCGAGCGTCTCGAGGCGCAGCCCGTAGACGCACAGCGTGCCCGAGGCGATCGCCACGATCCCGGCGGCGAGCCCGTCGAGACCGTCGATCAGGTTGATGGCGTTGCTCAGGGCCACGACCCACACCGCCGTGATCACCGGCAGGATCGACGGGCCGAGGACGACGAACCCGGCGAAGGGGAGCTTCAGCTGGTACATCGTCGCGCCCGAGAAGTAGAGGATCGAGGCGGCCAGGAACTGGCCGGCCACCTTGGCCGGGGCGCTCATGTCCCGGAAGTCGTCGACCATGCCCACCACGAAGATCACCCCGGCGGCGAGCAGGACGCCGAAGCCCTCGTGCGAGGCGGTCAGCACCGGGCGCAGCGACGGGACGAGGAGCGTCGCGAGGAGCCCCGCGCACAGCCCGACCAGCATCGCCGCGCCGCCCCCGTAGGGCGTGACGGCCTGGTGGACCTTGCGCTCGTCGGGCTGGGCGGTGTAGCCGATCTCGAGCGAGAGGCGGCGGGCCGGACGGTCGACGAGCGCCGTCACCACCGCCGCCACGAGGGCGACGACCCCGTAGGCGACCAGTCGACCCACGACCTAGCCCGCGAACCCCTGGTACGGGTTGAACGCCGCGCAGAGCGCCGCGACGTCCCGGCGGACCGCGGCGAGGACGGCGTCGTCGTCGCGGCCGCGCAGCGCACGGGCCATGAGCCCGGCCACCGTGGTGAACTCCGCCTCGCCGAGCCCGGCGGTCGTCTCGGCGGCCGTGCCGACGCGCAGCCCGGAGGTGACGAAGGCGCTGCGCGGGTCGTCGGGGATGGTGTTGCGGTTCGTCGTGATCCCGGCGCGGTCCAGCGCCTCCTGGGCGGCCTTGCCGGTGAGCTCGGCGTCGAAGTCGCGCAGGTCGAGCAGCACCATGTGGTTGTCGGTGCCGCCCGAGACGAGCCGGAAGCCCTCGCCGGCCAGGGCCGCCGCGAAGGCGCGGGAGTTGGCGACGACCCGGTGGGCGTAGTCGGCGAAGGCCGGCTGGGCGGCCTCGCGGAACGCGACGGCCTTGGCGGCGATGACGTGCTCGAGCGGGCCGCCCTGCTGGCCCGGGAAGACGGCCGAGTCGATCTTCTTCGCGTGCTCCTCGCGACACAGGATGGCCCCGCCGCGGGGCCCGCGCAGGGTCTTGTGCGTCGTGAAGGTCACCACGTCGGCGTAGGGCACGGGCGAGGGGTGCGCGCCGCCGGCGATGAGCCCCGCGACGTGGGCCGAGTCGACCATGAGGTAGGCCCCGACCTCGTCGGCGATCTCCCGGAACGGCACCGGGTCGATGACCCGGCTGTAGGCCGTGGCGCCGGCCACGATGAGCCGCGGGCGGTGCTCGCGGGCGAGGTCGCGCACGTTGTCGAAGTCGATGACCTCGCCCGGGGCCTCGGAGTCGTCGCCGCGGGGCGTGACCCCGTAGGACACGAAGCGCCAGAAGGTCGAGGTGATCGACGCCGGCGAGCCGTGGGTGAGGTGGCCGCCCTGGTCCAGGCGCATCGCCAGGATCGTGTCGCCCGGCTCGAGGAGCGCCTCGTAGGCCGCCACGTTGGCGTTGGCCCCGCAGTGGGGCTGGACGTTGGCGTGGTCGGCCCCGAAGAGCGCCGTCAGCCGACGCCGGGCGAGGTCCTCGACCTCGTCGACGACCTGGTTGCCGCCGTAGTAGCGCCGCCCGGGGTAGCCCTCGGCGTACTTGTTGGTGAGGATGGACCCGGCCGCCGCCAGCACCGCCGGCGAGGCGAAGTTCTCGCTGGCGATCAGCTGGAGCGTCGTCGTCTGGCGCGCCCACTCGTCGCCCAGCAGGGCCACCACCTCGTCGTCGGTGATCCAGCGGTCGAGGGGCGAGGGGCTCACGGCTGCTCCTTGGCGCGGGCGGCGTCGAGCGCCGCGATCTTGTCGATCCGGGTCTGGTGGCGGGGCTCGGGCGAGGCGAGGAGGTACGCCCGCACGGCCTCGACGGCCACGCTCGGCCCGGTCGTGCGCCCACCCAGGCAGACGACGTTGGCGTGGTTGTGCTCGCGCGCGAGGTGACCGCTCGTCACGTCGTGGACGACCGCGGCGCGCACGCCCGCGATCTTGTTCGCGGCGATCGCGATCCCGATCCCCGACCCGCAGCAGGCGACCCCGAGGTCGGCGCGGCCCCCGACGACGGCCCGGCCCACGGCCGCCCCGAAGTCGGGGTAGTCCACCGACGGGCTCGGCGCGTCGGTGCCGAGGTCGAGGACCTCGTGGCCCCAGGACTCGATCGCGGTGCGCAGCACCGCCTTGAGCTCGAAGCCGGCGTGGTCGGAGCCCATCGCGATCCGCATAGCGCACCCACCCTACCCGTGGCCCTCGCCCGGCCGGGGGGGCAATACTGCCGGGGTGACCCTCGATCCCCGCACGCCGGTCGTCGTCGGGGTCGGCCAGGTGACCGTGCCCCCCGACGCCGGCCACGGCTACGACGGGCGCCCGACGCCCCTCGGGCTCATGTGCGGCGCGCTCGAGGCGGCCGCCGCCGACGCGGGCCCGCGCGGCGCGCTGCTCGCGCGCCTCGACGAGGTCGTGGCCATCAGCTCGTTCGTCTGGCGCGCCCGGGACCCGGCCGCCCTGGTCCTCGAGACCCTCGGCCTCGCCCCGCGGGCCACCGCGCTCGCCCCGACCGGGGGCAGCCAGCCCCAGCGGCTGGTGGCCGCGGCGGCGCGGCGCATCGCCGCCGGCGGGCTCGACGCGGTCGCCATCGTCGGCGCCGAGGCGATGTACGCCCACCGCCTCGCCCGCCGCGAGGGCCGACCGGTCGACTGGCCCGGCCACGAGGACGGGCCGGCCCCCGTGACGACGGGCCGCGACCCCTTCACGCCCGAGGAGCGGCGCCACGGCCTCGCCCTGCCGGTCGGGGTCTACCCGCTCTTCGAGAACGCCCGGCGGGCCCGGTCGGGCTGGTCGATCGACGAGCACCGGGCCCGCCTCGGGACGCTGTGGGCCGGCTTCGCCCGGGTGGCCCGCGAGAACCCCTACGCCTGGCGGCGCGACGGCCCCGACGCCGCCACCATCGCGACGCCGACGTCGGACAACCGGATGATCGGCTTCCCCTACACCAAGCTGCTCGTGGCCAACCTGCCGGTCGACATGGGCGCGTGCCTCGTGCTCACCTCCTACGAGCGGGCGCGCGAGCTCGGCGTGGCCGAGGAGAAGATGGTCTTCCCCCAGTGCGCCGCCGAGGCCGACGACCACTGGTTCGTCTCGGAGCGCCCCGACCTCGACGCCTCCCCCGCCATGGGGGCCGTCTGGGGGGCGCTCCGCGAGTTCGGCGTCGACGGATCGGTCGAGCTCGTCGACCTCTACAGCTGCTTCCCCACCGTCGTCCAGACGGCCGCCGAGGTGATCGGCCTCGACCCCTTCGACGCGGCGCGGCCCCCGACGGTGACCGGCGGGCTCACCTTCGCCGGCGGGCCGGGCAACAACTACGTCACCCACGCGATCGCGACCATGGTCGAGCGGCTCCGCGCCCGGCCCGAGGCGACCGGGCTCGTCACCGGCCTGGGGTGGTTCTCGACCGAGCACGCCTGGGGCGCCTACCGCGCCGCGCCCCCTCCGGCGGGCTTCCGCTGGCGCGACGCCCGCGCCGCGGTCGACGCGACCCCGCGGGTCGAGGTCACGAGCGGCGACGGCCCGCTCGTCGTCGAGACCTACACCGTGACCCACCGCTCCGACGGGTCCTTTGAGCGGCTCGTCGTGTGCGGGCGCCAGGCCGACGGCCGACGGCGGTGGGCCCACAGCGAGGACCCCGACCTGTGCGCGGGTGCCGAGGAGCACGAGCTGCTCGGGACCCGTCTCGCGGTGCGCGACGGCCGGGTGCGGCCCTAGGGGCGGTGGGACGAGGCCGGCGTCCCGAGCTGCGGTCCGTCGTCCCCGACGGGGATCGCGACTCGAACCCGGTCGAGCCCACCCCTCACGGCTCGGCCAGCGCCGCGGCGATCGCCGCGGCGCTGAGGGCGCCCTCGCGCACCACGACGGCGCTCGGGCCCGTCACCTCGACCACCGACGAGACGGCCGCCGCGCGGGTCCCGCCGTCGAGCACGCCGGCCAGCCCGTCGCGCCCGGTGAAGCACGCCGCGACGTCCTCGGCGCTGGTGCAGGGCGGCTCGCCGTGCTCGTTCGCGCTGGTCACCGCGAGCGGCCCGGTGCGCTCGAGCAGCGCGCGCACCGGCGGGTCGGCCGGGACGCGCACCCCGAGGGTGCCCCCGGCCGCGTGCACGCGCCCGGCGAGCTCCTCGGGCGCCCTCACCACCAGGGTGAGGGCGCCGGGCCAGTAGCGCTCGGCCAGCCGCTCGCCGAGGGGCCCGAGCGCCACCCCCAGGGGCCCGAGGTCCTCGGGGCGGGCCACCAGGACCGGCAGGGCGACCGACGCGGGTCGGCGCTTCAGCGCGAAGACGGCGGCGATCGCCGCGGGGCGGTCGAGCCGCGCGGCGAGCCCGTAGACGGTGTCGGTGGGCACCGCGACCACCCCGCCCGCGTCGAGGGCCTCGACGGCCTCCTCGAGGGAGAGGCGCCTCATCGCCGGCGCCCGATCAGGACGCGGTCGCGACCGGCGAGGTCGCGACGGTCGACCGCCTCGAGGCCGGCGTCGCGGGCCGCGGCCAGCGCCGCCGGGCCCTGGCGGTCGCCGTGCTCGAGCACGAGCGCGCCGCCCGGGGCGAGCCACGCCGGGGCGGCCGCGACGATCGCCGCCGCGTCGGCGAACCCGGCCACGCCGTCGTGGTCGGGGGCGACGAGCGCGCCGCGGGGCTCGTGGGCGAGGACCGGGTCGAGCCCGGCCAGCTCCTCGGCCCCCACGTAGGGCGGGTTCGCCACGACGAGGTGGACCCGGCCGCGCCAGGACGCGTCGAGTCCGCCGAACCAGTCCGAGCGCACGAACGAGACCTCGGTGAGGCCGTGCTTGCGCGCGTTGGCCCGCGCCACCGCGAGGGCCCCCTCGGAGACGTCGACGCCGATCACGCGCGCGCCGAGGCCGCGCGCGGCGAGCTCCTGGGCGATCGCCAGGCCGATGGCGCCCGACCCGCAGCCCAGGTCGAGCACGACGGGGGCCGCCTCGTCGAGGCGGGCCAGCTCGGCCAGCGCGTGGTCGACCAGTTCCTCGGTCTCGGGCCGCGGGATCAGGACGCGGGGGTCGACGTCGAGGTCGAGGCCGCGGAACGGCCAGTGGCCGAGCACGTACTGCAGGGGCTCGCCCCCCAGCCGACGCCGCCCGGCGGCGCGCACCGCCGCGGCCGCGTCGGGGTCGCCGCCGACGGCGTACTCCTCGACGATCCAGCGGGCCTCGCGGGCGGCCAGGCCGCTCGCCACGAGCTCCTCGACCAGCGAGGGCCTAGCGTCGACCACTCTCGGCGAGCTGGTGGGCGCGCTTGTCGGCGAGCAGGGCGTCCACGTAGGGGTCGAGGTCACCGTTCAACACGGCGTCGAGGGCGTAGGTCGTCAGGTTGATCCGGTGGTCGGTGACCCGGTTCTCCTTGAAGTTGTAGGTCCGGATCTTCTCGCTGCGCCCCCCGCCGCCCACCTGGGAGCGCTTCAGTCCGGAGAGCGCGGCCGCCTGGGCCTCCTGGGCCGCCGCGAGCAGCCGCGAGCGCAGCACCAGCAGGGCCTTCGCCCGGTTCTGGATCTGGCTCTTCTCGTCCTGCATCGACACCACGATGCCGGTCGGCAGGTGGGTGACACGCACCGCCGAGTCGGTCGTGTTCACGCTCTGGCCCCCGGGGCCCGAGGAGCGGTAGACGTCGATCTTGAGGTCGTTGGGGTTGATCTCGACGTCGACCTCCTCGGCCTCGGGCAGGATCGTGACCGTCGCCGACGACGTGTGGACCCGCCCCTTGGCCTCGGTGACCGGGACGCGCTGGACCCGGTGCACCCCGGCCTCGAACTGGAGCCGGCTCCAGGCGTCCTCGCCCTTGACGAGGTAGGTGGCCTCGTCGAGTCCGCCCTGATCGCTCGGGCGCTCCTCGATCACCTCGACCCGCCACCCCCGCAGGGCCGCGTAGCGCTTGTACATCGTCGCGAGGTCGGCCGCGAAGAGGTTGGCCTCCTCGCCGCCCTCGGCGCCGCGGATCTCCATGATCACGTTGCGCCCCTCGTTGGGGTCGTGGGGCAAGAGCAGGGACTCGAGGCGCTCCTCGAGGCCGGCGATGCGCGACTCGGCGTCGTCGACCTCCTCGCGCCACAGCTCGCGCTCGGCCCCCTCGGACTCGGTCAGCATCTCGCGCGCGGTCACCAGGTCCTCGCGGGCCGTGCGCAGGTCGCTCCAGGTGGTGGTGACCTCGGTCAGCTCCTTGTGGCGCCGCGAGAGGTCGCGCAGGCGCGCCCGGTCGTCGGCGACGTCGGGCCGGGCCAGCTCCTCCTCGACCGCGCGCAACTCGTCGGCCAGGGCGTCGAGGGTCTCGTCCAGGGAGCGCACGACGCCTCGACGGCGATCAGGACTTGGTGCGCGGCTTGGCCTTCTGCGCGTAGCGGCGCTGGAACCGCTCGACGCGGCCGCCGGTGTCGACGAGCTTCTGCTTGCCGGTGAAGAAGGGGTGGCACTCGTTGCACAGCTCCACGTGCAGCTCGGACTTGGTCGAGCCCACCGTGAAGGTGTTGCCGCACGAGCAGGTCACGGTCGCGGGGCCGTAGTGGGGGTGGATGTCGGACTTCATAGCGCTCCTTAACGAAAGCGAAGAGACAGTCTAGCGGGGCTCAGCTCGTGGGCGACGGGCCCTTGGCGATCTCGCCCAGGAACTCCTCGTTCGACCGGGTGGTCTTCAGGCGGTCGATCAGCAGCTCCAGCCCGGCCGCCTCGCGGCCCTCGGCCGCCAGCCCGTTGAGGACCCGGCGCAGCCGCCAGACCTGGGGCAGGGCCTCGCGGCTGAAGAGGAGCTCCTCTTTGCGCGTGGACGAGCCGTTCACGTCGATGGCCGGGTAGAGGCGGCGCTCGGCCAGGCGGCGGTCGAGACGCAGCTCCATGTTGCCGGTGCCCTTGAACTCCTCGAAGATGACCTCGTCCATCTTCGAGCCCGTCTCGACGAGCGCGCTCGCGAGGATCGTCAGCGACCCGCCCTCCTCGATGTTGCGCGCGGCGCCGAAGAACTTCTTGGGCGGGTAGAGGGCGCCCGAGTCGACGCCGCCGGACATGATGCGCCCGGTCGCCGGGGCGGCCAGGTTGTAGGCGCGGGCGAGTCGGGTGATGCCGTCGAGGATGATGACGACGTCCTTCTGCTGCTCCACCAGCCGCTTGGCCCGCTCGATCGCGAGCTCGGCGACGTGGGTGTGCTCCTCGGCCGGGCGGTCGAAGGTCGAGGAGATGACCTCGCCGTGCACCGAGCGGCGCAGGTCGGTGACCTCCTCGGGCCGCTCGTCGACGAGCAGCACCATCAGGTGGACCTCGGGGTTGTTCGCCTCGATGGACTGGGCGATCTGCTTCATGACCGTCGTCTTGCCGGCCTTGGGCGGTGAGACGATGAGGCCGCGCTGGCCCTTGCCGATCGGGGCGAGCAGGTCGACGATCCGCGGGGTGAGGTCGGTCTTGCCCTCGTTGGTCTCGAGGCGGAGCTTCTCGTCGGGGAAGAGGGGCGTGAGGTCCTCGAAGCGCGGGCGCATCTTGGCGACCTCGGGATCGAAGCCGGCGACCTTGTCCACGCGCAGCAGCGCCGGGTACTTCTCGTTCGAGGCGGCCGGACGGTAGCCGCCGGCGACGGCGTCGCCCTTGCGCAGGCCGTAGCGGCGCACCATGTTGATCGAGACGTAGACGTCGTTGGGCGACGGGTGGTACCCCCGCGTGCGCAAGAAGCCGTAGCCGTCGTCGCGCAGGTCGAGCAGGCCCTCGACCTCGATGAGCTCGCCGGCGTAGGGCTGGTCGGCGTTGGGCATCGCGTCGCCCCCGAAGCGCTCGCGGCCACGGTTGCGCCGGTTGCGCCGGTTGCGCGAGCCCGGCTCGTTGAAGTCGCGGGGCTGGCGCTCGGGTCGGCCCGGGGCGTGCGTGCGCCCGGCGCTCCCGTCGCCGTTGGTGGAGGGCTCGGCCGGGGCCTCGGCCGGGCGGGCGTCGCCCGACGCGGCGGGCGCGGCGGCGCGCTCGGGGGCCGGGCCGGCGACCGGCGGGTCGGCGTCGAACTCACCCAGGAACGCCTCGAAGTCCTCGGGCGTGGCGACGGTGCGACGCGAGCGCACCGCGCGGCTGGCCGGCGCGGGCGCGTCGGTGCCCATGATCGCCTCGATGAGGGCCGACTTGGTGGCGCGGGTCGAGACGTCGACGCCCTTCACCTTGGCGATCGTCTGGAGGTCCTCACGCGTCTTGGACTCGAGGTCCGCGCGGTCTGGGGAGGGCTTGACAGCCATGCATGATCCTTTCTCACCGCCGGCGTGGGTACGCCAGGGCCGAGGAGAAAAACGAGGAGTCGTCTCGGAAGAACACCGCAGTCCGGCGGAGCCGAGCGGACGACCTCACCATTGTAGCGGTTCGGCCGGGGGGCGCCAACACCCCGTCTCTAGTCCAGCACCCCGAGCAGCGCGGGCAGCGTGGCGTCGACGACCTCGGGCGCGCGCGTGTGGGCCACGGCGGTGTCGGGGTCCTTCAGCCCGTTGCCGGTGAGCACGCAGACCACCGTCGAGTCGGCCGGGGCACCGTACTTGAAGAGCCCGGCCACCGACGCCGCCGAGGCCGGCTCGCAGAAGACGGACTCGTGGCGCGCGACGAAGCCGTACGCCTCGAGGATCTCCTCGTCGGTGACGGCCCGGACGTCGCCGAGGGACTCGTGGACCACCTCGAGGGCCCGCACCCAGCTGGCCGGGTTGCCGATGCGGATCGCCGTGGCGATGGTCTCGGGGTTCGCCACCGGGTGGCCGAGCACGATCGGCGCGGCGCCGGCCGCCTGGAAGCCCCACATGCGCGGCAGGGTGTCGCAGCGCCGCGCCGCGTGGTACTGGGTGAAGCCCCGCCAGTAGGCGGTGATGTTGCCGGCGTTGCCCACCGGGATCGCCACGATGTCGGGCGCGCGGCCGAGCTCGTCGACCAGCTCGAACGCGGCCGTCTTCTGGCCCTCGATCCGGTCGGGGTTGATCGAGTTCACGATCGTGATCGGCAGGTGCTGGCAGAGCTCGCGCGCCAGGTTGAGGGCCTGGTCGAAGTTGCCGCGGATCTGCAGCACGCGCGCGCCGTAGACCATGGCCTGGGCCAGCTTGCCCAGGGCGATCTTGCCCTCGGGGACGAGGACCACGCAGTCCAACCCGGCGCGCGCGGCGTACGCCGCGGCCGCGGCCGAGGTGTTGCCCGTCGAGCCGCAGATCACCGTGCGCGCGCCCTGGGCGCGCGCCTTGGTGATGGCCATCGTCATCCCGCGGTCCTTGAACGATCCCGTCGGGTTCATGCCGTCGAACTTCAGCCACACGTGGGCCCCGACGCGCTCGGAGACCCGCTCGGCGTAGAGCAGGGGCGTGTTGCCCTCGTACAGGGTCACCACGTCCTCGACGCCGTCGAGGTCGAGCCACTCGGCGTAGTGGCCCAGCAGCCCCGGCCAGCCGATCACGCCACGCCCCCGAGGACCCGCGTGCAGGCCCCCACCCGATCCACCGCCGAGAGGGCGGTGAGATCGTCCACGGTCGCGCGCACGTCCCGGTCGCGCGCCGCGTGGGTGAGGAACGAGAGTCGGGCCTCGTCGGCGAGGCCGGACTGCTCCATCGAGCGGATCGAGACGCCGTGGCGGCCGAAGACCCCCGCCACCTCCGCGAGGACCCCCGGCCGGTCGACCACGTCGACCGAGAGGTAGTAGGCGCTCTCCAGGTCGCCGGCCTCCACGAGCTCGAGGGTACGGTCCCCGCTGAAGGGCGCGTCGTGGCGGCCGCTGACCCGGTTGCGCGCGGCGTCCAGGACGTCGCCGAGGACCGCCGTCGCCGACGGCTCGCCGCCGGCCCCCTGGCCGAGCCACATCAGCGGGCCGGCCTTGGCGCCCTCAACGAAGACGGCGTTGGTGGCCCCGCTCACGGCCGCCAGGGGGTGCGCGAGGGGCACCAGGGTCGGGTGGACGCGGCGCGAGACCCCGCTCTCGCCGACGCGCTCGGCGACGGCCAGCAGCTTGATCACGTAGCCGGCGTGGCGGGCGAACTCGACGTCGACCGGCCGCACGCCGGTGATCCCCTCGTGGGCGACCTCCTCCCCGGCGAGGGGCGTGCCGAAGGCCAGCGCCGAGAGGATCGCGACCTTCGCCGCGGCGTCGACGCCCTCGACGTCGGCGCGGGGATCGGCCTCGGCGTAGCCCAGCGCCTGGGCCTCGGCCAGGGCGCCGGCGTAGTCCGAGCCCTCCCGGGTCATGCGGGTGAGGATGAAGTTCGTCGTGCCGTTCACGATGCCCAGGACCCGGCTGATCCGCTCGCCCGCGAGCGAGGTGCGCAGGGCGCGCAGGATCGGGATCGCGCCGCCGACGGCCGCCTCGTAGAAGAGGTCGGCCCCGTTCTCGTGGGCGAGGCGCGCCAGGGCGTTGCCCTGCGCGGCCATGAGGGCCTTGTTCGCCGTCACGACCGAGACGCCGCGCTCGAGCGCCGCGCGGACGTACCCGCCGGCCGGCTCGAGTCCCCCGGCCACCTCGACCAGGACGTCGAGGTCCCTGGCGAGCAGCGACGCGACGTCGTCGGTGAGCAGCGACGGGTCGACCCCGGGGTGGGCCTTGGCGAGGTCGCGCACCGCCACGCCGACGAGCTCGAGCGGCGCGGTGGCCCCGTCGAGGAGGGCGTGACGGCGACCCGGGTCGGTGAGGATCCCCACGAGGGCCGCGCCGATGTTGCCCGCGCCGATGATGCCGACGCGCACGGCCCCGCTCTCCATCGATCAAGGGTAACCCACGCCCCTGCGGGTCACTCCACCTCGAGGCGGGCGAGGTCGTCGAAGGTCTCGCGCCGCAGGACGGCCCTCGCCGCGCCGTCGCGCACGAAGACGACGGCCGGGCGGGGGACCCGGTTGTAGTTCGAGGCCATCGAGTACCCGTAGGCGCCGGTGACCGGGGTCACCACGACGTCGCCGCGACCCGTGGCCTCCGGCAGGAACCCCTCGTCGACCAGGACGTCACCGCTCTCGCAGTGCTTGCCGACGAGGCGCACGCGCCGCGGGCGCGGCGCGAGCGGGCGGGCGAGGTCGAACGCCTCGTAGCCCGAGCCGTAGAGGACGGGCCGGGGGTTATCGCTCATCCCCCCGTCGACCGCGACGTAGGTCCGCACGGCCAGCTCCTTGACGACCCCGACCCGGTAGAGCGTGACGGCAGCCTGGGCGACGAGCGCGCGACCCGGTTCGGCGACGATCCGCACCGCGGGGTCGAGCCCGGCGTCCGCGGCGGCCGAGCGCACCGCCGCCGCCCACGCGGTGATCGACGGCGCGCTCTCCCCCTCGACGTAGGGCACCCCGAGCCCGCCGCCGACGCACAGCTCCTCGAACCCGTCGCCCCGGGTGAACTCGACGAGGGTCCGCACAGACTCCTCGAAGGCGCGCGTCTCGAAGATCTGCGAGCCGATGTGCGCGTGAACCCCGCGGACCCGAACCCCCGCGAGGGCGCGCAGCCGCTCGATCGCCCGCCGGGCCGCGCCCGAGGCGACCGAGAAGCCGAACTTCGTGTCCTCCTGGCCGGTGCGCACGTACTCGTGGGTGTGGGCCTCGACCCCGGGCGTCACCCGCACCAGAACGTCGAGCGAGCGCCCCGCGAGGAGTCGGTCCAGCGCCTCGATCTCCTCGGCGTTGTCGACGACCACCCGGTGCACCCCCACGTCGAGCGCCCGGGCGAGCTCGTCGTCGGACTTGTTGTTGCCGTGCAGGATCAACCGGTCGGCCGGCACCCCGGCCCGCAGGGCCAGGTCCAGCTCACCCCCGGTCGCCACGTCGACGCACAGGCGCGACTCGTGGGCCAGTCGCGCGACGGCCCCGCACAGGAAGGACTTGGAGGCGAAGGCCACCCCGTCGTCGAAGGCGGCGGCGGCCTCCTCACACCGGTGGCGCAGGGTCGCCTCGTCGTAGACGAACAGCGGCGTCGAGAACCGCTCGGCGAGCTCGGCCAGGTCGACGCCGCCGATCGACACGCCGTCCGCGCGCACCTCGGCGGTGTCGGGCAGCAACGTGAGCGGGACGGGGCCGGTTCCCATGGGACGACCTTACGGGAGGCCGCCGGACGGCCCGAGCCGCGGGTGAGGGAGTCCGGTAGTGTGGTCGGGCCGCCCCCGTAGCTCAGCGGATAGAGCATTGGCCTCCGGAGCCATGTGCGCAGGTTCGAGTCCTGCCGGGGGCGCCACGGGTTTCCATACTCCATTAGGTGTCACACGGCCCCCCGGATGCCTCACTGTCCATCACCGGCACACCACTGCGCGCCAGACGATCTGTCCCACGGCTGTCCCTGGCAACCTCCCGGGCCACAGACCAGCAGCTGCTCGACTCCCTAGATGGCGCCCGGAGGACGAACGACGCGGGCCAAGGAACGCCCGAACGTGGAGCCGCCGCCCTCTCCGCCTGACCCGACCAGGGACGCCACGCCGGTCACGGCGTGGCGCCGGTGAGGTCGGAGATCCGGGGCGCCTGACGGTCATCTCCGTCAAGCGGCAGACCATCGAGTCCTCACTCCTCTGACGTGGCACGACGCATCCCGGCGACGCACCGACCTCCGAGTGGACCGGTGGCGTAGACCGAACACGCGCGGTCCCGGAACTCACGGCCCGCGCTCCACCGTGAACATGAAGCAGCCAGCCAGTACGTTGCGGGCGTGGAGGTAGGCGACCTCGGGCTTCGAAAGGAGCCCGTCGATGACGCCCTCGGCGGCGGCCCCTCCTTCGGCGATCCGGTTCTCCACCTGGCGGCCCCGAGCGTCGTAGGCACGAAAGACCAGTTGTCGTTGACGGAACCCGTGGGGGTAAGAACGAGTTGTCTCGTAGCCCGCGCAACGTTCGGCGTGAATGAAGATCGGTCCGACCTCCACATACGGGCCCCCGATTGGCGCGGCTCGGTGCGCAATGAGCACCACCTTCTCGCCAACCGCAGCTTCTCGCAGACAGCATCGCAAGGGCGTGCCGCCCGCGTCGACGTTGGTCATGACAACCACGTCGTTGCCGAAGTCATCCTTGCCCCTCGCCCGCACCGTGTCCAGGTAGCCCGGATCGAGTGCCCGGATGCGAAAGGTGGTGCTCACAGGTCCCCGCTCCCCCTCGTCACTTGGCATCTGGGTAGACAACGTGCGGGACTCGGGACTCGTGAGGTGAGCCCTCTGCGTGCCACGGACAGGGCGCGGCCCCGCCGTCCCTCTTCGCCGCGGTCAGGGCCGTGCGGACACCCGCGGGAGCGACAGGGCCACGCTTCACCTCACGCGCCGGCCATGGTTGTCGTTAGATGGGGTGTGAACCGATGGTTCCCCGCGGCGGTGCCTCCTCGACCGAAGATCGAGGGTGACCGATTGTGAGCCTCCCGCCCTTCGAAAGCGTGGTCGTGGAACACGGGCCGGTCGTGTTGCGGATCTGCCGGGCCGTGGTCGGACCCCACGACGCCGACGACGTGTGGTCCGAGACCTTCATCGCCGCGCTGGCGGCCTACCCCCGATTAGCACCCGACAGCAACGTGCGAGGATGGCTCGCCACCATCGCGCACCGGAAGGGGATCGATTGGATCCGCGCGAGGGATCGTGCCCCACTGCCGGTGGACCGCTTGCCCGAGGTCCCCGGGCGCTCCGCTGAGCCAGTAATTCGTGACGACTCCCTTTGGAGCGCCGTCGCCGCCCTTCCCACCAAGCAACGGGGGGCCGTTCTCTATCACTACGTCGCCGGCCTCCCCTACGCCGAGGTCGGCCGGCTCCTTGACTCGAGCGAGGCCGCCGCGCGGCGGGCCGCATCGGACGGCGTACGTGCCCTTCGCTCAACCGTGACCCGGGAGAGATCATGACCTCCGAACCCAACATCCTCAACCGCCTTCGCCACGACGGCGACGTGCCGATCGCCGCGGTAGAACGACTCCACGAGCGACTCGTCGAGGCCGCCTCGAGAGGCGATCTCTTGGACGTCGCCTACCGCGTCCTCGATACCCCGGTCGGCCCACTGCTCTTGGCCGCGACCCCCGCGGGACTCGTCCGCGTCGCGTTCGCCAACCAGGGCCACGACGAGGTGCTCGACGACCTTGCCCGCCGGGTGAGCCCTCGGGTGCTGCATGCCCCTTCCCGGCTCGACCCCGCAGCCGGTCAACTACACGAGTACTTCTCCGGGCGCCGCCGCCGCTTCGACATCCCACTCGACCTGCAACTCGCGCACGGCTTCCGCCGCCTGGTGCTCGACTGCCTCGCCGACCTTGACTACGGATCGACGGCGTCCTACGCGGCCGTCGCCGCCGCCATCGGCAAGCCGAAGGCGGTCCGGGCGGTCGGCACCGCGTGCGCCACCAATCCCGTACCTGTCGTTATCCCCTGCCACCGGATCGTGCGCAGTGACGGCGGGGCGGGCGACTACGTCGGCGGCGCCAACACGAAGCGCGTCCTGCTCGCCCTCGAGATCGGGAACCGACCGTGACGTCCCGATCACCCAAGCATCGACTGGAGTGTGCCACGCAACCGAGGGACTCAACACCCCGGGCGGGGTGAGCCGAACCTCCGCCTTGAGCGCAGCGCGCCGACCCGCCCGCGACGACTGCGAGTAGACAGAACGTTCAGGGTTCTGCGACGGGCCGGTGGGGCGCGGACCTGCCTGCAACCAGCCAGAACGCTCAGGCGATGACGGTGGAGGCAGGGGCCTCCGGAGCCGTGTGCTCGGGTTCGAGTCCCGCCGGGGGCGCCACGGGCTTCCTCGCTCCACTAGGTGTTGCGGCTCTTCGGAGTCCGACGGGCCCCGCGCACCGGACGACGATCGAGCCGAGCACCCTGCGGTTGGGTCTGCCGGCGTGCCGAGGCGCTCGGATGCGGTGGTTCTGGAGATCGGCGGGGCATCCAGCGGCGAACGACACGAACGCGAACCTCTCAGGCGTGACGTTCTCCGGGGTGCGAGCGGGACCTACTGGAAGGTCGACCGTCTGGTACGGCGCCACGACTTGCCCTGACGGGACCGAGGTGGGTCCCTCACGCACGTGCGTTGGACGCGGATTCTGAGCTCTTGCTCCTGAATGGGAATCCCACGTCGTCCGTGCGAAATGCTGCGTCCGGTTGTCCCATCGGCTCGTCGGGGGGGCGGTCCGGACCGCGAGGGTTTGAGTGAACACACCTACGGGTACTTTTGGCGCGGCCGTGGCCCAATGGCGCTCGGTGAGCGAGGAGTTTGATCTGCGGCTGGCCGGCGCGACGACTAGGAGTTCACGTTCGTCCAGAACGCACCATCGTGGGCGTAGGTGGTCCCGGTCGTGGCGTTAATCAGGTATGCGCACACCCCGTGGACGCCGAGGTTACGCGAGCCGAAGGCGGCCGTCACCGAGTAGGCGCCCGACACCGGTTGGTTCGTCCACACGGTGAGTCCGTACACCGAGGCCGGCGTGAACAGGGCACGCACGCTCTCGCCGGCGAAGGTGGGCGCGCAACCTCCCGCCCGGTTGAACTGCTCCCAGGCCACGACTCGATTGGCGGGTCCGCTCGCGACCCCTGAGATAACGTAATTGAAGTTCGTGCCCATCGGGTTTGTCGCGGGGCCGCGGAGGGTCATCGAGTCCCCCGCTGCCCCCGCGGGAGCGGTCACCGCGAGCGCGCCGCCCGTGAGCGCGGCGCCAATAACTACCGCCCCGAGGGCTCGCGTGGTTCCGTTCCGCGCCAACGCCTTAGGTGAGAGTTCCATGGTGCCTCCCGAATGGACCTGTGCTCGGCGCCGCCATGGCGCCGACGAGGTCGAGCGTATAATCCGTTGGCTGTTCGCGCTCGCTCACTGCCCGGGGTGTTCGGGTCCCCAGTGCGGTTGACGTCCCCCGTGCGTGGTGGCCCCTCCCGTTCCCGTTGCAAACGGCCTACGATGCTCGCGTCGCGGCCGATCGAGGACGGGGTCAGAACTGCCGACTCACCCCCGAGATCCTTCGCTAGAACGCCCCCCAATCCGCCTCCGTAAGTGGTCGGTCTGCACGCAGCACGCTAGACACGTGGGGAGCGTGGCATCGACTGCTCGAGGACCCCACGTAGGACTCACGCCTAGGCCCCGAGCGATCCCGTACCGCTGACGATGGTGGACGACGTGAGTGCGGGTTTCTTGGCCGTCGTCTTGGGGCACTTCCACCGGTCGGTGCCGCTAGTGGAGGGCGTGCAGCCCAGGGCGATTGAGGTCACCGTGTACGCGGGTGGTCCGGCGGGCGGAGGCACGCTGAAGCGGGCGTAGGGGGCCTTCCACTCGACCTTCAGTCCGGTCCTCGCGGAGGTCCAGCGTACCGAGCTGCTACCCGTGATCAACCACAGATTCTCCCAGGTGACCGGTCCGAAGGTCGCGCCGTCCTGCAGGGGCAGGGTCGGAGGTCCCCCCGGTGCGTTCTGAGCGATGGCCGTGATCATCGAGACGGCGCACTGCGCACAGCCGCTGGTCCACCCGGGCTCGGTCAGCGGCGCAATCGATCCCGTGCCCACCGCGGCGCCAACCTCGGCCTGGCCGTTGGACTGGCCGGTCACCGAGACCGGCACCTCGTTGGGTGTCAGGGCGCTCTGCCCCGGCCGAGGCATGAACACGAACAGCGAGCCCTTCGAGGATCCCACCACGTGCACGGTCACCTCGATGGCGACCTTCCGGGAGTTGGACAGCGCGATGAAGGCGGTGAGGTCCACGCGAGATCCGCAGGCGAGCGCCTGGTCCTTGTTGATATTCCAGAAGCTCGTATTCGCTTCGCCGTGCCGCAGGTAGAGGGAGTAGTAAGTGGTGGCGCCCGAGGTGAGGTTGTGGTTGTGTTCGAAACCCACTTCGAGTTCGTCCCCGGGTACGTAGAAGGAGAAGTAGGTGTAGCCCGCGTCGGTGGTCGACGCGACAGGCTTGCCCTTCGAGACCACCCCCACGTACTGGCGCGTGACGAAGTCGCTCTGGGTGCAGGGGAGGGTTATGATCGCGTTGGCGCCAAAGCCCTTCTCCCCCGCGAATATCGCCGACGAGCAGACGCGGTAGAAGGGGCCGCCGATTCCCTTGCTCGGGCAGGCGGTCAGCGAGGCCGTGGCCACGGCGGCCGTGGCCACGACGACGCTACCGCCTGAGAGCAGGACGAGCGCGGCCACCAGGCGTAGTCCAGACCCACCGATGTGTCTCACGATCATCCTCCCTATAGTTCGCCGCCACCTCTACTCTCGTCCAGCCGGAATGTCAAGGGACGCCCGCGCGTGGCCGTCCGGTGGCGTTCATGCCCCCGTCGGGGTTACGGGGGATCTTGCTCGAGCGACGCTCGACGGATGAATGCACCCCGATGTAGCCGTGCCTCGTCACGTCTGGGCCGAAGAGGGCCGGTGATTCGTGGGTCTCCTGCTCACACGTCTCGGTCGTGCCGGAAACGGCACCACCCCCGGGGGCGACCGAGCCCGCTCAAGAGCGAACCGTCGGTGTCACACGGCCTCCCGGATAAGCCACTGTCCGTCACGGGAAACCCACCGCGCAAGACCCTCGGATGGGTGCCCCCATCGCAAAGGTTGGCCGAAGTGTTGCGTTGAGGGCCTGAGACCGCCGTCGATTCCTTGCGACATCAATGCGACAGCGAGACCCCTCTCGCGTCAATAGCCGTCTTAGGAACTGCACTAGCGCACGTCGCAGTCTACGCCCGACAACGCGCCCAGGGCCCGCACGAGCGCCTGCGTGCCGTCGCGCCCGCCGCCCTGGGCCTGGAGCGCGACGTCCACCCCCAGGCCGGTGCGACGCCGGCGGCGACGTGGTCACCGCCGCCACGCCGACCACCGCGACCGCCTCGGCCTGCTCCGCGGTCAGGTCAGCACGTACCGGCCCCGGTCGTTCCCACTACGGGCCACACGGCCCTCGTCCTCGAGCAGGTCGAGGTGACCGACCACCTCGGAGATGCCGAGCAGGACCGAGAAGTCCCGGGCCTCGGGGAACAGCTCCGAGGCGAGCTCGTAGACCGTGGCGTCCCCGAGGCGTCGGACGAGCCGGGCGATGTCGGCCGCCCGGCGCGCGTGATGGCGTCGCGTCGTGTGGACCAGGGTCGCGACGGCCGAGAAGCGAGGACCGTGGCCGGGCAGGACGACCAGCGGATCGAGGCGGACGAAGCGCTCGAGGGAGGCGAGGTACTCGACGAGGCTCCGCCGCCGGCCGTCGGGATAGGCCGGGTCGGGCTCGAGCACCGGGTTCGGGGTGACCGAGGCGAGCAGGTGGTCGCCGGAGACGAGCACCCGAGCGTCCGCGTCGAAGAGCGAGACGTGGCCGACCGCGTGCCCGGGCGTCACGTGGACCCGCCAGTCTCGCCCGCCGGCGGCGAGCAGGTCACCGTCGTCGAGGAGGCGGAGGCGGCCCTCGTCGATCGGGTGGGCCAGGTGGCGGACGTCTTGGAAGAAGGCGCCGGCCGTGGCCCGCAGCGAATCGGGGAGCCCGAGCCGGCCGGCGAGCTCGAGGAGCGCCGGCCGATTGGCGGCGGCGCCGGTGACCTTGGGCACCTCGGCCCGCCCGCACAGGACCGGGGCGTCGGCCACCTCGGCGAGCCACCCGGCGGCGCCGAAGTGGTCCGGGTGGCCGTGGGTGACCACCACCTGATCGACGTCGGCCAGCTCCCGGCCGACCTCCCGGAGCGCGGCGGTCAGGATGTCGGTGCTGTCGGCCCACCGCATACCCGGATCGACCACGGTCAGGGGCTCATCGAGGAGGAGGTAGCAGTTGACGTCGCCCACGGGGAACGGCGTCGGCAGCGCCACGGCCACGATGCCCTCGGGCACGTGCTCGACCACCGGGGCCAGGAGCCGGGAGCTCACGGCCTCGCCCGGCGGGCTTCGGGACCGGGGGCGGCGATGCCCGACCACAGGAGCGCTATGAGGCGCTCGGCGGTCGCGTCCACGTCGATGCCCCCTCGGCTGAGCAGGGCCTGGAGCCCGACGGCCACGACCGAGCCGTAGACGGCGGTGGTGGCCACCTCCACGTCGAGCGCGACGAGGTCACCGGCCTCGATGCCCTGGATGAGGATCTGGCGGACCGGAGCGTGGAAGGCGGCGTCGATGCCCGCCGCGATCGCCCCGATCCGCCCGGCCCGCCCGAGGTTCAACAACAGCAGCCGGGAGGCGCCCGGGTTGGCGGCCAGGTGCGCCAGCTGCGCCCGCACGACGGCCGCGAGGCGCCCTCGCGCGTCCCGCGCTCGTCCCTGCGCGATGGCCACCGACGCCTCCAGGTCGTCGAGCATGGTCCGCAGGACGAAGGCGAGCAGCTCCTCCTTGCCGGCGAAGTAGTAGTAGAGGGTCGCTCGGGGGATGCCGCTCGCCACCGCGACGTCCTCCATGCGGACGTCGTCGAACGTGACGGCGAAGCCCGACGCCCCCGACGCGAGCTGGGTCGCCAGCCGCTCCGGCACCGGTCGGGTGCTCACGGCACGCTCCGCCCTGGACTGGACGCAGAGATTGAACGCACCGTCCAACCATAGATCCCGCGCCCCGGCGGCCCAACCCGCCCGCGCGGCGTCTCAGGGGTGCTCCCGGGGGATCGAGCGACGAACGGAGTCCACCCCGGGCGGGAGGATCGGGGGCGGCGCCGCGGCGAACTCCAGGGAGCGACCCGGCGGTCCGGGGCGGGCGTCGGCGCACGGCGACGCGGACCAGTCGGGTCAGGCTCGTGACGGGTCGCGCCGTAGGAGACTGTCGAACAAGTCGTGATCCGCCGTTTCGGTAAGCCTGTGAAGGGACTACAGCGCCGTGAGTCGGTGACCTTGGGACTGGTTCAACAGAGTCCTAGGCGGGCGACGACCTCACGGGTTCGGCCCCGGGACCGGGTTCTCCTCACCGGGCGTGCGCGAGATCCTCCTCCGTGACCGGCCGGGTGACGAAGGCGCCGACCACGGCGGTCGCCACGCAGACGATCAGGGCGACGAGGAGCGCCAGGTGGAGACCGGACATGAACGCGGCGTGGCTGGCCGACGTGATGGCGACCCGCAGCGGCGCGGGCTCGCCGCCACCGATGGGCGCCAGGCCCTGGGCGACCAGTTGCTTGGCCGCGCCCAGCTGACGAGCGGTCGGGAAAGGGACGCCGGCGCTGCGAAGGGCCGGGACGAAGGTCGCGCCCACCCGGGTCGTGAGGATCGAGCCGAGCACGCTCGCTCCGAGGGCTCCCCCGACCTGGAGGCCGGTCGCCTGGAGGCCGCCGGCGATGCCCGCCTCGGTCGGCGGCGCGCTGGCGACGATGGCATCCGAGGCCGCCACGATCACGATGCCGACCCCGAGCCCGACGAGGACGAACGCCGGCCAGAGGTGCACGTAGGACGACTCGGCGCGCAAGGTGAGGAGCAGTCCGAACGCGACCGACATGGCAATCATCCCGATCGGGATGGCGACGTGCGGCCCGAGCCGCTCGTTGAGCAGGGCCCCGAGCGGCGCCGCGACGGCGAAGATGGCCGTGAGCGGCAGCAGGCGGAGCCCGGCGGCCACCGGGTCGTAGCCGTGGACGTTCTCGAGGTAGAGGGTGACGAAGAAGAGGACCCCGAACATGGCGAAGAAGGCCAGGGTCACCGCGGCCGTGCCGAGCGGGAGCGACCGCCGCCGGAAGAGGGCCGGCGGCAGGAGCGGCGCGCGAACCCGGCGCTCGACGATGGCGCACACCACGAGCAGCGCCAGGCCGCCGAGCAGGAGGAGCAGCGTGCTCGCCGCGCCCCAACCCCACGACTCGGCCTTCACGATCGCGAACACCACGCAGAACAGCCCCGCGCCGAGGGCGAGCAGACCGGGCCCGTCGATGGGTCTCGGGTGCGGATCACGGCTCTCGAGCAGGACGAGCGCCCCGACGACGAGCGCCAGGGCGCCGATGGGCACGTTGATGTAGAAGACCGACTCCCACGACACGTGCTCGACGAGCGCCCCGGCCACGATCGGGCCGGCGGCGATCGACACGGCCGACGCGCTGCCCCAGATGCCGATCGCCTGGTTGAGCCGCTCGGGGGGGAAGGTGTTGCGCAAGATGGCGAGCGTGTTCGGCAAGATGATCGCACCGAACAGGCCCTGGACGGCGCGGAAGGCGATCACGCCGCCGATCGAGCCGATCTCGCCGACGGCGAGCGAGGAGAGGGCGAACCCGACCACGCCGACGAGGAAGAGGCGTCGGCGCCCGAGGCGGTCCCCCACCATGCCCATCGGGATGAGCGCCACCGCCAGGACGAGCAGGTAGGCGTTCGTCACCCACTGGAGGTCGGCGAGCGATCCGTGCAAGGAGCGCGCGATGTAGGGGTTGGCGACGGCGACCACGGTGGCGTCGAGACCCACCATGATGACGCCGAAGGCGATCGCCACGAGGACGAGCGCCGGGCGTCCCCTCCTCGGACCGACCGTGCCTCCCCGCCGGGATGCGCCACGGCGTCCGTCGCTCAGGCGCGTGTGGTCCATCCGGACCTCGACGGTAGCTCCGGGGCGCGACCTCGCCGGTCGAGGGACGGGACCACCCACCGACCCACGCGCCCGCTCACGGGGACGAACGTCCCGTGAGCGCATCGCCGACGTCGGCGGCGGTCCCGTCGGCCCGGACGATGTAGACGTCACACGACGCGGCGCGCACCAAGTCGGCGGTCGCGCTGGCGTCGAACAGCCGGGCGAGGCCGCCGTGGTGCGGCGGGCCGGTCACGATGAGCCGGGCGTCGTGCTCCTCGGCGAACGCGGCGACTCGCCGGCCGACGTCCCCGTGGCTGCCCACGACGCGCAGGAGGTGCCCGCTGACCGGAATCCCCGCGTCCTCGAGGCGACGCAGCGCCTCGGTCGCCGCGAGGGCCGCCGTCGCCGCGGGCTCCGAGTCGGCGGCGTCCTCCACGGCGACGTCGGTTTCGATGACGTGGAGCACCTCGACGGGGGCGCCCAGCAGGCGGGCGAGGTCGCTGGTCGCCCGGATGACGGCGGTCGCGTCGTCGACTCCGTCCAGCGCCAGGACGACGGGCCGACCGAGGGGCGGCACCGCCCGACCCGGCGGGACCTCTCCGACCACCTGCTCCTCCCCCCCCGCCTCGGCCGCGTCGAGCAGCCGGTGGCCGCTGGCGAGGACCGCGATGGCGACCGCCACCGTTCCGGCGCCGAGGTAGAAGGGGACGTGGACGTCGAAGTGCGCGGCGAGCCGGGCCGCCACGTAGGGGGCGAGGCCGCCGCCGATGAAGCGGACGAACCCGTAGGCGGCCGACGCCGTGGGACGCTCGACGGGGGAGACGAGCATGACGGCCTGGGTGGTGAGGGTGTTGTTGAGCCCCACGAAGGCGCCCGAGATGATGACGGCGACGACGAGCACCGCCCGGTGGGAGGTGAACGCCCCGATCACGACGAGGTCGATGGCGAGGAGGGCGAGGTTCACGTACAGCGTCCTGGGGGTGCCGAAGCGCTGCTGGAGGCGCGGGGCGACGAACACGGCGAAGACGGCGACGAGCACCCCCCAGCCGGTGAAGGTGTAGCCGAGGTCGTGGATGCTGAGGTGCATCGGGAACGGGGTGTACGCCAGCAGGGTGAAGAAGCCCCAGTTGTAGAGCAGGGCGGTGACGCTCATGGTGCCGAGCCCGCGGTGACGCAGCGCCGCGAGGGGTTCGACGATCGAGGTCCGCCGCGCCGGCTTGGGCGTCTTGTCGACCAGCACCAGGGTGGCGATGAGCGAGATCGCCATCAGGGTGGTGACGCCGAAGAACGGCCCCCGCCAGGAGATCCCCCCCAACTCGCCGCCGACGAGGGGCCCGAGGCCGATGCCGACGCCGAGCGCGGTCTCGTACAAGACGATGGCCCCGGCGAAACCGCCGCTGGCCGAGGCGACGATGACCGCCAGCGACGTGGCGATGAACAGGGCGTTGCCGAGCCCCCAGCCGGCCCGGAAGCCGATGATGCCGTCGATGCTGCCCGAGGCGCCCGCCAGGGCGCTGAACACCACGATGAGCACCAACCCGACGACGAGCGTGCGCTTGGCGCCGATGCGGCTCGAGACGAACCCGGTCACGAGCATGGCGACGGCCGTCACCACCAGGTAGCTCGTGAACAGCAGCTCGACGCTGCTCGGCGAGGCCTTCAGCTGCTTGGCGAGCGCCGGAAGGATCGGGTCGACGAGCCCGATGCCCATGAACGACACCACGCAGGCGAAGGCCACCGCCCACACCGCCTTGGGCTGGCGGAACGGGCTGGCGGCGGCGCCGTGGGCGGTGCTCACCGCGGCACCAACGAGGTGGCGGCGGGCGCGACGTCGAAGGGCCCGAGGTCGCCCAGGGCCTCGAGGTCGCCCTGGGCGTCTCGGAGGCGCCGGGTCACCTCGGCGGGCAGGCGGGCGAGGAGACCGGCGACGACGTCGGCACCGGTCTCCCGGCGAGCGGCCACGAGCCGCCCGCCGGCGGCGGTCAGAGCGACGAGCACCACCCGGCCGTCGTCCTCATCGGGCCGCCGTTCGACGAGCCCGTCGTGCTCGAGGCGACTGACGAGCGCCGTCGCGGACGGCTGGGACACGCCCGTGAGGGCGGCGAGCCGGGTGAGCCGGAGGGGACCGAGGCGCTCGAGCGCGTGGAGCACCGAGGCGGCCGTCAGGCTGACGTCGCGGGGCATCTGGCGCACGACCAGCGACGCCACGCCGTAGAGGGCGCGGGCGAGATCTCGCTCACTCCCTCGGGCCATCCACTTAGGGTACTCTATATAGAGGACGCTATGGAAGACGCCCGGCAGCCAGTTCGACCAGTGGTGACCATCTCGGCGGCCTACGGCGCCGGGGGTGGCTTCATCGGGCCCCAGGTGGCCGACCGTCTCGGCGTCACCTTCATCGACCGGGCGGTCTCGGCCGAGGTGGCGGCCGAGATGGCCGAGCGGACCGAGGCCGTCGAGGGCTTCGAGGACGAGATGGGCGACACCGTGACCCGCTGGCTGACGCTGTTCGCCGGCACCGCGGGGATCTTCGGCATGACCTCTCCCGACGACTACCAGTTCCACGACGAGCGCTCCTACAAGGAGCACGTGGACACCGTGCTCCACCGCGAGGCCCTCGGCGGGGCCGTCATCTTGGGGCGGGGCGGCCAGGTCGTGCTGCACACCATCCCCGCCGCCCTCCACGTCCGCCTCGACGGCCCCGTCGAGCGACGCATCGCCCAGGCGGTCGAGTTCAGCGGCATCTCCGAGCCGGACGCCCGCCGGGCCCAGCGCCACATCGACGCCGCGCGCCACCGCTACGTCAGCCGGCTGTACCACGCCAACGTGGCCGATCCCCGCTGGTACCACCTCGTCATCGACGCCACCGCCGTGCCTTGGGCGACGTGCGTGGAGATCATCGTGACCGCGATTGAGGGGCGGGACCAGATCCGCCGCCTCGGATCACCCACGACGAGGTGAGCCGAGCGCTCGACCGGCCCCGGTCGAGCCGCGCGGAGGCCGGTGCGCGGCTCGCCTGGTGCTGAGGTGCCGCCGGCCCCCACCAGAACCAGCCCTCGCCGCCGCGGCGGCGGCGAGGTGGTCGGACGCCAAGGGAGCCGGCGAGCGGCCGCCCGGGATCGAACCGGGACCGGACCCTTTCCCGACGACCGGGCACCCGGCGCCGCCACCGTGGCCTCGCACCCCGCCGGCCCGGGCCGGCGGGCGTGACGGACCGAACTGAGGTCGAGCGCCGAGGCGCCCAGGTGCCGGCCGGGCTCGACGCCGGGCTCGACGAGCTCCGGCACGGCGCCGGCCCGCGGGGCCTGGGCGCTCCCGCCGCCCGAGGGCGAAGGCTCCCTTCAGCGCAGCCGACCGGCCCTCATCACCCCAGGGAGTCGTCGAGCCGGGCGCCGGGGGCGATGTCGCCGTCGGCGGCCAGCTCGGCGTCGCCGTTGTGGCTGGCCCCGTTGGACACGGCCCTCTCACGGAACGGATCGGACCCGTTGCCATTGGCGGTGCCTCCTCCGACCCCATCGACGTGCGCCCGTCCGGCGTCCTCGCCCCCGGCGCCCGCGACGGCGACGGCGACGGCCGCCGCCTCGCGCACACCGTGGTCGAGGGTGGACCCCGCCTCTTCGTGGACGAAGTGCTTACCCCGCAGCGCCGACGCCAGCGCGGCGATGACGCTCATCACCGCGGCGAAGCTCAAGATCAGCACGAGGCCGTGCTTGAACGGCGCGCCGATCAGCTGGGGGAAGAACGCCCGGCCGGTGAGGGTGGCCGCCTGGTGGGCGGGCAAGGCCGAGAGCACCTTGGACCCGAGGAGCTGCTTCAGGGGGTTGTAGCCCAAGAAGGCGGCGAACAGGTAGCCGAGGGGCGGTAGGTGCGACAACTGGCCGGCGACGGTCGCCGGCACGCCGTGGGCCACGAGGCCCTGGTGCATGGCGGCCGGCACCTTGGAGTTGAGCCCCAGCACCATGAGGGTGAAGAAGAGCCCCATCGACAGCGGCATGCCCACGTTGCCGAAGGTGACCCGCATGCCCGAGCCCACGCCCCGCTCGCGGGCGGGGAGCGAGTTCATGATGGAGGCGGTGTTCGGCGAGGCGAAGAGCCCCATGGCGATGCCGCTCAACAGCATGACCAGGGCGAAGGGCACGTAGGAGAAGTTCGGCGGGAAGGCCATCATGACCAGGTACGACACCGCCGACAGCACCATCCCCACCGTGGCGAAGGGCCGCGCCCCGTAGCGGTCCGACAGCTTGCCCGAGATCGGTCCGGCGAGGACGAATCCCCCCATCCACGGCAGCATGTAGATACCCGACCACAGCGGGGTGTTCACGAAGTCGTAGCCGTGCTGGGGGAGCCAGATGCCCTGGAACCAGATGATGAGCATGAACTGCATGCCGCCCCGTCCCACCGCCCCCAAGAACTGGGCCAGGTTGCCAGCGGTGAACGCCCGGTTGCGGAAGAGCGACAGGCGGAACATCGGCTCCTTTACGCGTAGCTCGACGATCACGAACACGATGAGGAGCGCCAGGCCGCCGAATATCATCTCCAGGACGAACGGGTTCGACCAGCCCGTGAGCGAGTGGCCGTAGGGCTTGATCCCGTAGGTGACGCCCACCAGCACCATCGCGAGACCCGCGGCGAAGGCGACGTTGCCCGCCCAGTCGAGCTTGGCCTTGACGTGGATGCCGATCTCCTTCAGCTTCATGTACGCCCAGATGGTGCCGAAGATGCCGATGGGCACGTTCACCAGGAAGACCCAGCGCCACCCCACCTTGGAGAGCAGACCGCCCGCCAGGATGCCGAAGAAGCTCCCGAAGATGGAGGCGACCATGTTCGTGCCGAGGGCGAGGCCGAGCTGCTCGGTGGGGAAGGCGTCGGTGATGATGGCCGCGGAGTTCGCCATGAGCAGCGCACCGCCGATCGCCTGGAACATCCGCAGGAAGACCAGCTCCAGGGCGCCGGCCGAGCCGTGACTCCACACGAGTGAGAGCAGGATCGAGCCGAGCGTGAAGACGGCGAAGCCGAGGTTGTACATCCGCACCCGGCCGAACATGTCCCCGATGCGCCCCACCGCCACCACCAGCACCGCCGTTACCAGCATGTAGCCCATCAGGATCCACAGCAGGTAGGGGAAGTTCGACGGATCGAGCGGGTTGAGGTTGATGCCCCGGAAGATGACCGGCAGGGCGATGATCAAGCTAGTGGCGTTCATCGAGGCGAGGATGACCCCGATCGTGGTGTTGGAGAGGACCACCCACTTGTAGTGCGGCCCCACCTGGGTGGTGCGGGGCGCCGACAGTCTCGAGAGCATGCTCATCGCGTCACGGCCTTTCGCGTCGCGCCGGCGACCGCACCGGTGCGCTCCTCGTCGGCGACGAGCGCCTCGAGCACGTCGAGCGCCTCGGCCAACGTGGCCCGCTGGGTGCGGCCCAGGCGACCGAGGCGGTCCGCCAGCCAGGCGTTCCCCTTCCGGCGCTGCTCGTCGACGAACACCCGCCCCTCGGGGGTGATTGCCACGTTCACTCCCCGCCGGTCGATCGGGTTCCGCCGCCGCTCGACCAAGCCGACCTCCTCGAGGTGGTCGGTCGCCCGGGTGGCCGCCGAGGAGGGAAGGCACTCGGCATCGGCCAGCTCGCCGATCGCCAGCTCGCCGTGCGCGGCCACCGTGGCGAGCGCCGAGTACAGCGCGATGCTCATCCCCGACGGGTCCTGACGCCGCAACTGGCGACCCAGTCGAACCATCGTCACCCTGAGCCTCCCGGCAAGGGCCGAGGGCCCGGTGGCATCCCTCGGTGTGGCCACACCGCCACGGCGGGCGGCTCGTGGGTTCGACAGCGTCATCGGCCACCTCCATGTGCGGCAGAGTTCTGTACAACGGATAACTACTGCGAAGCATACTCATCCGTGGACGCGCCCGGGTCGACGGGCGCCCGCCCCCCGCACGGTCCGAGCGCCCACGCCAACGACGAGCACCGCGGCGACGGCACGGGCCCTCACGCCCGCGCCCGGTGCCTCGTCGCCTACGGGCCCCGTGACGTCGCGGTCGCCGCCATCACGGTGTGGTCGGCCGGCACCGGGCGGCCGGGGCTGATCGAGCCGATGGGCGTGCGCCGCGAGCACCGCGGTCGGGGCCACGGCACCGCGATCACGCGGGCCGGGCTGGCCGCACTGCGCGAGCTCGGCTCCTCGAGCGCGGTCGTGGCCACCCCGAGCTCGAACGCGGCCGCGATCGCCACCCACGTGTCGGCCGGCATGGAGCGCCTCCGGGACCCGGGACCGGCGCCGCGACGCCGCCGGGTAGCCGCCGGCGCGCCACCGCGACGCGCGGGGCCGTGAATTGAACCTAAGAACGCATGTACGTACAATTATCGCGTGACGCCGCTCGACTTCGTGGTCTCCCTGGCCCTCATCTCGGTGGCGGCGGGGGTCCTCGGGTCGCTCGTGGGCCTCGGGGGCGGGGTCGTGATCGTCCCCACCCTCACGCTGCTGTACCACGTGGACATCCGCCTGGCCATCGGCGCGAGCATCGTCTCGGTGATCGCCACCTCGAGCGGCGCGGCGGCGGCCTACGTCCGCGACCGGATGGCGAACCTGCGCGCCGGGATGTTCCTCGAGGTCGCCACGACCACCGGGGCGCTGACCGGGGCGTACCTCACGACGCTCCTCCCCGCCCGGTTCCTGTTCGTCTTCTTCGGGCTCATCCTCGCCTACTCCTCGGTCGCGACCTTCCGGCGCCGCCACGCCGACGCGCCGCTCACGGCGTCCGACGACCGGCTCGCCAACTACTTCGACCTGCACGGCTCCTACCACGACCTGGCGGAGGGTCGCGAGATCCCCTACAAGGTCGTCGGCACCAAGCTCGGACTCTCGATCATGTACGTCGCCGGGCTGGTGAGCGCCCTGCTCGGCATCGGCTCGGGGGCGCTCAAGGTACCGGCCATGGACAGCGCGATGCACCTGCCGATGAAGGTCTCCTCGGCGACGAGCAACTTCATGATCGGGGTGACGGCCGCGGCCAGCGCCGGCGTCTACTTCGTGCGGGGCCAGATCGACCCGATCATCGCCGCCCCGGTGGCCGCGGGCGTCCTGCTCGGGGCGACCGTCGGCGCCCGGATCCTCGGCCGAGCCGCCAGCAAGACCATCCGGATACTCTTTGTCGTGGTCCTCGTGGTCATCTCGCTCGAGATGCTCCAGAAGGGGGTCCTCGCGTGAGCGGCGCCGGTCGAGGGCCGGGCCGCCACCCGGCCGGCCCCTCGGGCGCGACGTGGCGGGGCGCGCGTCGGGCGCCCACCCCCGCCGAGGCGGCGCGCACGGCCCAGAAGGTCCGCCGGGTCGAGCTCGCGATCAGCCTCGTCCTGCGGGTCGGCGTCGTGACGAGCGTGCTCGTCATCGCCGTGGGCCTCGGCCTGATGTTCGCCCATCACGGGTCCTACCTGGCGCTGCGCGGGCCCCTCTCCTACCGGGCGCTCACCTCGACCTCGACGTCGTTCCCGCACTCCTTCAGCGCGCTCGGCCACGCCCTGGCCCACGACGAGGGCCGCGGGGTCGTGGTGCTCGGGGTCTTGATCTTGATCCTCACCCCGGTGCTGCGGGTCGCCGTCGGCGTCGTGTCCTTCGCCTACGAGAAGGACGCGCCGATGGCCCTCGTCACGCTCTTCGTCCTCGCGGTCCTCGTGGGCTCGTTCTTCCTCGCGGGGGCGTGATGGCGGGCGTGCTGGACCGGTCGAGCCCGCTGCCCCTCTGGGCCCAGACGGCCGAGGACCTGCGCCGGCGGCTGCTCGAGGGCGAGTTCACCGAGCGCTTCCCCACCGACGAGGAGCTGACCCGCGCCTACGGGATCAGCCGCCAGACCGTGCGCGAGGCCGTGCGCCACCTGGCCGCCGAGGGGCTGGTCGTGCGCCAGCGGGGGCGGGGCTCGTCGGTGACACCCCCGGTCCTCGAGCAGCCCCTGCACTCCCTCTACAGCCTGGCCTCGACGGTGCGCGCCGGGGGCATCGAGGAGCGCAGCGAGGTCCTCGCCGCGCGACGCCAGCCGGCGGCGGCCGACGTCGCCGCGCACCTCGCCGTCGAGGTCGGCGACGAGGTCGTCTACATCGAGCGGCTCCGCTTCGCCGGGGCCGAGCCGATCGCCTGGGACCGGTCCTCGCTCCGGGGGGACCGGGCCGGAGGGCTCCTCGAGGCCGACCTCTCCAGCGGTGGGCTCTACGAACTCCTCGTCGAGCACTGCGCCCTGCGCATCACCGGGGGCTGGGAGCGCATCCGCCCGGTCGTCCCCGAGCCCGCCGAGCGCCGGCTGCTGCGCCTGCCCCCGCGGGTGGCGGCCTTCTCGATCGAGCGCCTCGCCCTCGTGGGTGAGACCCCGCTCGAGTGGCGCCGCAGCCTCATCCGGGGCGACCGCTACTCGCTCGTCGCCCAGTGGCCGCCGGGCCCGCGGCCGAGCGCCGGAGGCTGAGCCCCGGGGCCGAGCGGCCGCAACACCGCGACGCCGCGGCCCCGCGGTGTTGCGGCCGTCGCCCGCTCCTGATACCCTGGGGGGTATCCTCCGGAGGGTCCGGGGCCAGAGAGGCAGAGCGTGGCGCGCGTCGTCGTCCTTGGAGCGGGCATCTCGGGCCACACCGCCGCCCTGCACCTGCGCCGGGCGCTGCCGCGGGACCACGAGGTGGTCGTCGTCTCGCCCAACCGGGACTGGAACTGGATCCCGTCGAACGTCTGGGTCGGGGTCGGGCGCATGAGCGCCGAGCGGGTCACCTTCCCCCTCGCGCCCGTATACGAGCGCCAGGGGATCGTCTTCCACCAGGCCCGAGCCACGGCGCTCTTCCCCGAGGGCTCGGACCGCGAGAGCCGTCCCCACGTGGAGGTTGCCTCCACCGAGCCCGAGCGGGACGGCGCGACGGCGCTCGTCCCCTACGACTACCTCATCAACGCGACCGGCCCGAAACTGAACTTCGCGGCGACGCCGGGTCTCGGTCCGGACGCCCACACCGCCTCGGTCTGCACGCCGGCCCACGCCCTCGACGCGGCGCAGGGACTCCGGGGCGTGATCGAGCGGGCCCGTCGCGGCGAGCGCCAGCGCGTCGTCGTCGGCGTCGGCCACGGGACCTGCACCTGCGAGGGCGCGGCCTTCGAGTATGCGTTCAACGTCGAGCACGAGTTGCGCGTGGCGGGGGTGCGCGACCTGGTCGAGGTCGTCTACTTCACCAACGAGGCCGAGTTGGGCGACTTCGGGGTGGGCGGGCTCGTGTTCGGCCACGGCGACTTCCAGACGACCTCGCAGCTCTGGACCGAGTCGCTGTTCCGCGAACGCGGGGTGAAGGCCGTCGTCGGCGCCCACGCCGATCGCATCGACGAGGGCGTCATCCACTACGAGCAGCTCGACGGATCGGAGAACACCCTCTCGTTCGACTTCGCCATGCTCCTGCCGCCGTTCCGCGGGGTGGGGCTCTCGGCCTACGACCGCACGGGCGCCGAGGTGACCGACGAGGTGTTCGCCGGGAACGGCTTCATGCGCGTCGACGCCGACTACGCAGCGAAGTCACCCCAGGAGTGGTCGGCGGCCGACTGGCCCTCGACGTACGAGTCGCCGCGCTACCCCAACGTCTTCGCGGTCGGCATCGCCTTCGCGCCGCCCCACGCCATCTCGACCCCGCGCACCAGCCCGCGCGGCACGGTGATCTCCCCGGCCCCCCCGCGCACCGGCATGCCCTCGGGCGTGATGGGCAAGACCGTGGCGCTCACGATCGCCGACCGCATCCGCCACGGCGCCGACACCCGGGCTCGGCGCGCCTCGATGGCCGACATGGGCGCCATCTGCGTCGCCTCGGCCGGGGTGGGCCTGCGCCGCGGCTCGGCGGCGGCGATGACGATGTACCCCATCGTCCCCGACCCCGGCCGCTTCCCGGGCACCGGCCGGTCCATTCCGGACACCTTCGGCGAGATCGGCCTCGCCGGCCACTGGATCAAGTACATGCTCCACGTGCTCTTCATCTACAAGGCGAAGGCTCGGCCCTTCTGGTACCTCATCCCGGAGTAGACGATGGACAACGTTCACGACACGATCGCCCGCGCCCCGCTGCCCACCCCGCGCACGCTGCGCCGCCGCCGGAACCTCGCCTACCAGACCTGGCGCTTCGTCGCCACCAACCTCCGTATGATCCGCATGGTCATGAAAGGGAGCCACTGATGACCGAACGAGCGACGAACGCCTCACCCGAGGCGCCCCGGGGACCCGGCGCGCTGCGCGACCCGGACCAGGCGCGCGCCGTCGCCACGCGGCTCAAGCGCGCCCAGGGCCAGATCGGCGCCGTCGTGCGCATGATCGAAGAGGGGCGCAACTGCGAGGAGATCGTGACCCAGATCGCGGCCGTCTCCAAGGCCGTGAACACCGCGGCCTTCACGATGCTCACCTCGAGCATGCGCGAGTGCCTGGCCGAGAGCACCGCCGAGTCCTCGGCACTGGCCGACCGGCTCCAGAAGCTCTTCTTGAGCCTGGCCTGATAGCCGTGCGCGCGGTCATCATCGGTGGCGTGGCCGGCGGCATGTCCGCGGCGGCCCGCCTTCGCCGCCTCCTCGACGACGCCGAGATCGTCGTGCTGGAGAAGAGCGGCCACGTCTCCTACGCCAACTGCGGCCTGCCCTACTACGTGGGCGGGGTGATCAAGGACGAGGACGACCTCCTCTTGCAGACCCCCGACTCCCTCTACCAGCGCTTCCGCCTCGACGTGCGCGTGCGCCACGAGGCGACAGTCCTGGACACCGCCCGCAAGCGCGTGGGCGTGCGCGACCTCGACCACGACACCACCTACGAGCTCGACTACGACGTCCTGGTGCTGAGCCCGGGCGCCCAGGCCGTCGTGCCCCCGATCCCCGGCGTCGAGCGCGCCCTGGCGCTGCGCACCGTCGAGGACGTCGAGCGCCTGCGCGACGCCGCCCTCGACGCGCGCGCGGCCGTCGTGGTCGGTGGCGGCTTCGTCGGCCTCGAGGTGGCCGAGAACCTGCACCGGCGCGGCATCGACACGACGGTGGTCGAGGCGACCGAGCAGGTCCTCGGTCCGCTCGACCCCGAGATGGCCGAGCACGTGCTCGCCGAGCTGGTGCGCCACGGCGTCGCCGTCTACCTCGGCACCGGGGTCGAGGCGGTCGACGCGGACACGGTCACCCTGGCCAACGGGGAGCGCCTCGGCGCCGACCTCGTCGTGGTGGCGATCGGCGTGCGCCCCGAGGTCCACCTCGCCCGGGCCGCCGGGCTCACCCTCGGCCCCCGGGGCGGCATCGCCGTCGACGAGTACCAGCGCACGAGCGACCCCGCCGTCTACGCGGTCGGCGACGCCGTCGAGAAGTCCGACGCGCTCGACGGCTCGGCGGCCCTGGTGCCGCTCGCCAACATCGCCAACCGCCAGGGCCGGGTCGCCGCCGACCACATCGCCGGGCGCCCGGTCCGGCCGAGGCCCGCCATCGGGACGGCGATCGTCAAGGTCTTCGACCTCACGGTCGCCGTGACCGGGTGGAGCGAGAAGCGCCTGCGGGCCGCCGGCCGGCCGGCCCAGGCCATCCACACCCACCCCAGCTCGCACGCCGGCTACTACCCCGGGGCCAAGGAGATGGCCCTCAAGCTGGTCGTCGACCCCGCGAGCGGCGCCATCCTGGGCGCCCAGGGGGTCGGCCGCGACGGGGTCGACAAGCGCATCGACGTGATCGCGACGGCCCTGCGCGCCGGGCTGCGAGCCGAGGAGCTCGCCGACCTCGAGCTCGCCTACGCGCCGCCCTTCAGCTCGGCGAAGGACCCCGTCAACATGCTCGGCTACGTCGCCGAGAACGTGCTGTCGGGCCTGGGCTCGACGGCCCAGTGGGACGAGGTCGCCGACCTGCAGTCCGAGGGGGCGCTCCTGCTCGACGTGCGCACGGCCCGCGAGTTCGCCCACGGCCGCATCCCGGGGTCGCTGAACATCCCGGTCGACGAGCTGCGCGAGCGCGTCGGGGAGATCGACGCCGCCGAGGTGCTCGTCGTGTGCCAGGTCGGCGTGCGCGGCTGGACCGCGGTGCGCATCCTGCGCGCCCTCGGGATCGACGCGCGCAACCTCGACGGCGGCTTCGAGACGTGGAGCCGGTCGCCGGCGGCCCGCTCCTTGGAGTTCGCCTAGCCCCCCGCGTCGCGACGGCGCCCGAGTCAACCCCACCAACCACCAACCACCTCCAAAGGAGACAACACATGTGCCACCGGACCACCTGCCGCTCGTGCGGACGCCCGACCTGGTCGGGCTGCGGTAACCACATCGAGCAGGCCCTGGCGGGCGTGCCCAAGAGCGAGCGCTGCACCTGCGACGACAGCGGGTCGAGCTCGCGCGGCGGCTTCTTCTCGCGCCTGCGGGGCAACTAGCCGATGACGGCGGCCGACCACTGGAGGACGGCCCTCGCCGCCTGGGCGATTCCCGAGGGGATCCTGACCCAGGCGCCCGAGAGTCCGTGGATCCACCCACCGGCGCTCTTCGGAGTGCCCGAGCGCATCGCCGAGAGCCCGAGTCACACCCGGGCGCGCGAGGCGCTCGGCGACGAGGCCAGCGTGCTCGACGTGGGCTGCGGCGGCGGCGTGGCCGCCATGGCCCTCGTCCCGCCGGCGCGACACCTGACCGGCGTCGACCACCAGGCGGCGATGCTCGAGATGTTCCGCGAGAACGCCCGCCGTCGGGGAGTCGAGTCCGACACCCTCGAGGGCGACTGGCCCGACGTCGCTGACCGGGCCCCGGTCGCCGACGTCGTGACGTGCCACCACGTCGTCTACAACGTCGGCGACGTGGTGCCCTTCCTCAGGGCCCTCGACGAGCACGCGCGCCGGCGCGTCGTCATCGAGATGCCCACCCGCCACCCGCTCGCCTCGATGAACGACGCGTGGCGTCACTTCTGGGACCTCGAGCGGCCCGAGGGGCCCACGCCGCGCGACCTCGTGGCCGTCCTCGCGGAGATGGGCGTCGACGCCCACCTCGAGACGTTCGAGTCGACCTCGACCCGCGAGGTCGACCCCGAGCAGGCCGTCGCCTTCACGCGCGTCCGCCTCTGCCTGCCGGCCTCGCGCGACGACGAGGTCCGTCGCTACCTCGCCGAGCACCCCGCACCGTCGACGCGCGCCCTGGCCACGGTGTGGTGGGACCGGACGTGATCTAGGTCGTCGCGTCGATCCGACCCGGCACGCGCCGGGCGGCTGAGCTACTGGCCGGCCCGGCCGTCGACGCGCTCGCGCAGCAGGTCGGCGTGGCCGCAGTGGCGGGCGTACTCCTCGATCAGGTGCACCACGATGTCGCGCACCTCGAGCTCCTCGCCGTGCCAGGGAACGCGCTCGCCGAGGTCCTCGATCCCCGCGAGCACCCCCTCGGCGTGGGCCACCTCGGCGCGCCAGGCGTCGAAGGCCTCGGCGACGCAGCCGGCCTCGGCGACGGCGCCGTTGAAGTCGGCGTCGGGGTCCTCCTCGCTCGCGAAGGGGTCGGCGACCTCGAGCCCCTCGATCACCCGGCGGAACCAGTGGCATTCGACGTTGGCCGAGTGGCGCACGAGGCCGAGCAGCGACATCGTCGAGGGTGCGACGGAGCGCTCGGCCAGCCCCGCCGGGTCGAGGCCGGCGCACTTGAGCTCGAGGGTCTGGCGGTAGGCGCGCAGGTAGCCCTCGAGGGTGTCGCGCTCCCCGCGCCCCGGGCGGCCCTCGCGCGGGTCGTCGGCGGGGGCGACGAACATCCCGTCGGGTCCCATGCGCCGCACGGGGACGCGCACGTCGCTCACGCCCACGAGCCTCCCCGACCGCGCCGGCCCCGTCCAGCACGATTCCCCGTGGCGTCGCGTGGCGTTACCTACACTGGTCCGTGCGCTCACCGAGGGTCGTCCGGGCCGGGCGCGACGCCAGATAGGCCTACCGGTGGCTAACCGGGCTCGTTCGAAGGGAGTGATGAGCATGTTCTTGCGCCGCCCGCTGCGCGAGCTCCTCTTCGACCCGGCGGCCGCGGCCACGTTCTTCTGGCTGGGCGGGGTGGTCGGCGCCGCGGTGATGCTCCTCACCAGCCACTGGCCCCACGACGCCGTCGTGACGACCCTCGTGGTTATGGGCATCGCCCTGCTCGCCACGGTGACGCGGGCCCTCGTCGGCGAGCGCCGACCCCGCTGGACGCTCCAGGTCGACGCGGCGCTCGCGACCGGCCTGGTGAGCGTGGTGCTGGCGGTCGCCCCCTCCGGCTACAGCACCTTCGCGATCTTCTACGTGTGGATCGCGCTCTACGCGTCGCTCTACTTCACCCGGCTCCAGAGCGTCGTCCAGATCGCCCTGGTGGCCCTGGCCTACGGGCTGGTGCTCGCGAACGGCCCGGCCGTGGACCGCCCCGCCGCCTCCTGGATCGCCATCGTGGGCACGTGCGCGACCTTCGCGACGCTCACCTCGACGCTCGTGAACGTGCTGCGCACGACGGCGCGCCAGGACCCCCTGACCGGGGTGGCCAACCGGCGGGTCTTCGACGAGCGCCTGGCCGAGGAGATCGAGCGGGCCCGCCGCTCGAAGGCGCCGCTGTCGGTCGTCGCGATCGACGTCGACGACTTCAAGGGCGTCAACGACCACCGGGGGCACCTCGCCGGGGACCGGGCCCTCGTGCGCCTCGTCGAGGAGTGGCGGGGCGGCCTGCGCCGCGCCACCGACTTCCTCGCGCGCCTGGGCGGCGACGAGTTCGCCGCCATCGTCGCCGACGCCGACGCCGACCAGGTCCGCCCGCTCGTCGAGCGCCTGGGCGCCGTGACGACCGACGGGGTCACCGCCTCGGTGGGCGCGGCGACCTGGGACGGCGCCGAGAGCGCGGAGGACCTCTTCCGGCGGGCCGACGCGGCGATGTTCCAGGCGAAGGCCGCCCGCAAGGCGGACCGGTCGTCCTAGGGCTCGCCCTCGAGCGCCTCGAGCTCGACGAGGTGCTCCCCCGAGGCCACCTGGTCGCCCGCCGCGACGAGCACGGCCGCCACCCGGGCGTCGCGCGGGGCGAGGACCGGGTGCTCCATCTTCATCGCCTCGACGACGAGCAGGACGTCGCCCTCGGCGACCGCGTCGCCCGGCGCGCAGCGCACCTGGGCCACCGTCCCGGGCAGGGGGCTCACGAGGCCGGTGTCGCGACCGGGCCCGCGCGCGGCGCGCCCCGCCGCGCCCACCGGCACGGGTGACACGAGGGCGACCTCGCCGTCGATCCACACCTCGGTCCGCGCAGCGCCCTCGACCGTGACGGCGTGGCGGGTGACGCCCCCGACCTCCAGGAGGTGGCCGGTCGCCCCGTCGCCGGCCTCCTCGGCGCGCGCGCGCACGCCCACCGGCCCGAGGAGCGGGCGGTCCGCCCCGGGCGCGCGCACGCTCACCAGTGCGTCCTCGTAGCGGCCGCGCACGGTGACGAGGAGCTCTTCCCCGTCGACCTCGACGCGCACGACGTCCTCGGCGGTCCCGCCGGGCCGCCAGGCGCCCCGGGACGTCCACACCGGGTCCGCCCCTCGCGCCCGGGCGCGCGCCAGGCCCGCCAGGGCGTAGACGGCGGCCGCGAGGGCCCCGTCCGCGTCGGCCTCGCGGGCGACCTCGTCGGTCACCCGGTCGAGCAGGCCGGTGTCGAGTCGGCCCTCGACGACCTCGGGCCGGGCGAGGAGCCGGCGCAGGTAGGCGAGGTTGGTCGTGAGCCCGGCCACGCGGGCCCCGCGCAGGGACCCCTCGAGGCGGCGCAGCGCCTCCGCCCGGTCGGCGCCGTGGGCGACGACCTTGGCGAGGAGCGGGTCGTAGTAGGTCGAGACCTCGCTGCCGCGCTCGATCCACGAGTCGACCCGCACCCCGGCGGTCTCGGGGAGGTGCACGTGGGCCACCCGGCCCGACGTCGGCAGGAACCCGCGCCCCGGGTCCTCGGCGTAGAGGCGGGCCTCCAGCGCGTGGCCCCTCAGCGCCACGTCGGCCTGGCGGAGGCGCAGCGGCTCGCCCGCGGCCACCCGGACCTGCTCTTCGACCAGGTCGAGGCCGGTGACGCACTCGGTCACGGGGTGCTCGACCTGCAGGCGCGTGTTCATCTCGATGAAGTAGTACTCGTCCTCGCCGTCGACCGGCACGAGGAACTCGACGGTGCCGAGGCTCTCGTAGTCGACCGCGCGGGCCGCCTCGAGCGCCGAGCGCAGGAGCCCGTCGCGCAGGCCCGGCGCGAGGCCCGTGGTCGGGCACTCCTCGACGACCTTCTGGTGGCGGCGCTGGAGGGTGCACTCGCGCTCGCCCAGGTGGATGAGGTTCCCGAAGGCGTCGCCCAGCACCTGGACCTCGACGTGGCGGGTGCGCCCGAGGTACCGCTCGACGAAGAGCCGGGCGTCCCCGAAGGCGGCCCCCGCCTCCCGGGCGGCCACCGGGACCACGCGCGCGAGGCCGTCGAGGTCCTCGACGACGTGCATCCCCTTGCCCCCGCCGCCGGCCGACGGCTTCACGAGGAGGGGGAAGCCGACCGCCTCGGCGGCGGCGCGCAGCGTCGCCGCCGCGCCGTCCGCGAGGGCCAGCCCGTCGAGCGTCGGGACCCCCGCCCGGCTCACCCGCGCCTTGGCCTCGAGCTTGTCGGCCATGGCGCGCATCGCCGCGGCGCTCGGCCCGATGAAGGCGATCCCGCGCCCCCGGCAGGCGTCGGCGAAGTCGGGGTTCTCCGAGAGGAAGCCGTAGCCGGGGTGGACGGCGTCGGCGCCGAGGCGCTCGGCGGCGTCGAGCACGGCGTCGAGGTCGAGGTAGCTCTCGGTCGCCGGCGACGGGCCCAGGTAGGCGGCGACGTCGGCGTCGCGCACGTGGCGAGCCCCCCGGTCCGCGTCGCTGTAGAGCGCGGCCACCGACACCCCCATCGCGCGCAGCGTCCGGGCGATGCGCACCGCGACCTCGCCGCGGTTGGCGATCAGGACCCGGCGGAACATCACATGCGGAAGACGCCGTAGGCGGTCGGCTCGATCGGCGCGCCGGCGCAGGCCGCCAGGGCGAGCCCGAGCACGGTGCGCGTCTCGGCCGGGTCGATGACCCCGTCGTCCCAGAGCCGGGCGGTCGAGTAGTAGGGCGCGCCCTGCTGGTCGAACTGGGCGCGGATCGCGTCCTTGTAGGCGGCCTCCTCGTCGGGCGGCCACGGGGTCGCGCGGCGCTCCGCGGCGTCGCGCCTCACGGTCGCGAGCACGTCGGCGGCCTGGTCGCCACCCATCACCGAGATGCGGGCGTTCGGCCACATCCACAAGAAGCGCGGCCCGTACGCCCGTCCGCACATCGAGTAGTTGCCGGCGCCGAAGGAGCCGCCGATCACCACGGTCAGCTTGGGGACGCTCGCGCAGGCCACCGCCGTGACCATCTTGGCCCCGTGCTTGGCGATGCCCTCGGCCTCGTAGTCCCGGCCCACCATGAAGCCCGAGATGTTCTGGAGGAACACCAGGGGGACGCGCCGCTGGTCGCAGAGCTCGACGAAGTGGGCCCCCTTGAGCGCCGACTCCGAGAAGAGGACGCCGTTGTTCGCGACGATCCCGACCGGGTGGCCGTGCAGGCGCGCGAAGCCCGTGACGAGGGTGGGCCCGTAGTCGGGCTTGAACTCGAGCAGCTCGGAGCGGTCGACGAGCCTCGCGATCACCTCGCGCACGTCGTACTGGGTGCGGGTCCGCGCGGGCACGACGCCGTAGAGCTCCTCGGGGTCGAAGGCCGGTGGCTCGGCCGGCTCGAGCGACCACGCGGGCGCCGGGTCCGCCGGCAGCGTCGCCACGATCGCGCGGATCGTGGCCAGCGCCTCGGCGTCGTCGTCGGCCACGTGGTCGACGACGCCGCTGCGCGTCGCGTGCAGCTCGGCGCCCCCGAGCTCCTCGGCCGTGACGACCTCGCCCGTGGCCGCGCGCACCAGGGGCGGGCCGCCGAGGAAGATGGTCCCCTGCCCGCGCACGATGACGACCTCGTCGCTCATCGCCGGCACGTAGGCCCCGCCGGCGGTGCACGACCCCAGCACGCCGGCGATCTGGGCGACGCCGGAGCCGCTCAGGCGCGCCTGGTTGAAGAAGATCCGCCCGAAGTGGTCACGGTCGGGGAAGACCTCGTCCTGGCGGGGCAGGAACGCGCCGCCGGAGTCGACCAGGTAGACGCACGGCAGCCGGTTCTGCGCCGCCACCTCCTGGGCGCGCAGGTGCTTCTTCACCGTCACCGGGTAGTAGGTGCCGCCCTTCACCGTGGCGTCGTTGGCGACCACGACGCAGGTGCGCCCCGCGACCCGGCCCACCCCGGTGATGATCCCGGCCCCGGGCACCTCGTCGTCGTAGAGGCCGGTCGCCGCGAGCGGCGACATCTCCAAGAACGCCGTCCCCGGGTCGAGGAGGCGCTCGACCCGCTCGCGCGGCAGGAGCTTGCCGCGCTCGACGTGGCGACGGCGCGCCTCCTCAGGCCCGCCGTGCCGGGCCGCCTCGAGCCGGGCGCGCAGGTCGGCGACGAGGGCGAGGTTCGCCTCGCGGTTCGCCGCCCCGTCGGGTGAGGCGAGGGAGAGCGGGTGGCCGACGCGCGGAATCGGCACCGGGCGCTCGCGTCGCGGCGGGGCGGTCATCCCGCCAGGTTAGCAACGACTAACCTCTCTCGCCAGAGGCTCCCGTGTCCACCGTCCTGTCCCCACCCCACGACCCCGCCGGCGCGTCGCGGCGCGAGCGGATCCTCGCCGCCGCGGCCCGCCTGTTCGCCGAGCGCGGCTTCCACGGGGTCACCATCGAGGAACTGGGCGAGGCCGTGGGCGTGAGCGGTCCGGCGGTCTACAAGCACTTCGCGAGCAAGGACGCCGTCTTGGGCGAGCTCCTGATGGGCGTGAGCGAGTCACTGCTCGCCGGGGCGCGCGCCGTCGTCGTCGCCGCGCCCCGCCCCCGGGTCGCCCTCGAGGGACTCGTCGGCTTCCACACGGCGTTCGCCCTCACCGGTGCGGACCTCATCCGGGTCCAGGACCGCGACCTCACCAACCTCTCGGCCCCGTCGGCCCGACGGGTGCGCTCCCTGCAGCGGGCCTACCTCGAGCTCTGGGTCGACACGCTGCGCACCGCGCGGCCCGGTCTCGCGGTCAGCGAGGCGCGGGTCCGGGTCCACGCCGCCTTCGGCCTCTTGAACTCGACCTCGCACAGCCTCCCCGAGAGCGCCGGGGCCGACGTCACGGCCCTCCTCGCGCGCATGGCCCTGCGGGCGGTGCTGAGCTAGGACGACCGGCCGACGGCTAGGGGACGACGAGCATGCGCACCGTGTCGGTGACGGCCGCCCCGCCCGAGGACGAGCCCGCCATCAACACGACGGCGTCGCCGCTGCGCGCGAGCCCGATGCGCTTGAGCTCGCTGATGGCCACCTCGCAGAGGGTCTCGATGTCGCTGGCCGCGGAGAGCACCACCTCCTGGACGCCCCACGACGACGCCAGCTGGCGGGCGGTGGCCCGGCTCGGGGTGATCGCCACGATCGGCATGGGGGGGCGGAAGCGCGAGATGGCCCGCGCGGTCGCCCCCGAGCGGGTGCAGGCGACGATGGCCACCGCCCTCTCGTCCATCGCCGCGCGCCAGGCGGCCCCGGTCACCGCGGCGGTCACCCGCGTCGCCTGGGTCGAGGAGGCGGTCAGGCGCTGGACGCCGAGCGACGCGCCCCACTCGGCGTAGGGGAAGGAGCGCTCGGCCCGGCGCACGATGCGGTCCATCGTCTGGACGACCCCCACGGGGTCGTCGCCGATCGCCGTCTCGGCCGAGAGCATCACCGCGCTCGCCCCGTCCAGGACGGCGTTGGCGACGTCGGTGACCTCGGCGCGCGTCGGCATGCGCGCGTGGGTCATCGACTCGAGCATCTGGGTCGCGACCACGACCGGCCGGGCGTAGCGGATGCCCGAGCGCACGATCTCCTTCTGGAGGTGCGGGACCTCCTCGATGGGCAGGCGCACCCCGAGGTCGCCGCGCGCGACCATGATCGAGTCGGCGTGCTCGATGATCTCGTCGAGGTTGTCGATCGCCTCGCCGGTCTCGATCTTGGCCATGATCATCACGTCGTCGCGGCTGAGCACCGTGCGCACCGACTCGACGTCGAAGGCCGAGCGCACGAAGCTCACGGCGAGGATCTCGAACTCCTCCTCGCGCAGGGCCTGGATCCGGGCGCGGTCGCCCTCGGTCGGCAGGCGCTCGTTCATGATCGAGCTCGGCAGGCTGAGGCCGGGCTTGCCCATCACCGCCCCGCCCGAGATCACCCGGGTGAGGGCCGGCGTCCCGGCGCGCACCACCTCGAGCGAGACCCCGCCGTCGCCGATGTGGACCTTGTCGCCCGGGCGCAGCTGGCCGACCACGTCGGCCCGCTCGACGACGATCCGCTCGACGGTGGAGGCCGCGTCGAGGCCCTCGGCCAGCTCGCACTCGTCGCCCACCTCGAGGGTGACCGCCGAGGTGCCGAAGGACCCGGCGCGGATCTTGGGCCCGGGCAGGTCGACCATGATCGCCACGTCGGGGGCGGCGGCGCGCACCCGTCGCAGCCGATCGATGCCCGAGGGTATGTCGCCGTGGGCGAAGGAGAGTCGGAAGACGTCCACCCCCGCCGCTACCAGCTCGGCCAGGCGCTCCGCGGACTCCGAGGCCGGACCGATGGTGGCAACGATCTTGGTGCGCCGCACGTGGCTCCCTTCAGGCTTTCGACGAAGTCTACGGGAGGCTCCCGGTCCTCTCGGGGGCGGTGGCCTACGCGGGAGTAACGCTCGGGATGACGGGGACGACGATGTCGGTGCCGTCGACGTCCACGACCCGGAAGGCCAGGCCGTAGCACCGCGAGAGCTCGTCGCTGCGCAGAACGTCACGGGGCCGGTCGTCGAGGACGACGCGACCGTGGTCGAGCAGCACGAGTCGGTCGGCGAACTGGGACGCGAGGGAGAGGTCGTGGAGCGTTGCGACGACGGCCAGCCCGCCCTCGGACACCTCGCGACGCAGCAGGGCCAGCAGTTCCACCTGGTGGCGGAGGTCGAGCCCGGCGGTCGGCTCGTCGAGGACGACGACGGGCGTGGACTGGACGAGGGCGCGCGCGAGCACCGCGCGTTGGCGCTCCCCACCCGAGAGGGTCGCGACGTCGCGGGGCGCCAGCGCCGCGAGGTCGAGACGGTCGAGGACGCCCGCGACGGCCTCACGGTCGCGCGCGTTAGGCGCGCGCAGGACGCCGTGGTGGGCCGTGCGCCCCAGGGCGACGAAGTCGGCGACCGACATCCCCGGCGGGACGACGGGGTGCTGGGCGACGAGGGACAGCCGAAGGGCCCGGCGCCGCTCCGTGAGGGAGTGGATGTCGCACCCCCCGACCGTGACCGTCCCGCGGGTGGGGCGGCGCAGCCCGGCGACGGTCTCCACGAGGGTCGTCTTGCCCGCGCCGTTGGGCCCCACGATCGTGCACCACGTGCCGGGCTCGACGCTCAGCTCCACGTCGGAGAGCAGGGTCGCGTCGCCCACGCGCACGCCGAGGCCTCGGACCTCGACGGCGCTCACGCGACCACCCGGCGACGCATCGAGAGGACCACCACGAACACCGGGGAGCCGACCACCGCCGTCACCACGCCGAGGGGCAGCTCCGAGGGCGCCAGCACCGTGCGGGCCACCGTGTCGCACAGGACCAGGAAGGCCGCTCCGGTGACGAGCGAGATGGGCAGGATCCTCCGGTACGACGTCCCGACCAGCAGCCGCACCAGGTGCGGGACGATGATCCCCACGAAACCGATGAGCCCGGCGACCGAGACGACCGCCGCCGTGCCCAGCGAGGACGCGGCGACCACGACGAGCCGGACCCGGCGCACCGGCAGCCCCAGCGACCGGGACTCATCCTCGCCGACGCTCAGCACGTCGAGTGCCCTCCCGGCCACCACGCACACGCCGGCACAGACGACGACGTAGGGCAGCACGAGGACGACCGAGCTCCACGACGCGGTGGCCAGTGAGCCGAGGAGCCAGATGTACACGCGGGCGATCGACGTCGGCGAGCCCTGCTGCTGGAGGTACGTCTGCGCGCTGGTCAAGAGGGCCGCCACGGCGACGCCCCCGAGGATGAGCGTGGTCGGCCCGGCGTGGGCCCCGCGGCCGCCGACGGCCCAGGTGAGCGCCACCGCCCCCAGCGCCCCGGCGAAGGCCAGGGCCGGGGTCCAGGCCGGGGTAGACAGCCCACCGCCGACGTCGATGATGGCGATCGTCGCCCCGAGCCCCGCCCCGGCGGCCACGCCGAGGAGATAGGGGTCGGCCAAGGGGTTACGAAACACCCCCTGGTAGGTGCCCCCGGCGACGGCGAGCATGGCGCCCACCAGCAGCCCGAGGACCATGCGCGGCGCGCGCAGCTGCCAGACGATGGTGGCGTCGAGCGGGCTCAACGTACTGTGCCCGAGCCCCACGCCGGCGAACAGGGCGCCGACGACGCGACCGAGCCCGATCGGCGTCGGCCCGATGGCCAAGCCGCACCCCACCGCGACGAGCAGCGTCGCCGCGGCGCCCAGGGCCACGATCGCGACGCGACTCGCCGAGGGGGGGCGTCCGGTCACGACGTCGGCCCGAGCCGCGTATCGGCGAGGGTCTGGCGGATGGCCCGGGTGAGCGCGTCCACCAGCTGGCCGATGCGGGGACCCCAGCGTGACGCGATGTCGTCGTCGAGTCCGTAGACGTGGTGGTGGACGACCGCCGACACCTGGGCGAACCCGGGTCGCGCCGCGACGGTCTGCGCGCTCTGGTGGCAGCACAGCGTGTCGGCGAGGAAGATGACGGTCGGGTCGGCCGAGACGACGTACTCCGCCGAGAGCTGGGGGTAGCCGGCGTCGGCCGAGGTGCTCTGGGCGTCGGCGATGTTGACCGTGCCGAGGGACTTCAGGATCGACCCGACGAAGGTCGAGCTCGTCAGGGAGTAGAAGGTGGGGTCGAGCTCGTAGTACACCGAGATCGCCCGGCCGGGATGCGCGGGGATCGAGTGGACGTCGCGGGCGATGCGTCGCTGGAGCGATCCCACGAGCCGCTCGGCGGCCCGCAGGTGACCCGTCAGCCGACCGAGCTGGATCATCTGGGCGTACGCGCCGCCGAGGGTTGCCGGCGCGTCCTGCTGGACGACGGGGACCCCGAGACCCGACAGCTTCTGGGCGATGTTGTTGGCGTCATAGGAGATCACCACGAGGTCGGGCGTGCGGCTGGGGTGAGCGGCCGTGGGCCGGCAGATCCCCAGCAGCGCCTCCACGCTCGGGTTGAAGGCGTCGACGCGCTTGCGCGGCAGCCCACGCGACGGGAAGTTGGAGTCCTTGTCGACGGCCTGGACCTGGGGACCCGCCCCGATGGCGAAGAGGGTCTCAGTCGCCGTAGGCGAGAGCGACACGACGCACGACGGCCGCGCCGTGGCGGCGGCCGACGTCGGCGGCGACGCCAGAGCCGGGAGGGCCAGGGCGAGGACCGCCGCGAGGGCGATGAGGGAACGGTGCATCGGATGTCTCCTTTCCGTCGAAGTGGTGTGGCGACGGATGAGCATCCGAACAACCGCTCCTACCTCGAGAGCTGACTGTCACAATCACCTCGCGGCAGGCGACCTGGCTCGTGGGAGACCCACTCACAGTTGCGGGACAGCGTTGGAATCGCACCAACTTCGCTGCCTCGAGGCAGGGACCACCTTAGCCCACGTGGCCCACGGCGAGCCGGGAGGCGGGCCCGGCGCGCGCGAAGGAGTCTCGCGGGTCCGTGACGACGCCCGCCGGCCCCTGAGGGTGAGCGGGCCGGTCCGGTCCGCGGGCCGGCGCCGCCCGCGCGACCGCGGGCCGGCGCCGCCCGCGCCCCTACCCCTCGAGGGTCAGGTCGTGCTCGATCGCCGCCAGCTCCTGGAGGGTCCCCTGGATCTTGGGCCCGGTGAACCAGCGGCGCGCCGAGAGCCCGTACCAGGTCCCGGCGAAGCCGATGACCACGAGCACGGCGACCGGGGTGTAGTTGAACGACGAGGCCGTGATCGGCGAGTACGTCGGCAGGCAGAAGAGGACGCAGATCGCGATCACCCACACGATGGCGATCCAGCCGAACACCGGCCCCCACTTGCCGAGCCGCCAGGGCCCGGGGGTGAAGGCCGAGGGGTTGACCCGGCGCAGGAAGACCGGGATGAGGTAGGCGACGTACAGCCCGATCACCGCGATCGAGGTGACCGCGCCGTAGGCGGCGCTGTTCCACCACGCCGGGAGCGTCAGGATGAAGGCGCCGACGGCGCCGAACCAGGCCGAGTGCACCGGCACGTGGCGGCGCTTGCTGACGTGGTGCCAGAAGGAGCTCCCGGGCACCGCGCCGTCGCGGCTGAAGGCGTAGATCATGCGCGAGTTCGCGGTGATCGAGGCGATGCCGCAGAAGTACTGTGCGCCGATCACGATGAGCACCAGCACCTCACCGAGCGTGCGGCCGGCCTGGTAGACGAAGATGTTGGCCCAGGGCACCCCGCCCGAGAAGGCGCCGTAGTTCGAGTACTTGGTGCCCGCGATCGTCACCGAGAAGCCGTGGACGAAGTGCGGGATGCCGATGCTCACCCCGACCAGCAGGACGAACCCGGCGATCCACGAGACCCAGATCGAGGTGACGATGCCCTTGGGGCCGGCGATCGCGGCGTTGTGGGTCTCCTCGGTGACGTGAGCCGAGGCGTCGTAGCCCGTGAAGGTGTACTGGGCGACGAGCAGGCCGAGCAGCAGGACGTAGACCGGCGTCGCGAAGCCCGACAGCCCGCCGAAGGCGTGGTAGCCGCTCGAGCCGAAGAGGAAGCCCGCGCTCTGGTGGCTGTGGGAGTGGGGCGCGACGTAGAGGACGACCGCGATCACGGCCACCCCGAGCAGGTGCCACCACACCGACACCCGGTTGAACAGGGACACCACGTTCACGCCGAAGGTGTTGATCAGCCCCTGGGAGAGCAGCAGGATGCCGGTGAGGATGACGACGTGGTGGTTGTCGGTCCAGTCGGCGTTGCCCCCGACGAGGGTGATGAACGCCCCCACCGAGTAGCCGCAGCCGAAGGTGATCCCGGCCGTCACCGCCACCTGGCCGAGCAGGTTGAACCACCCGGTGAACCACGACCAGATCGGGCCGCTCTTGCCCGGGGCGAGCTTCGCCGCCCAGTAGTAGAGGCCGCCGGCGGTGGGGAACGACGAGCAGATCTCGGCCATCGAGAGCCCGGCGAAGAGCACGAGCCCGCCGACGAGCACCCAGCCCCAGATCATGACCGGCGGTCCCCCGTGCTGGAGGCCGTAGCTGTAGAGGGTCAGGCACCCCGACAGGATCGAGATGATCGTGAAGGAGATGGCGAAGTTCGAGAAGCGACTCAGCCCCCGGGTGAGCTCCTGGGCGTAGCCCATCTGGTGCAGCCGCTCGGTGTCGCTGACCATCTCGAGCGGTCGGTCAAGTCCCTCTGGCATAGGCCCCCCTCCGCGCGGCGCGCGCCGCGGTGGCGTGAGCCTATGCAGAAGGTATAGAAAGTGCAATAGCCCACGAGGGAAAGGAGGACGAACCCGTGCGCGTAGACCACTCCGACCCCCTCGCCGGCGCCGGCGGTCCCGCGCCGCGCCCGGCGTCGGCCCGACCAGGGCGGCCGGGGCCCACCGGTCCCGGGGCTACCATTCTCCGGTCCGCCAGTCGAGGGAGTTAGATGGCCACCACCCGACGAGGGCGACCGAGCCCGGACGAGCTGATGGCGCTGATCGACGACGGCGCGGTCGACACGGTCGTGCTGGCCCTCACCGACATGCAGGGCCGCCTCCAGGGCAAGCGGCTCGACGCGCGCTTCTTCGCCGAGGAGGTGGCCGAGGCGGGCAGCGAGGGGTGCAGCTACCTCCTCGCCTCCGACGTGGACATGCGCACGGTGGACGGCTTCGCCCTCACGTCGTGGGAGCGGGGCTACGGCGACTTCGCGATGCGCCCGGACCTCGCGACGACCCGGATGGTCCCGTGGTTCGAGCGCACGGCGATCGTCTTCGCCGACGTCACGACGGTCGCCGGCGAGGCGCTCTCGGTGAGCCCCCGCCAGGTCCTCCAGGCCCAGTGCGACCGGCTGAGCGCCCGCGGGTGGCGAGGACTGGCCGGCACCGAGCTCGAGTTCATAGTCTTCCGCGACACCTACGAGGACGCCTGGCGCGCGGGCTACCGCGACCTGACCCCGGCCAACCTCTACAACGTCGACTACTCGCTCCAGGGCACCGGGCGGATCGAGGGGCTGCTCGGGCGGATTCGGCGCGACATGCGCGACGCCGGCATGGAGGTCGAGTCCGTCAAGGGCGAGTGCAACCTCGGCCAGCACGAGATCGCCTTCAAGTACGCGCCGCTCCTCGACAAGTGCGACGAGCACAGCCTCTACAAGCTCGGCGCCAAGGAGATCGCCGCGCTCGAGGGCTACAGCCTCACCTTCATGGCCAAGTTCAACGAGCGCGAGGGCAACTCCTGCCACATCCACCTCTCGCTGCGCGACGACGAGGGCCGCCCGGTCTTCCCCGGCTCGGGCGAGCACGGGTTCTCGGAGGCCTTCGGCGGGTTCCTCGCGGGCATGCTGGCCCACGCCCGCGAGCTGAGCTTCTTCCTCGCGCCCAACGTGAACAGCTACAAGCGCTTCGCCGAGGGCTCCTTCGCCCCGACCGCCCTGCTGTGGGGCTTCGACAACCGCACCTGCTCGTTCCGGGTGGTCGGCCACGGGCCCTCGCTGCGGGTGGAGTGCCGCATCCCCGGCGGGGACGTCAACCCCTACCTCGCGGTCGCCGCGCTCGTCGCGGCGGGTCTCGCGGGGGTGGAGGCCGGCCTCAGCCTGCCCGCCCCGTTCGCCGGCAACGCCTATCTCGCCGACGCGGCGCGGGTGCCCACCTCGCTGCACGAGGCGGTCGACCTGCTCGAGGCGAGCGCCGTGGCGCGCGCCGCCTTCGGCGACGAGGTCGTCGAGCACTACGTGAACGCCGGTCGCGTCGAGGTCGCCGCCTTCGACGCCGCCGTCACCGACTGGGAGCGCTACCGGGGGTTCGAGAGGCTGTGAGCCACGACGTCATCAACCCCGCCACCGAGGCGGTCGTCGCGACCGTCGCCGACCACAGCGCCGAGGAGACCGACGCCGCCATCGCGCGCGCGCGGGCGGCCCTCCCGGGCTGGCGCCGGGTCGCCCCGGCCGACCGGGCCCGGCTGCTGGCGCGCTTCGGCGAGGTCGTCGGCGCCCACAACGAGGAGCTGGCCCGCCTGGAGGTCGCCAACTCCGGCCACACCATCGCCAACGCCCGCTGGGAGGCCGGCAACGTCCGCGACGTCCTCACCTACTACGCGGGGGCCGTCGAGCGCCACATCGGCCAGCAGATCCCGGTGGCCGGCGGGGTCGACGTGACCTTCTACGAACCGATCGGCGTCGTGGGGATCATCGTCCCGTGGAACTTCCCCCTGCCGATCGCGGGCTGGGGGCTCGCCCCGGCGCTCGCCGCGGGCAACACGGTCGTCCTGAAGCCGGCCCAGCTCACCCCGCTCACCGCGATGCGCCTCGGGGAGCTCGCCCTCGAGGCCGGGCTACCCGAGGGCGTCCTCCAGGTGGTGACCGGTGCGGGCGGCGTCGTCGGCGGGCGCCTCGTCGCCCACCCCGACGTGCGCAAGGTCTGCTTCACCGGCTCGAACGAGGTCGGCCGGACGATCATGGAGGGCTGCGCCGCCCAGGTGAAGCGGGTGACCCTCGAGCTCGGCGGCAAGAGCGCCAACGTGGTCTTCGCCGACGCCGACCTCGAGCGGGCCGCGGCGAGCGCGCCCTACGCCGTCTTCGACAACGCCGGGCAGGACTGCTGCGCGCGCAGCCGCCTGCTCGTCCAGCGCTCGGCCTACGACCGGTTCATGGAGCTCTTCGAGCGCGCCGTGAAGGGCGTGCGGGTCATGGACCCGGCCGACGACGCCGCCGAGATGGGCCCGCTCATCTCGGCCGCCCACCGCGAGCGCGTCGCCGGCTACCTCGAGGGCGCCCGCGTCGCCTTCACCGGGTCGGCCCCGGCGGGGCCGGGCTACTGGATGGCCCCGACGGTCCTCGAGACGCCCGACCGCACCGCCCCGGTCTTCACCGAGGAGGTCTTCGGGCCGGTCGTGTCGGTCGTCCCCTTCGAGGACGAGGCCGAGGCCGTCGCCATCGCCAACGAGGGCCCCTTCGGCCTCTCGGGCTCGATCTGGACCGGCGACGTCGGCCGGGCCTTCCGGGTGGCGCGGGCGATCGAGACCGGCACGATCTCGGTCAACTCCAACTCCTCGGTGCGCTACTCCACCCCCTTCGGCGGCTTCAAGCAGTCGGGGCTGGGCCGCGAGCTCGGGCCCCACGCCCTGCGCGGCTTCAGCGAGGAGAAGAACGTGTTCATCTCGACGGAGGAGGCGTAGTGGGCCGGTTGGACGGCAAGGTCAGCGTCATCACGGGCGCGGCGAGCGGCATCGGGCGCGCGAGCGCGCTGCGCTTCGCGGCCGAGGGGGCGACCGTCGTGGTCGCCGACCTCGCCCGCGAGGCCGGCACGGCCCTCGCCGCCGAGGTCGGGGGCCTCTTCGTGGAGGTCGACGTCGCGAGCGAGGCGAGCGTCACGGCGATGTACGACGAGGTCGTCGCCGCCTACGGCGGCCTGGACGTCATCTTCAACAACGCGGGCATCTCCCCGCCCGAGGACGACTCGATCCTCACGACCGACCTCGAGGCCTGGGAGCGCGTCCAGGCCGTCAACCTGACCTCGGTCTACCTGGGCTGCAAGTACGGGATCCCCCTGCTGCTCGAGCGCGGCGGCGGGTCGGTCATCAACACCGCGTCCTTCGTCGCGGTGCTCGGCTCGGCCACCAGCCAGATCTCCTACACCGCGTCCAAGGGCGGGGTGCTCTCGATGAGCCGCGAGCTCGGGGTCCAGTTCGCCCGCCAGGGCGTGCGGGTGAACGCGCTGTGCCCGGGGCCGGTGAACACGCCCCTGCTGCGCGAGCTCTTCGCCAAGGACCCCGAGCGGGCCGCGCGCCGGCTGGTGCACGTGCCGATGGGCCGCTTCGCCGAGGCCGAGGAGATCGCGAGCGCGGTCGCCTTCCTCGCGAGCGACGACGCGTCGTTCATCACCGCCTCGACGTTCCTCGTCGACGGCGGCATCCACGCCGCCTACGTCACGCCGCTCTAGCCGGCGGGGGCGACGAAGTACTCGCTGAGGTACTTCTCGCCCTCGTCGCAGGCGATCGTCACCACGACCGCGCCCTCGCCGAGGCGCTCGGCCAGCCCCCGCGCGACGATCACGTTCGCCCCGGTGCTCGGCCCGACGAGGAGCCCGTGGGTCGCGGCCAGCCGGCGCATCTCGGCCACGGCGTCGTCGCTGTGGACCGAGACGACCTCGTCGACGATCTCGCGGTGGCGGGCGTAGATGGTCGGCACGAAGCCGTCGGAGATCCCCTCGATCTGGTGCAGTCCCCGCTCGCCGCACTGGATGGTGCACGACTCGGCCGGCTCGAGCGCGACGAGGCGCACCCCGGGGTTCACCGCGCGCAGCGCCTGGCCGACCCCGATGAGCGTGCCCCCCGTGCCGACGCCCATGACGAAGCCGTCGGGCACCCGCGCGGGGCCGAGCTGGTCGAGGATCTCCGGGCCGAGCCACGTGCGGTTCTCCTCGACGTTCCACTCGTTCTGGAACTGGTGGGGGGCGAAGTGGCCCGGGAGGCGCCCGAGCCGGTCGGCCTCGGCGAGGGCGTCGTCGACGAAGAACGTCCCCACGGTGCGCACCTCGGCGCCGAAGGCCCGCGAGATCGCCGAGCGCTCCGGGCTCATCCCCTCGGGCATCACCACGACCATCCGGTAGCCCTTCACCGCCGCGATCATCGCCAGGGCGTTGCCGGTGTTGCCCGAGGAGGCCTCGACGATCGTGTCGCCCGGGGCGAGCAGCCCCTCGCGCTCGGCGCGCTCGACGATGTAGCGGGCCATGCGGGCCTTGATCGAGCCCGAGGGGTTGAGGTACTCGAGCTTGAGGAAGATCCCGTCGAGCTCGACGAGGGGCGTGCGGCCGACCGCGTCGAGCACCGTGGTCGTCGTCTGCGTGGGCGCCATTGCCTCACCTCCGGTCACCCCAACCTAGACCCTCGCTAGGCGACCGTCATGCCCCCGTCGACCGCGAGGTTGGCCCCGGTCACCGCGGCCGCGGCCTCCGAGCAGAGCCAGAGGATGGCCGCGGCCACCTCCTCGGGCTCCAGCAGCCGCCCGACCGGCTGCTGGGCGGCGAAGGCCGCCGTGTCCTCCAGGCCGTAGACGCGGGCCGAGGCCTCGAGCATGGCGGTGCGCGTCGAGCCGGGGCTCACGGCGTTCACGGTCACGCCGTGGTCGGCCAGGTCGATCGCCGCCGAGCGCACGAGGCCCACCACGGCGTGCTTGGAGGCCACGTAGGCCGCCAGGTGGCGCAGCCCCATCGCCCCGCCCGCCGAGGCCACCGCCACGAACCGGCCCCGCCCCCGGGCCCCCTCGATGAGCGTCGGCGCGGCCGCCTCGAGGAGCCGGCGCACGCCCAGCACGTTCACGCTCCACACGGCGTCGACGGCCTGGTCCTCGAGCGCCCAGACCGGCCCGCCGGCGGCCATCACCCCGGCGCCGGCGACGACCGCGTCGAGCCGGCCGAAGTGCAGGGTCGCCGTCTCGACCGCGAGGCGCATGTCGGCGGCGCTGCGCACGTCGCCGACGAGCCCGAGCACGGCCTCCCCGTGGCGCGCGACGACGGCGTCGAGGTCGCGCTGGGTGGCCATGGGGTAGGGCACGCCGACGACGTCCCGGCACCGGTCGACCGCCACGACCCGGTAGCCGGCGCCCACCAGGGCGTCGACGGTGGCCGCCCCGATGCCGCGCGCGGCGCCGGTGACGACGGCGACCCGGCTCATCCGCCCAGCCGCCGGAAGAAGTCGGGCGGGGCGACGACGTCGTCGCGCCCGAGCTCGGCCACGTCGGCCCGGCCCAGTCCGAGCAGGGCCGAGTCGAGGCCCCCGCGCACGATGTCGAGGACGTTCTCCACCCCGGCCTGGCCGTTGGCGGCGAGGCCCCAGAGGTAGGCGCGCCCGATCATCACGGCCCGCGCGCCCAGGGCCAGGGCCTTGGCGACGTCGCCGCCGCGGCGCACGCCCCCGTCGAGCAGCACCTCGATCCGGTCGCCGACCGCCTCGGCCACGGCCGACAGCGAGCGCAGCGGCGCCGGCGTCGAGTCGAGGCTGTTCCCGCCGTGGTTCGAGACCGACAGGGCCGTCGCGCCGAGGTCGAGCACGCGCCGGGCGTCGTCGACGCGGCTCACGCCCTTGACCATGAACGGCCCGTCCCACGCCGCCCGCAGCCAGGCGAGGTCGTCCCAGCTGGGCGGCGGGGTCGCCATCCACTCGCCGTAGGCCGCGAAGAAGCCCGGCGCGGGCTCGGCGTCGACGGCCATGTTGGGCGTGGTGAGCTCGGGCAGCCGCCGGGCGCGCGCGTAGGCGTAGAGCCACGCCGGGCGCGCCAGCGCCTGGGGCGCGAGCCGGGCCATCGCCGCGAGGTCGAGCCGCTCGGGGATCCAGGGGCTCCCCCAGTCGCGCCCGTGGCTGAAGGTCCAGTCCAGCGTGACGATCAGCCCGCGCGCGCCGGCGGCCCGGGCGCGCGCCAGGCGCCTCTCGATCCGCTCGCGCCCCCCCGCCCAGTAGACCTGGAAGAGGACCGGCGCGCCCGTGGCGCACACGTCCTCGAGCGAGCGGCTGGCGAACGAGCTCAGCCCCATCGCCACCCCGCGCGCGGCGGCGGCCCGGGCGACGGCGACCTCGCCCTCGGGGTGCACCGCCTGGACCCCGGTCGGCGAGAGCAGCACCGGCATCGCGACCTCGAGGCCCATGACCGTCGTCGCGAGGCGGCGCGCGGGCGCGGCGCCCGCGACGTGGGGCGCGAAGCCCAGCTCGTCGAAGGCCGCCGTGTTGTCCCGGAACGAGAGGCCCTTCTCGGCGCCGGCGAGGATCGCGCCGTAGACCGAGCGGGGCAGGCGCCGTCGGGCGCGCTCCTCGGCGACCGCGACCGTCTCGAACCACCCTCGCGCCACGCGACCTCCCGGGGTGAGACTACCGAAGCCGCCCGGGGCCGCCGAGGGCGACCGCGCGCGAGTGGTCGACCGAGGGCGCCGGGCGCAGCTCGACGCGGGTCGTCGCGAGCCGGCGCTCGCCGTGGCCGAAGACGCACTCGGGGTCGGGGTCGCTCGCCTCGAGGCCGGTGAAGAACTTCGCCGCCAGGCACCCCCCGCGACAGGCGTCGTAGCTGCCGCAGCTCGCGCAGGCCCCCGGGCTGTGGGGCGCGCGCAGCTCGGAAAAGAGCGCGCTCTCGCGCCAGAGCGGCCCGAAGCCCGAGTCCCGCACGTTGCCGGCCCGGAAGCGGTCGTGGATCACGAAGGGGCAGGCGTACACGTCGCCGACCGGGTCGATGAGGCAGACCACCCGGCCGGCGCCGCAGAGGTTGAGCCCCTCGAGGGGCGCGCCGAGGGGCGAGAGGTGGAAGAAGGAGTCGCCGGTGAGCACGTGGGGCCGCTCGACGAGCCACGCGTGGAGCCGGCGGTTCTGGGCGGCCGTGGGGCGCAGCGCGTCCCAGACCGCGACGCCCCGGCCCGAGGGGCGGAGGCGCGCGAGGCGCAGCTGGGCGCCGTAGGCGTCCGCCAGCGCCTCGAGCGCGTCGAGCTGCTCGACGCTCTCGCGGGTCACCACGACCGAGACCTTGAAGCCGAAGAAGCCCGCCCCGGCCAGGTGGTCCATCGCGCGCCGGGCGGCCGCGTAGCTGCCCGCGCCGCGCACCCGGTCGCTCGTGGCGGCGTCGGCCCCGTCGATCGAGACCTGGACGTCGAGGTAGTCCATCGCGGCCAGCCGCCGCGCCGCGGCCGCGTCGAGGCGCGTCCCGTTGGTCGAGAACTTGACCCCGACGCGGCGCTCGACGGCGTGCTCGACGATGTCGAAGAAGTCCCGGCGGATCATCGGCTCGCCCCCGCCGACGTTGACGTAGAAGACCCGCATCGCCGCCAGCTCGTCCACCAGGGCCAGTGCCTCGGCGGTCGTGAGCTCGTCCGGGTCGCGCCGGCCCGACGAGGAGAGGCAGTGCGTGCAGGCGAGGTTGCACGCGTAGGTCAGCTCCCAGGTCAGGCAGATCGGGGCGCTGAGCCCGCCCTCGAGCCGGTCGCGCAGGCCCGACTCAGCCGACACCGATCAGCCCCCCGGCGGCGAGGGCGGCGAGGGCCCGCTCGTAGCGGGCCCGCTCACCCACGGCCACGAGGGCGTCGAGGGCGTCGCCGGCCGTGGCGTACTCCCCGAGGCGCTCGAGCACGCGGACGAGGCCGGCCGACTTCACGAAGACCAGCCGGCGGCTGCCGTGGTGGTAGGCGAGCGCCCCGAAGGGCTCCGGGCGCAGCGACACCTCCGGGCCGAGCCGCCAGGGCCGCGCGGCGTCGAAGGCCGGGGCCGGCGCCGGGCTAGTAGACGCCACAGAGGCCATCGATCGAGATCTCCTCGACGAGCAGCTCCTCGGGCTCGCCGACCTCGAGGGTCGTCTCGCCTCGCGCGGGGGGTGGGGTCACGGTGCCTCCTTCGACGGCCCCCATTCTGACGCGCCGGCGCGCCGCCGCGCGGCCCGCCGGTGGGAGACTCGGGCGTGGCCCCCGACCCGCACGACCACCCGGTCCCCGCCGGCACCGTCGTCGAGCCCGACCCGCGCGCCCGCTTCATCGGCCCGGACCTCGTGGCCGGCGGCCAGCCCTGGCGCCTCCTGCGCCTGCCCGCGGCGAGCCGCGCGGCCCTCGAGCGCTGGCGCGCGGGCGTCCCCGTCGCCCCCGGCGAGGGCGCCCTGGCCCGGGTGATGCTCGAGCGGGGCCTGGTGCACCCCCGCGTCGGGGGGCCCCTCCCCCTCGACGACGTCGACGTCGTGGTGCCCACGCGCGGCGGCTCCGCCGCGCTCGCGGGCCTGCTCGACGCGCTGAGGGGGATCTCGGTCACCGTCGTCGACGACGGCAGCCACGACCCGGGGCTCGCGGCGACCTGCGCGGCGGCCGGGGCGGCCCTGGTCACCCTGGAGCGCCACGAGGGGCCGTCGGCGGCGCGCAACGCGGGCGTCGCGGCGACCGCGCGGCCGGTCGTCGCCTTCGTCGACGACGACGTCATCCTGGCCGACCCCGCCGACGCCCTGGGGCGGCTGCGCGCGGCGCTCGAGGACCCGCGCCTGGGCGCGGTGGCCCCCCGGGTGGTCGGCCCGGCCGGGCCGGGGCTGCGCGCCGGCTACGAGCACCGCCACGGCGCGCTCGACCAGGGCGCGTCCCCGGCGCTCGTCGACCCCCGGGGCCCGGTGACCTTCGTGCCGAGCGCCTGTCTGCTCGTGCGCCGCGAGGCGCTGGGCACCGGCTTCGACCCGACGCTCCCGATCGGCGAGGACGTCGACCTCGTCTGGCGCGTGCTCGACGCGGGCTGGCTCGTGCGCTACCTGCCCGCGGTCGTGATCGCCCACCCGGCCCGGCCGACCTGGCGGGCGTGGTGGCGCCAGCGGCGCGTCTACGGGCTCACGAGCGCGCCGCTGGCCGAGCGCCACGGTGAGCGCCTCGCCCCGATCCGGGCCGACCGCTTCACCCTCGCCGCCTGGGGCGGGCTGCTCGCCGGGTCGCCCTCGCTCGGCGCGTCGGTCTTCGCCCGGGCCCTCGAGCGGGCCCGCCGGGGACCCCTCGCCGGCGTCGAGCACCCCGAGCGGGCGGCACTCGTGGTCGTCGGCGGCAACGTCGCGCGCGCGGCCGGGCCGCTGGCGCGCGCCCTCGTGCGCACCTACGGGATCGGGCTCCTCGCGGCGACCCTCCACCCCCGGCTGCGCCGTCGGGCCCTCGCGGTGCTGGCCGTGGGGCTCGCCGCGCGCCTCCGGGGCAGCCGGGTCCAGCCCCTCGACGTGCCCCTCGCCCTCCTCGACGACCTCGCCTACGGCCTCGGGGTCCTCGAGGGCGCCGTGCGCCATCGGTCGCTCCTCGCGCTCACCCCGCGGACCACCCCGTCGCCCTCGTGGGCCGAGGTGCTCGGCCTCGCCCCCTAGCCGGCGCCCCCGGCGCCCCCGGAGCCCACGACGCGCGCCGGCGCGGCGGGTGCGCGACCCGCCACCACGAGCACGGTGCCGCCCTGGAGGGCGTAGGCGAACGTCGCGCGCGGCGTCGCGCGCACCGCGGCGCAGGTCGCCCCGCGCCGGGGCGCGACCGCGTAGTCGAGCACGACCGCGCCGTCCGCGCGCACCCGCAGTGCGGCGACCCCCGAGCGGCTGAAGGGCTCGAGCGCCGCGCTCGTGGTGACCAGGCGGCGCGCGTCGAAGAAGTCGACGACGCCGAGTCGGCACGCGGCCCCCGGGGCGCGCACCTCGACCGCGACGAAGGTCGCCCCCAGCGGCCGCGCGCGCACCGTCGTGGTGGCACACGCCGCCCCGCCCCGACAGAGCGGGTCGCGCGCGAGCGCCCGGCGGGCGTCGGCCACGGCGTCGGAGCGGGCCGAGGGCGGGGGCGCGCGGT